>JAFQZU010000025.1 GCA_017405805.1 Lachnospiraceae bacterium
CAAAGGGAACTGCCTTTAGGAAGAGTCTGTAATTTTGAGAAGATGGACCTGCAGCCATTCTATAAATGATGAAAATCCGGCCAAAAGCCGGATTTTCACTGGTTAGATCAGGGCGTCGCATTTTTCAAATGCGACAGCCCCGAGTTCTCGACTTGCCCCGCCGCAGTAAGGAGAAAGTCTTACGCAGACTTCGTTTCTCTCATGTAATCTCATCCCCGGCAGGACTCTTACATCATTTCAAATTTTGATACTCGAGATTTCTCATCTCCCCATAATTATCCAAATACTGCTTCCACTCCTCTTCCGAAACCTTCTCCGGCTCCTCCTCCTGAGAATAGGCAATGTAATACGGATTGTCAGGGTCCTCCCACCCGTCATAGATGAGGCTTGCGCCGCGCAGGAGTTTTCCTTCGTAGCTGAGGTTCAGGAACGTGATCACATTGGATTCCGCACCTGCGGAGGCACGCTCGACGACCGCGCCCAGGTCCTCCCCGGGAATGGTCAGGAAGTCATTGTCCCATCCCGAGAAAATATGGTACACCTCCCCGTCGACCTGCATGTACATGTCATAGACGGGATTGCCGGGCTCCTCGACGTCTGTCGGGTAGTCCGAGGGGCCGATGCAGAGCTCTTTATAGCCGTCCCGGTCAAGGTCGGTATAGCAATATCCCACTGTGTCGATGCCGCCGTAGGAATACGCGCTGCTCATGCCGAAATCGGCAGGATCCTCTCCATTATTAAGGGCATCCCTGAGTTTTGCCAGCGTCTCGTCATAGATTGAAACGGTATCGCAGTCCTCCGCCGGGATGAACTCGATGCTCTCAGCCGGCTTTACGCTCTCCTTGATCTGCGTGAGCGCGCCCGAGATTGCCATGTACTCTTCCTTGGACCCGGGCCCGAACTGCACATCCGAAGGGAGGACCGCAGCCAGATTGAATTTCTGCCCCTCGTCGTTGATCAGTACACCGTACCAGTCAAAATTGTCGACCGCGTATTCCGACACGGAGACATAGGCCTTGATATCTGCGACCAACCCGCCGTCGCCGCCGCTCTCTGCTCTCGCGGCAGGCGAATAGATCCGGAAGCCATTGTCTGTTTCCTCTACGCCGCACAGTGAAGCCGCTCCCGCAGGAATCGTTATGGAGAACAGGTCCGAAGCGAGGACCTTCTCTCCTCCCTGACCGGTTTTTGCACCGGCGGCCGCTTCCGCATCCGGCGATTCTACGGTGTCACCCGAATTCTCGTCTGCCGTCGGCTCCGCCGCGGTCTCCACAGTCTCTTCCGCCGCATCTCCTGCCGCCGTATCTGCCGCCGCCTCTTCCGCGGTCTCCTCCTGCTCCGCCGCAGGCTCCTGCGTCTGCTCCTTGCTGCCGCATCCGGCCAGTGCTCCTGCCGCCAGTACGCCGCAGAGCATGCAGGCCAGGATTGCTTTTCTGTTTCGCGTTCTCATACCGGGAATCACTCCTTTCTCTAAAAGAACAAATGCCCCGCGCCGGCACACGATCTTCCGACGTGGGGCAAACTTATACTTACATCAAAGCATATGTGCGCGAAGTTCCTCGCCGCTCAGAGCGGACAGATAGGCCGGCGCGATATCCAGCACTGTCCTGGCGCCGCACTGCCCTTCCTGCTGCAGGCGGTAAGCTGCCCTGGCGAATGCGGTCAGAACGCTGCCTGTGAACTCCGGGTTGGAATCCAGCTTGAGCGAGTACTCGATGACGTGGGTGTGCTCATCTTCAGCGCCGGTCACGCCCGAGCACAGAACGCTTCCGCCGTGGGGAAGGCCTGCGTGGTCTCTCGCCATCTCCTCCGCGGAGATGAAGTGTACGGTCGTATCATATTCGTCAAAATAATTGGGCATGGTCTTGATCTCACGCTCGATCCTCTCGAGATCCGCGCCTTCCTCCGCCACGACAAAACACTCTCTCGTGTGCTTCTCCCTGGTGGTCAGTTCCGGCGCCTTGCCCGCGCGGACTGCTTCCAGCGCCGCCGGCACGGGGATCGTGTACTGTCTCGCGTCCGCCACGCCGCTGATCCGGCGCACCGCGTCGGAGTGGCCCTGGCTTACACCCTTGCCCCAGAAAGTATAAGGGGTGCCGCCGGGAAGGATCGCACTGGCGTACACGCGGTTGATGGAGAACATACCGGGATCCCAGCCGCAGGAGATGATACCGATTTTGCCGGCTTCGCGGGCGGCCTTGTCCACATCCGCGAAGTGCTCCGGGATGTGAGCGTGTGTGTCAAAGCTGTCGATGATATTGTAAAGTGCGGCGTACTTGGGGCCCTGTACCGGCAGATCTGTCGCGCTGCCGCCGCAAAGGATCAGTACGTCGATGTCCACTTCTTTTTTCTCCAGCGCTTCTTCCGCGTAGACCGGGACGCCCTCTGTTTTGATCTTGAGACTTGCCGGATCACGGCGCGTGAAAACGCCGACCAGTTCCATATCCGGATTGCGGCGGATCGCCTGCTCGACGCCCCTGCCGAGGTTTCCGTAACCGAAAATTCCTACTTTGATTGCCATACTCCCTCCTGTTTATGCAGTTTTTCTGCTTCAGTTGATCTCATCCATCATCTTCTCGTAATAGGGCGTGTTCTCAAACGTGGCGAAATAGTCCTTCAGCGTCTCCGCCCGCCTGATCTCCTTGACGCTCCCGTCTGTCTGCAGAAGAAGCTCCGCGCTGCGCAGGCGTCCATTGTAGTTATAACCCATGGAGTAGCCGTGCGCGCCGGTGTCGTGGATAAACAGATAGTCGCCCATGTCGATCTTGGGAAGCAGTCTGTCCACTGCGAACTTGTCGTTGTTCTCGCAGAGAGAACCGGTGATGTCATACATGTGATCCCGCAGCGCTTCCTCCTTGCCCAGCACCGTGATGTGGTGATAGGAGCCGTACATGGCAGGACGCATCAGGTTTGCCGCACAGGCGTCCACACCGATATATTCCTTATAGATGTGCTTCTCGTGGACTGCCTTTGTGATCAGCGCACCGTAGGGAGCCAGCATGAAGCGGCCCATCTCGCAGTAGATCGCCGCGTCGCCCATGCCGTTCGGCTTCAGGATCGCGTCATAGACCTCTTTGACACCCTTTCCGATCTCGCGGATGTCGTTGGGCGTATCATAGGGAGAATACGCGACGCCAACGCCGCCCGACAGATTGATAAAGGCGATGTGCACGTCAAAAGTCCTGTGGATCTGCAGCGCCAGCTCAAACAGCTGCCCCGCCAGCATGGGATAATACTCATTGGTAACCGTATTGCTGGCCAGGAAAGCGTGCAGGCCGAAGTGCTTCACGCCCTTCTCCTTGAGGATCCGGATCCCTTCAAAGAGCTGCTGCTTGGTAAAGCCGTATTTGGAATCACCGGGGTTGTCCATGATCCCGTTGCTCATCCGGAAGACGCCGCCGGGATTATAGCGAAGGGACATGGTCTCGGGGAACTGTCCGCCCAGGATCTCCTCGAGAAAAGGAATGTGCGTGATGTCGTCCAGGTTGATGACGGCACCCAGCTTGGCCGCGTAAGCATACTCTTCCGCAGGCGTATCGTTGGAAGAGAACATAATGTGGCGCCCGTCGAAGCCGACCGACTTGGCCATGACCAGTTCCGACAGCGAAGAGCAGTCGCAGCCGAAATCATAATCCTTAAAAATGTCAAGAATATACGGATTGGGCGTCGCCTTCACGGCAAAATATTCCCGGAAGCCGGGGTTCCAGGAAAAGGCTTCTCTGACTGCGGCCGCGTTGTCCCGGATGCCCTTCTCGTCGTACAAATAAAAGGGGGTGGGCCACTTTGCCGCGATCTCCTCCACCTTTTCTTTTGTGGCGTAGGGTATTTTCTTATTATTCATCAGTTGGTATCTCCTCGGCGTATATTTATGCAATTCAAAACAGTTCTTTTGATTTTACCACATTCTGCGTAAGACACAAATAGTATTTTGTACGCATGCCGGGGGGCCAGTCCCGACGTCAATCATCCCACTCACAAATATAAGCGGCTGTATGCTCATAGCTGGTTCCGTCAGGCGTATAAACCTGCCTGCCGAACTATTTCTTGCGCCGATCGTAAGGTCAGAATACAAAAGCTTCATATCCAGCGTATCCGGCGGCGTGTCACAGTAGATCTGCCAAAGCTTTTCAAATTTCAGAAAGCTGTACCGGTTCTTATAGCAGTACCAGCATATGACTTCGAACGGATCTTTTGCGTTGATCCCCTGTTCGCGAAGTCCCTTCTTCAGGAATTCATTGACGTCCTCCACGCTCATCGCAAGGCCAAAGCCGAGCAGAAAAACTACTTTCCGTCTCACGGTCTGCTGGGTGAGCCACTTTTTGGACATGGCGCTCAGTTTTGCCGTGGTCGGCTCGAAGGACTCCGGCGTATTGTTGTCAGAGAAAGCGCCTTTTATGATCTGCTGGTAAACCTTCAGCGGAACGCTTTCGAAGGGTTCTTCCAGGCAGGCTTTCTGATAAATATACCGCTTGAGATAGTCTCCGAAGGATATAAACCGCAGATTGTCCCGAAGCGCCGCGTAGATCAGATCCGCCTCTTTGTCCCGGAAATAGGTGCTGTCGACCGCATCGTACAGCACATTCCAGGCTCTGTTTGTAAAATCCGGGCCCCGGTTGGCATCCATTTATGATTTTTCCTTTCCGATGGTCGAGAGTACGATCCTTGCCAGAAGCAGGAAAACAACGACAAATATAAGCAGGACCGCCCAGGCCTTGATCATATGGGCATTGGTGAAGTCAAAAAAGTCCTCGGCTTCATGCGGGATCATAACGCCTTCCTGCTGCATCTTCAGTTCCAGCGCGTTCAGGTTGGCCGTCGTTCCGTATCCCTCCATGCTCCATCTGCAGACCGCGAACCATGAGATCAGCTCCGTGGCTCCATCCAGTTTGAAGATCAGGCCGGAGAACAGGATCTGCGGCATGAGCAGAATGGGCGCCACGGTCATTGCCCTGTCTGCATTGGTAAACAGCGAGGAGACGAACAGGCCCATCGCCGCAAAAGCCGTTGCCGTCAGGAATGTCGTGATCAGCAGTTCCAAAAACGGAGGCATGACAGTGCAAACAGCAGGCTTTTTGTCATCTCGTATTGCTCAAACCGCTTGCCGTCCGCAACCAGGGAGATCAGAAGAGCGAGGACCGGCGCCTGTATAAGGAGCAGCAGAAGGCGCTGTCTGTCATTTACTACCAGTTTGATGTATCGGGAGCAAAGGACCGGCAGCTGGATATTCTTTTTAATCTTTCTCTGCGCAGTCTTTCCGGGCGCTGCTTTTGCCGTCCCGGACATGGTCCGCAGCCGGTCATATTTGCCGCGCCATTCCTTGGCATTTTCCGTGATCATGTTGTATACGTCGACCACATCGGATACGCCAAAAAAGTCCAGCGCCTCATCATAGGAGCCAAAGAAGCACAGGTTTCCGCCCTTCCCCATAAAGACGATCTTATCACACAGTTTCAACTGAAGCGTACTGTGCGTGACGAGAATGACGGTTTTTCCTCCGTTCGCCATTTCCCGAAGAGACTGCATCAGATTGCGCTCTGTTCCGGGATCCAGACCGGAAGCCGGTTCATCCAGAAACAGGAGCTTGGGATCGGAGAGAAGTTCCACCGCTATGCTCGCTCTCTTCTTCTGGCCGCCGCTGAGGGATTTAATAAAGCTGTTCTTTTTTTCCGTGAGCTCCACAAGACGGATCGCCCGGTCAATGGCCGCGTCGCGCTCTGCCTCATTCATGTCCCTGGGCAGGCGGAGCCTCGCGGTATAGGAGAGCATGTCATACAGCGTCAAGTTGTCGTAGACGATGTCTGACTGCGGCACATAGCCAATTAACTGCTTCAGGGAATCAAAGTTCCTGTACAGATCGATCCCGTTAATATGAACCTCCACCCCCATACGGTGCTGAGCCGCGTCCTGTGGAGGTGGTATCAAAGCCCCGTTGGGCTTTAGAAACCCTCCGGTTTTCTGATATTTGACCGTCGTGCCGGTTTCCCCTTTCGGACCGTTTCCGGCCGGCCGTACAAATCCGGGACTGTCCATGAAGCCCCC
>JAFQZU010000026.1 GCA_017405805.1 Lachnospiraceae bacterium
AGCCATGCGGCGAGATCCCGCAGACCTCTGGAGAAAGAGGAAAACCTCTTTTCCTTATATTCTGTCCGGCCGTTTGCATCCGTGAGTCCAATGCAGGCAAAGATCCAGGTCTTGTGGACATCAAGGCCACAGCAGTTAAAACGAAAGATTTTAAAAGCCAATAAAACACCTCCTGATATTTTGTAGTTGCAGGAGCGGCGGTGACTGGTCATCCGGCGAAATCGAGACAACTTCGGAAGAGATAAGTTTACGGGCTACGAGATGCTCCATTCATTGATGCCTTAAGGATGACCGGCAACATATAGCTGTGCGAGGTAGGCCGCTATACCGCCCCGCCACTCACCTCCACGTGCTCTGTAGTGTGCCGACCCTGCAAGAAAAAGATATCAGGAATTGAGAATAGTAGAAAGAGCGAAAGCACCTCGGTTTTCATGACCCCATCGGTGCCTTTCGCCAGAAAGGCGGAAAATAGCTATGAAACTGCTTCATGTAACGATCAAAACTGATAAGTTTGAAGAAGAGCTCCGCTTCTATAAAGAAGTCGCCGGCTTGCAAATCACGCGCGATATGCGTCCGCTCGGCAGGAACATGGTATTCCTTGCAAACGCGGAAGGGGAAAGCGAGATCGAGATCATCGAAACGCCCGGTGCAGAGAATGCCGGGAATGAGAATCTCTCCATCGGCTTCCTGACGATGGATGTTACGGCAAAACGTGAAGAACTGATCGCCGTCGGAATGGAAGTCACGCCGATGATCCGTCCCAATCCGCAGGTACAGTTCTTCTTTGTGAAGAATCCGGCCGGTGTTAACGTGCAATTCATGTAACGTTATCTGCATTTTGAGAGGTAGTCTCCCTCCGCTATCTGAGCACTTGTATGCTTCTGATGACTCTTTTTGTGACGACCTGCGTACTGATCCCGATGGGAGGAGACCCGAAAACACTGCTGCTTTCCGGAAGCGGACTGTATCTGCACCTGCTCTGCCCGGTACTGGGAACTGCTTCCTATCTATTTGCAGAGAGTCATGCCGGCTGGGGCGTTTGGTTTCTTCCGGTCGCAGTCACACTGGTGTACGGTCTGACGATGATCCTCTTAAATGCGCTCCGCGTTTTCGACGGTCCGTACCCGTTCTTCCGCGTTCATAATCAGTCGATTGCCGCGACGGCTCTCTGGATCCTCGTGCTGATAGGGATGATCGGTGCTATTTCTGCTCTCGTGATTGTGATCTCGGGTGTGTTCTGAAAAAACAAGTCGAGGAGGGTTATGACTCAGATTATTCATAATGCCATCATCTACATCGAGGACCTCTTCCGCGGCAACGCCGGCGGACATGACACCGCCCACTCACTTCGTGTCTACAAAAACGCGATGATGATCGCTGAGAATGAACCGGAAGCAGATGAGGAAATCGTCGCTCTCGCAGCGCTTCTCCATGACGCGGACGATCACAAGCTATTCCATACCGAGAACAATGAAAATGCCCGGTCTTTTCTCGCGTGTAACCACGTGCCGGAAGAAAAGACCGAGCAGATCTGTATTGCTATCAATTCCGTGTCATTCAGCCAGAACCGGGACAAAAGGCCCGACACTCTCGAAGGGCAGATCGTCCAGGACGCGGACCGCCTTGACGCTCTCGGCGCGATCGGCATTGCCCGTACGTTTGCATATGGCGGGGAGCACGGTCGCCCCTTGCAGGAATCCGTACAGCATTTCTACGACAAGCTGCTGCTCCTCAAGGATACTATGAATACGGAGACAGGCAGACAGCTTGCGGAGAAGCGGCACACGTTTCTGGAATCTTTCATGCGAGAGCTGCTGGATGAAACCAGGGATTGCTGACTAATACTATTGATCAGGACAAAGATACCTCTAATACCCTCAAGCCATGTTATGCAGATACGCCCTTACCTTCTCAAAATCATCTTCCTGCAGATCTTCCAACATATCGCTATCGTTTTTGCGGATGACCATGCAGCGGCTGAAGATCCGGAGATTCTCTTCGGGGATGATCACCATTGGTTTCTCATCATCCGAAGAAATCATTTCCTCATGCTGTTGGGCATTTTCGAGATGCCATTTTTCCTGATATTTGTTGTAAAGGATGTACAGGTTCTCTGCGTGCGGAACAGGGATATAGGTCCTGTCAATTTCAATCTGACCGCAGACAGTCATGCTGGGCGCTTCGCTGAGCGCTATATCAATGTCCATGTCTTCCAGTCTCTTGTTAACGTATTGTTCCTGGATTTTTCTAAAGCAGGGTTCAAGGATCATTACCTTTGAATTTCCCTTCTTCGGGTCGTGCTGCTCATTTAATTCCGCTGCGCGCATCTTTGTTTTTTTGTCGTTTTTTCTTCGAAAGACAGGGTCTATGCCGAAACGTTTGTTGAATCCGATCGGGCCCTCCGGATCACTGTAAACCTTGAAGATATCTCCTTCCCGCTCCACACCGTCGACAAACAGATCCTCTGTAAAAATATCCAGGCAATCCAGGCCGCCTGCCTGATACAGAATGCAATCCTTTTCAAGGATGACTACACCGAACTCTCCGTTTCTTGTCTCGATAATATCTCCTGTCTGAAGATCCTCTTTTGTAAAAGTCTTAGCCATATTATTGGCCCCTTCCAAATGAGTGTGCATTGCTTTGTTCTGTCTCTATTGTAGGGGAGAACCGTCATTTCCTCTCCTACTGCCGGTAGCAGTTTTTGTTGATGAAAAAAAGGCGAAGGGGTATGATCAGAAAAGAAAGGAGCATACTATGCAGAGAGAGACCTTCTACCGCAGCAACAAAAAGACTGTTTTGCTGGAATATGGTATCAGGGACTGTTCCTCTTTTGAGGATTTCGAAAAGCGCTTTCCCGATGAATTCCTCAACGAGGACAGCCGGATCGGAGATTACCTGAGGGAACTCCTTTATAAGCATGACAAAAAAGCTTCCGTAGTCTCTTTTGACGCGCACCTCAACCACTCCTATGTGGGAAATATCATCAACGGAAAGAAGAACAATCCGTCCCGGGATGCGCTGATCTGCATCTGCTTGTCCCTGGGCGCCGACGAGGAGGAGACGCAATACCTTCTCAAGTATGGCGGCCACGCGCCTCTGTATGTGAGAAGGAAAAGGGATGTGATCATCTGGTTCGGCCTGAAAAAGGGAGAGCGCATCGAAACCGTCAACGACAATCTGCTTGAGAGAGGACTGAAGCCGCTTTACAGGGAGTAAGGAACATGCGCGAAACCGCCATTTTCAACCATGCTTTGGAGATGTTGTCTCCGACGAATCCGTATAGTAAGCCGCTCGAGGAATTTTACTATTACAACGGCAGCGCGTTCCATTCTTTGATTGAGATCCTCATGCGAAATGCAGATGCCATAAATGTGCCGGTCTCCCGGGATCCGCGCCAAAATGATCAGCTCGCTTTTCAGCTGCTCTGCGGAAGCCTTGAGGAGTACCTGGACGATTATCCGGCCAGATATGCGGCAAAACAGCGGTTCCGGGAGAAATTCCTTTCATGGCTGAAGGAGATTGCGAAAAAATACGATATCGATGACCCCGTTTACCCGGAGAGCTTTTCGCAGCCGTGCGGCGATACCGCCATTGCCATGGTCCGCATGCTCCATCCCAGAGAAGGGGTCACCAAAGAAGACATGGCACAGTATCTCGGCATTTCTGAGCGGGCTGTTCTGAAGAACCTTGGAAAACTGGACCACTCACTGGGGGATTCCAGACAATCCGCCGAGGTCCTTCGGATCGGAGGACAGCCTGTCCAGGTAAAGATCGGTACCATACGTGAACACGGGGAAAAGAAGAAACGATACTATACCCCCAACACGATGCATCCGATCGTCCTGCAGGAAAATGTACTGCAGGCAGGAACCCTGATCCAGTCACTCGCTCGCAATTATACGGAACACACCAACGATATCAGCTACATCGTCGGCATGGAGATCTGGGGACAGCTTTCGGAATACGGAAGGGACAGAATACGGTCTGTCTTTTCTTTGGAAGATCCCGCAGTGGCGCAATTTATTGAAATCCTTGATGACGACTGTCCGGATAATACGATGGCGGACCACTTCTATACCGAGCGTGAGATGAGGGAAGAGACCTCCCTGAGTGCGGATGAGATGCTGATCTATTGTCTGAAGGCCGGCCGGACCTGCCGCCTGACACTTTCTACGGAAAACGGGACCATAATCCTTGACCATGCATTGATCCGGATGTCCCGGGATGAAAGCAGCAAAGTGCCATACGAGGGCAGCGAAGTGCGGTACACAGCAGTCCGGGAGGGGAAAGAAGCAATCCATTTTACCAAAGAGCAGATCCTTTCTATTGAGTGAAAGGGCGTGAACGCAATCCAGAGCGCAAGGTGGAACCATAAGTTCCAGCTTGCGTTCCTTGATTTTGCTATGATTTTCTCATAAAGAAGAAGCGAATATCGCAGTTTTTATCGTTTGTCAAAAACATTAAGGAGACCAATTATGAAGACAAAACAGATTTCCGATTATGCAGCAGCCGTCGATACGATCAAAAATCTCTACCATGAAATGCTTGACACTTCCTTCTCAGATTCTGCGTACCGAAGCAAACTTGCCGCCGAACTGTTCCGCCTGCAGCGGGAAGATGGCTCCTGGAGCGCAATCGACGATGTCCATGCGCCGGCAGATATCCGTGTTGGGTTTGTGTTTTTCCCCACTTACTACGCGACAGCCGCCCTGCTCTTCAGAATGAACCGGGACGGCCTTCCGGCGGAGAAGGAAATGACGTGCCTGAAGAAAGGTCTTCAGATTGCCATGCAGAGAAATCTTGCCGGTTCAGGCTTTACGGCAACGCGTGAACAGCTGGAAGCGCTCACGATTTACAAAGATGCCGGTCTCTACAGATGGATGCGCGCTTATGGAGAGCGGTTTCCTGCGTTCTCCGGCATGATTGAGGGACTCATCGCCGGCTTCCGGGACGCTTTAAGTACAGGGAGGACATTTTCAGACTGGGATGAAGACTTCAAAGAAGAATTCCAGAAAGAAGTTTCCGATTATGAAGAAGAGATGAATCCTGAAGTATGGTATGCGGCATACGGTTCCAATCTCTGCCTTGAACGCTTTATGAAGTACATTGACAAGTGCGCGGATAAGACTCCGCCTAAGGCCAGTGATACATACAAGTTTCCTTTCAACATTTTTTTTGCGGGAAGGAGCCGTACCTGGAACGGCGGCGGAACAGCTTTTCTCGACGACAGCAGAGAGGGTTTCGCTTTCGGCCGGATCTATAAGATCTCTAGAGGCCAGCTTGATGACATACAGCAGATGGAAGGGGCGAATTACACAAGAAGACTTCTTCTCGGCGAAAAGGACGATCTGCCCATTTACACCTTCACTACGGAAAATCCGCACCTCACTCGGAATACACCTTCCGCTGAATATCTTGCTGTTATCGAAAAGGGTCTGGCGGAAACATATCCCTGGCTGTCTGCTCTTTCCTTACAGGTCTATCTGTACAGCAGATCCATTTTGGATGACAATGACCGGAAGATCCTTTCCTGTCTTCGCAGCAGCGAGCATGGCCTTTCTCTGCAGGAACTGACAGACCGGACAAGCTGTAACATTACAACCGTAAGAGCATCCGTTAAAAAACTGAGAATGCTGTGTCTGATCAGGCAGGACGGCCGCAGTATACGGGCCGGCAGCAGAGCCTCCGACAGGGAAGCGGTGTTCTATACACAAAAAGATATGCGGGAGCTTATAGATATTCTCTTGGTCATCTGACACAAAAAGGGCTCCCGGCATAACCGGGAGCCCCCCTAAATGTGCGTCGAGGCGACGGGATTCGAACCCACGACCTCTGCGTCCCGAACGCAGCGCTCTACCAAACTGAGCCACGCCTCGCAACAACGCAACATTTATAATACATAAGGATCTCTATAAAGTCAAGGGGCTGATTCTATATTTAATCCCTCGGGTTTTCCTTCGCGCAGTCAAACGTGACATAAGGCGGGTTCTCCCCTCTCTCCTTCGCGGGCAGGTACCGTTTCCAGAAGTCGTCGAAGAGGCGGAAGATTTCTTTGTGTTTTGCCGCGATGATGAAGATGGTGATCAGCACGTAAACGGCCGACAGCACATCCGTAAAGGCCCACAGAAGATCAGCCTCGATGTTGTAGAAGATGACGCAGGGAAGCATGTAATAGATCATGTAGATGGGCATCATCTTCCGGTTGTTCTCGGTGTCGCCAAAAGCATAGTTGACGGACTTCTCACAGGTGTAGTACATACCGATGATGGTCGTCCATGCAAAGACCGCGATCGCGATGGCCGTAAACTTTCCGCCGATGGCGCCGTAAGCGCTGGTGAAGGCGATCGTCGTCAGCGCCCCGCTCGTGGCGTCACTGGTGTAGTAGGAGCCGGTCATAATGATGGTAAACGCCGTGATGGAGCAGATAATAAAAGTGTCGATGAAGACTTCGCCCCAGCCCCACAGGGACTGCCGCACCGGGTGATCCGTCTGCGCGGAGGCATGCGCGATCATGCCGTAGCCCGTGCCGGCGTCGTTGGAGTAGATGCCGCGCGCCACGCCGTACTGGATGGCGTCCCTTACCGTTGCTCCGGCAAAACCGCCCGCCGCCGCAGTCGGACTGAACGCGCTCTTAAAGATCAGCGCCACCACGCCGGGAATGTGCTGGAAGTTGAGAATGAGGACGCCAAGCCCCATGATGATGTACAGGACTGCCATGATCGGCACCGCGCGGGACATGACGTCGGAAATTCTGCGAAGCCCGCCCCAGATCGTGACGAGGCACGTGATCCCGATCACGATGACAGAGGCGAGATTGGGGATGCCAAAAGCCTCTCTCATGGAGCTGGTCACCGCCTCTGTCTGCACGCAGCAGGTCCAGGGCCCGAAAATAAAACAGAATACCGCCAGGACGACGGCGCCCCTCTTCCAGCCGAAGGCATTTTTGAGGACGAAGGAGCGGTCGCAGACATACTCGTTCATCGACTTTTTGTAGTGCTCGCGGTAACGCTGCCCGATGATGATCTCACACGCCTTCGTGGACATGCCAAAAAAGGCCGACACCCACATCCAGACCAGCGCGCCGGGCCCGCCGCTGACGATGGCCGTCGCCACGCCGCTGATATTGCCCGTTCCCACGGTGTTGGCGAGTGCCGTGCAGGCCGCCCTGAAGCCGGAGATGGTGCCTTCGCCTTCGCCTTTGGCGCCGATTTTGCCGTAGGTATTTTTAAAATTGAAGGCGATCTTTGTCTGGTAGCGGAAGGCGAACCGGATACTCAGGATGATGCCCACTGCCAGAAGCAGGATGGTCATCCAGGTCCCCCACATCAGATCGTCGAGCCAGTACATAAAATCTGTCAGTCCAGCCATATCATTTTCCCCCTATTGCTTTGTATTGCTGTTCACTTCGCGGTGTTTTGTCTTGCGATTCACCTCACGGTGTGCATGCGCACCGGTTTCCCTTCCTTGATAAACTCTTCTCTTGCTGCCACGCACTGCAGGACATGTTTTTCCACCGTCGTGCAGCAGCCGCCGACCGCCGAGGCGCCGCATTTCATATAGGCCAGCGCATAATCGCCAAAATCTCTCCCCTCCCCGTCACCGCCGCCTGCCTTGTGCCAAGTCTTGGTCACGGCGTCATATTCCTCCCCGCTGTTGGGATACACGCCGATCGGCAGATCCGTCCCGGCACGCAGCTCCAGAATGAGGCTCTCAATGTACTCCGGCTTGGAGCAGTTGACGCCAATCATCCTGAGGTGCGGATGGCCCTGCGAAAAAGCCTTCGCGCAGTCGCAGATGAGGTCGCCTTCCCAGATATGCCTGCCGTCACAG
Source organism: Lachnospiraceae bacterium (assembly GCA_017405805.1). GTDB lineage: Bacteria > Bacillota > Clostridia > Lachnospirales > Lachnospiraceae > CAG-791. The sequence continues at coordinate 7,831 of JAFQZU010000026.1, forward strand.
CAGGAGAAGCTGATCCAATAGTCCGCCCCCAGCTCCTCGGCAATATCAGCCGCAAGGAGTGCCTCATGCAGAGAAGGCTGCGTCTCGATCAGCAGGATGTCCGCGCCTGCCTCGTGCAGGATCTCCATCCTTCTTCTGTGGAACTGATCCAGCACCTCGTCGGACACGCCGTACTTGCCCCGATACTCGGAACCGTCAGCGAGATAGGCGCCGTAAGGTCCGATCCCCGCAAGGCAAAGCGGCCATACTCTGCCCGCATCACGGCCTTCTTCTTCCCACCACTCTTCTCTTGCTTCCTTGAAGATCTTTACCGACCGTGCGATCAACGCTTCTGCCTCTTCTAAGGAAAAGCCGTTTTCCATCAGGCCCGGAATGGTCGCCTGATAGCTGCAGGTGATGCCGCAGTCCGCGCCTGCCCTGAAATAATTCAGATGGACCTGCTTTACCAGTTCCGGCGATCTTTCCAGCGCCCTGGCCGTCCACAGTTTTGAATTCAGATCCGCTCCGAGGTTCTCCAGTGCGGTCGACATGGAGCCGTCGATGATCATAATGCCGTTTGTGTCGATGATCTGCTGTATTGTCATTGTTCCCCCTTATTGTTTTCTTATCAGACAGCTTTTTTACTTGTCCATTTAGAATACCATACATCAGATGGCCGCCTCAAATGCTTTGTATGCTATAATCTGCTAAAAGTGAACACTTTTACAGTTTTTGATTTTTACAGTTTTGAAATAAGGATGATCTGCCGACTATGAACGATACATTTGCAAGAACAAGACTATTACTGGGTGAGGACGCCATGAAGCGGCTGGAAGAGGCGAGGGTGGCTGTTTTTGGCGTCGGCGGTGTGGGCGGCTATGTCGTGGAAGCGCTGGCGCGCAGCGGGATCGGCCATCTCGATCTCATCGACAATGACACGGTCGCGCTCTCTAACCTGAACCGGCAGATCATCGCCACCATGAACACGCTCGGCCGCCCGAAAGTCGACGTGATGCGGGAGCGGATCCTCTCCATCAATCCCTACGCGGAGGTGGTCGTGCACGAGTGTTTTTTCCTGCCGGAAAACGCGGATCAGTTTGATTTCGGGCAATATTCCTATGTAGTGGACGCCGTAGACACCGTCACGGCCAAACTCGAGATCGTGCAGCGGGCGCAGGCCGCCGGCACGCCGGTCATCAGCAGCATGGGCACCGGCAACAAGCTTGACCCCTCCCGCTTCCGGGTCGCGGACATCTATCAGACCAGCGTGGACCCGCTGGCGCGGGTCATGCGGAGAGAGTTGAAAAAGCGTGGGGTCAAGTCGCTCAAGGTCGTTTATTCGACGGAGGAGCCGTTGAAGCCTGAGGCTTCGGGCAAGATTGCAGCGCCCGTCCCGGGCGGGAGCAGCAGGCGGAGCACGCCGGGAAGCACTGCTTTTGTGCCGCCGGCGGCGGGGCTTTTGATCGCGTCGGAGGTGGTGAAGGATTTGATCAGATGCGTTAGATGAGGATATTGTGCCTCTGGTCTCCTTCAAGCCCGGAACCCAATCCACAACCCCCATCCAGAAAAACAAGAGAAAAAAACCAGCCCGCCGCGACCCAAAGATCGCGGCGGGCTGCCTCATGATCAAATCAATTCAATTATCAAAGCTGCGGGCCTGCAGCAACAAGCGCCTTGCCGGCGTCATTTCCGGTGTACTTGACAAAGTTCTTGATGAATCTCTGTGCAAGGTCCTCTGCCTTCGTGTTCCACTCAGCGGCGTCCGCGTAGGTGTCGCGGGGATCCAGGATTGCGGGATCTACGCCGGGAAGCTCCGTAGGAACCTCGAAATTGAAGATCGGGATCTGCTTGGTGGGAGCCTTCAGCACGTCGCCGTTCAGGATCGCGTCGATGATGCCGCGGGTATCCTTGATGGAGATGCGCTTGCCGGTGCCGTTCCAGCCGGTGTTGACAAGATAAGCCTTGGCGCCGCTCTTCTGCATTCTCTTGACCAGCTCCTCGCCGTACTTGGTGGGGTGCAGCTCCAGGAAAGCCTGGCCGAAGCATGCGGAGAAGGTAGGTGTGGGCTCTGTGATGCCGCGCTCGGTTCCTGCCAGTTTGGCCGTGAAGCCGGACAGGAAGTAGTACTGTGTCTGCTCGGGGGTCAGGATGGAGACCGGAGGCAGCACGCCAAAAGCATCCGCAGAAAGGAAGATCACGTTCTCAGCCGCAGGACCTGCGGAGATGGGGCGGACCTTTTTGACGATATTCTCAATGTGCTCGATGGGATACGATACACGGGTATTCTCCGTGACGCTCTTGTCCGCGAAATCGATCTTGCCTTCCGCGTCCACCGTGACGTTCTCAAGAAGCGCGTTTCTCTTGATCGCGTTGTAGATGTCGGGCTCGGATTCCTTGTCCAGGTTGATGACCTTGGCGTAGCAGCCGCCCTCGAAGTTGAAGACGCCGTTGTCGTCCCAGCCGTGCTCGTCGTCGCCGATCAGGAGTCTCTTGGGATCGGTGGACAGGGTGGTTTTGCCGGTGCCGGACAGACCGAAGAAGATGGCGGTGTTCTCGCCGTTGAGGTCGGTGTTGGCAGAGCAGTGCATGGAGGCAATGCCCTTCAGCGGCAGGTAGTAGTTCATCATGGAGAACATACCCTTCTTCATCTCGCCGCCGTACCAGGTGTTGATGATGACAGACTCGCGGCTCGTGATGTTGAAGACGACAGCGGTCTCGGAGTTGAGGCCCAGCTCTTTGTAGTTCTCTACCTTAGCCTTGGAAGCGTTGAACACGACAAAATCAGGCTTGAAGTTCTCAAGCTCTTCCTCGGTCGGGATGATGAACATGTTCTTGATGAAGTGGGCCTGCCAGGCGACTTCCATGATGAAGCGGACAGCCAGGCGGGAGCTCTTGCTCGCGCCGCAGAAGCAGTCCATGACGAAGAGTCTTTTGCCGCTCAGCTCGTCCTTCGCGATGTCCTTGACGGCTTTCCAGGTTTCCTGGGAAGCGACGTGGTTGTCGTTGGGATAAAAGTCGGTCGTCCACCACACGGTGTCCTTGGAGTTCTCGTCCATGACGATGAATTTGTCTTTGGGAGAACGGCCGGTGTAAACGCCGGTCATAACGTTAACGGCGTCAAGCTCGGTAAGCTGTCCTTTGTCAAAGCCTTCCAGTTCGGGCTTCATCTCTTCCTGAAAAAGGAATTCATAAGAAGGATTGTGAATGATCTCGGTTGCTCCTGTAATTCCATATACAGAAAGATCCACTTTTGCCATGTGTTCATACCTCCGTATCAATATATTCTATCACTGTGCTGCAGACACTGATCTGACGAAAAATGCCCACATTTTCACATTATACATTAACTCCCTTAAAATGCAAGAAAGTACCGTGTTTATGCCAATTTATGCAATTTTATATTCAAATGATCAGGTTGACAATGCAGGCGACGATCACGCCGAGCAGACCTCCCGCGAGCACCTGCATGGGCGTGTGCCCCACAAACTCTTTGAGCGTCTCCTCCGGGGTCATGTCCGAGTTTCCCAGTTCCACGAACCACTCGACCATGTTGTTGATGACGACTGCCTGTTTGCCGGTCTCCCGCCGGACGCCTCTGGCGTCATGCATGACGATGATGGCCATAAAGAGGGCGATGGCAAATTCCGGCGAACCGAGTCCGCAGTGGATCCCCGTGGCCGTCGCGACAGAAGCCACCGTCGCAGAGTGGCTGCTGGGCATACCGCCGTCGCCCATCAGTCTCTCCATAACGATCTTGTGATTGACGACCAGATGGATGATGGTCTTGAGGATCTGGGAGATGATCCAGGACACGACGCCCGTGATCAGTATTTTGTTGCCTAATATTTCCATTAAATAAGTATTCATGATCACTATTCAGTATATCCTGTCGCGACGTAAAAGGAAAGTTTGTTTTGGCTTTTAGAGGTCCGGCTCGTATCCGTCCGGCAGATACTGTCTGACCAGCGCCTCATAAAACATGTTTCCGTAGGTATACCGCCAGCCGCCGTTGTAGTCCTGCGCAATCGCGTTGTCGTAGGAAACCGTACTGCCGCCCGATCTCGACGCGGCAAAAGACTCCGCCAGCTCCATCGTATGCCTGCCCCCCTGCTCCGCGACGAACCGGAGGTAGTCCGGCCCGAAATTATAGGCCTGAATCACCGCTCCCAGGTCACACCCCCGCTCCCGCGCGATCTCGACGAGCTCGGCAAAATAAACACACGCCTGTTCAATGGATGCCTCAGGCCCCAGCGTCCCCGGCGCGTGGCCGCCGGAAGCGCTGGACTGCATGACGTCCTGTGAGCCGTACCCCTTGGTCTCCACTTCCATGATCGCCATCAGGATGGGCACATATGCGCTGATCCCCTCTTCCTCCGCATACGTTTCGACCAGGTCCCGGTAAGCTACGACGTCCTCTGTGAGCAGCGCGTCCTGCGGGTCCGCCGCTTCCTCTGCCTTATCTCCTCGTCCGGCCGATACCGCTGCCGCGATCCGCCAGATCACGATCACCGCAAGGAGGACCAGCGCCGCGCCGCACAGCACCAGATTTCGTTTCAGTTCCTTCTCTCTTGCCTCTTTGAGCGCTCTCCTGCGCTCTTTTCTGTCAGGCGCCATAGCTCTCGGCCAGTCTTTTGAAGACGGGGAGGGACGCGAGTACTTTTTCCGTGGGCACGCAGTAGGCGATCCGGAAATGGCCGGGACAGCCAAAATTATCTCCCGGCACCAGCATCAGGTCCATTTCCATGGCCCGCCTGCAGAAGGCCTCCGCATCCTCTTCGAGCGCCCGGGGGAACATATAGAAGGACCCGCCCGGCTCCACGCAGTGATAGCCGTATTCCCGAAGGGCTGCGAGCAGGATGTCCTTGTTTTTTTCGTAGACGGACAGATCCGCCGTCAGATGGCAGGTGCGGGCCGCCACCCGCTGCCAGAGGGCCGGCGCGCCGTTGTGCCCGGTCGTGCGCGACACCTGTGCCATAACGGAAATCACCAGATCGGCGTTCTCCGCCGCGGGATTGACCGCCGCATAGCCGATGCGCTCGCCGGGGAGCGACAGCGATTTGCTGAAGGAGTAACAGGTGATCGTATCTGCATAATAGGAAGCGATATATGGGCTGTCCGTCCCGGAAAACAGGAGCTCCCTGTAGGGCTCGTCGGAGATCAGCCAGATCCTGTGCCCATATTCCGCGCTTTTCCTCTCCAGAAGGTCCGCGAGGGCCTGGACCGTCTGCGTCGAGCAGACGATCCCCGATGGGTTGTTAGGAGAATTGAGAATGACGGCCTGCACGTCCGGCGTGAGCATCTTCTCCGCCGCCTCCATGTTGATCTGGAAGGATTCCGTGTCGGCAGGCACTGTCTTCAGGACGCACCCCGCCCCTTCCGCATAGGGCGCATACTCGGGAAAACAAGGTGCGAACGCCAGAATCGCCGCCCCCGGCTCCGTCACCGCCCGCATGGCGTGCGCCAGCGCCGCCGCTGCGCCGCAGGTCATGAAGATATGCTTCCCCTCATAGGAGATGCCGCAGCGCCGGTTCAGGTCCTTTGCGATGGCCTCGCGCACCTGGGGAATGCCGCCGGCGGGACTGTATCCGTGAAGGGAGAGCGGGTCGGTGCCCTCAGTGATCTCCCGGACCGCCGCCGCGACCTCGGGCGGCGCGGGCACCGAGGGATTGCCGAGGCTGAAATCATAGACATTATCCGGCCCCACTTCCGCGCGTCTTGCGTTGGCATAGCCGAATATCTCGAAGATGATGTCTTTTTTGCCGAGCATATCGATATATTGTTTCCTGATCATGATATTCTCCGTCCCTGTCCCCTCATATGGCCGATTATTCGTGTACAATATATTTTACAATATATTCTCTGAGATGGTATGATTTTCGTTAGGAAATTCGTTAAGAAAGGACAAAAGAACAAACATATGAGAGAGACGATCGGCACAGATTACAGCATACAGATTCCTTCTTACACCGTGGGACCGGATGCCTACAGGATGATCCCAAAATACTGCAGCCTCTACGGCCAAAAAGCCGTCGTCATCGGCGGACACAAGGCCATGGCGGCCGCAAGGGAGAAGCTTCTTGCCGCCACGGAGCACTCCTCCATCACCATTACCGGTTTCCTCCACTACGGCGACGAGGCCACCTATGAAGCCTCCGAGGTCCTGCAGAAGGACCCCCTGGTCCAGGATGCCGATATGATCTTTGCAGTGGGCGGCGGAAAGGCTGTGGACACAAGCAAAGTCACCGCGCTGGCGCTGGGCAAGCCTTTCTTTACCTTCCCGACGATCGCCTCCAACTGTGCGGCTGCCTCCTCCGTTGCCATCATGTATAATCCGGACGGTTCCTTCCGGGAATTCCGCCACTATCTGGACACGGAAAAACACGTCTTCATCGACACCGACATCATCGCCAACGCCCCCTGGGAATATCTCTGGGCCGGGATCGGCGATACCTATGCCAAATACTACGAGGTGAGCGCTTCCTCCAGGGGCGAGCAGCTCCCCCACTTTCTTGCCACCGGCGTCACGCTCAGCCGCATGTGCATGGAAACCCTCCTGCGCTTCGGAAAGCAGGCCATCGATGACAACAAGGCCGGCATCGTCAGCGAGGCGCTCACCGAGTGCGCGCTGACCATCATCATGACCACCGGCTGGGTGTCCATGCTGGTTGCGCGCCAGCACACCATGGACTACAACGGAGGCGTCGCCCACGCCCTCTTCTACAGTCTCTGTGAGCTGCCCGGTTTTGACGAGACCCACATTCACGGGGTCGTCGTGGGTTTTGGCGTGCTGCTGCAGCTTCTTATCTTCGGAGAAACAGAAGAATTTGAAAAGCTCCGCGATTTCAACCGCCAGATCGGCCTGCCGGTCAGCTTCTCGGAGATCGGCGTCACGCTGGACCAGGTGCGGCAGATCGCGCCGCGCATGACGAGGGATGAGGATGTGGAGCATTTTCCTTTCAAGCTTACGGTGGAGCAGGTTATGGAGGCGGCTGGGAAGCTTCGATAGAAAAAGAGGTGGGGTGCTGCCAAGGCCATATCGGGGAGAACCCGCTTTTGAGCGGACGTATAGTCGATCTTAGGCCATTTCCGCACGCAGGGAAGGTCGAGGGCGCGCGGCTCCCGCGCGCCCGAGTGGCCGGATGTTTGAAAAAGGCGCTCATCAGAGCGCCTTTTGAGTTCCGGCCTTGCCTTCCCGCAGTAAGGAAAGGGCCTTAGAGAGACTTACGCCCGCGGCTAGCGGGTTCTCCCCGATATGGCCTTATATCTTATCTCATATTACTCAGCAAATGATTACTCAGCAAAATACCTCTCCAAAAACTGCCTCGTCCTCTCCTCCTTCGGATTCTCGAAGACCTCCTGCGGCGACCCGCTCTCCACGACGACGCCCTGGTCCATGAAGAGGACCTTGTCAGAGACGTCGCGCGCGAATTTCATTTCGTGCGTGACGATGACCATGGTCGTGTTGCGGTCCGCGAGGCCGCGGATGACCTTGAGCACTTCGCCGGTCAGCTCCGGGTCCAGGGCCGAAGTCGGCTCGTCAAAACACAGGATATCCGGTTCCAGCATAAGCGCCCGCGCGATGGCCACGCGCTGCGGCGGGCCGCCGGAGAGCTGGTGCGGATAGTAGTCCAGCTTGTCGCTCAGGCCGACCGTCCCCAGAAGCTCCGCGCCTCTTTCATGGATCCTTTCCATTACAGCTTTCTTGTTCTGCTTGTATTCCGCCGTGTCCTTCTCCAGAAGCTCCTGTGCCAGCGTCACGTTCTGCAGGGCCGTGTACTGGGGGAACAGGTTGAACTGCTGGAAGACCATGCCGAAATGGAGCCGGTTGTGCCGGATCTCCTTTTCGGAGAGCATGGCGGGGTTCGACGCGTCAAAAATGACCTGCCCGTTTACGAGGATCTGCCCTTCTGTGGGCACTTCCAGAAAGTTGAGGCAGCGGAGGAGGGTTGTTTTGCCGCTCCCGGATACGCCGATGAGGGCCAGTGCCTCGCCTTTTTCCAGTGAAAAATCAATTCCTTTGAGGACTTCCAGGCTGTCAAAGCGCTTTTTGAGTCCTTTTACTTCGAGTATTGCCATGTCCAGTAACCTCCTGATCCTGTCTTTGGAAGGGCTTCGCAACTCAGACCTTAAAGTAATCCATCTTCTTTTCGAGCCGTCCCAGAAGGATCGTAAGAGCTCCGTTCATCGCCAGGAAATATAGTCCGGTGGCGAACAGGGGACCGATCAGTCCCTTCTTGGTAAAGCGGTCCGCCGACATGATGATCTCGGGAATGCCGATGACGCGAGCCAGGGAAGTATCCTTGGTCAGCGTGATGACTTCGTTGCCCATGGACGGTGTGATGCGCTTGATGACCTGCAGCAGGATGACCTTGAAGAAGATCTGCACCTTGGTCATGCCGAGCACCTGGCCCGCCTCGTACTGCCCCTTCGGGATGCTCTCGATCCCGCCGCGGTAAATCTCGGAAAAATAAGCCGCATAGTTGATGACGAACGCGATCACCGCCGCCGTGAAACGGCTTTTCATGGGCATTCCGAAAAGAAGGCCCGGTCCGTACAGCACGACAAAAAGCTGCAGCATCAGCGGCGTTCCCCTTATGATCCACACGAAGGTGCGCGTGAGGGCGCGGAGCGGTTTGATCTTCGACATGGAGCCGAGCGTGATGACAAGGCCCAGCGGCGCCGAAAGAAGGAGCGTGATGAAAAACAGCTTCAGATTTTCCAGAAGACCGGCGTTGAGGGAAGCAATAATGGACGATAAGCTAATCATAGGACTTCAGATTACTCCTTGCGCATATACAGCAATTGACAGCATAAGGTGTCCCTCCGCAATGGGCCTGCGCCGCATTGTGTCGGGACACCCTTTTGGACTGTTTAAAGATTAAAAGCGGTCACTTTGTTCTACCGATCATTTGATCAGAGCATCGCTCAGGCCGTACTTCTCGGCGATCGCTGCGACAGTTCCGTCTGCGTAGAGCTCTGCCAGTGCTTCATTGACCTTCGCTGCGGTGTCGCTGCCCTTGCGGAACGCAATGCCGTACTCCTGCAGGCCGAAGTTGTTGTCCATGTTGACTGTCAGATCGCTGAAATCGGAGTCGGGGCGAACCGAACCCAGTGCCATGACGCTGTCGACCACTGCTGCGTCCACCGTGCCGGCCTTGACTTCTTCAAGGGCCTTCGCCTGGGAATCCACAGCCGTGTACTCGACGTTCTTGAAGAACTCGGCGGGGGAGACAACGACGGTCTCGTCATCCGGGATCACGTTGTCGGCTGTTTTGCCGATCTTTCCTTCGCCGGTGGAGCCTGCCTCAGCGCAGATGCTGATGCCTTCGCCGCCGTTTGCAAACGCGTCCATGATCTCCTGTGCGCGCTCAGTCTTCATAACGATGGACTGGGTGTTGTACAGGTAGGGATCGGAGATCTCCATGGTCTGCTTGCGCTCCTCGGTGATGCACATGCCGTTCCAGATGCAGTCGATGTTCTTGGAGTTGAGCTCGATCTCCTTGGAGTTCCAGTCGATCTCCACGAATTCGGGGGTGACGCCGATCTTCTCGCAGACCGCGTTGGTCAGCTCCGTGTCAAAACCGATCAGGTCGCCGGTCGCGTCGTCATAGTAGTTGATGGGAGCAAACAGGGTGATGCCGACCTTCATGGTGCCGTTGCCCTGGATATAAGCGAAATCGGAATCGCCGGCAGCAGCTTCATCCGCGGGAGCGGTCTCCTCGGTGGCAGCTTCCTCAGTGGCTTCTCCCTCGGCGGGAGCCTCAGCGGTCTCCTCCTCTGCAGCTTCTTCCTCTGCAGCTTCCTCTTCAGCAGCCTCTTCTTCGGCAGCGCTGTCCTGTGTGGAAGCGGTGCTTCCGGAACCGCCGCATGCAGCCAGAGAGACGGCGCACATCGTCATAGCCATGAGCATAGCAAGTTTCTTTTTCATAAGTATCCTCCATTCTGTGGCACTTCTTTAATTTATCACAGTGCAGTGATATTATACTAAACAACCTTCCACAGCACAAGAGGCTATTTTTTATTTGGTGATTTCCTGCAGCTCGACGGAATTGGCACCTTGAATGTCCCGAAGCTTTGCCAGAAGTGTGTCCTCGTCGACCAAACCGGCGCTCCTGAGGGATATGTCGGCAGTAAAGACGGCTTCATCGTCTCCCTCTCCCTCTGTCCCCGTGAGCCGAAGCCCCATGACGGCGAGCTCCATGTCATTGCAGATGCGCAGTATCTGGTCGAGCGCATCCTTTCTGCCGTACTGCACGATCACTTTAAAGGGCGGCGTGCGGCGCAGGCCGTGCACGAAGCGGAACAGAACGATCTCCACGATCAGGATGATCGCGGTCGTCAGTATGCCGCCCTCGTAAAAACCCGAGCCGATGGCGAGCCCGGCTATTCCGGAGGTCCACAGGCCGGCAGCTGTCGTCAGGCCCTTGATCGCCTCTTTTTGCGTGACGATGATGGTCCCGGCGCCGATAAAACCGAGTCCGGCGACGACCTGTGCCCCGATCCTGGTCATGTCAGCGGGAAGCTGCAGGACCAGATAGATGAAATGTCCGGAGAGAGACGCCATGGTCGCGCCCAGGCAGACCAGGATATGGGTCCGGATGCCGGCAGAGCGGTTCTTGGAGGAGCGCTCGAGGCCCGCCGCGAGGCCGCAGACAAAGGACAGGAGCATCCGGAACAGGACGGAGGCAAAGGTTATATCCCGCAGGGGATCCAGAAAATGAAGCATAATGATCTTCTCCTATCTCATCCGACCACTTCGTAGATACTGACGACGCAGGGCATCTGTGCGATGGCGGAGAGCATGCCCGAATGGGAGCTCATCTCCTGCGACATCTGGATATGGATGACGGCGCCCGGAAACTTGTTTCCCTCTCTGACATGCTGCTCGATCTCGATGTCGTGAAGGGACGCGCCGCGCCCCGTTACGGTCCTGCAGATCTCGTCAAAATCCTCCGGGTGCTCATACTCCACGAACAGGGTTATATTGCGGATCCTGCGCTTGAAGCCGCCCTCGAGGGGGTAAAGGCCCTCCAGTGTCACCTGAATCAGGATCGCACCGATCACGACCAGTTCGTAAAAGCCCGCTCCGGCGGCGATTCCCATGCATACCGTCGCGAACAGGCCGGTCGCCGTAGTCAGTCCGGACACACGCTGGTGGCTGGCCGCAAGGATCGAGCCGGACGCCAGAAACCCCATCCCGCTGATGGCCTGGGCGGCGTAGCGGGAGCCGTCGAACTTCATGCCGACTTCCGCGACGATGGGCGCCCACTGTCCCGAGAGCATCTCATACTCATAGGCGGCGATGAGCACCGTGAGGGCGGCGCCGACGCAGGTCAGGATATAGGTCCGGATGCCGGCCGGGCGTTTTTTGACGGCTCTGCCGTACCCGATGATCCCGCCGGCAAACGCGGCCGCGGCGAGGCGGACTGCTACAGATAAAAAAGAGAATTCTCGAAGCGGATCAAGTGCGGAAATCATATTACATCTCCCGGCTGTCTCTGTGCCAAAATGGATTTTCAGACGCAAAAATGCTATGATGTTTCACAAAAGAGAGGAATTTGGAAATGGAATCCGGTACAAATACATACACACAAAAGATCACATACGGCGCCATGGTCACGGCCATCTTTGCGCTGATGCTCCTCATAAACAGGCAGACGGGAAACATCATGGAAGAGGTCTTCCTCTACCTGTTCCCCGTCCCGATGGTGGCCTTCAGCGCCCGCTACGGCGCCCGCGCCAGCATTCCCGTCCTGGTCAGCATGGCCCTGATCTCATTTCTGTTCGGGGCCTTTACCACTATCTTCTATGCCGTGAGCAGCGCCTTCACGGGCCTGGTACTCGGCGCCAGGATCTATCACAAGCGGGATATGACGCGCACGCTCATCCTTGTCATGGCGATTTCCGCCGCCTGCAACCTGCTGAGCACCTATGTCCTGGCTTCCTTTATGGGCTACGACTTAAACGCGGACCTGACCGAGATGCAGACCATGATGAACACCATGATGGAGCAGGCCGGCATGGGCGCTGCCGCGTCCCTGTTTACGCCCGATTATATTCGGAGACTCTTTCTCGTCTCCATGACCTTCATGGGCCTCGTCCAGGGATTTCTGGTCTATCAGATCAGCCTCCTTCTTCTGAGAAGGCTGCGCTATCCCATCGAAAACCCCGCCCCGTGACGGAATTCTATCCGCCCCGGTGGACCGGTTTTGCCGCTTTTTTACTCACGCTCTTTTTCAGCGGGACACAGCTACGGCCCATCTCCCCTGAGATCCTGCAGAATATCCTGCAGGCGGCCGGCATGTTCGGCGTCATCTACCTGGCCGTATTCGGCATACTCGGGATCCTTTTGATCCAGCGGGCCTATCTGCCGGGCATGAAGATCCTTGCGCCGATCCTGTCGATCGCGGTCTTTGCGGTATTTCCTCCGGCCCTTCTCCTCATCGGTTTCTTCTACATCTCCGGAAACCTGCACCGGGATCTGGAAGAACGGATCCGGTCGCTGCAAAAACCCTGAAACGGAGGGTCAGTCGAGCTTCATATCGCCGTCCTTGATCCAGCCCATCCTGCGCAGCACCTGCGCAAAAATAGGGGTCAGCACCGCCGGCAGCACAAAACTGATCAGGATCAGTCCCGCCCAGTCCATGGCGGTGATGGAGGCCTTGGCGCCGCTCGCGACGTCAGCCACCCAACCGGCGTAGACGCCGATCTGTCCGACGAAACCGCAGGTGCCCATACCGGACGCCACCGCGCTGGCGGGATCATTCATCTGCAGCCTGAAAATACATGTCGCAATGGGGCCCGTGATGGCGCTGGTCAGGATCGGCGGGATCCAGATCCGGGGGTTGCGCACGATGTTGCCCATCTGCAGCATGGACGTACCGATGCCCTGCGAGATGAGGCCGCCCCACTTGTTTTCCTTAAAGGACATGACCGCAAAGCCCACCATCTGCGCGCAGCAGCCGGCGACCGCCGCGCCGCCCGCGATTCCGGTCAGGCCAAGGGCCGCGCAGATCGCTGCGGAGGAGATCGGCAGCGTCAGCGCAATTCCGATCACAACGGAGACCACGATTCCCATCAGGAAAGGCTGCAGCTCCGTCGCCCACATGATGATGGCGCCCAGAGAAGAAGCCGCGGTGCCGATGGCCGGCGCGATCAGGGCCGACAGGCCCACGCCGCTGATGATGGTCACAAGGGGCGTCACCAGAATGTCGACTTTGGTCTCCTTGGAGACGAGTTTTCCCAGCTCCGCCGCCACAATGGCGATCAGGAGCACTGCCAAAGGGCCGCCGGCGCCTTTGCCGCCGTCCAGCGTGGTGCTGCCCAGCATGTTGGCCGCGTAGCCCACCGTCACCAGAGAAAAGAGCACGAGCGGAGGCGCCTGCAGGGCAAAGCCGATGGCCACCGCCATGGCAGCGCCGCTCATGGAGGACGCATAGCCGCCGATCTCCGTCAGAAACCCGAGTCCGAGCTGGGTCCCCAGTGTATTTAAAATAGTACCGATCAGAAGCGACGCAAAAAGACCCTGCGCCATGGCGCCCAGAGCATCGATGCCGTACCGCTTCGCCGAAATCACCACATTCTTCTTCTCAAGAAACTCTTTCACGAGATCTTTCCTCCTGTTTCATATGCTATTCATATGTCACACACTTTGGCTGAAGCTTTCAAACCCCCGCAAATGCGCTGTTTTCTATCCTCAGCCCTGCTTTCAGAAGGTAGTTTCTCACACAAGCGAAAAAAATGCAATAAAACCTTTCGGCTCTTTCACCTGATCTTCACGTTTTTTACGTATAAGGCCCCGGCGGGATCTGCCGGCACGCCGTAATCCAGCCTGTCGTTGACGATCACTTTCACCGTGGGGCAGCACAGGGGGATCAGCGGGACCTCCTCTGCGGCGATGTCCATGGCGTCCGCCATATACTGCGCCCTCTCTTCGGGATCCGTGCTGCTCTTCTGGTCCGCAAGCAGCTGGTCCACTTCTTTATTCTTATAGCGGGAGACATTGGACCCGCCCTCTCCGATCTGATCAGAGCTAAAGAGCGCTTCCAGCGTAGCCGCCGGATCCGGATAATCCGCCTCCCAGAGCATGAGGAGCATATCGTAGTCGCGGTCGATCCCCGTCTGGTAGCCGCTCATCTGCGGCCCGCCGAGCTTTTCCACTTCCACTTCGATCCCGATCTCTTCGAGATCCTGCGCGACCTTGTCCGCGCAGGCGCTGCGCACCGGCGTATCTTTTACCGCGAGCCTGCAGGAAAAGCCGTCGGGCCTGGACGATTCCTCCAGAACGGAAGCCGCTTCCTCCGGATCGCCCTTGGGATCGTAGGCCTCTTCCCGATATGAATCCCAGAACGACGTCTGTCCGCCGTACTGTACCTGGCCGAAGGGCATCGCACACACAGCCTTCTGTCCCGTTCCCGCCAGGATCTCATCGAACATGCCGTCCCGGTCTATCGCATACGCGATCGCCCTGCGCACCTCCGGATCGGAGAGGTCTTCCCCGCTGCAGTTCATCACAAGACACAGGCAGGAGGAGGACGCCGCCTCTTCCACATGAAGTCCGGCGGTTCCCTCCAGAGACTGCAGGACTTCCTGGGTCGGTCCGATGCACAGATCCGCCTGCCCGCTCTTAAGCTGCGAAGTCAGGGCTGCCTCGTCCCGAAAGCTCTTAAAGACGATCTTCTGAATGGGAAGCGGCGCCTCGCTGTCCGGATAATCCGTCCTCGCCGCCAGCACGATCTCGTCCGGGCTCTCCCATTTTTCTATGACATAGGGCCCGGTCCCGATCACGCCCGTTCCCGGCAGGCCGAATTCATCCTCGTCCTCCCAGTAGGCCTCTTGCACGACCGCCGCGGCGGGCGTTGCCGCCGTATACTGCCACGAGGGGTCCGGGTCGGAAAGATGCACCGTCAGTTCCCATTCATCCGTCTGCTCCACGCTCTTTACATGCGCATACCGCTCCGCGTACACAGAGCCGGTATCGTCATCCATATGCCGCTCGAGCGAAAAAACAACGTCCTCCATAGAAAGCGGCTCGCCGTCTGAGAAGGTCACATCATCCCGGATCTGATAGACATAGGTCAGCGAATCCTCTGCCTCCCAGGAGGAAGCCAGAAGGGGCTGAAGTTCTCCGTTTTCTCCCTTTTGCAGGAGCGGCTCGCAGATCTGGGAGATGACCTGGACGGCCGCGTCTCCCTGCACGGCAGCGGGATCGAGGTCTGTCACTTCCTGCTGCAGGGCGACCGTCAGTGTGCCGCTGTCCGCGGCCGATGCGGCAGACGCGGCGGCAGACTGCTGCGCGGATGTCCCGGTTTCTGCGTCGGCTCCTGTTTCTGCCTCGGCTCCTGCTTCTGCCCCAGTTCCTGCTTCTGCCTCAGCTCCGGCTTCCGCTTCCGTGCTTTCCTGCGCCTGCGTGTCCATCTGTTCCTGTTCCTGTGTGGTCTGCTGCGCCTGCGGCACGGCTGCAGCGTTTGCGCATCCCGCCGCGGCGAGGGCTGCCGTCATCAAAGCCGCAAGGATTCTTCCAGAATTTCGCATCATACGAAGTCCTCCGAGTTTTCTCGTGTTCTTTACATTTATATTTCAAATATTATAACACATTTTAACACGCATGCGAACGGTACGACAGTGCGCCGGGCTTCTTGACTTTTTCCCCCTCTACCGTTAACATTCAAACTACTTACCATCTCTTTCGCGGGATGAGAAAAAATGAACGGAGAACGCCATGGAACGGTCTGCAGCAACGAATGCAGGGAGCCTCACAAGGGGCCAGTGGATCACGAAAGGGTTACGGGACGGCTTTCCCATCTGTATGGGGTATTTTGCCGTGTCCTTTGCGCTGGGCATAGCCGCGCGCGCGATCGGCATGAATGCGCTGCAGGCGGGACTGATGTCCGCCGGCATGGTGGCCAGCGCCGGTGAATTTGCCGCCCTCGTGCTGATCTCATCGGGTGCCGGCGTCATCGAGATGATCACGACCTGCATCGTCGTCAATCTCCGCTATTTTCTCATGAGCTGCTCGCTTTCGCAGAAGCTCCACCCGGATCTTCCCCTGCGGCACAGGTTCTTTCTGGCCTACTGCATCACGGATGAGATCTTCGGTCTCTCGGCCGCCGTCGACGGGTGGCTGGAACCTTTCTATACGTATGCGATCACCCTGGTCTCCGTCTTCGGGTGGACGACCGGGACCGTTCTCGGCGTCCTCGTGGGAAACATCCTTCCCGCCTGGGCCGTAAACGCTTTGAGCGTCGCACTTTACGGCATGTTCCTGGCCATCATCATTCCTCCCGCCAAAAAAGACCCCTTCATCGCCGGTCTCGTCGCGGTATCCATGCTGGCCAGCGGCCTGTTCAGCGTGCTGCCTCTTCTGAGGGAGATCTCGTCCGGCTTCCGCGTCATCATCCTGACGCTGGCCATCGCGGGCGCTGCCGCATTCATCCATCCCGTGGACCTGTCCGAAGACAACAAGGAGAGTGCCTCATGAAAAACGTCTACCTCTCTCTACTGATCATGTGCCTGACCGTCTACGCGATCCGGCTCCTGCCCTTTTTGATCTTCCGCAAGGAGATCACGAACCGGTGGGTGCGTTCCTTCCTTTATTATGTACCCTATGTGACGCTCGCCGTCATGACCTTCCCGGCCATCCTCACGGCAACCGGCTCCGTCGCCTGCGGCGCGGCGGCCCTCATAGCGGGACTCATAGCGGCAGTGGTCAGCGGCGATCTGTTCATCGTAGCCATCACCTGCTGCGCGGCGGTCTTCCTCACGGGACTGGTTTTATAGCGCCTGTCTTTTTTATAATTCTTTAACAATTTTGGTCCTTGCAAAAGCCTGCGCACATTCTACAATATTGTTAAGGACGTACTCAGGAGGCAGCATCGATGATGGACAATCTCAGGTATAAGCTCACAAAGTTCATGCAGGGAAGATACGGCGTGGATAACCTCTCCCGTTTCCTTCTCTGGATTCTTATTGCCCTCATCATCTTTACCACTTTTGTACGTTTTCCCCTGGGCCGCATTCTTGAGGTGGTCCTTCTTATCGTTCTGTACTACCGTATTTTTTCGAAAAACATCAGCAAGCGCTACCGCGAGAACGAGCAGTTTCTGCGGCTTCAGAGCAGATTCCTGAGTTTCTTTAAGAATTTTCGCAGCAACATGTCCCAGCTCAGGGATTACCACATTTATAAGTGCCCGCACTGCAACCAGAGGATCCGTATTCCCAGAGGCAAGGGGCATATTATGGTGCGCTGCCCCAGCTGCGGCTATGAATTTCATAAAAAGAGCTGACGGAAGGCGGTTTCTCCATGTTTGGCTATATCACCGTCAATGAACCGGACCTGCGGATCCGTGAGTACAACCTGTACCGCGCCTATTACTGCGGCGTATGCAGGGATCTGCACAGCTGCTACGGCCGCGCCGGTCAGATGACTCTCTCCTACGACACCACATTTCTTGCGCTGCTTTTGACCAGCCTTTACGAACCCGAAGAGACGCGTACCAATGCGCGATGCATCGTACATCCTCTGTCAAAACATCCGGCAAGGCAGAATGCTTTCACCCGCTACGCGGCGGACGTGAATGTCATCCTGTCTTATTATTCGTGTCTGGATAACTGGGAGGACGAGCATCAGTGGCGCAGCCGCATCATGGCGCTCATTCTCTCCGGGGCTAGCCGGCGCGCCGGCGCCCTGCATGAGGAAAAGGCAGCCGTGATCCTGGACAGTCTTGAAAAGCTGCGGAAAATGGAGCAGTCCGGGGAAAAAGATCTGGACAGTGTGAGCGGGTGTTTTGGCGCGCTGATGGCGGAGATCCTGGACTGCAAAGGCGACCACTGGTCCCCGGCATTGCGGCAGATGGGCTTTTACCTGGGCAAGTTCATCTATCTGATGGACGCGTACGACGATCTGGAAAAGGATCTGAAGTCCGGGAGCTATAACCCGCTGGCCAGTCTGAAGGACCGCCCTGATTTTGACGAGTACTGCAGGGATATCCTCACCATGATGATGGCCGAAAGCTGTCGGGCCTTCGAGATGCTCCCCATCGTAGAAAATGTTGATATCCTGCGCAATATCATGTATTCTGGAGTCTGGACAAAGTTTGAAGAAGTGTGCGAAAAGCGCAAAGAGGCAGGCAAGATAAATGAGTGATCCTTACAAGGTTCTCGGCGTCTCGCGGGACGCCACGGACGATGAGGTGAAAAAAGCATACAGAACCCTCAGCAAGAAATATCACCCTGACGCCAATGTAAACAATCCCAACCGCGAGAAGGCGGAGGAGATGTTCAAGCTGGTACAGGAAGCGTATCAGCAGATCATGTACGAGCGGCAGCACCCCTATGCCTCTGCCGGCGGCCCGGGCGGGTACGGCAGCGGTACGCAGGGCGGATACGGCGGACAGCAGGGATACGGCGGCCCGCAGTACGCCAACGATCCGGAGGAATTCTTCAATCAGTTCTTCAGCGGCGCGTTCGGCGGCGCCTATTACGGCGGACAGCAGGGCGGCCATGGCTACGGACAGCAGACCCAGCGCCAGGAGAGCGAAGAATCCATGCATCTGCGCGCGGCGGCCAACTATATCCGCAGCGGGCACTATCGCGAAGCCCTCAACGTCCTTTCCGGCATACAGGACCACAGCTCCATGTGGTACTACTACAGCGCCATCGCCAATTCCGGGCTCGGGAACAACGTCGCGGCTCTGGATCACGCGAAAATGGCCTTGCAGATGGAGCCCGACAACTACATGTACCAGAACCTGGTCAACCGGCTGCAGTCCGGAAGCCAGTGGTATCAGCGCCAGAGCAGCCCCTATCAGGTCCGCAACACCGGCGGGGAGTGGTGCATGCGCATGATCCTGCTCAATCTCTTCCTCAACTTCTGCTGCGGGGGCGGCGGGCTTTGCTGCGGGCGGTATCCCTACTAACTACATGAATTAAAGGGACTGCCGCGGCAGTCCCTTTTTCAATCATATTTCCTTTGTGGCATACATAAGCGCCGCAGGGTTTTAAGTGGTCACGGCCCAAGGCGCTTATGTATGCCGCCCATATTATTTATTCCGCCCATGACACTTCTTATACTTCTTCCCGCTCCCGCAAGGGCACGGATCATTGGGATAGATCTTCGCTTCCTTGATCACCGTACCGGACTTCTTCTGTTCCGTATACAGCTCTTTCCTCTTGGCCTCGTCAAAAATCTCCTCCCACTCGGGCAGGCCGTACAGCCAGTCCGCGCCGGCGCCTACCATGTTCTTGTAAAGGAGCTCCTTGTCAAAGCCGAGGTTGACCTCCGTATCCTCCTCCATCTCCTCGATGGGGTTGGGATTCTTCAAAGAATCGTTGATGCCATCCAGAAAACCGGTCATCGTCATGATGTCGATGCCGTACTTCTCCGCAAGGCCCTTGACCGTTCCTGTCACCACATCGTCCGGCGTTTTAAGGAGTTCCGCGTAGATATTCTTTTCCTTTTCGAAATAGTCCTTCCACAGGCGCTGAAGATCTCCCTTGTTTGCCTTCTCGTCATAAGCCTTTGCACGCCACTGTTCCAGTAATGCCATAATATGTTTCTCCGCCTTTCGTCATTTGTTTTTTCTAAATAACGCTGCCGTCACATTCCGTCGACAGGGGCCTCTTTCAGGGCCAATCTGTAGTATATCATATCTTACGGCTTTTCGCTTCACATTTTTGCGATCCTGCGCATGGCTTCCACCGAGTTCTCGTAGGAGCCGAAGGCCGTGAGCCGGAAATAGTGCTCTCCCGCAGGGCCGAAACCGCTTCCGGGCGTCCCCACCACATTCGCGTCGGCAAGAAGATGGTCGAAAAACGCCCAGCTGGTCATATCTCCCGGGGTCCGAAGCCAGATGTAAGGCGAGTTGACGCCGCCGTATACTTCATAGCCCATCTCCGCAAGGCTTTCCCTTATAAAACGGGCATTTTTCATATATCCTTCGATGATCTGCCTGACCTGTGCCTTCCCTTCCGGACTGTACACCGCCTCCCCGGCCCGCTGTACGATATAGGGCGCGCCGTTGTATTTGGTTCCGTGCCGCCTAGCCCAGAGCGGGTGCAGGGCGTGCCCGCTGCGGTCGCAGAGGTCCTTTGGAATGACCGTGGTCCCAAGGCGCAGGCCCGTAAATCCCGCGTTCTTGGAAAAAGAGCGCAGCTCGATCGCGCAGGTCCTCGCCCCCTCGCACTCATAGATGGTGTGCGGGATATTCTCCTCGGAGATATAGGCCTCGTAAGCGCTGTCATAGAGGATGACTGCCCCGACCCGGTTGGCGTAATCCACCCAGGCCTGCAGACTGTCCCTCGACATGGCCGCACCGGTCGGATTGTTGGGCGAGCACAGATAGATCATATCCGGCGTCTCATCGGGAAAGTCCGGCGTGAACCCGTTCTGCGCCGTGCAGGGCATATAGATCACATTGCTCCAGCTCTGCGTGTCGGGATCGTAGGTGCCCGTGCGCCCCGCCATGACGTTGGAATCCACATAGACCGGATAGACCGGATCACAGACCGCGATTTTGCACTCCGGGGCAAAGATTTCCTGGATATTTGCGGAATCGCTTTTGGCGCCGTCGGAGATAAAGATCTCATCCGCTCCGATGTCACAGCCCCTCGCGGCGTAATCCTCCTTCGCCATGATCTCCCGCAGGAAACTGTATCCCAGATCCGGCGCGTACCCGCGGAAGGTCTCCGCATGGGCCTGCTCCTCCACTGCCTTGTGCAGGGCATCGATGACGGCGCCGGGCAGCGGCTGCGTCACGTCTCCGATCCCGAGCCGTATGATAGAGGCCTCGGGATGGGCGTCTGTATACGCCTTTGTTTTCTTTGCGATCGTAGAAAACAGATAACTCCCGGGCAGTTTCAGGTACTCCTCATTTGCCTTGAACATATTCGATCTCTCCCTCAAAGACCGTTGATGCTGGCCCTGTCATCCAGATGATATTCTGCTGTCTGTCCCAGTAAATCTCGAGTTCTCCTCCAAGAACTTCCACCGTCACGCGCTCCTGTGTGCGCCCGTTCAGAACACATGCGGCCGCTGTGGCGCAGCACCCGGTTCCGCAGGCGAGCGTCTCGCCGCTCCCTCTCTCCCAGACGCGCATTTTCACGCGGTCCCGGGAGAGGACCTGTACGAATTCCGTGTTGATCCTGGCCGGAAATGCGGGATGGTTTTCAAAGTGCGGCCCGATCTCCTCAAGCGGGAAGGAGGCCGTATCGTCCACGAAGACGACAGCGTGGGGATTGCCCATGGACACGCAGGTCACGTCCCATTTTCTTCCTGCCGCTTCCATCGGCGCGGCGATCAGCATGTCCTCCTCTGCCGCCGTGCCTTTCCCGATGAACCGGGCCGGGTCGGCCGGCACCAGCTCCGCCTTCAGGATGGGCGCCCCCATATCCACGCGGACGCGAAAATCATCCGGCGCCGTCGATTCCAGGGTGATGTGGTGTACGACCCCGAAGCTCTCGATGGCAATCTCCCGGTTCTTCGTCAGCCCGTGCTCATAGACGAAGCGGGCGACGCACCGGATGCCGTTCCCGCACATCTCTCCGCGGGAACCGTCAGCGTTGTACATTTCCATCTCAAAATCGGCCTTTTCAGAGGGGTTGACAAAGATCACGCCGTCCCCGCCGATCCCGAAATGTCTGTCGCTGAACCGGCGCACCAGCGCGGGCTTTTCCTCCTGCGGCACAGCGTTGGTAAATCCGCTGATATAGACGTAGTCGTTTCCGCAGCCTTCCATTTTGGTAAATGTGATGCGCATGGATCCAGCCTCCTATTTTCGCACGACCGCACGGATCCTCTGTGTGCTCTTCGTCACTCTCCTGTGCGTGTCGCTGTCTTTTGCCTCCAGCCATGTCAGTCCCGCTTCCTCGGCAGTCGCGCGGACCTCCTCCAGGGTCAGGCCCCTCTGTCTGTGGACCTCTTCGTACTTTCTGTAAAGGCGGTTCTTCTCGTCCTCCAGCACAAAGACGGACAGATCGTACTCATTGATGCCCGTCTCTTCATCGAAGTGATTGTACCAGATGAAGGAGCAGTCCTCCCGGTCCTCGGCGATGGTGTTTTCCCCGATGATATCCCTGTATAAATGAAGCGTCTTGAAGTCAAAAATGAAGATGCCGCCGGGGTACAGGAATGTGCGGATCCTGTCAAACAGCGCCTTGAGGTCGCCGGGCTCCGTCAGGTAGTTGATGCTGTCGCCCGTGCTCAGAAAGGTCCCCGCCGTGCCGTAGAGCTCGAATTCCCTCATATCCTGGCACAGATACAGGGTCCTGTGTCCCATTTTGTCGCGGCGCTCGAGAGCCAGCGAGAGCATCTCCTCCGACAGGTCGATCCCCATCATGTCGTAGCCCCTGTCCACCATCAGCTCGGTCAGTCTGCCCGTACCGCACCCCAGGTCCACCACAAGGTTTCTCTCCGAGGCAAGCAGGACGTCCTCCTCCGAGACCGGTTTCTTCCCGGGTCCGCCCACGCCGTATTTCCTGATCAGCGCGTCCGCCTGCTCCGCCCAGTCCTCGTAGTCCAGATCATCCATGAATGTGTCATACACACTGGCAAAGCCTCTGTAGCTCTCGTAATTATCCATTGTTTCCTCACATGCCTCAGACCAGTCTCGCGAGCAGTCCGTAGGACAGGATCGACATGATCACCGTCGCCATCAGGACGCCCAAAAAGATCGCCAGCAGCGCTTTTTTAAATTCCACCTGCATGAGCTTGGCCAGAAGAGAGCCGGTCCAGCCTCCCGTCCCGGGAAGCGGGATGCCCACAAAGAGCATGAGTCCCAAAAACTCTCCGTTCTCCAGCGCCTGGCTCCGGTTCAGGGCCCGCGCCTCCATGCGCTCGACGAACCCTCTCGTCAGCTTGTATCTTCTCATCAGGTTAAATATTTTGTCGATGAAAAGAAGCAGGAAGGGGATCGGCAGAAGATTTCCGATCACACACAGCGGAATGGCCTGTACGATGTCCACGTTCAGGAGGGCCGAGACGATCAGGCCGCCCCTGCACTCCAGGATCGGCATCATGGAAACGATGAAGACGACGGCCTTGGCCGAGATATATTTACCCAGATTTTCAGCAAACCATATTGCAAGTGATTCCATAAGTTGTGTTTCTTTCCTGTAGATGTAACAAATCAATCAGAGGATTTCCTCCAGCACGCGCACCACTTCCTTCATCTGTTCCGGCCGCCCTATGGTGATCCGCAGATAGTCGCTGATGCCCGGCTGTGCGAAATGGCGCACCAGGATGCCGTTTGCGCGCAGTTTCTGCAGGAGCTCCTCCCCCGTGTGTGCGGGGTGCTTTGCAAAGACGAAATTGGCGCGTGACTGCGGGTGGACAAATCCCAGTCTGTCCAGCTCTCCCGAAAACCACTCCCTCGTCTTTGCGATCTTCTCCGTAGTTTCCCTGAAATAGACTTCGTCCTTTACGGACGCCGTCCCCATCAGGATCGAGGGTCTTCCCAGCGTATAGGAGTTGAAGGAGAACTTCACGTCCTTGAGAAAACCAATCAGTTTCTCGTTTCCCACCGCGTAGCCGATCCGCAGCCCCGCCATGGAGCGGGATTTGGAGAAGGTCTGCACGATGAGCAGGTTGTCATATTTTTCCAGAAGCGGGAGCGCGCTTTCCGCGCCAAAATCGACGTAGGCCTCGTCCACGATCACCACGCAGGCCGGATTGGCCTGCAGGATTGCCTCGATGTCCGCTTGGGGCGCCTCCACGCCGGTCGGCGCATTGGGGTTGGGCAGGATAATGCCCGCGAGTTCCCCGTCCTCCGGCCCGGCTTTAAAAGCGGCCGGATCGATCCGCATGTCCTGTGTGAGGGGGACCGTCCTGTAGGGAATGCGGTACAGGGAGGCCCACACCTTGTAGAAGGAATAGGTGATATCCGGGAAAAGGAGCGTGCCGCCGCCGCAGAAAAACGTCATAAAGGAAAGCGCCAGGACGTCGTCCGAGCCGACCCCGACAAAAATGCGGCTGCTGTCCACGTGCAGGTACTGCGCCAGCGCATCCACGAGCGCTGTGGCGTCCATGTCGGGATAGAGCCTGAGCAGGTCTGCCTCCTCCGCAAGCTGCTCCATTGCCTCCCGCACCTTCTCCGAGGGCGGATAGGGATTCTCATTGGTATTGAGCTTGATGATATTGGCGTCTTTAGGCTGCTCGCCCGCCACGTAGGGCACGACTTTTCTGACCTTATCTTCCCATGTTCTGTTCTTAGCTGCCATAGCTTATGCACCACTTCTGAAATTAAATGACTCTTTTACAGCACTTTGGACAGGAAGTCCTGGAGCCTGGGATCCTTCGGATTGGAGAAGAATTCCTGCGGCTCGTTCTCCTCTTTGATCACGCCCTCGTCCATGAAGAGGACCTTGGTCGCCACTTCTCTCGCGAAGCCCATCTCGTGGGTGACGACCACCATGGTCATCCCCTCTTCGGCCAGCTCCTTCATGACCTCCAGCACCTCCCCGACCATCTCGGGATCCAGCGCCGACGTCGGCTCGTCAAAAAGCATCACTTCCGGATTCATGGCCAGCGAGCGCACGATCGCGATCCTCTGTTTCTGTCCGCCGGAGAGCTGGGCGGGATAGCTGTCCGCCTTGTCCTCCAGGCCCACGCGCTTTAAGAGCGCAAAGGCCTTCTCCTTCGCCTGTTCCGGCGTCATGAGCCCGAGCTTTGTGGGCGCCAGCGTGATGTTCTCCAGAATGGTCAGGTTCGCGAACAGGTTGAAGTGCTGGAACACCATGCCCATTCTCTGCCTGAGCTTGTCTATGTTTACCTTGGGGTCCGTGACGCAGTCATTGTCCAGCCAGATCTCGCCTTCCGTGGGCACCTCCAGAAGGTTGAGGCAGCGCAGGAAAGTGGATTTGCCCGACCCGGAGGGGCCGATCACGACGATCTTCTCTCCCTTGTCGATCTCGTAGTTGATCCCGCGCAGGACGTGGTTATCTCCAAATTTCTTGTGAAGGTTCTTAACGGTTATCACTTTGACGCAGCCTCCTCTCCAGTCTTCCGCACAGGATCGTCAGAACTTTGATGATGACAAAATAGATCACGGCGGCACCGATCAGGGGCATGAAGGCCTCATAGGTGGCCGAAGAGATCTGATTGGCCGTACGGGTCAGGTCCGAGAGTCCCACGTAACCCACGATAGCCGTCTCCTTGAGCAGCGTAATGAACTCGTTGCACAGGGGCGGCAGCGCATTTTTGGCTGCCTGGGGCAGAATGATGTAGCGCATGGTGAGAAATCTGGAAAGCCCCAGCGAGCGGCCCGCTTCCATCTGGCCGCTGTCGACGGCGAGAATGCCGGCGCGGATGATCTCCGCCACGTACGCGCCGCTGTTGATCCCGAAGGAAAGACTGGCGACGAGAATGCCGTTTTTGACGCTCTTTAAGATGATGAACCACATGATCATCAGCTGCAGCACGGAGGGCGTGCCGCGGATGATGTCAATGTAGATGTCCGCGATGACGCCGGAAATCCTCTTTTTCCCGTCGCGTCCGGTATTGAGCTTCATGAGGGCGACGATGGTCCCCAGGATCACGCCGATGACCGCGGCGAAGACCGCAACCGTGATCGTGACGCCCACACCCTTAAAATACAGCTGCCAGCGGTCCTTTTCCAGGAACGCGATTGTGAACAGTCTCTTGATATCTCCCATTTTGATTATCCGTTTTCCCTTTTAAACTTGTATATACAAGCACTGCCAGGACGGAAGCGCACCGCCCTGGCAGCGATCGTGATGCGGACTGTTATACAGGCCTCTTGTTTCTTTCGATCGGACTTACTCGTTGATGTATTCTTCGACCAGCTTGTCGAAAGTGCCGTCAGCCTTGAGCTCGGCCAGTGCACCGTTGATGGCGTCCGCAAGAGCGGTGTCGCCCTTGGGCATCGCGATGGCGTACAGCTCGGTCTCAAAGCCGAAATCTTCGCCGGAGATGATCTTCAGATCATCGGGATACTGTGCCTGGAAGACGGCTGCGGGATTTCTGTCGATGATGACTGCTTCCACCTTGTCATTGAGCAGGTCGTTGACCGCGTCCACGCCTCTGTCGTACTGGTGGTTCTCAGCGCCCTCGATGTCCTGGATGATGAAGTCACCGGTCGTGCCGAGCTGGCAGCCCAGGCTCTTGCCCTTGAGATCATCCGCGGATGCGATGGCGGAGTCCTTCTTGACGATGACGGACTGGATCGCCTCATAGTAGGAGTCGGAGAAGTCCACGGCCTGTTTGCGCTCTTCGGTGACGGTCATGCCGGCGATGGAGACATCGATCTTGGAGCCGATTGATTCGACCAGAGAATTGAAGTTATAGCTCTCGACCACAACGTCCACGCCCAGCTTCTCGCCGATCGCGTTGATCAGGGCAATGTCAAAGCCGTCGGGGTTGCCGTCGTCGCCCATGTACTCGAAGGGAGGGAACTCGGGGTTGGTTCCGACTGTCAGGACGCCGTCCGCAAGATACTCGCTGACTGCGCCGGCTTCTGCCGTCGGCTCCTCAGCCGCTGCCTCTTCGGTCGCCGCTTCTTCCTCCGCTGCTTCCTCGGTCTTCTCCTCTGCAGCACTGTCAGTCGAAGCCGCGCCGGAATTGCCGCCGCACGCCGCGAGAGACGCAGCGATCACACCTGCCATGATCAGTGCCATGATTTTCTTTTTCATATTACTTTCCTCCGTGTAAATAGATCAGTTTTGTTTCGGTGAACATAACTTCCCATATTATATGTATTTTTATGCATTATTTCAAGGCATATTAAGGCCCGCGGCGTCAAAAAAGTACCGCCCCGCCCCTGCTCAGACCATTTCCTCGGGGTGGAAGACCTCGTCAAAACGCTCCGCCGTAAGGAAGCCCAAAGAGACGCAGGCCTCCTTCAGGGAGATATTCTCCTTGTGGGCCTTTTTGGCGGTCTTCGCCGCGTTCTCGTACCCGATATAGGGATTGAGGGCCGTCACCAGCATCAGGGAGTTGTGCAGGTTCTGATGCATTTTCCCGCGGTTGGGCCGGATGCCCTCCACACAGTTGATCCTGAAGGAGCGCAGCGCGTCTGAAAGGAGCACCGCGGACTGCAGGTAATTGTAGATGATCACGGGCATGAAGACGTTGAGCTCAAAGTTGCCCTGGGATGCGGCAAAACCCACTGCCGCGTCATTTCCCATCACCTGCACCGCCACCATGGTGACCGCCTCGCACTGCGTGGGGTTCACCTTGCCGGGCATGATGGAGCTCCCGGGCTCGTTCTCGGGAATAAAGATCTCGCCCAGGCCGCACCGGGGACCGCTGGAGAGCCAGCGCACGTCGTTGGCGATCTTCATCATGTCCGCCGCCAGCGCCTTGAGGGCGCCGTGGGAGAAGGCGACGGCATCCTTGGCCGTCAGGGCGTGGAATTTGTTCTCTTCCGACACGAAGGGGCGGCCCGTCAGCTGCGCGACTTCCTTTGCCACCTCCTCCGCAAAGCCTGCGGGCGCGTTGAGGCCGGTTCCCACGGCGGTCCCGCCCAGGGCGAGCCTGTAGAGTCCTTCCAGGGAGGCGAGGATCATCCTGCGGGATGCCTCCAGCATGCCGCGCCATCCGCTGATCTCCTGGGAAAAGGCGATCGGCACCGCGTCCTGCAGGTGGGTCCTTCCGCTCTTGACGATCCCTTCGTTTTCCGCTTCCAGCCTCAAGAGGACCGCGATCATCTCGTCGATCTGCGGTATGAGCCTGTCCTCCACCGTCATGACCGCCGCGATATGCATGGCCGTCGGGAAGGTGTCGTTGGAGCTCTGGGACATGTTCACCGTGTCGTTGGGGTGCAGGAGCTTTTCCTCCGCGATCTCGTTCCCCCGTCCGGCGATGACCTCATTCACGTTCATGTTGGACTGGGTGCCGCTCCCCGTCTGCCACACCGCAAGCGGAAAGTGTCCGTCCAGTTTTCCTTCGAGGATCTCATCGCATACCTGAGAGATCAGCTGCATCCTGCGCTCGTCCAGCTTTCCCAGCGTCCGGTTGGCCCTCGCCGCAGCCTTTTTGAGCACGGCAAAAGCGCGGATCACCTCCCGCGGCATTTTTTCCGTCCCGATCTCGAAATTCTGGAAGCTCCGCTGCGTCTGCGCGCCCCAGTAGCGGTCCGCCGGGACCTTCATCTCTCCCATGGAGTCCTTTTCGATGCGATATTCCATTTCCTGCCTCATCCTTCCCTGCTGATTTCTCTTCCTATATCTGCCTGCCCTCTGTGATCCCCCCTGGAGACGACCGCCCGGTATCCGGTGCTGTCAATGCGCCGTATGAGATCCGCAACGCCCTCGTCCGGGGTCAGCGCAGTGCCGACCTTGCCGTCGTACAGAAGGTATTTGTCCCTTGTCACCTGCGGGGAGATATTGGGCATGACCACGTTGGCGCCGGCCATGAGCCCCAGTTCTCTTCCCCTGGGATGGATGGATCCCAGCGCAGTCGTAGCGGGCAGAAGCACCTCCGGTATCATGAGCCTGACCACCGCCAGAAGGCGCAGCGTCTGCTCCAGCGTGCCCGCGGGCTCGTTTCTGAACCTGGTCGCCGTGTGCGGCACAAAGGGGCCGACCCCGACCATATGCGGCCCGAACTCCTGCATATAATACAGGTCTTCCACGATATTGTCCAGCGTCTGTCCGGGCGATCCCGCCCTGCAGCACGAAGGTCCGAAAGCCCAGGCGATACCCTTCCCCGCAGCACTGCAGGATCTCCTCCTGCGTCAGTCTGTAGCGGGCGAGCGTCCGGTTACCGCGCCGGATCCCGCAGGACTTCGATCCTCTCCAGATTGTCCACGTTACCTCTTTTCCGCCCGCGGCACTCACTTGGTCAGGAGCCCGGGCACGTCGGTCGCTCTTTGCAGAATCCCGTTCATATGGGCAATGGCCGTCCCGTAATTGGTCATGGGCACGCCCGCCGCCTCCGCGGCCCGCATCCTGTACCGGACCTCCCTCTCTCCCAGCATGCAGGCGCCGCAGTGGATGATCAGGGAAAAGGTGGAAAGATCGTCCGGAAAATCGGGGCCGGAGGAGGTCTCGATGACAAAATGTTTTCCCGTATGTCTCGTCAAAAGGGCGGGGATCTTCACCGTTCCGATATCCCCGCACTGCCTGTGGTGCGTGCAGCCCTCCGACACAAGGATCCTGGCCCCCTCCTGCAGGCGGTCGATGACCCCGGCGCCGCGCACGGCCTGGTCCAGGAACCCTTTGTAGCGCGCCATCAGAATGGAGAAGGAAGTGAGCGGCACGTCCCCGGGAACCTGTGCGGAGACAGATGAAAAGACCTGGCTGTCCGTGATCACAAGGGAAGGCTTTATCCCGGGGATCTCCAGCACTTCCTTCAGCCGGTCCTCCTTGACGCAAACCGGGATCCCGTCCGCATCCAGGATCCCGCGGAGCATCATCTGCTGCGGCAGGATCAGCCGGCCCTTGGGCGCCGCCTTGTCGATGGGGATCACAAGGACGACCCTGTCGGAGGGCCTGACCAGGTCCGCGATCAGAGGCCTCCTGCCCTTCTGGTCCGAAAGCTCCATATGCGCCAGCTTCTCCTTGAGCTGCGTGATCCCTTCTTTCAGCAGGGCGCTCGTATAGATGGCGCCCTCCTCCGCCGCCTGCTCTCCGGAAGCTTCGATCAGATCGGCCTTGTTGAAGACCGTGACATAAGGGATCCCGAACTGTCTGAAGCAGCGCACCAGCTCCCTGTCGCAGTCCGTCAAGCCCCTTCGCGCGTCCGCCACCAGCACCGCAATATCCGTCCTTCTTAAGATCCTGCGCGCCGCCCGCACGCGGAGGGCCCCCAGTTCTCCCTCGTCGTCGTATCCGGGGGTATCCTGCAGAAGGACCGGCCCCATGGGCAGAAGCTCCATGGCCTTTGTCACCGGGTCCGTCGTGGTGCCGGGCGTATCGGAGACCACCGATACCTCCTGCCCCGCGACCGCGTTGATCAGACTCGATTTTCCCGCGTTGCGCCGGCCGAAAAACCCTATGTAGACCCGCTCGGCGTTCGGTGTATCCTGAAGACTCATATCCATTTTCCTCCCATGATCGACGCGCAGTCCCCCTCGAACAGATCCGGCATCCTGTCCAGAAAGATCCGGCCGGAAAAGGCCAGATGCGGGACGGGAAACAGCTCTGCGCCCTCCGGGCAGACCGGCCTGTAAAGGGGATCCGCCGCCACGGCGATCCTCTCTCCCCTGCTGTCCGCTTCCCGCGCCAGGACCCGGAGCCTTTTCGCGAGCTCCTCCTCCCCGAAGAAGGAGAAATCGCGGTCTTTTCTGATAAAAGGCGCGCTGTTTTCCGTCGCGGCCGCCACGACCGTCTTTGTGCTGCCGCCGCTCTCCATCCGCAGCGCCGCCGCAAGGCTCCCCATGACGACCGGTTCCCCGATCAGGATCACGGTCCTTCGCGCGGCTGCGTTTTCCGGCACTTCCAAAAACGGGACCGTAAACTGCCCGGGCCGGTCTCCCGCTGCTTTTTCCGTCTCTCTTAACAGTCTTTCCGAGAAGGCCCCGCAGGGGACGCCGAAGACCGCCGGCGTTCCAAAGCGCTCCCGCAGCACCTGCGCTGCCCCTTCCCCCGAGGAGGAGACGGCCAGATTGACGTCTGCCCGGGCAGAAGATCCGATCGACTGCACGCCCCTTCCCATGCCCCAGCAGGCATGCAGGCGCAGAGAGGCCTTCTCCAGCTTATCTTCCAGCGCCTCCGCCGCCCCCGGGGCGGCGAAATCCAGCGGTGTCATTCCCAGCACATTCACTTTGAGAGGGCCTCCTGCAAAAGAAGTGCTTTCCGCCGTCACAGCCTCCTCCACGAGCACGGTCTCCGCCAGCTGCGCAAACGCCTGCGAAACACCCTGTACATAGTCATGCATCCCGTTGGTCCTGACATGGAAGACCGGCACGCCGGTCCTCTTCTCCAGTACCCTGCACACGCCGGCAAAATCCGTCCCGTTCAGATAGGGAATCGGGGAATTGCACAGCGCGATAAAGCGCGGGCGGTAGAGCGCTGCGGCCTGCGCCGTGTCCTCGATGAGCTTCTTATCATTCCCGAGCATGGCGTCCCGCTCCGTAAATCCCGTCAGGAAGATCAGGCTGTCCGTGTCGTACCATCGCGTCTCGTCGTGGGTGTCGTAGGTGGAATAGCAGCCCGAAGGATCGTGGATCACCACCATGCCGCCCATCTCGAACAGGGCCGAGCAGGCCCCGGAGACGTCGCCGCTGTAAACCGGCAGGATCCGGTTGGTCTGTCTCATATCCTTGTCCTTTCCGCCGCGCCCGGCAGGATGCAGGTGCAGCCGAGGCCCTTTCGCTGCACGATCTCTTTCGTATCCTTTTTGACAAGGCAGGCCTCTTCCATAAGCTGCGCCATCCGCCGGATCCCGTAATAGCCCCAGAGTCCGCCGTATTCCACCATGTTCACGAACCACGGGGTGTCCTCATACCAGGCGGCTTTGGGACCGATGGCAAGGACTTCCTCCCCGCCCGCGGCGCGCTCTTCCTCTCTGCAAAGGCGCCCGCCGTGCAGGACTCTTCCCCCGATATGCACCGTCTTATGCAGATACAGGTCCGGAAAGGATTCCTGCAGGAAGAGGAAATCCTTCTCCTCCTCCGGATGGATCATGTCCAGATAGACGGTCTTTACGGCAAAACCATGCTCCAAAAGAAGGCGCGCCCATCCCAGCGGTCTCTGGACGGCCGCAGCGTCGATGGCGATCTGCCTCGTTCCGACCGTTGCCTTCGCCCCGGCCAGCGCCGCCTCGCAGGCCTCGATCTCCTCATTTTGGCGATGATTAAAAAGTGCTGTGTCCGGCTGCAGTCCCAGCGCCCCGGCGAGCTGCCCCCGCATCCTTCGGATCTCCTCATAGCCGTAGGCGTTGGGGAGATACAGGCCGGGCTTCCCCAGCCTTTTGGCCGCGCGCCGCATGCCCGGCGCCGCCAGGGGGCTCCTCGCGATAAAAAGGTCGCTCCCTGCCATCTGCCGGTACGCAGCGAAAGTGCCGCAGTCCTGGATCCTGTGGAGCCGGGCGCCGGCCTCTGAGACAAGGCGCGCGATATCGCTGTCCTCTTCCAGCGGGAGATTGTCCCCGATCACCGATACGTGGAAGCCTCCCTCCGGATAGGGCTGCGCCGAGCCGGCCGTGAGAAGATCCGCCATGGCGGTGCGCAGCTTTTCATCGGGCGTGGGGCCGGTCTTCTGCATGACCGGGTCCATCCAGGCGCGCACGAAAACAACGTCGGGAAATCGCTTTTCCAGTTCCGCGTAGACATACTGCAGATCGCAGCCCATAAAGTGATGCAGGCAGACGGGGAACACGATGACCGCGGGCGGCAGTGCGGGAAGCTTGTGCAGGACGTCCGTCACGCCCTCCAGCGTGATGCTCTCGAGGTTGTCCCTGTAGAGGTCGCTCTCCGTGATCAGGACGCAGGAAAAACGCTCCAGCGCGTCCATCTCCGCCGCCGTCATCACCACGCCCCGCATGCAGTTCTCCGCGCAGACATAGATCTGGTGCGCCTGCGGCAGAAGCATCCCGATATGGACGATATTCCAGGTCTCGTGGACGGGCGGGTTGAATTCGAGTTCCCTCTTCCAGGGGTTCGGGAAAACCGCTTCCCCGATCCGCACCCGGACTTCTTCGGGCGTGATCCCGCGCGCCCCGGGCGTCACTCTGGTCAGCATGGCGCCTCCTTTCTCTTTCGCTTATCTGATCCGGCTGTCTCTTCAGCAGATCCTGGGCAGGAGCTCTCCCCCCGGGGGCGGCAGGAGCGTCAGCGCGCCGATCCTGGTGCGCATCACAACTCTTCCGGCCTCCTCTTTCGTGATCTTTCCGATCGCGCGGGCCCCTTGCGTGTGCGGGCTCCCGTGCAGGATGTCCAGGATCCTGTCCGCCTTATCCCCGGGCGCGATCATGACCATGGTGCCCTCACAGGCCAGATAGAGGGGCTCAAGCCCCAGCATGCCGCAGACGCCGCGCACGGCGGGATCGACGGGAACCGCCTCCGAATTCAGCTCACATCCGACGCCGCTCTGTCCGGCGATCTCATAGAGCACAGTGCCCACGCCGCCGCGGGTCGCGTCCCGGATGACATGTACGTCCGGCACCTCCAGCAGGACCGAACGGACTGCCTTCCAAAGCGGCGCGCAGTCGCTCTTTATGTCCGCTTCGATGCCGAAATCCTCTCTCTCAAGAAGGATGGTGCACCCGTGCCGTCCCACGTCTCCCGTCACGATGATCACGTCCCCGGGCCTGGCCAGCGCCCCGGAGGTCCGGATCCCGTCCATGATTCTCCCGATCCCGGTCGTGTTGATAAAGACGCCGTCCGCCTGTCCCTTCCCTACGACTTTCGTGTCGCCGGCTACGAGCAGTACGCCTGCCTCCCGGGCCGTCTGCGACATGGCCTCGGCGACTTTTTTGAGTTTTTCCAGGGGGAATCCTTCCTCGATGATAAAACCGCAGGTCATATACAGCGGTTCCGCCCCCATGCAGGCCAGATCATTCACCGTGCCGCAGATGGAGAGCTTTCCGATATTGCCGCCCGGAAAGAAGGCGGGCGATACGATAAAACTGTCGGTCGTCATGGCCAGCTCCCCCTGCGGCACGCGCAGCACCGCCGCGTCATCCGCGGTAAAATAAGGGTTTTCAAAGGCCGCCCTGAAGACCGTTTCAATGAGCTGGGCCGTCTTTTTTCCGCCTGCCCCGTGTGCCAGCGTTACATATTCTTCCTTCATATTCTCCTCCCTGGGAGCGGATCACGGGATCCGCCCCTCATCCATACAGATAAAAAGCCGAGCAGGCCCCCTCGCCGGAGACCATACAGGCGCCGACGGGGTGCTCCGGCGTACAGACTTTGCCAAACAGGCTGCAGTCCCGGGGAAGACATTTCCCCTGCAGCACTTCCCCGCAGCGGCAGGCCGGATTGCTCCTTCCGTGCATGGGCGGGAGCGAAAACTTCCGCCTCGCGTCATACCGGGCGTATTTGTCCCGCAGTTTCATGCCCGACATGGGCAGGACGCCGATCCCTCGCCACTCGCTGTCACAGGGCTCCATGATGCGCTCCACGAGCCTGCGGGCAGCCGGCGAGCCCTCTCTTTTGACCACTCTCGGGTAGCAGTTGACGAAGAAAGGCTCGCCCTTTTCGAACCGGGTCACCGCCACAGCCAGCGCCGTCAGAAGCTCGGACGCCGTAAAGCCGGCGCAGACGCCGCTCACGCCTTCCTCCGCCAGCTTTTCGCAGATGCCGGTCCCGGTGATCGCGTGCACGTGTCCCGGATACAGGAACAGGTCCGTGCTGTGCCGCATGGCGTCATAGGCGGCCGGCATGGTCTTGCCGGCCGTAAGAAGGCTGAAATTGTCGAGTGCGGCGGCTTTCTCCACAGCGATGCAGGATGCGGGCGTCGTCGTCTCAAACCCGACGGAGAGAAAGACCACCTGCTCTTCCGGGTGTCCCGCCGCGTATTCCGCCGCGTCCGCCGGCGCGTACACCACACGCACTTTTGCGCCCTGCCCCCTTGCGTCCGCGAGACTCATGCTTGTTCCGGGCACCCGCACCAGATCGCCGAAAGTGCAGATGGTGCACCCGTGCTCCAGGGCCAGGGATACCGTCTCGTCGATAAAGCCTGCCGGCGTCACGCAGACGGGGCAGCCGGGACCGGAGATCAGCGTGATCTTCGCGGGCAGGATGCGGCGTATGCCCTGCCGGAAGATCTCGTGCGTATGGGTCCCGCACACCTCCATGATCCGCACCGGCGGTCCGTCGTATTTTTGAAGGATCTGTGCCGCTTTCATTTCCGCCATGATCTATAAGCCCTCCGTCTGCAGGAGACGTTCGCTCTCCTCTTCGTCATCCTCCGTGATCCTGGCGATCGCCGCGCCGGCGTGGACCATCACATATTCACCCGGCTCCAGATCCTCCAAAAGGGCCGCGCTCACCTCTCTGCGCGCGCCGGAGGCATCCACCAGCGCCGTGCCGTCTTCCCTGATCCTGACCACTCTGGCCGCAAGTCCTACACACATATCAAGCTCTCCCTTCCGAATTCTTCGTTTTTGTTCTCACACGCAGTCTTTCCATGGCCGCCACGGCCTGCCCCAGCGCGATCCCCCCGTCACTCGGCGGGATCATACTGTGGACCAGGACCTCCATTCCACGGCCCGCAAGGCGCTCCTGCACCATCTGCAGAAGCATTTTATTCTGGAAGCACCCGCCGCTGAGGGCCGCCGTCCCGATCCCCGTCCTTTCGCAGGCGCGCAGGCAGGCTTCCGCGACCAGATCCGCCAGTCCCGCATGAAAGCGGTACGCCAGTTCGTCCGCCGGATCTCCCCGGAGACGCCCGCACAGGACCTGCCTGAAAAGCCTGTCCGTCTCCATGACCATAAAACCGTCCTCCCGCTCTGTGAGGCCTGTTTCGGCAAAGGGCCCCGGCAGCGCTGTCCCGTTTCGGACCGCTGTATCCCGGAAGCGCTCTGCGGCAAATTCCAGATCCATGGCCGCCTCCCCCTCGAAGGAAGAGGCGGTGCAGATCCCCAGGACAGCGCTCACCGCGTCAAAAAGCCTCCCGGCGCTGGTGGACCGCACGGCTCCCATGCCGCTCCGCTTCATCCGCATCAGCACCCGCGCCTGCAGCTCGGAACACAGCCCGATCTCTGCGGCCAGTTCTTCGGGGCTCTCCCCGGATCCCGCGGGGGACAGATCGTCCAGCATGGCGGCGGCGATGCGCCATCCTTCTTTGGCGGACAGATCTCCGCCCACCTGCAAAAACGGCGCGATGCTCCCGAGCCGAGCAAAGCCCGTCGCATCCGCGATCAGGATCTCACCGCCCCAGATCGTGCCGTCCGTCCCGTATCCCGTCCCGTCCAGGGCCGCGCCGATCACCCGGTCCATCCGGTCGTTCTCTGCCATGCAGGACAGAATGTGGGCGTAATGGTGCTGTACTGTGATCAGCTCCGCACCGTATTCCTGCGCCAGAACCTTGGCCGCGCCCGCGGAGTTGTACTGCGGGTGAAGATCACAGGCGATCACTTCGGGATGCAATTCGAGGAGCTTCGCGTAGCGGCACACAGTTTCCTCCAGGGCCTTTACGCTCCGCAGATCCCCCAGATCCCCGATGTGCGAGGAGGGATAGAACAGATTTCCCGTCCCGAGACAGAACGTATTCTTGAGCTCTCCGCCGATGCCCAGCACGGCGCCCGTTTTTTGACGGCCCTCCCGCGCCGGAAAACCGGAGAGCATGCAGGGCACCGGCGCATAGCCCCTCGACCGCCGGATCATATACGGCTTTCCCCGGTAGAAATCCATGACGGAATCGTCCGCCCGGATGCGGATCTTTCTGTCGTGGGACAGGATGCAGTCGCACAGGCCGCTCAGCTCGCGCAGCGCCTCCCCGTCGTTTCTGCAGATGGGGGCGCCCGCCACATTTCCGCTCGTCATGACGAGGGCGTCCGGCATCCGCTCGTCGAGCCCGTCGGGATAGGAAAAGAGCAGCATCTGGACCGGCGCGTACGGGAGCATCACGCCCAGCGTCGGATTGCCCGGTGCCACCGCCTCGCAGATCTTTCCGCCGGGTTTGCGCACAAGGAGCAGGATCGGTTTCTGGTGCCCCGTCAGGATCTCCTGCTGCGCACGGCTCACCTCGCATTCCCGCTGCGCGGTCTCCGGATCCCTCACCATCACGGCAAACGGTTTGCGGGGCCGGGTCTTGCGCGCGCGCAGAAGGTTTACCGCCTCTTCGGACAGGGCGTCGCAGCACAGATGAAAGCCGCCGACCCCCTTCACGGCAAGGATCCCTCCCTCCGCCAGGACTTTGCGCGCCTTTCTGATGGCGCTGTCTCCCTGCTCCCGGATCCCGTCCCGGTCCACGACATACACGCTGGGACCGCACTTATTGCAGCAGACCGGCTGCGCGTCGTACCGTCTGCTGGACGGCATGACATACTCCGCGCGGCACTTTCTGCACATGGGAAACATCTTCATGCTGGTGCGCTCCCTGTCATAGGGCAGCGATTCCAGTATGGTCAGGCGGGGGCCGCAGTTCGTACAGTTGATGAAGGGATGCAGGTACCGCCTGTCCGCGGGATCGTAGAGTTCCTTCCTGCAGGTGTCGCAGGTGGCGATATCCGGGGAGATAAAGATCTCCCCGCTTGTTTTTTCGCTCTCCACGATGGAGAAGCCGTCAAAATGCGGCGCCGCGATCTGCGCCGACTCCACGCCCAGGATCACTGCCCTGGCCGGCGGCTTACTCTGCAGCAGCGAACGGAACCGGTCGATCTGCGCCGGGGTTCCCTGGGCTATGATATCGACGCAGGAGCCCCTGTTGCAGACGGTTCCCCGTATGCCTGCGGTCCGGGCGTGGCGGTCTGCCGTCGGCCTGAACCCGACTCCCTGCACGATGCCGTATACCCTTATTCTTCTGGTGATCTCATCTGCGCTCACTGCCTGTCCTTTCCCTCTCTTCCTCCGTGTGTCCGGAAACGGCAAAATGTACCAGCGGGATCCACGCCCCTTCAAAGGCCGGCACCATCTCCCTGCACACGGGATCTGCCGCGATCACGTCGTAGCTGCCCCTTCGGACGGCGGACGCAAAGGCCGCGGCGTCCGAAAAAGCGAGGTCTCCCTCCTTCATCAGGTCCTTCTTCATCATGAAAAAGCTTCCTGCCGTCACGGAGGCCGCCCCCTCTTCCACAAGCACGTCCCGTATGGAATTTGCCGTGATCTGCTCGTGTACCACAAGGACCTTTTTGCCCTTCCAGTCCGCGTTCCAGCCGCGCGCGGCACGCGCCGCAAGGGGATTTTCACAGGTAAAGGGCGTCCCGAAGCGGTCCCGGAGGACCTTTGCGGCCTCATAGGCCGAGACGGATACCACCAGGTTGGCGGCGGCGCTGCCCGCCTCTTTGAATCGGTCCAGCCCGTCCCCCATGCCGCAGCAGACAGGCTCGCGCCACCCCTCCTCAAGGAGGAGTTCCTTGAGCCGCATGCCGCTGTCCGGATCTCCCAGATCCATGGGCGTGGCGCCGAGGATCCCAAGGCGCCCCTGCCGCACTGTCACCTCCCCCGCCGGGCAGAAGGTGTCCGCCAGCGCCAGCCAGGCTTTTTCCGCACCGGCGTCATAGTACGCCATTCCGGTCGTCGGGATGGCCAGCACCGGAAGACCGGTCTTCTTTTTGACCATGCGCGATATGGCCTGCAGATCAGTCCCGATCACGGCGGGGACCGGCGTGCCGATGACTGCGGCAAAAGCGTATTCGTCCTCCTGCGCCGCCTCCGCGAGCTTGCGGACGAGGTCCCTGTCCCGGCCCATAATGGCGTCCATATCCCGCAGTCCCGCGCTGAACAGGGCGCTTTTGCGGGTGAGCCATCTCGGCTCGTCAAAACCGCATATATTTCCCGTACAGCCTCCCGCATCGCAGATGACCGTTATGCCGCCCAGGCCAAAGAGCACCGATACCGCCCCCGACTGATCCGGCGCAAAGGGCGTCACGCTCAGTGAGGATCCCCTGAGCTGAACGGAAGGGGCGTACGCGGCCGCGGCCGCTCCGGCATCGGTCCCGCCCTCCGCCAGCCGGGTGAGCGCCTCGTAAAAGCGCTTTGCGCCCCTGTAGCCGAAGGGCTGAACGTCACTGCTCCACTGCAGGCACGGAAGATCCCTGTGATAATAGCCGGCGTCCCTTCCCACGCAAAGGGTGACCGCCGGGTCCGCCTCATAGTGGATCATGGAGGGGTGCAGGCTGGAGTAGACCCGCGTGTCCGGGCTGACCGCCGCGATCCTGCGCAGATAGGGGTAGGACGCCTCCGTCACGGTCCCGAAGATCTCCGCCACGGCAAAGCCGCTCCGGACCAGCGCCAGCGCCAGCTCAAAGGGATCTCCGTTGAGGGCCTCTCCCACTGAAAAGACGGCGTCCGCATGGCGCTTCCGAAAGGCCTCCAGGACCGCCTCTGCTTCCTTCCTGTACGCCTCGTCGTCAAAACGCACGCCCAGCACCGACCCCAGCGCGGCATACTGCTGCGCGATCCTGTCGATCTGATAGAGTCTGGTCAGTTCGACGGCGGGAATGCCCAGCCGCTCCTCCAGATCCAGGGCGGCGGGCCGGGCCTCCGGATGGAGGACCAGGTTGAAATTGGCCTCCGCCATCTCCAAAAAGGCGTCGTAATCCGCCGCGGTCGGAAGCGAGCGTATGGCCTTTACGCCGGCCTGTCCAAGGAGCGCAGGCAGTTCGCAGTCCTCCTCAAGCGGCGCAAAATATCCCAGTATATTCACGCTGGTGCGCTTTCTGGGCCTTTTTTCCAAAAGCGCATACAGGGACTGCCTCACATGCACCATGGGCGGTCTGCGCCCTTCCCTGGTCAGCGCGTACATGTAGCAGGGGCGGACCCGCACGCCGGTCTTTTCCTGCGCTTTGCGGCAGACCCGCTCCATATCGGTGCCGAGCAGCGCGTCCACGCAGGTGATGCAGATCATGACGACCGAAGGCTTCCTGCCCAGCTCCCCGCAGATCTTCTCCACGGCCGCCGGGATCTTCTTCAGGTGCCGTCCGGTCACCAGGTCCGTCTCATTCATGGTCAGATAAAAGAAGCGGTTCTCATAGCCCGGCATGGCGCTGATGGAGGAGGTATTTCTCGCGCAGCACCCCGGGGACACGACCAGCATCACGGAGCCGGGGATGGAGAGGCCTGCTCTTTTGACGCCGAATCCTTCCGCGCCGGGCGAGTGGAAGGCCAGTGTTGCCGGGGAGCTGTAAAGCAGGGTTTCCGTTGTTTTGAAAGGCCTTGGAATCTCCCGGGCCCCCGCCCGGACCAGTTCTCCCACAGTATAAAAAAGCGCACCGCTCCGGTCTCTCATGTGCCGCCTTCCTCCTCTTCGATCAGTTTCTGCGCCAGTTCCAGAAAGCAGCGGCTTACAGGGAGCGACGGATCCCGTTCGACCGTCGTCATGCCCTTCTCCTCACACTGCTGGATCTCCCTGCTCCTGGGGACGAAGGCGATGACGGGGATTCCCTGTCCGTCGGCAAAATCCTGCACCTTCTCCCTCTCCTTCTCTACATTCCGCTCGTTGCAGATCACGCCGTACACGCCGGCGTATCCCCTGTCCTCGAAATTGCGCACGGCGGTACAGATATTGCCGGCCGCATATAGGGCCATCTTCTCGCCGGAAGTCACAATGATGACTTTGCGCGCATATCCCTCCCGGATGGGGGCGGCAAAACCGCCGCACACCACGTCGCCGAGCACGTCGTACAAAACCACGTCCGGCCGGAAAGTCTCAAAGAGCCTGAGATCCTCCAGGATCTGGAAAGTGGCAAGGATCCCTCTCCCGGCACACCCCAGACCGGGGGTCGGCCCTCCCGTCTCGATGCAAAGGACATTTCCGTAGCCCGACGCGGAGATCTCCTCCACGCTCTGAGGATCCTCGTCGTGATCTCTCAGGTAATCCATGACGGGCGTTACGCGCCGTCCTCCCAGGAGATTCATGGTGGAATCCGCCTTGGGATCGCAGCCGATCTGGATGACCCGCTTTCCCAGCTTCGCGAACGCCGCCGACAAGTGGGAGGTCATGGTGGACTTCCCGATTCCGCCTTTACCGTAAACCGCAATTCTGATCATATCGCTCCTTCGTCCCGGTTTTTCCGGAACAAAAAAGGCCCCTTCGCGTTCTGCGAAAGAGCCGGTGTACACAAAGAAAACCGCCGCGGCGCCGGGCCGCTTCGGAGGGTCTTTGGTCTGTGGTCATGCCTGCTCTTCCGGGTCGAGTCGAAGTCTTCCCGTCAGTTGTCAAACCATTGCTATTGTATCACGTATTCATCATTCCTGCGTCGACGGTCAGTTTACACAGTAGATGATCTGACTGACGCCGTACACGCTGTCGCCGAGAAACTCCAGATAGTACTCCCTGTTTTCATACATACAGTCGAAACCGGTGCTGGCCCCCGAGAAGGTAGGCTCTCCGTAAGCGGCGATGATCTCGTCTTCCGAACTGCCCCACGTGATGCCGGAGGGAAGCTCCAGCGCGGGCAGCTGGGGAAGCGTCTGTTCTTCGGCTGCCGTCTCTGTCTGTCCTTCGGCCGCCGCCTCTGTCTGTTCCGTTTCCGGAGCAGAGGGTATGACCGCGCCTTCCTTGGCGGTCATATACAGGGAAATGAGCGGACAGTCACGCAAGAGGACAGCTTCCTTCGTGAGATTTCCGAACTCGGCCGTGACCACAACTGCCTTTTCGAAGCCGGTAAGGGACATCTCAGCGTTGATCACGGCGCCGGGCGTCATTTTGAAGGCGTCCACGTTCTCCGTGTTCTCAAAGCGGATGGTCCATCCCGCCTCCGTCAGCGCCTGCTGGCTCACGGGAAGCTGGTAGGCCGTGCCGTTCAGGCTGAAAGCTCCGTCAATATATCCCAGGGGAATACTCTCCTCCTCCGAGGGGTCGGGCTCCATCACTGCCGTATCCTGCGCAGCGGTAGGCTCCTCCTGCTGTCCGGCCGGCGCGGGCTTATCGGGCACCTTTCCGGCTGCCTGCGGAGCAGGCTTCGCCTCCTCCTTCTCTTCGGGCGCCGCCTCTTCGGAAGCTGCCTGCGGCTCTGCTTCACCGGAAGGCGTCTCCTCAGCGGCTTCCTCCTGGGTCTCCTCCGCTTCCTGCACGGTCTCTGTCTCCTGCGCCTCCTCCTTTTCGGAGCCCCCGCAGGCCGCCGTCGAAACGGCCGCAAGCGCGGCGCAAAGGATCAGGGCAAGTTTTTTTCTAAATCTCTTCATTTTTTCGTTTCCCTCTTGTCACTCAGCTCCCTCGTGCCGCAGGACGACGCCTATGGTCTTGAGGATGATACGGATATCTCCGGAAAAACTCCAGTTCTCAATATATTCGCTGTCCAGCCGGACCACTTCTTCGAAGTCGGTGATGTCGCTGCGTCCGCTGATCTGCCAAAGTCCCGTGATCCCGGGCTTGATGCTCATCCTGATCCGGTGATGGGGGTCGTACTGCTCCCACTCGTCTACCGTCGGCGGCCTTGTGCCGACAAGGGACATATCCCCCTTGAGCACGTTCCAAAACTGCGGGAATTCGTCCAGAGAGGTGCGACGGATGAAGTTTCCAATCCCCATCGGCCTCCCGTTCTTGTCCTTCTTCTCGCTCCCGATGATGCGCGGATCGTCGTCCATCTTGAACATCATACCGCTCATCTTGTTCTGTTCCATCAGCGCCTTCTTGCGCTTCTCCGCATCCATGTACATGCTGCGGAACTTATACATATAGAATTTTTTCCCGTTCTGCCCGATCCGGATCTGCTTGAAGAAGATGGGGCCGGGCGACTGGATATAGATGGCGGGCGCGATAAAGATGAAAATGATCCCCGTCAGTATACATCCGACTATGCCGCCGCAGATATCCAGGAGCCGTTTGAGGATCGTCTGTCTGGCCGACACGATTCGCAGGCTGCTGGTGAGCACGCGAAAATTTCCCACCTTGCCCACTTCCTGCATGGCCATGCGCTTTCTTCCGAGCGTGGTCAGGTTGTAGTGGACCGTAATGCCCATAAAGAGCAGTTCGTCAGACAGTTCCGTCGGATAGGCTGTCCCCTCCGACAGACAGATCAGCACGTCATCCACCCAGTGCCGGCCGACGTACAAAAGGATGTCCTCCTCCAGGCCGACGCACGGGACGCCCCGTATCGTCTCGCCCTCTTTGGCCTGTCTGTCCAGAAGGATCACCGCCGTGATCTTGTAATCGGAGACCGCGTTTCCCGTCAGGTCCCGGAGCGCTTCCTCCGCGACCTTGTCCTCCGAAATGAGGATCAGGGACTTGCGCCCGCGGTTTCCGAGCTTGGAGCTCCTGATCCTGCGCTTGTTCAGGACCCTGAACAGGTAGGAAACAAACAGGTTCATGACCACCATAATGCCCGTAAACATACGGGAGATCAGCATGATCTGATGGATCATGAACAGGATCAGGATATCCAGGAGCATAAAGCTCACTTCGAAGCGAAAGGTCGCGTAGAATTCCTGATACTTGTTCCTTCGGATAATGTTTTTGTAGCAGTTCGTAAAGAGCATGACGACCAGCTGGCAGAAGACCAGCAGGATCGCCTGGAACCTGTACAGTACTACCGCGTAAGGATTGGCGATGCCTTCCCACCATATCCAGAAGCTCAAAATAAAACTAAGCTGAAGGCTGATGATATCCAGCACCATAAAGTCCAAATGCTTCATCCAGCCCTTCGATTCTTTTCTATGCATGGTAAATGCTCCACCCCTGTTTCAAGAGTTTTATTCGACGGTCACGCTCTTTGCCAGGTTTCTCGGCTTGTCCACGTCCAGGCCGCGCGCCACGCTGATATAGTACGCCATCAGCTGAAGCGGGATGATCGAGAGACTGGCCGCGAAGTGTTCGTCGATCCTCGGTACATAGACGGTAAAATTGGCTGTATTTTCCACGTTGTAATTGCCGTATGTGGTAAGACCCATGAGATACGCGCCTCGGCTCTTCGTCTCCAGCATGTTGCTCATCGTCTTTTCCAGGAGCGCCGGCTGCGTGAGGATCCCTATCACCAGCGTGCCGTCCTCCACGAGGCTGATAGTGCCGTGCTTGAGTTCGCCCGCCGCGTAGGCTTCGGAGTGAATGTAGCTGATCTCTTTGACCTTCAGGCTCCCCTCCAGGCAGATGGCGTAGTCAAGCCCCCTCCCTATGAGGAAAATGTCGCGGGCAGCGGATCTTTGCGCCGCAAACCACTGGATCCTCTCCTTGTCTTCCAGCGTGCGCTCGATCTTCGCGGGTATGGAAGCGATCTCCTGAAGGTATCTGTCGCACTGCTCCCCGCTCACAAAGCCTCTGGCCATGCCGAAACGGATCGCGAGAAGGTATCCCGCCACCAGCTGGGCACTGTAGCCCTTGGTGGTGGCCACTGCGATCTCGGGACCCGCCAGTGTATAGAAGACGTCGTCGGATTCCCGGGCGATGGAGGAGCCCATAACGTTGACGATGGCGAGCGTCCTCGCGCCTTTGTCCTTCGCCTCGCGCACCGCTGCCAGCGTATCGGCGGTCTCACCGGACTGGCTTATGGCGACCACGAGGGTCTCCGGCGTCAGAAGAGGATTCCTGTAGCGGAATTCGGAAGCCAGTTCCACGCGGACAGGGATCCTGGCCAGATCCTCAAAAATATACTGCAGCGTCACGCCGACATGGTAGGCGCTGCCGCAGGCGGTGATCACGATGGACGTGATCCCGCGAATGATGTCATCGTCCAGGGACATGCCTGACAGATCGATCTTTCCGTCCCTGACGACGGATTCGATCGTGTCGCGGACCGCTTTGGGCTGCTCGTGGATCTCTTTGAGCATGAAATGCTCGTATCCGCCCTTCTCCGCGGATTC
Organism: Lachnospiraceae bacterium; assembly: GCA_017405805.1. Classification (GTDB taxonomy): domain Bacteria; phylum Bacillota; class Clostridia; order Lachnospirales; family Lachnospiraceae; genus CAG-791. The sequence continues at coordinate 52,107 of JAFQZU010000026.1, forward strand.
CGCGTCCCACTCGATCTCTTTGCTCTGTTTCTGGATCTCGTCGCCGTCCAGGTTGTAGAAGGTCACGTGGTCGCGGGTCAGGCGGCCCAATTCCATGTTGCCGATGTAGTAGACCCGGTTGGTGTGGCCCAGGATCGCGGGCACGTCGGAGGCGACGAACATCTCGCCGTTTCCCTCTCCTATGATCATCGGACTGTCCTTGCGGGCGACCCAGATCTCCCCCGGATACTCCGCGAACATCAGGCAGAGCGCATAGGAGCCGCGCACGCGGACCAGCGTCTTGTTGATGGCGTCTACGGGGCCTATTCTGTACTTTTTATAGTAATAATCCACAAGCTTGATGACGACTTCGGTGTCCGTCTCGGAATGAAACCGGTAGTTCTTTCTCTCGAGCTTGTTCTTCAGTTCCTGGTAATTCTCGATGATGCCGTTATGGACGCCCACTACGTTCAGGTCGTCGCTGGCGTGGGGATGGGCGTTGATCTCGGAAGGCTCGCCGTGCGTGGCCCACCTGGTGTGTCCGATCCCGCAGGTGCCCGGAATCGCCCTGCCGCCGTCCGTCTTTTCGGCAAGTTTTCGCAGACGTCCCTTGGCCCGGACGATCTCCGGTTTGTTGTCGCCGTCCCGGACCGCTATTCCGGTACTGTCATACCCTCTGTACTCCAGCTTCGCAAGTCCCTCCAGAAGAATGGGGGCTGCCTGCTTTGCTCCCACATATCCAACAATGCCGCACATAAACTTCCCTCCAAGTCTATTACTGTGTATTCAAGCCTTACCCGGATGCGCAATACCATATTTTAGAATGAAAGGCACTGTCTGCGCAATGCGTTTCATTCTTTTTTCATAAATTCAATTGAAATTAAAGATCCTTCTGGCCGCCTTGTACAGACCCATCGTGATCTTTCTTCCGCCCTCGCCGGGAAGATGCATGACCGTGCCGAGCATTCCGTGGCGCATCCGTGCGAAGAGTTTTCCGTCCCGCTCCTTCAGATAGTCCCAGACCTCCTTTTTGAGGGCGAGGTGCTCCGCCTTGCCCGAGCAGATGGCCAGGACCGACGTGATCGTCATGATGATCTCCAGATAGTTGTACATGTAGCGGTACAGGGCCTTGTCCCTGCCGATCAGGCGCCGGACGGAAGGGTCGGTGAAATAGTCGATCATGATCCGGTTGACGCGGGCCTGCTGGTCGAGCCTGCCGATCATGATCTCCTCGTTTACGGACTGATCGCTCCTCCCGATATAATAGTAGTAGAAATTCACATCCAGATAATACATCCGGTTCACGTAAGGGAGCGGATGAAAGACATAGATGTTGTCCACGTAGAAAGTGTGCTCCGGAAGTTTCAGTCCGCAGTCCCTGAGAAGCTCCGTCCGGTAGATGGCGGAGTGCATCAGGATGTAATGACCCTTGCGGAAACGCCTGGCTTCGTTCCAGGAAATGACCTTGTCGCGGGGGAGTTCCCGCCTGTACTGCATGACTTTGTGACGGTGCTCGCCCTCCTTGTTGTAGACGAAATTGCTGACGAGGAGATCGAGCGGCTCCTGCCCTTCCCCGCCGCTGAACTGCCTGAGCGTATGCAGGACCGATTTGTAAGCGCCGGCTCCTACCTTGTCGTCGCTGTCAACGACCTTGAAATACAGGCCGCTCGCGTTTTCGATCCCGGTATTCACCGCACCGCCGTGTCCCTTGTTGGGCTGATGAATGGCCCGGACGATCCCGGGATGCTGCGCCTCCAGGCGGTCCGCGATCAGGGCGGTGTCATCCTTTGATCCGTCGTCAACGATCAGGATCTCCACTTCCTCTCCTCCCGGAAGGAGCGACTGTATGCATTTTTCCATGTAGGCCGCCGAGTTGTAGCAGGGTACGGCAATCGTCAGTAATTTCATGATTTTCCTCATTCACTTTCAAACGGTTAATTCCTTCATATAGGCGGCGAAGGCGGAGGGCACGGAGTACTGTTCCGTGATCTCGCTGTTTTCCGCCATAATATACGGTACGCGGTCCTCGTCGGCGCTGCCCACCAGCACCTCGTATCCGGTCATATGCCACTCTCTGTGGGTAAAAACATGCTTTGCGAAGGGGAGCTCTCTGATGCGCAGCGCGGGCACGCCATTTTTTTTGAGCCAGGCCGCGGCCTCCTCCCGGGAGAGCTTTTTCTCCGCGCCGGGAAATTCGTACATTCCCGCGAGAAGCCCTCTGTCCGGCCTTTTCTGTATGGCCGTCCTGGAGCCCGACCGGATCAGGAAGACGGTCCTCTCCACGACCCGCCTCTCCTTCTTTTCGGGCATCACCGGCAGAGATCTCTCCGCCCCTTCCCGGTGCGCCCCGCAGTGATCCCGCAGGGGACAGACGTCACATCGGGGCGCGGCATTCGGAAGACAGACCATGGCCCCCAGGTCCATGAGCGCCTGGTTGAAGGCGCCCGCCTCCCCGGCGGGAATGGCGTCCCCGTAAAAACTGTGTGCCGCAAGAAACGCTTTTCTGTCCTTTATATTATCCCTGTACAGGGCAAGCCGGGCATACACCCGCAGGAGATTTCCGTCCACAGCCGGCACCGGCTCGCCGTACGCGATGGAGGCGATCGCCGCCGCCGTATAGTCCCCGATCCCGGGGAGCTGTTTTAGCGCCGAAGCCGTGTGCGGCAGCTCTCCCCCGTAATCTGCCATGACTTTTTCTGCCGCCCGGTGCAGGTTGCGGACCCGGCTGTAATACCCGAGTCCCTCCCAGAGCTTTAAATATACCTCTTCCGGCGCAGCGGCCAGGGCCGGGATATCCGGCAGCGTCTCCAGAAATCTCCGGTAGTAGTTTTTGACCGCCTCCACCCGGGTCTGCTGCAGCATGATCTCGGACAGCCACACATGATAGGGCGTCGGGTCCTCCCGCCAGGGAAGAATCCGCCTGTTGGCTGCATACCAGTCCAGAAGAAGGCGCGCCGCTTCCGGGCTCATCGAGGCCGCTCCCGGCCGGCGGCGCCTTTGTTTTCGCTGCCGCCCGGCCTCTCCGCCAGCCTGACGAGGAGGAGCTCCACCGCCGCGCCTGCGTCGATCCTGCCGCTCTTGCTGCTGCGGTCCGCCTTCACGCAGTCCTCCAGCGCATCCACCAGTTCCTCCCGGGTATAGCCCTTGAGCGCAGGCTTATACCGCCTGCCGATCACGAAATAGGGGAGCCGCATCGCGGAGGCGATCTCCTTGTCGCTGTGCGTCCCCAGCATCTCCTGCACCTGGATCAGCTGCGAGAACTGCCGCATCATGAGCGTCAGGATGATCTGCGGCGGCGTCTGCAGCGCCAGAAGGTCGGCGTAGATGGTCAGAGCGCGCTGCCGGTCACGCAGGGCCACGGCTTCCACCATCTCGAAGATCCGGTCCTTGACCCGCGGTGCGACGACCTTTTTCACATCCTCTCTCCGGATCACCGTACCCTTGGCGGCATGCCCTCCCTGCATGCTATAGCAGACGAGTTTTTCCGCCTCCGAGGCGATATTCTGCATATCCTCCCCGGTCCGGTCCAGAAAAAGCGCCAGCGCCGCCCCCTCGATGCGGATCCCCTCCCTGCTGAACAAAGAGCCCGCCCAGGTGCGGAGCGTCGTCTCGTCCGGCGTGTCGCATTCCAGGACCGTCCCGTACTTGCTGATCGCCTTGAACAGCTTCTTGCGCCGGTCCGCGGCCTCCTCCACGAAGACCACCGCCGCGGTATCCGGGATCCCGGATATCATCTCCGCCATGGCGTCCGACTCGGCACTGGCTTTCTTATCGAACCAGCCGCAGTTCTCCACGAAGATCACTCTCCGGTCGGCAAAAAAAGGCAGCGTCTGTGCCTGTTCCAGCACATCAGCCGCCTGCACATCCTGCCCCGAGCAGCGGCTCAGGTTCATCTCATCTCCGTCCCCCAGGAGCGCCTTTCTCAGCCTCTCCTTGTTCTGCAGACGCAGGTAAGACTGGTCCCCGAAAATAAGGTATACCGTCCGGAACCGCCCCGCCTCAAGATCATCATTCAGTTGTTTCTGACGCTGTATAAAATCCGCCTTGGGAGCTGCCATAGATTCCTATCCTCCGGCGCGGCAAATGACTGCCGCACTGTTGTCCTCTGATTATACCACAGAACTCCCCTTTAGGGGAAAGAAGCTTGCGCGGCGCCCTCCTCCCTGAGGAAGGTCCGGAGCAGGACCCGCTCCCCGTCTGTCCGAAAGAGGATCTCTCCGCACAGGCGTGTATCCAGCACCCTCATCCCGTCCTGCCGGAGCCGCTCCACCGTCTCCGCCGCCGGGTGGCCGTATATATTGCCGCGCCCGCAGGAGATCACGGCCCACCGCGCATCCGTCTTTTCCAGAAAAGCGCTGCCCGAAGCGCCTGCCGCGCCGTGATGGGCCGCCTTGAGGACCGTCACTTTCAGGGGCGTCTCCATGCTCTTTATAAGGCGCTCCTCCCCGTCCTTTTCCACGTCGCCCGTCAAAAGGGCCGAGAAATTCCTAAAGCGCAGCAAAAAGACGCCGGATCCCGCATTGCTGTCGGAATAGGATCCCAAAGGCTCCGGGTGAAGACAGGCCAGCGCCGTGCGCCCCGCTTCGATCCGGTCTCCTCTCGCGTAGTAGCGGACCGGGATCCCGGCGGATGCCGCGAGCGCCTCCATCCGCCTGTACCGCCCGCCCCGGGAAGCCTCTGCGATCCGGGGCAGGAGCAGCGCCCCGATCCCGATGCCGCCGGGTTTACCCGCATGCTCCAAAAGGGCGGCCGCACCGCTGCAGTGGTCGCTGTCCTCATGGGTGATCAGGATAAAATCCAGCCGCCTCACGCCCCTGCACTTCAAAAAAGGCTCCAGCACATCCTCCCCCAGATCCTGTCTGGAGCTGCTTCCCCCGTCTACGAGAAAGCAAAGATCCGGAGATTCCGCATAGATCCCGTCCCCCTGCCCCACATCGAGAAAACACAGCTCCATCCCGCGGGGCGCCCGCACCGTCAGGAGGAGGACGGCGAGGGGAAGGACGGCGGGAACCGGCCAGGCCCTGACCGCCTCCGCAGCCCTGCCGGCAGCGCGAAATAATCCGCTCCTGTAAAATCTGCTTTTTTCCGTCTTCTCCCGGGCCCTGTGCGCAGCCGCGGCCGCGGTGCCCAGAAGGACCGCGTAGTAGACCGCCACGCGGATCCCGGCCGGTCTGCCGGTGATCACCGTGCTGAAAGGGAGCTTCAGCGCCGTGCCGGCCAGTATGCCGTACAGGCGCAGAATCAGAGCGGCCGGCACGCCCGCCATCCTTCCAGCCGGCACGGACCACAGTCCCAGGACCGCGGCCGCGCCTCCGCTGATCACCAGCGCGGGCATAAGGGGCACCACGAGAAGATTCAGGGCTATGCCGCAAACGGGATACTCATAGTAGAACCACAGATGGACGGGCAGCGTCATCGCGAACACGGCGGCAAAAGACAGCCGTCCCGGAAAGGCGTCCGAGAGAAGCGCAATCCCCGCGACCGCACCGAAGGAAAACAGAAATCCGCTCTGCAAAAGAAGGAGCGGGCTGAAAGCCGCAAGCAAAAGGCCTGCCAGCGCTATGGCCGTGACCGCGTCATAGGTCCGGCCCGCAGCGCCTGCCGCGAGCCGGAGCGAAAACATAACCAGCGCGCGCACTGTACTGCTCCCCATTCCCGTGAGCATCCCGTAAAAGATCATGGCGGCCGTGCAGGCCGCCGTCCGCGGAATCGCCGGCAGACCGGCTCTTCTGAGGATCTTTTCCAGTCCCATTCCAAGGAGGGAGATGTGCATTCCGGATATGACCAGTATGTGGGCGATCCCGCTGTCCCGGAACAGTTCCTTCTGCTCCTCTTCCATCATCAGACGCTCTCCCAGAAGGACCGCGCGAAGCGGTCCCGCCGCCGCCGTGCCGCAGCAGGCATCCAGGCAGCCGCCCAGCTTGATCCGCAGCCGGAACAGAAGGCGGGGGATCAGCCAGACCAGGCGCCTCCCCTCCTCGATCCGGACCGTTTCTCCTTCATTCACGGAAAAAACATATCCGGCCGCCCTGTAATACAGGGCGCTGTCAAATTCCCCCTCATTCGTCGGCTCCCTGAACAGGCGGCAGTTCCCCGCAAGAAACACACGGTCCCCGGGCTGCGGCAGTAAAGAGAGGACGCCCGCCGGATAGCACAGGACCTTCCCGGCGATCCTCTGCCCGGTCTTTTCAAAGCGCGCCTCCTCCAGCGTAAGCCTGTATGTGACCGGCCTAAAAGACGCCGCTCCTGTCCCCTCCCGCTGCGGACCGGCCTCCCCGGCCTCAGCGGGCATAGTCTCGAGCGCTGTCACAACGCCTCCGATCACTGCGTGATATCCCTGCAGAGAATCTGCCGCGGCGGGATCGTAAAACGGACCCGCCGCCATGATCTTCGCGAACCATCCTATGAGCATCAGGGCCGCAAGACAGAAAAAACACAGCGGTCTGCGCAATCAGCAAACACTTCCTTTCGCAGCGGACGGCACAACAAAAAGCTCCCGGCAGCCCGCGCGGCTTGTCCGCGCAAAAAAGGCTGTCAGGAGCAGTATAACATAAAATACGTTTAAACGGACTGATTCTTAAAACAGAAATCTCACTCGTCGCGGCCGAAGGTCCCGCCGCCCAGGATCAGAGACTCATTCCTGCTGAAGGAAGCGCTCAGGGAAAGCGATTCCATGAACACGGCGTCTGCCTGTCCGTCCACGGAGATCTGCACGTTTTCCACCCCGTCAAGTTCCGTGAGGGAGTTGACCAGGGAATAGATCGCCGTCTCCGGCGTCACGTGGTAGGGCTCCGACTGGAAATTGCTGTCCAGATTCACATAGCAGATCCTGTCACGCGTCGTGACGCTGATCACCTTGGTCTCCGGATTGAGCGTCGGATAGGCGAAGCTGCTCTCCGTCCCCTTGAGGACCTGCTCCACCACGAGCCTCTCCAGCGACATGTTGCTGTTGTAGACGACGTTCCGGTACGTATCCACCAGCCTGTCCCCGCTCTCATTGGCAAAGTACAGGTGCAGACGCACTTTTTCATAATTGCGCATCTCGGTGTCCGCGTTGTATATGAACTGGGCCGGCGTCATCTGTCCGGGCTCTTCTCCCTCGGCGTCCGTCAGGGGCTCCCCCTCCACGGTAAAGCCCACGCTTGTCACCTCCGAATAGCTGCACAGCGTATGGACGATGGCTGTTCTGGTCAGGATCTCGCTCACGACCGGGAGGTCGTGGTACGCACTGCTGAAGTCCAGGCTGAGCGCGCCGTCCTTGTAAGCGGAGGATTCCAGAGAAAAACCGCTGATGGGCGCCTGCAGGGCCGGATCCTCGGGCGGGCCGGTCAGCCTGCCCAGAAGCTCGTCGATGATCTCTTCCGTCTCGTCCGCTTTGGGCGTATACGCCCTGTCCTCCAGGGAGGAACCGTCTTTATTCAGATAATAGATCTTGATCCCGCTCTTGTCGCTCCCTCCCTTTTTGCAGGAGACCGTTCCCATTGCCGCAGCCAGAAGCAGTATGAGGAGCGCGGGATACAGCATGATTTTTTTCTTCATGGATTCGTCCCTGCCTTCTGCCGTGCGGAAGCGGCTTTTTTCTGCGCGGATGCGGAGGCAGCTTTTTTTTGCGCAGGAGCAGTCTTTTTCTGCGCGGCGCCGGTCCTGCGCTGTGCGGAAGGTCTCTGCTGTGCGGATGTCCTCTGCTGCCCGGCAGGTCTCTGCTGCCCGGCAGGTCTCTGCTGCCCGGCAGGTCTCTGCTGCCCGGCAGGTCTCTGCTGCGCGGCTGTTTTCTGCTGCCCGGCAGGCCCTTGCTGCGCGGAGGCCTTTTTCTGCCCGGAACGCGCCTGGGCTTTTCTGGCTGCCTGTTTCTGCGGATCCCTGCGCGTATCCGCGGCAGCCTGCCTGCGGGGCTGGCCGGCGGCGCTCTGTTCCTTGATGCGGCGTCTGCGCGCCTGGCCGGGATGCGCTATATAGTTGAGCGGAACGTGCATGGTAAACTGGGATCCCTCGCCCAGGATACTGCGCACTTCGATCGACCCGTGATGCTGCAGAATGATGCTCTTGGTGATGGAAAGGCCCAGTCCGGTGCCGCCCACGTCGCGCGAGCGGGACTTGTCGACCCTGTAAAAGCGCTCGTAGATACGGTCCAGCGACTCCTGGGGAATGCCGACGCCCGTATCCTCCACGCGCACAATGAACTCGCGGTGGTCGGCGTTGACCGTCACGCGCACCTTGCCGTGATCCCGGTTGTACTTGACCGCATTCTCCACGAGGTTGGTGATGACCATGGACATCTTGACTTCATCGATCTCCGCCACCACTTCACGCTCACTCACCATGGTGAGCTCGATATCCCTCTTCTGGGCCAGGGGCCGGACACGGCGAAGGACCCCTTCCACGATCCGGTTTACGTTGACCGCAGCGACATTCATCTTGGAGTCTTTGCGGTCCATGCGGACCAGTGTCAGGAGTTCTGTGATGATCTGGTTTTCACGGTCGATCTCGTTTTTGATATCGATCATGAATTCTCTGTACATCTCCACGGGCACATTGTCCTGTGCGACCAGAGAATCCGCCAGCACCTTCATGGAGGTCATGGGCGTTTTCAATTCATGCGATACGTTGGAGACAAATTCCTGCCTGGAGGCGTCCAGCGCGTTCATCCGCCCCAGGACCTGGTTGAAGGCCTCCGCGATGTGCTCGGTTTCGATAAAAGCCGGTGCGCTGATCGGATCGGTGGAATAGCCGGCGCGCACCGCGGCGATCTCGGCGGAAAGCCTCTCGAAGGGCTTCATCAAAAACCAGGAAAAGGCGAGCGAAATGATGAAGACCACCAGGATCAGGATCATTTCAAGAAGCATGGCTTTTCTGCTGAGAATACTCAGTGTGTTCCGGATCGTGGCTGTAGACACACTGGCAAGAAGGACCCCCTGTACGACGACACCGTCCTGAGGGGTCCCTGTTTCACTGCTAAGATCCGGGCTGTCAGCGGAACTGCTGGATATGATCGGCCTGACGATCTCGATAAATCCGTCCCTCTTATCAAACATGGAGGCACTGCCTGCGTTGCCTTTGAGCAGGCAGTTCACCACTTCCGGGGAGACGATCGTCTTGCCGTCCGACATGGAATATGTGTCCTTGATGACACGGAGATTCTCGTTGATCACGAGAAGGCGCCCGTCGTAGAGGGCCGAGAACTCCGTAAGTTCGGCATTGATCAGCTCTGAGGACTGATCGCTGAGATAGTCGTAGCTGATCAGATGGTTGGCCAGGGCACGCAGCTGCGTATCCACTTCCTCCGTCCTCACCTCCACGGCTCTCGACTCATAGTTGTTCAGGATCCCGTAGTGTAATAGCGCACAGGGGATCATGCCAACCAGAAAGATAACCAGGAAGAGCCTCATCCGGAGACTCCGGACAACTGAGAATCTCCGGATATACTCTCTGAATTTCTTCTTCATCGTTTGCTATGAACCGCTGTCACTTCTCGTTCTGACGGAAATAATATCCTACGCCCCATTTGGTCTGCACGTAGATGGGCTCGGAGGCATTGGGCTCAATCTTCTCGCGAAGACGCCTGATATGGACGTCCACCGTGCGCACGTCGCCGGGGTAATCCTTGCCCCAGACGGTCTCCAGCAGCATGGACCTGCTGTACACCTTGCCGGGATGCTTGGCAAGAAGCTCCAGGAGCTCGAATTCCTTGGAGGTCAGATTGATCTCCTTGCCGGAGACATTGACTCTGCGATTGTCGAAATCCATGCGCAGATCGCCGTTCTCAAGGATCCTCGCGTCCTGCTCCTCCTGCTCCTTGCGGCCCACCGCCACGCGGCGGTAGATAGCCTTGATCCTGGCCTTGACCTCAAGGATATTGAAAGGCTTTGTGATATAGTCGTCCGCGCCGTAATCCAGGCCCAGGATCTTGTCCATGTCCTCGCCCTTGGCCGTAAGCATGATCACGGGCACCTGAGAGAACTCACGGACCTGCTGGAGCACTTCCATTCCGGAGAGCTTGGGCAGCATCACATCCAGCAGGATGATGTCATAATTGCCTGCCTGGATCTTTGCCAGCGCTTCCTCTCCGTCGTAAGCGGTGTCCACCTCATAGCCGTCCTGCAGAAGGCTGAAGCGAATTCCCTTTACAATATTCTTCTCATCGTCGACTACCAAAACTTTTGTTGCCATATCTGCCTGTGTACCCTCTCCTTCCCGACGGCGCCCGAGGCTGTCCGGCGATCACGGACCGCCGACCGTGATGTAATCCTTCATCCTCTCGAATGCGGCGCTGCCGATTCCGTTCACATTTCTGATTTCTTCAATACGGGTAAAGTCCCCGTTCTCTTCTCTGTAAGCAATGATCCGGCCGGCCTTTACCCTGCCGACGCCCGGAATCTCCTGCAGGGTCTCCTCCCCCGCGAGGTTAATATTGATCCGCCCCTGCGCGTCGATCGCGCCTGCGCCGTCCTGCGCGACGTCCTGCTGCAGATCTCCCTGTGTCTGCGCGGCGGTCTCCTCCCTGGTCGGGACTCTGACCTTCTGCGCGTCCTGTACAAGATCCGCCAGATTGAGCCATTCGGTATCGGCATCCTCGCCAAAACCGCCCGCAGCCTCCACCGCGTCCGCGATCCTGGAGCCGTCCGGCAGCCGGTAAACGCCTTCCTTTTCCACCGCGCCGCAGACAAAGACGACCACTTCCAGTGGGCGCTCCGCGGCGGACGCATCGCTCTCCGCTTCTGCCTCGGGGGCTTCCTCCTCCCCCTCGCTGAGCAGCACGGTGCCGCCTCGTCCGGAACAGGCCGACAGGGCGGACAGGCCCGTCAATATGCACAAGATTATTACAACATTGGGACGTTTTTTTAATTTATTACATTGCAACAGCCGCATAGGGAATCTCCTTTCTGAAAAAGATCCGCCATGCGACACTATTATTTTAAACACAATCGTAACATTTGACAACAAAAAGATGAGAAATAAATAGAGCTCCGGCTTTTTGCTCCGAAGCTCTTATCCTGTGTTCTTACCACAAATGTGATCACAATTCTTTTTCGCTTACGCATTCATTCTTGATTCGGCCCACCAGGTGTTCCAGTGCGCTGATAACATGCGGGCGGATGTCTCCGCCTACCAGGACGCGCATGATATCGTTCCCGACCCGCAGTCTGCCCTCATTCAGCCAGACTCTTATATAGTAAATGCCCTCGAGGCCTTTCGCTTCTTCAATCACAGTCTGCAGTTTTTCAGCATCATAGGAAAAAAGCATTCCTTGGACAGCGGGAGCATTGTCATCGCCCCGGCGAACCTTTGCCCGGGCGGTTTCACGGACCACGCCGCAATGGGTCAGGTACATCCCGATCTTTGAAGCGTCCGGGTCCTCTTTTGCCTCACGTATCCAGTCATCCATAGAAGGGGCTTTGTGTCCTTCGTCATGGCGATGCACCCCGTCATCATGCCCGTGGACGCCGTCGGATGAGCCTTCGGAAAACAGCATTTCCAACCCATGACGGATCGGCTTCAGGACGGCTGCCAGGTTCTCGGTGGAAGCCTTTTTGCTGCCGGGGAGGTTGATGATCAGGGTCCTGCCCCGAATGCCGGCCGTTTCTCTCGAGAGGCAGCCATGCGGCGTGATCTTCATACTCTCCGCCCGCATCGCTTCGGGGATGCCCGGCGTCAGACGTTCCACCGCGGACAATGTTGCCTCCGGAGTGATGTCCCGCGGAGAAAAACCGGTGCCGCCTGTCGTCAGGACCAGTGAAAACTGCATCTCGTCCGCACAGTATAATAATTCCTGCCGGATCTGTTCTTTTTCATCCGGTACAATCTTTGTATAGCATACCTCATAGCCGGCTTCTTCCAGCATTTTGCAAAGTGCCGGTCCGCTGGTGTCTTCCCGTTCTCCCCTGAAGCCCTTGTCGCTTACCGTAATCACCGCTGCTCTGTAATCCATATTCCGTTTCCTCTTCTTTGTTTCGTATTCCTTACGGATCTGTTTCCAATGTAAAGCGCCCTTTTCAAGTTATCCGTTTTCCGTCCTTTGCCAATCCCCGTGTACGCCGCCGGTCTTCTCCAGCAGGCGAATATCGGTAATCACAATATCTCTCTGCACTGCCTTGCACATGTCATAGACCGTCAGAGCGGCAACAGAAACAGCTGTCAATGCTTCCATTTCCACACCGGTCCGGCCGCTGCAGCGCACGGTGGCAATAATGTCCACCGCATAAATCGTCTGCGCGGACATTTCCCGCACAAGCGACAGATGCAGGTCAACGCCATCCAGCAGGATCGGATGGCACATGGGAATGAGATTGGGTGTCTGCTTTGCGCCCATAATGCCGGCAATCTGCGCCACCGTCAGTACATCGCCTTTTTTCATTCCCCCGCTTTTGATCAGGTGCCAGGTTTCTTCGCTGACGATCACCCTTGCCGCCGCCACAGCCGTCCGCACAGAGGGGTTCTTCTCCCCTACATCCACCATACGTGCCCTGCCGTCATTATCAAAGTGCGTAAAATCCTTCTCTTTCTGTATCTTTTGGATCATCATTTTCCTGCTTTCTTAAATGCTCCTGAAAGTCTCTGCCGAAACTGTCCATGCCGCTATGTAATCCGCAAGTTTTTCCTGCTCTTCCAAGCCAAAGACAGGACATGTACAAGTTTCCTCCGGCAGATCGTCGGTCACGATGGCAATGAACCTGTCCGGCAAAGCCGTAAATCCCTTCCCGTTCGCTTTTCTGCTGATACCGATCTGCGGGATCGCGGCGTTTTTAAAGCCTTCTACCAGGATCAGCCGCGGCTTCGCCTGTGACTTCGCCCGAAGTTCCGGGACCGCCCTTTCAACAGCTTCTTCAAGGCCCGGTCCCTCCGGACCGCAAAGGATCACCACGTCCGCCCCGGCATTCTGAAATCGCCAGGAATCGGTGCCGGGAATGTCATATCCGCCGTCCTGTCCGTCCGGGTTCCTGCTTTTCAGCCCGTGCACGTCATGCTTGATCACCGCAATACTGAAGCCTTTATGTCTCAGGAGCGGAATCAGCTTCTCTATCATTGTCGTCTTTCCGCTGCCGGACCAGCCCGCAAAGCCGAGAACTTTACAGCCGCCTTCTGCCGGGATATTTTTCGCTTCTTTGCAGCTTATCTCAGTCATCATAACCTGTTTGCCTTCCTGATCATCCTCCGATCCGGTTCATGGGACGGGCCGAATGGCTGCGTTCCTCATATGACAGAGTACCGTGCCATTGCGGCTTCGCAAGGATTGCTTTCTCCAGCATTCTGCGCATGCCCTCTTCATCCAGACCTTTGAGAGAATACTCTTCCAGCGAATGCAGGCAGGGCTTGATTATGCCGTCTGCCGTTACCCGGATCCGGTTGCATTCCGCGCAGAAATGCTGCTGCAGCGGACTGATGAGGCCGATCCTCCCGGGTGCTCCCGGGAAATGATACATGGTGGCAACGCCCTCATGCGGCATTTTCTGTACCTGTACCGCTTTATCCGTGAAGGGTACAAGCGACGGCAGCATTTCCAGCACTTTCTGGACCGGGATGTAGGCCTTGGGTCCGAATTCCTCGTCCCCGGACATTGGCATCAGTTCAATAAACCGCAGATCCACGGGATAGGTTTTCGTCAGTGCAGCCAGTTCAGGAACCTCATCGTCATTGAAGCCGCCCAGCAGAACGGTATTGATTTTGATTTTGTCAAATCCCGCCTCAAGAGCGGCATGAATGCCTTTTTGCGCACTTTCGAGTGTACCGCGTCTCGTAATCCATGCATATTTCTGCGGATCCAGTGTGTCCAGACTGATATTGAGCCTGTTCACGCCCGCCTGCCTGATGGCCTGGGCTATGTTTCGGGGAATGCGGCGCATTGCTGTCGATTGGTCTCCCTGTCCAGCGCTTCTGTCATTGACACCGTTCTCAGCATTCTCCCACTGCCCTGCTGCATCTGCCAGCAGCGTCGCATTCGTCGTCATGCAGACTTCCTGAATTCCGGGCACCTTTGCCGCTCTTTCGCAGATTGACAGCAGATTGCGTTTAACCATAGGCTCCCCGCCGGTAATACGAAGCTTACGGATCCCCAGGGATGCCGCAGCGCGTACCGCCATGATCATCTCATCCTCCGTCAGCATTTCTTCATGCATCTTTTTACAGATGCCTTCCTCCGGCATACAGTAGCGGCAGCGCAGGTTGCAGCGTTCCGTCACGGAAAGACGCAGATATGTGATTTCCCGACCATATGAGTCTTTCATAATTTAATATCTTCCAAAAGTACAGTTAGGCCAGTGGCATTGCTTACACATCTGGCATAATCCCCCGTCTCCCAGACTGATCAGATTTTCCTTCGTGATCCGCTCTCCCGCAAAGATCTGCGGAAGCAGCACGTCAAAAATGGTGGTCGGCAGAGAGATCGCCGCCCCGGGAACCCCAAGGATCGGAATGTCTCCAAGATACGCTGCCAGGATCATATTGCCGGGTTGTGCCGGAACACCATGGCTGATGATGTCTGCCCCGAGCTGCCGGATGGCCGTCGGTGTCAGATCGTCGGGATCCACCGACATGCCGCCGGTAAAGATCAGGAAATCCGCTCCGTTCTTAAGGTGTTCTTCTGCCGCATTGACAATCATGTCCAGATCATCGTCACAGATCGTAATGCCGGCAAACTCCGAAGGATACTGCTGCATTTTTGCCCGCACCACCGGTTCAAACTTATCCCGGATCCGGCCGCTATAGACTTCTGAACCGGTGATGATCACACCGATCTTTTTTTTCCGGTACGGAAGAAGGGACAAGAGTCCCCGTATCCCTTCGCCGCTTTCCGCTCCATTTTCGGAAGATCTGCGGCACAGCTCCTCGGCTTGTAAGATCTGCTCCTCCTTCGTCACAAGGGGCACGATCCGCATGGAGGCAAGCCTTGCACCCGGTTCCACCGGATAATGATCCGGCAGCGTGGAAATCGTAATGTCTCCGATGGAATTAATTTCCCGCAGAAGTTCCCTGTTCACCCGGAACATGCCCCGCCGATCTGCTATCAGAAGGACTTTTCCTTCCGAAGGCCCTTCATAATGGGCTCCTTCCACAGGAGCCATGGCCGCAAGGCGCAGCGCGCAGTCTTCTTCATGAAGCTCGCCGGCATTCTCCTCCCAGATGAAGACATATTTCTTGCCGATGTCGAGCATTTCCTCAATGTCCTTCTCCCGGATCACATGTCCCCGCCGGAAGGCCGGTCCCTTAAATCCGTCCCGCATGGCCGTAATATCATGACATAAGGTCATGCCGACGGCGTCTTCCACTCTGATCTTTTTCATATTTTTTCCTATATCGAAGTTTGTCAGAAGTTCTTTTTGAATATCCTTACATTAAAAATCCCCGTAAAGCAGTTCCCGGCTCCACCGGTCCGCTGCCGGCCGGCACCATCGCCATTACATCGATCCCTATGGAACTGGAGAGCACTACATTGCCCTGATCCCGGGCGATATGCATCCGCACTTTCCCGTCTGTCAGGTCTAGTCTGCCACGCAAAAACCGTGTGCCCGGGCTTGCCTTGGGATAGCCTTCTTCCAGAATCACCGGAATTTCCCGCGGACGGCATTCTGTGAGAGAAATGCCGGCAAGCCTCCGGATCGCAGGCAGCGCCACCATATAATAATTCGTCAGTGACGAAGCGGGATTTCCGGACAGGCCGCAGACCAGTTTTCCGTCTCTGATGCCGTAGGTACAGGCCATGCCGGGCTTCATGGATACGCCGTTCACCAGTATCCTGATGCCCGCCATCTCCATTGCGCGGGCGGTGTAATCATAATCCCCCACCGACACGCCGCCGGTCAGTATCACCGTATCACAGATGGAAAGCGCCCTCTCCAGCAGGCTGCAGATAGCCCCGGGGTCATCCGGAACTGCTCCCATATACAGGGGAATGCCGCCTGCCCGGCTGGCTTCGCAGGTAAAGGTATAGCGGTTGGAATTATAGATTTTTCCGTTTTCCCGTTTCTCCCCGATTTCCGTCAGCTCACTGCCCGTGGAAATGATGCCGATAACCGGCCGCCGATACACTTTTATGCCTGCGATTCCCTGGGAAGCAAGAACACCTGCCGTTCCCGCATCGACTTTGGATCCGGCCTTCACCAGTACAGAACCGGCCCGGATATCTTCTCCTGCACAGACAATATTGTCCCCTGCCCGGAAGGGTTTGAAAATCCGGACTTCCGTATCGGAAAACTCCGTTTTTTCATACATGCAGACAGCATCCGCCCCCGGCGGAATCGGTGCGCCGGTCAGGATTTTAACCGCTGTACCGGAGACCACTTCCTTATGGGGGATGCCGCCGGCAGGGATCTCCTCGAGAATCCGCAGCACGGCCGGATTTTCCTTCGAGGCTTTCCCGGTATCGTCTGCCCGGAACGCATAGCCGTCATAGGGGGACCGGTCGAAGGGCGGCACATTTTCAGCCGCTTTGATATCTTCTGCCACAATACGCCCCGCGCACTGATCCAGACTGACCTTCTCCGCAGAGACCGGCCTGCTCATTTCCAGTAATAATTCTCTTGCTTCTTCAAATGGTATCGGATTCATTCTTTCATCTTCCTGCAATCAGCCCTTGATCAGGAGCACCGCCTGCGGCGGAATATAGACATCCAGTTCCTGCCGCCGGCAGGCGTCCCATTTATGCTTGTTCACTTCCATGCCAAAGGGTTCCCGCCCGCCTTCCGCCAGCAGCATGACCGTATAGGAAAACGGATTTTCAATTTCCTCCGTCACCCTGCAGCGGAAAATGTTGGCCGTTTCTTCCGTGCACGGCCGGGATGTATCTTCCCTTCCGTCTCCCGGAATTGGTTTCCGGTCCTGCCGGCTGTCCGGAACAGCCGCAAGCCCCTGATCCCTGCGCGGCATTTTTCCCGGTTCCAGTATATGCACATCATGCATGCGGACACCCACATGCGTTGCCTCCGGCCGGGCAGAAGCCGTTTTCAGACGGATCCCCCAGAGGGGAACATCAACCATCCCGCTCCCCTCTGTCCCGGATCCACCTGCTGTGCTTCCAATTTCCGCTATATTTTTGCATCCGGTCAGTCTGGCACCGCTGACGGTTTTCGGGTCCCGGAAGACCTCATATCTGGATCCTACTGCATGGAGCTGCCCGTTTTCCATGATGGCGATGCCGTCTGTCATCCGGAATACTTCATCTCTGTCATGAGAAATCAGAAGGACTGTCTTGCCGAACTGCCTCGCCACCGCATCCACTTCCCTTTCCATCTGGAAACGCAGGTGGCTGTCCAGTGCGGAAAACGGTTCGTCCAGCATCAGGATCTGCGGCTCGCTTATAAGAATGCGGGCCAGTGCCGCCCTCTGCTGCTGCCCGCCGGAAAGCTGTGCCGGCCGCAGGTCTTCCAGTCCTTCCAGATGCATGCGGGCAATCATTTCCTGTATTTGAACATCTCCTGCTCCGGATACTGTTCCCCGGTTCCTCCCCAGGATACCGCATCGGATATTCTCACGCACCGTCATGTTGGGAAAAAGAGCATACTGCTGGAAGAGATATCCCACCCTCCGCTGCTGGGGTTTCAGATCGATATGCCGTTCTGAATCAAACAGCGTAATGCCGTCCAGAACAATCCTCCCCCGGTCCGGCCGCTCAATCCCGGCAATGCATTTGAGCGTCATGCTTTTGCCGCAGCCCGAAGCGCCCAGAATGGAAAACACTTCATCTCCGGCCTCAAAGCTAACCTGCAGATGGAAATCCCCGATTTGTTTTTCGATATCTGCAAAAAGTGCCATCTGTTACCTTCCCACTGTCATCTGCCGGTTTGCCGGATGCTGCTTCTTCTCAAGGAAATTGACCGCAAGCAGAACAGCGGCCGAAATCGCCAGGTTCAGCATCACCCAGCGAAACGCCAGCGCATCTTCATTGGTCCGCCACAGCTGATAGACCGTGGTGGAAATGGTGGCGGTCTTCCCGGGCGTATAGCCTGCGATCATGCTCGTAGCGCCGTATTCTCCCAGGGCTCTTGCGAAAGCGAGCACCGTCCCCGCCAGGATCCCCTGACGGCATACCGGCATCCGGATCCGCCAGAAGATAAAGCTATTGGAAAGTCCCAGCGTCTGACCCGCATAGGCATAGGTCTCGTCAAAAGACTCGAAAGCGCCCCTCGCCGTGCGGTACATCAGAGGAAAAATGACAACAGTGGTGGCGAAAATGGCAGACCACCAGGTCATCGTCATTTTCAGGCCGAAATTCTCCAGCACAAAGCGGCCGATGATGCGCTTCGGCCCCAGTACCCGGAGCAGCAGATAGCCCACCACCGTAGGCGGCAGCACCGGCGGAAGGGTCAGAACTACGTCCAGAAGACCCTTGACCGCCCTGGGAAGCCGCGCAATGTAGTAAGCAGCACAAATGCCGGCAAAAAACACAATTACCGTGCTGATCCCGGCGATACGTATGGAGTTATAGAGCGGAAACCAGTCCATTTCTCTGTCAGCCTTGCATTCATGTCATCAATTCAACGGGCTGAAACCTACAGATTCGAAGACTGCAGAAGCTTCATCGCCGGTCAGGTATTCCAGGAAGGCTTTGGCTTCTTCCTCATGCTGTGTAATATTCAGCACTGCTGCCGGATAAATGACCTGGCCGCACATTTCTTCGCTGGCAGTATCCACGACTTCCAGACCTGCGGAGAATGCATCTGTTGCGTAGATGATGCCGCAGTCCACGGCTGCCTCAGAGACCTGGGAGGTGACTTCCTTGACATTGGAGCCGTAGGTGATGGAGCCGGCTGCTGCCAGATCCTCTTCATTCAGCTCATAGTATGCAAGGATTTTCTGAGTGTACTGTCCCACCGGAACGTCGGCATTGCCCATGGCCAGGAAAACGCTGCCGTCCTTTAAGCCCTCTGCCAACTGATCATAGGATTCGATCCCCTTGGGATTGCCTGCCGGCACTGCCAGTGCAACCTTATTTTCCAGCAGGTTGATCCGAGTGCCCTGCAGTACGAAGTCCAGTCCGTCAGGATTGCTTTCCGTATCCTTGGACGCATCCAGCTGATCCATCTGCTTGGGCGCCGCGGAAATGAACAGATCGCATTCCGCGCCTTCTTCGATCTGCGTCTTCAGCGTGCCTGAGGAGTCGAAATTATAGACAATAGAGACATTGGGAGCCTCTTCTTTGTAAAGCTCCGCGATCCGGTTCATGGTCTCGGTCATGGATGCCGCCGCAAAGACGGTCAGCTCCACGGGCTCTCCTTCGGTATCTGCTGCGGCTTCCGTCTCGGGAGCGGCAGTCGTTTCCGGAGCTGCCTCAGTTTCAGGTGCTGACGTGGTCTCCTGGGCAGCTGTCGAATCGGCTGCCGTTGTGGAACCGGTACTGCTGCTGCCGCATCCGGCGAGCAGCCCCGCTGTCATTGCCATAGCCATCATTACTGCCAGTTTTCTCTTCATTTTTTTCTCCTCACTTGCTTTCTGACAAAACAAAAGTCCGTCTCTTTTTAGAGAAACGGACACAAATGAGAAAGACAACTGCACCGGCACGATCATGGCTATGACCGCCGCCTGCGCAGAATACTCCCTGTATGCCGT
This sequence comes from Lachnospiraceae bacterium, assembly GCA_017405805.1. GTDB lineage: Bacteria > Bacillota > Clostridia > Lachnospirales > Lachnospiraceae > CAG-791. The sequence continues at coordinate 71,622 of JAFQZU010000026.1, forward strand.
CTCCTTTTCAAAGATGGAAGGCCGCTGCGTTTCCGCAAGTGACCCTGTTTGACCGTGTCAATGTGTGCCGGTCAGCCGGCTCCGGAATCGTGGCATCTGCTTTAGACCTCCGGAGCTCGAAGACGAATATTGTTTTATAATGTAAATATGTTACTTTGTCTCTATCTATTCTATCAGATTATTGACAGCGTGGTTGATTAAAATTCTTTATATATTCAAGTGGGTCTGCTTATGATTCACTTTACAATCCGATCTCTTCCCTGATGGCCTCGTCCAGAATGGCCGCCATCTCGTCGATCTCCTTCTTCGTTACGATCAGCGCCGGCAGGAAGCGGATGATGTTGGGACCCGCGTTGATAAAGATCAGCCCCTTCTCCATCGCCCTCGCGATCACGCCCGACACGGGCCGGTCAAATACCAGGCCCTGCATCAGTCCGCGGCCGCGGCGCTCTTTGATGCAGTCGTACCGGGCCTTGAAATCCTCCAGTTTCTGTGTCAGATAAGGCGCCGTACTGCGCACATGCTCCGTAATGCGGAGCTCCTCATACAGATCCAGCACCTTGCTCACCGCTGCGCAGGCAAACGGATTGCCGCCGTACGTGGTGCCGTGATCGCCCGCCTTGAGGGAATTCTGTCCCACCTTCTCGGTCATGAGGAAAGCGCCCACCGGCACGCCGCAGCCCAGTGCCTTGGCGCAGGTCATGATGTCCGGCTTGATCCCGTACGTCTGCCACGCGAACATATCTCCTGTGCGTCCCATGCCGCACTGGACCTCGTCGAAGATCAGAAGGATATCCCGCTCGTCGCACAGCGCACGCACTTTTTTAAGGAACTCCTCCTGCGCGGGCATCACGCCGCCCTCTCCCTGCACACACTCGATGATGATTGCACAGGTCTTGTCGTTTACGGCAGACAGCACGCTGTCAAAATCGTTGACCCTGGCAAAGCGGGCGCCGCAGGGCATCTGTCCGAAGGGCTCGCGATAGTGGCTGGTCCCGGTGACGGACAGGGCGCCGTAGGTCCTGCCGTGGAAGGAATTCTCCATGGCGATGATCTCGTGATCCTGCCCCTTGTCCTTGAGCCACGCGTATTTGACCGCCGCCTTGAGGGCGCCCTCTACTGCCTCCGCGCCGCTGTTGGTGAAGAAAACACGGTCCATGCCCGATACGGCCTTCAGTTTGTGCGCCGCCTCGATGGCCGGCGTGTTGTAGAAGTAATTGGAGGTGTGAAGGATCTTATCGATCTGGGCCTTGAGCGCGTCATTAAAGGCTTTGTTCCCGTAGCCGAGGGCGAAGACGCCTATGCCGCACATGAAATCCAGGTATTTTTTGCCGTTTACATCCTGCAGGTACATGCCCTGCCCGCTCTCCAGGACCACCTGGTACCGGTTATAGGTGTGGAGGAGATCCTGCTCCGCCTGTTCGATCATCGCTTTCATCTTATCCGCCATGACTGCCTCCTGTCCGGGCTCTTACCGCCCCGGTGATGATTAATTCAGCTTGTCGCCCTGCATGTGGAACATGGTTCCGAAACCGCTGTCGGTAAAGAACTCCAGCAGCATGCTGTGGGGTACCCTTCCGTCCAGAATATGCACTCTGTGCACGCCGCCGCGGACCGCCTCCGTGCAGTTGGTCAGCTTGGGAAGCATGCCGCCGCCGATCATACCGCCGCGGATCAGCTCCTCCGCGTCGTTAACCGTGATCCTCGAGATGAAGGAGGACGGATCGTTGATATCCTTGTAAAGTCCTGCGATATCCGTCAGATAAACCAGCTTGTCCGCGTTCACCGCCCTGGCGATCGCGGAGGCCGCCTCATCCGCATTGATATTGTAGGTGTCAAAATTGTCGTCCATCCCGATCGGGGCCACGATGGGAAGATAGTCGTTGCTCAGAAGATCGTAGAGGATCTTGGGATTGACGCCGCAGACCTCCCCGACGAAGCCGATGTCCTGCCCGTCGGAATACTTCTTTTTAACGGTCAGGAGCCTGCCGTCCTTGCCGCTGATCCCGACGGCTTTTACGCCCAGCTCTTCCACCATGCGGACAAGGCTCTTGCTGACGCGCCCCAGCACCATCTCGGCGATCTCCATGGTCTCCTCGTCGGTCACGCGCAGCCCGTTGACGAACTTCGCCTCTTTTCCGCTGCGCTTCACCCAGCTGCTGATGGCCTTGCCGCCGCCGTGTACGATGATCGGCTTGAAGCCCACCAGCTTGAGGAGCGTCACGTCCTTGATGACGCTGCGCTGCAGCTCCTCGTCGTTCATGGCGCTGCCGCCGTACTTTACGACCACGATCTTTCGGTTGAACTCCTGTATATAAGGAAGCGCCTCGATCAGGACTTCCGCTTTGCGCTGCGCTTCGCTCTGTTCTTTATTGAGATATGTGTCCATTTTTCTTCCTCTTTGCTCCATTGATCTCCGGAATATACATTATGTAGGAATATTTATGCATAATTTCCGGTAATATTGAATATTGTATTTATAAAACCATATAAATATGCACATCTCCTATAATAAAGCTTTCCAGGGCCAATTGCAAGAATTCTTTTTTGCTCTCCCGCATGTTTTCAAGCACGCCAAAACTGCTATAATATTAAATCGGAATGCTTCCGCATCCCACGGTATCTGATATCCTACGGAGGTGAGACCATGAAAGGAAAAACATCCGACCGCATCCGAAAGAAGCACTGGCTCGCGCTGACGGTGACCGCCGTCGTGACCGCCGCCCTTCTTCCGCTTACCCCTCCCGCCGCGCTCACTGCCCGCGCGGACTACCGGGAATTCGAATACGACCTGGATACCCCCTGGACCAACGACGACGTGCAGGAGATGCTCGACTACGCCTGCTACTGGGTGGGCAAGATCCCCTATAAGTCGTCCGTCACGGACAACGATCCGGACGGAGAGCGCTTTATGGAGCTTGCAGAAGGACGGGGTTCCGACTGCAGCTGGTTCGTCTACCATGTACTCTACCGCTTCGGCCTGGTCGGGGAAGATTTCATCCACTCCTACGAGTGGGGGAACGAGCCCGGCTGCTACCCGGGTGCCTACAACATCGGAAGCGATATCTCGGATGCCGTACCGGGAGATATTATCTGCACCGGGACGGGAACGAAGTCCAACAACAGCCACGTGGCCATGTACATCGGTGACGGCATGGTCGTGGAGTGCTGCGCCGGAGAAGGCGTGATCATCTCCGACGCGCCCTGGGACCCCCGCGAGATCGTCCACTTCGCGTGCATCCCCACGCACGAAGTCAGCAAAACCGTCGACACGGAATAGGAGGGAGCACAGACCATGATCGATTTCGAAGCCGCACGGCCCTTTCACGGGCTCGGGCCTAAAGAAAAGATCCGCTTTGCCGCCGTCGCCGCCGCCGCGGCGGCGGCTGTCGCCGTTACGGGATATTACGGCTTTTTCTACGACGGCTGGCTCACATTTCCCGGCAGGAACAACGTTTACTTCATTCAGCACGGCGAGATGATCCGGGATTCCTGGATCCGGCAGGGGGATGACTATCTCCGCACCGACCACCGCGCACGGCGCGTTACGGGGCTGTGCGAGACGGACGGCTATACCTACTTTTTTGACGGGGACGGTCTCATGCAGACCGGCTGGCAGGACACGGAGCGGGGCCGCATGTATTTTCTCGAAGACGGCACCATGATGCAGGGCTGGATCGGCCTGGACGGCGAGGAGTATTATTTCGCGCAGGACGGGGTCATGCAGACGGGCTGGCTGGACGAGGGAGGCCGCCGCTATTATCTCGGTGAGGACGGCGGACGAAAGGAAGGCTGGAACCAGGTGGAAGGCCTCTGGTATTACTGCGCGCAGAACGGCCAGATGCAGACCGGCTGGATCCGGGACGGCGGAAAGTGGTATCTCCTTGCGGAGGACGGCAGGATGCTGACCGGTGACCAGGAAGTGGACGGCAGGCTCTATTACCTGAACGATGACGGAAGCCGTTACACCGGGTGGCGGGACCGCGAAGGCGGACGGAGCTACTATTCGGACAGGGACGGCTATGCCCTGGTGGGCTGGGCCGATGTGGACGGGAGCCGGATGTATTTTGACGAAAACGCGCTGATGCGCACCGGCCGGATCACCCTGGGGGACGACAGCTACTACCTCGAAGACGACGGCACCGTACTGCCCGGATGGCACGAAGAGGAGGTCTACGACGAGGAGAACGACGAGACCGTGACCGAGACCTTCTACGTCTGCCGCGACGGCTACATTCTGGATACGGACAAGGAGACCGGCTCGGCGGGCCGGCTGGTGATCCACGACTGCGGCATCGACGTGCGTGTATTCAAGCCCTCCTCCAGGGATGATTACCAGAAGATCACCGACGAGGAGAACAGCGCCCTGATCGTAAAGGAGCGGCGCGACGACGAGCCCGCCATCGCGGACCGGCGCAGCCAGGGCTTCGATCTGGCGCAGGCTGGGGAGGGAAAGAGCTACGCCTATATCCTGGACCGCGGCGGAGAGATACAGGAATACCTCTGCAGCAGTGTGCAGCTCGGCATCAACAACGGCGAGGATGTCCTGGATGAGCAGCAGGTCTCGATCTGGAGACAGAACGAAGGCGGGTTCTGCACGTATTCCAGTGCGGGAACGGGCAATCCGGAAGAGGTGAGGATCGTTTTCTGGAGGCCGGTCGAAGAAGACAAAGAAGACTGAGCCTCAAAAGGACATAAGGGCAATAAAAAAACTCCTGTAAAACAGGAGTTTTTTTAGAGCGATAGACGAGGCTCGAACTCGCGACCTCCACCTTGGCAAGGTGGCGTACTACCAACTGTACTACTATCGCACATATTCTGTTTGCCGTTTCCGGCTAGAGCGATAGACGAGGCTCGAACTCGCGACCTCCACCTTGGCAAGGTGGCGTACTACCAACTGTACTACTATCGCATATTTCCCGTCCGCCGACTGGTTCAGCGGACAAGAAATAATATAACGCAGGGTCTGCGCATTGTCAACAGTTTTTTTAGTAATCGATCGGCACATCCTCTCTGGACATCCGGCCGACTTTTTTGATGGCTATGATATCCAGCACGATGACGAATACCAGGAATATGATCGAGAGCGTCTCGCTCTCGATGGAGGCGCAGAAATCATAGAAGCCGTGCAGCAATACCGGCACAAGAAGGGACATCCTCATGCTCTCCGCCATCCAGTTCCGGTCCCCGTGTGCGGAGGCGTATTTCGCCCGGCCGTAATAATATCCCATGAAGATGCCGCAGATGCAGTGCAGCGGGATCGACAGGACGGCTCTGAGGAACGCCACCTGCACACCGAACTGCATGACATACATCACGTTCTCGATCGCGGCAAAACCGAGCGAAGCCATCACGCCGTACACGACGCCGTCGAACATGTAGTTGAACTCCGGGTTGTTCCAGGTGGGGCCCTTCATGGCCCAGCGCTTGACCGCTTCCTCCGAGACGGCGATGACGATGAAATTCATCAGGACCTGGTAAAGAATCGTCGTCTCCTCCAGCCCGATATAAGCCAGGATATAGGTCCCGATTGTCTCGAGTATAATGGCGGGGACGGCGGAGATCACGCCGCGCAGAAAGATCTTGCCCAAAAGGTCTGCCGGTTCCTTCTCGATCTTATCCGCGCCGTAGATCTTGTACATCAGAAAAAAGCAGGGCAGAAGCGCCAGTGCCAGTGCTATCATAACTATTCCTCTCTATCGTCATAACACGTTAATCTGTTCTAAAAAAGAATACCACACTAAACTCGGCGGAGCCATCCTTTTGTGGTTATCCACATAAAAAATGCCTCTATTTCGCTTCAAACGGCCCCTTCCATCACCACTCTCCACAGAGTTATCCACATTTTCGTTTGTTTTTGCGTCACAGCCATTCATCCCAGAACCGGGAGATGCGATCTCCCACGCTCTGCGCCGTGACGACTTCCCCGCCGCCCCAGTCGGGCGGGAACAGACGCCTGTACGCCCCCGAGAGGAAGCGGCTGTCCGCCAGCACGATGACGCCGACGTCCTCCTGCGTCCGGATCACGCGCCCCGCCGCCTGCAGCACCTTATTCATGCCGGGGATCCTGTACGCGTAGGCAAAACCGTCCTCCCCGCGCGCGGCAAAATACTCCTTCAGGATCTCCCTCTCCGCGCAGACCTGCGGGAACCCCGTCCCCACCACGACGACGCCGATCAGCCGGTCCCGTCTCAGATCAATCCCCTCGCTGAAGACGCCGCCCAGCACGCAAAAGCCCAGAAGACTCCTGTCGTCGCGCACCTCTTCAAAGCGGCGCAGGAAGTCCTCCCGCTCCTGTGCGGTCATGTTCTGCCGCTGCAGGGCGTATGTCCGCTCCCCGTCCTCGGGGTGGGCCGCCGCAAAGCGGTTGAACACTTCCTCCATAAATGCGTAGGAGGGAAAAAACAGAAGATAGTTGCCGTGCCGCTGGGACACCGCCCCGTAGATATAGGCCGCGATCCTGGCGTACTGGTCCTCTCCGCGGTCCCTGTAACGGGTCGTCACGTCCTGCGCAAGGAGCACCGCTCTCCTTTCGGGGTCAAAGACCGGCGGTGCGCACACCTCATAGTCCTCCCGCTCCCCGCCCAGAAGGCGCTTGTAATACTGAACGGGCAGAAGGGTCGCCGAGAAAAGGACGGACGCCGTCCCGGCCTCCATGCAGGCCCTGAGGTTTCTCGAAGGATCGACGCAGTACAGGCGGATCCGTATGTCTGCTCTCTCCTTTCCGGCGGGACGCTCGGCGTAGATCACGTAGTCGTCCTCCATCCCGTCGTACATCTCCATAAAGTGACGCAGTTCGAAGAAAAACTGCAGCAGCGTCTCCTGCACCTCACTCCGCCGGGCGGACAGGCGCTCCTTCTTTCTCTGCTCCGCGAGAATGGCTTGGATCTCCTCGTATACGTCCCGCAGGGTCTGTGCGAGATCGTCGATCTCTCCGAGCACGCGCGTCCCGGCCTCCGTCTCCTCCGCCATCCCTCTGAGGACGCTGAGGCAGGGGCCCGTCCGCTCCCACAGGCGGCGGTAGGAAGCCCGGACGGCAGACCGGAAAGCGGTCACTGAGGACAGCGAAATGCCGGCGCTGTACATCTCCCTTCCCCTGTCCACCAGATTGTGGGCTTCGTCCACAAGGAACAGATAGGGGCTCCGGACGCCCTCGGCAAAAAACCGCCGCAGCTTTGCCCTGGGATCAAACAGATAATTGTAGTCCCCTATGACCGCGTCGCTGAACAGGGTCAGGTCAAGGCCCAGTTCGAAGGGGCAGACATTGTATTTTTGCGCGCAGCTGTCGATGGCCTCCCTGTCGAATGCCTCCTGCCCGGTGAGCAGGTCGTACAGTGCCTCGTTGACCCTGTCAAAATGGCCCCGCGCCCGCGGACAGGTCTCGGGCGTGCAGTCCGGTTTCTCCAGGATGCAGGCCTTCTCTTTGGCCGTCAGCACGACGCTCTTGAGGCGCAGTCCGCGCTCCCGCAGCAGGGCAAGGGCGTCGGCAGCCACTGAGGCGGTGACGGTTTTGGCGGTGAGATAGAAGATCTTGTCCGCCTTGTCCTCCCCCATCGCCTTCAGGGAAGGGAAGAGGACGGAAAGCGTCTTCCCGGTGCCCGTGGGGGCCTGCAGAAAGAGCTTCTTCCCGTGGCAGATGGTGTGATAGACGTGGACCGCCAGCTCCCGCTGCCCCGGCCGGTAGGAAAAGGGGAAGGAAAGAGCCTGCAGGGAACGGGTCCGCACCTCCTTCCACTCCAGCTCCATCCTGGCCCAGCGGCCGAATTCCTCCATCAGTTCCTCAAACCAGGCGCGGATCTCCTCCCCTGTCAGATCCTCGTAAAAATACCGGACCGCCTCCGTCGCCAGAGAGTAATACGTCATCCTGACCCGGACCGCCTGCAGGCCGTCCCGCTCCGCCAGCATGTAAGCGTAACACCTGGCCTGCGCCAGATGGACCGGCACCGGCTCCTTCATCCCCGAAAGCTTTCCGTAAGTGGACTTGATCTCATCCACGGTCCACGCCTCCCCGAGCAGCGGAAAGTCGGGATTTACGCCCTCGTAGACCCCGTCCGCGCGCCCCTCTAAAAGGAGACAGGCGTCGTCCGGCATCTGCGGGATGGGATAATATATTTTGAGCGGCACTTCCGCCTGATAGGAGGCCCCCGCCTCCCTCTGGAGCTTTCTGTGGATCCTTGCCCCCTCCAGCATGATCTCGGCCGAGGGGCCGCCCCCGCGGCTGTCGAGATCGCCGCTGCGGAGCAGGAATTCCACAAGCTGCCTGACTGACATTCTGATTTCTCTCATGCGGCTATTGTAGCACGAAACGGGGCGCCGGATAACCGCGCAAACATGCTATTGCAATTTGTCTGCAAATGCGATTAAATAATAATCGTTTTTACCGTTCACAGGGACATCGTTTTCCGGAAAGGAGCATGGACATGACCGGACTGATCACACCCGCCGGCTACAGCTCGGCCCTCAGTATTCATGAGACACAGATCGCCATTAAGACCGTAAAGGACTTTTTCCAGAACCTTCTGGCAGAGCGCCTGAACCTGCAGCGCGTATCCGCGCCGCTGTTCGTACGCCCTTCCTCCGGTCTGAACGACAACCTCAACGGCGTGGAGCGCCCCGTCCGCTTCGACATCCGTGAGACAGGCCGCAATGCCGAAGTCGTGCACTCCCTGGCAAAATGGAAGAGATACGCCCTTGACAAATACGGGTTCGCGCCGGGCGAAGGCATCTACACCGACATGGTCGCCATTCGCCGCGACGAGGACACGGACAACCTCCATTCCCTCTACGTGGACCAGTGGGACTGGGAGAAGATCATCACACGCGAGGAACGGACAACGGCCAAACTCCGCGAGGTGGTGACGGAGGTCTATAAGGTCCTTCGTCTCACGGAGAAATATATGGCCATCTGCTACGACTACATCGAAGAGATCCTTCCCAAGGACATCTTCTTTATCACCACCTCCGAGCTGGAGGCCATGTATCCCGATAAAACCCCCAAGGAGAGGGAATACATCATCTGCAAGGAAAAGCGCGCCGTGTGCCTCATGCAGATCGGGGACAAGCTCGCAAACGGAGAGCCGCACGACGGACGCGCGCCCGACTACGACGACTGGAAGCTCAACTGCGACATCCTCTTCTACTATCCCGTTCTGGACTGCGCCTTTGAGATCTCCTCCATGGGCATCCGCGTGGATGCGAAGTCCCTTCGCGAGCAGCTCGAGAAGGCGGGATGCGAGGAGCGGGCCCGGCTTCCTTTCCAGAAAGCCATTCTGGAGGACCGTCTGCCGCTGACGGTGGGAGGCGGCATCGGACAGTCGAGGATCTGCATGTTCTTCCTGCGCAAAGCGCATATCGGAGAAGTGCACAGTTCGATCTGGCCGGATGAGATGATCGAAGTCTGCAGAAAAAACAACATTTACCTGCTGTAATGAGATGGTGCCTGCTGCGGCGGGCACCATTTAAAAATGGCAATATTGTATACACGTATTCACTAAATTATGCAATATCGCCAAAATCCACCTGCATTATTCTCCATATTACCTACATTTACCTCTTGTGCAGACCGGCTGCCTGGTTTTATAATAGCGAATGTAGGATTTAACACTTTAATTCAATAAACAGACAGAGGTATTTTAACGACAAGATTGTATACATTTATACAGCAAGGCTCTTTTTGTATACAATCGTGCAGGAATGCCTGCAGCAACCAAAAAGGAGGATTTGAAAATGTCATATGTTGATGAAATTCTGGAAAGAGTAATCGCTCAGAACCCCGCACAGCCCGAATTCCACCAGGCCGTCAAGGAAGTCATGGAGTCCCTTCGCGTCGTCATCGAGTCCAACGAAGAGCACTTCCGCAAAGAAGCACTGCTGGAGCGCCTGACCACCCCCGAGCGCGTCATCATGTTCCGCGTGCCCTGGGTAGATGACAAGGGCCAGGTCCAGGTAAACAACGGTTTCCGCGTACAGTTCAACAGCGCCATCGGCCCCTACAAGGGCGGTCTCCGCTTCCACCCTTCCGTCAACCTCGGCATCATCAAATTCCTCGGCTTCGAGCAGGTCTTCAAGAACTCCCTCACCAGCCTTCCCATCGGCGGCGGCAAGGGCGGTTCCGACTTCGATCCCAAGGGCAAATCCGACAGAGAAGTCATGGCCTTCTGCCAGAGCTTCATGAATGAGCTCTACAGACACATCGGCGCGGACACAGACGTTCTTGCGGGCGATATCGGCGTCGGCGGCAGAGAGATCGGCTACCTCTACGGCCAGTATAAGAGACTCACCGGCCTGTACGAAGGCGTCCTGACCGGCAAGGGCCTGACCTACGGCGGCTCCCTGGCAAGAACCCAGGCTACCGGCTACGGCCTCGTCTACATCACCGAGGAACTCCTCAAGGATCACGGCACCTCCCTCGAGGGCAAGGTCGTCGCGGTCTCCGGCGCAGGCAACGTAGCTACCTACGCCATCGAGAAGGCCCAGCAGCTTGGCGCCAAGGTCGTCACCTGCTCCGATTCCAACGGCTGGATCTATGATCCCGAAGGAATTGACGTCGCCCTCCTCAAAGAGGTCAAGGAAGTCAAGCGCGCCCGTCTCACCGAGTACAAGGCCGCAAGACCTTCCGCTGAGTATCACGAAGGCAAAGGCGTATGGTCCGTCAAAGTCGACGTCGCACTTCCCTGCGCGACCCAGAACGAGCTGCACCTCGACGACGCCAAGGCTCTCGTTGCAAACGGCGTACAGGCAGTCTGCGAAGGCGCTAACATGCCCACCACGCTTGAGGCGACCCAGTATCTGCAGGACAACGGCATCCTCTTCATCCCCGGCAAAGCTTCCAACGCGGGCGGCGTTGCGACTTCCGCACTGGAGATGAGCCAGAACTCCGAGCGTCTCTCCTGGACCTTCGAAGAGGTCGACGCGAAGCTCAAGGGCATCATGGTCAACATCTACAAGAACATCGACTCCGCTTCCAAGAAATACGGCATGGAAGGCAACTATGTGGCAGGCGCCAACATCGCCGGCTTCCTCAAAGTCCTCGAGGCCATGGAGGCACAGGGAATCGTCTGATCCGTCAGACTCCCCCACCAACGTCATCTGGCTGCCGCCGGGATCGTCCCGGCGGCAGTTTTTTTGCGTCTTCTTCTCTTTACCTTTTGTGCCCCACACATTACAATGGACTTACATTTTTCCAGAATAACTCTGTTCGCAAAGGAGAACCACAGATTTCATGCAGACCTACGAACTAATCGCCCCCTGCCACTTCGGCCTCGAAAGCGTCTTAAAGAGAGAGATCTACGATATCGGCTATGAAATCCTCGACGTCAGCGACGGCCGCGTGACTTTCGAGGGAGACGCCGAAGCCATCGTCCGCGCCAACATCTGCCTGCGCACTGCGGAGCGGATCCTGTTAAAGGTCGGCTCTTTTCACGCGGTGACGTATGAGGATCTGTTCCAGGGAACCATGGCACTTCCCTGGGAGGAGTTTCTGCCCCGGGACGCGCGCTTTTGGGTTGCCAAGGCAGCCAGCGTAAAGAGCGCCCTCTTCTCTCCCTCCGATATCCAGTCCGTCATGAAAAAAGCCATGGTGGAGCGGATGAAGCGCCGATACGCCCTGCAGCAGTTCCCCGAGACCGGAGATCCTTATCCCATCCGCGTCTTTCTGATGAAGGACGAGGTCACCGCAGCCCTGGATACGACCGGCGACTCGCTGCATAAGCGCGGCTACCGCCTCAAGAAGGTCACGGCGCCGATTGCAGAGAACCTGGCGGCAGGTCTGATCATGCTCACGCCCTGGCGCCCCGACAGGATCCTTGTGGACCCCTTCTGCGGCAGCGGCACTTTCCTGATCGAAGCCGCCATGATGGCAGCAGGCATGGCGCCCGGCATGCGGAGACATTTCACCGCCGAGGCCTGGGGCCACCTGATCGACCCCGCCCTGTGGGAGGACGGCCGCGAAGAGGCGCTCGACAATGTCGATCCGCATGTCGAGACCGATCTGCAGGGATATGACATCGACCCGGAGGCCATCGCCGCCGCCCGGGACAACGCGAGGCTGGCAGGCGTCGATCACCTGATCCACTTCCAGACCCGGCCCGTCGCCGCCCTCTCGCACCCGAAAAAATACGGCTTCCTCATCACAAATCCTCCTTACGGCGAGCGCCTGTCCCCGGGCGATGAGAAAGCGGTTGCCGCGCTCTACGGCCAGCTGGGCGACGCCTACAGAAAACTCGATTCCTGGTCCATGTACCTCATCACTTCCTATGCGGACTGTGAGAAGCAGCTGGGCTTAAAAGCTGCCAGGAACCGCAAGATATACAACGGAATGATCAAGACCTATTTCTACCAGTTCCCGGGCCCCAAGCCGCCCGCGAGAAAACGTCCCCAGTGACCATACGGAGGAATTGCCATCCATGAAAAAACATCTGATCGTATTTGCAACCGGAAACCGCGACAAAATCCGGGAGATCACCGAGATCATCACGGACCCTTCCGTATTTGTCCTCTCCATGAAGGAGGCCGGCGTGCCGGCCGATCCCGAGGAGAACGGCAGCTCCTTTGAGGAAAACGCCATGATCAAAGTAAACGCGGTGGCGGAGCGCATCGCCCGCCAGCGGGAAGACGGCAGCTTTCTGAGGGATCCCTCCTCAGGGGCTTTTCTTCCCTCCGTCCCGGAGGGGATCGACCCTTCCGCTCTCGACGTCACCGTGATGTCCGACGATTCCGGACTGGAGATCGACGCCCTCGGCGGAGAGCCGGGCATTTACTCCGCCCGTTATCTCGGCAGAGATCTCCCTTACCCGGAGAAGATGCGCCAGATCATGGACCGCCTTGCCGGCGTGCCCGACGAGCAGCGCACCGCGCGTTTCGTAGCCGCTGTAGCGGCGCTGGCGCCCGACGGCACCCGCCATGTGGTGCGCGGCACCATGGAAGGCAGGATCGGGTATGAGATCCGGGGCAGGCATGGTTTTGGCTATGATCCCTTCTTCTATCTGCCCGAGTACGGCATGACCAGTGCCGAGATCTCCCCCGAGGAAAAGAACCGGATCAGCCACCGCGGCAAGGCGCTGCGCGCCATGCTGGAAGAATTGGGTATTTGACAGCATTACAAATTCTTCGGTAATTATTTTTATTTTTTTGTGTTGACAGCCACTACACCTTCAATTATAATAGTTTTTGCATTTGAAAAGTCTCTCCGGGGTGTGGCTCAGTTTGGCTAGAGCGCCTGGTTTGGGACCAGGAAGTCGCAGGTTCGAATCCTGTCACCCCGATGAATGCATAACCAAATACCTTATGATTACATGCGGGTGTAGTTCAGTGGTAGAACACTAGCCTTCCAAGCTAGATATGTGGGTTCGATTCCCATCACCCGCTTTCACATTGCGCAGACGCAGTGTGCTGTGTGTCCGTAGCTCAGCTGGATAGAGCACCGGCCTTCTAAGCCGGGTGTCGGGGGTTCGAGTCCCTTCGGGCATATGAGCTCCGAAAGGAGCACAAAGCTTCATACATTATGATGCATGGTGGGTATGGCGTAGTTGGTTAACGCGCCAGATTGTGGTTCTGGAGATCGAGGGTTCGAGTCCCTCTACCCACCCTATTAATATACCCGGAATGGGCCGAGCAGATCGGGCATTCCGGGTATACTGATAATGGGCTATCGCCAAGTGGTAAGGCACAGCACTTTGACTGCTGCATGCGTTGGTTCGAATCCGACTAGCCCAGTAATAAATTATAGCCCCTTGCCATGTTTTGGTAAGGGGCTTATTTTTCCCGTAAATACAGGCTTTTCTAACAATCTAATACGGTATATTGATTTATATTGTATTGCAGTAATTTGTAGTAATTTGCTGTAGGAATGCAGTAAAAATTGCAGTAACTTACGCAGTACAGATTATATAAAATTCACTGCCTTAATTTGCTGCTCTTTTACGTCTTCCGCTGCATGTGCATAAAGTCCCAAAGTCATGTTTATGTCAGTATGGCCCATGATTTCTTGGAGTGTCTTCACCTGCATTCCTGACTCAACACATCTTGTAGCGAACGTGTCCCGGAAGGCATGAACACTAAAGCGCTGCATCCCTGCTGCCCGGCATATTCGGCATATATCGGCATTTACACTGCTAGACATAATCAACGCCCCTCTAGGAGATTTAAACACTGGTTCACTGAGATTTATAACTCGATCGCCATATAAAGCAGCGTTTATCTCTCGCTGCCCTTCCCATGCTTTAAGAGCGTCAGCATTTAACGGTATTGTCCGTGTCCCGGCTGCGGTCTTCGTTTCTTTCCCAATCTCGTAGCCTCCGGCCTCCGTCCTGGTGACGGTCTTCGTGATCCTGATCGCCCCTTTTTTTAAATCTGCCTGTGTTAATGCACCTGCCTCACCGATTCGGCATCCCGTATTTAACAAAAACGTGTAAAGATTTAGATACCATGATCCTTCGTTTTTTGCCATTTCCAAAAATGCAGCGGTTTCCTCCATGGTGAGTGCCCGGTGTATTGTGTCTCTCGCTGCTTCCTCTGTCCGTTTCAGCGGTTTAACAATGACCGGGTTCCATGCGCAGATACGTTCTTCAATCGCAGTCCTATAAACTGCTTTCAGAAGGTGTATACAATCGTTTGTTGTCCTGGTTGAAACTTCTTTGCTCAGTTTCGTTTGCAGGTCTCGAACGTTTTGTGCCTCCACCTTGGTTAATTTAATGTCTCCAAACTTTCGACCTGCCCCGTCTATAATTGTTTTGTTGATCCTGCTCAAAAGTATGCGGTCTGTCCGTGTTGTAGTCTCCTTCACGCTCCCGGCCTTGTTTTCCAGCCAACGTTCGCAATACTCCGATACTGTCAGCGCCTTACCGCTCCTATACGTGCCGGCTTCTAATTCCTGTCTTTTTCGCAATTCCTTCTCCCGACATTCCCTTACCGTGTGCCCGTATACAGTACAGCGCTTCCCATTGACCGTAAACTGTAGCATGAGACGCCCATCTGATCTAACCGTAATCCCTGTTATTTTCCTTGTCATGTGTCCACCTCCATATATTTCAATGTCACCTATTTGTAATTTTTATTACTTTCTGTATCTCCTTATTTCTCTTATTTTCTCTCATATACTCATTTTTTCATTTTTCAACTATTCGCCAAAGTCTTCTTTTGCGAAATTTTGAACAACAATCTGCCCAATTTTCACCCTGTATTTTTGTGCAGTTTTTCGGATCCTCTTACTGCTTTGTTTATTCATTGGCAAATATTCACTATTTCTGAATATTTCCTGTATATTTTGCCGTTTATGCACTCTATATACATTTTTTTCTGATCCATGCTATAATAAAAGCGTCCACCCATTAGCCATAGGCAAGCCCGGCACTGATGTCTCCTTTTCAGCGCCGGGCCTTCACTTTTATTGCAGGAACGACCGGACAAATGCGTAGATAATTCGAAGCTGTCTTTCATTCGCTCCTCGTATCATTTCAATCAGCAATTCTCTCATGCTTCCCTCCTTCCTGGACGTCTGTCCATATTCCTGTAGTGTACACAACCCATGTATTAAACATAAACGTAGTGTGCACAATATGTCAAGTTTGTATCAGCTTTGATATAATCGTATTAGTCCGTATTTGTTTTTTTGGTGGTAGTCATGGGAGAAAACAGAACACAATATCAAAATGATTATAAGCGTCTTTTTTATAAGCGAGTGCCGTTGGAGCTTCGCAGGGAAGATTATGACATCATAAAAAGATGCGCAGAAAAGAAAGGCGTGCCCATAAACAGATACATAAAAACGGCGCTGTATTACTCCCTGGTAAATGATCTCGGAGACGATCCCGAATTGCCCCGTTTATGGTCTTCATTGGGTTCGTAGTGTGCACAATACCCTAAATTTGCACTGTACGCCCCTCAGAGCGCTTTGAACGTCTTAAATGGGGGAATTATACCACTCTGCACCTAAAATGCGAAATTGAGGCTTCTAGGGGCCTAAAACGGCATGATTGACTTTTAGAACGTGCGTTCTATATAATTGTCTTGTAGCAGTCCATGACCTCCTCTTGTGGGAAAAGCCCCTGCTTATTGTGGGGGCTTCGTTGTAACAATGGATTTGCTCAATTTTCTTTGTCAGGCATTCCAGTGCCAAAAAGCCTCGCCTTTAACGGTGGGGCTTTTATTATCCTCTGATCTCCTCCAAAGACCTTTCAAGCGCTTCCAGTCTCTTTTGCTGTTCGTCAACTCGAATACTTTGCAGGATCGCCGTTGACGCATAAATGATTGCATTCGCCTGTTTTGGCTCAATTTGTCCATTCGCAACGGCATTTGCCACCCGTGCCAATGATGCTCTTATTGTTCGTGCGTTCGAAAATCTTAATTTCATCCCGTGCTGAAACACTCCCTTCGTATCTCTTCCAGTTCGTCCGCTGACAGTGGGCGCCTTACCCCGTTTTTATAATCCTCTCTCGCCCTGTTAAACAGTGCTTCGTTTTCTTCCTGGTTCCTGGTAAAATCCCTTTTCTCCTGCTGATCTTGAATGATAGCAGCAGCTTTTCTTTCAAGTACCCTTAGTGTTGTCAAGTCCGCTCCTTTCTCGTTATGGGGGGCAAAATGCTGATCTCTCCCGAATCACGGGAAAAATCAGCATTAAAACATTTCACCTTGCAAAGATATTAAAGTTAGTTTTTGCTATCGAATCATCCCGTTTCATGTGCTCGATAAACGGTCCGATAACGTCATCTTTCAAAAACGGCACTGGTGATGGTTCGCCCGTATTGATCGCCCATTGAGTTTCAATTCGCCCCCTGTAAACCTCAGAATGCAGCAAAAGCACAACCCTGTTTAGTTCTTTCATCCGCTCAACGGCTTTTCTGTGGATTTCGTCAATCTCTGTCAGTTTGTCCCTGATCTGATCGGCAGCGCTTCGCATTGTCTTGTAGTGATCCTCCCGGATCGCTGTCAACATCTCGCCGTATTCTTCACGGCTTATAAGGTGCCCGTCTTCAAGCCTGGATAGCTCCGACTCTGATGCATGTATAAATCTGGATAGCATTTGAAACTTAGCAAATGCGTCCTGATACTTTTTTGTATTTCGTGATTTTGATGCTGTCTCCATTTCCCTGTCTGCGTCCGCCTGGTCAGAGTATGCGACATTGATTTCTCGCCTCAACTCCTCCGATTTTTTGGCAGCATCTTCCTGGATCGCTGCTAATTCTTCCAGCGCCGTTATTGTATCAAGCATCGTGCTTCCTCCCTGCTACGTATCCCGGAAACAAGTCAAGATTGTCCCGGATCGCTGCTTGTCGCTGCTTCGTGTCCCTGATTGACATGATAGCATCACGCTTTTCCTGGTCTGTTTGAGCGTGCCTGCTCTCCTGTTCTTGTAGTACCTCTCTCACTGCGTCTTTCAGTCTGTCTAACTGTTCGGTGTTGTCTCGCATTTTCTTCTTCCTCCTGTTTTCAGTGTACTCCTTCATGATCCTGTCGGCCCGTTCTGATGAAAAGCCCATTGCGAGTAGATTGTCCCTTGTCATGTGCGACCTCGTTTTGGTGGGGCAGGGGGGAATGCTCACGCATTCGCCCCTGTAGATGGTATATATCTATATTGTTGTCGGTGTGGCGTACAAGCAAGTGGTACTAATTTGTGGGTTTTCGGTAGTTTCCTTGTCGGTGTGGCGTACAAGCAAGTGGCTTCCTTGTCGGTGTGGCGTACAAGTCTTGTCGGTGTGGCGTACAAGCATTTTAATTTTGGCTCGTTTGCCGGATAGCCCATTCAGCAGATAATCTATACTCGGTCGGCCTTCGGTTAATGTATTTTTTCTCTGAAATAAAGCCCTCCCGAAGCAGTTCTGTCTTTGCTTTTACGAAAACAGAAGCGCACATATATTTGCTGTATTCCGATTTCGGATAAGTAAAAGACAAACAGTCTCCTCTTGTTCTTCCTATCATGCGGATATAAAGCATTTGTGAATATGGATGTAGCCGGCAGAATGCAGCACTTTCCAATAGTGATTGATAAACCCGTGTAAACTTTTTATCTCTACTTGGATGTGCTGCAATCATGTGTTTTTGAATGTCCACCCGTTTTGACATGATCTCCGCATCCCTTCAATCATCGCACTTGTTTTTCGCTCCCTGGTCTTCATCATCGCAAAAAACGAATTGATTTCGGCGTGCGCCCGTTCTGGATCGGCAGAAGGAAGATAGTACCCGTTGTTATCACTCAGGATTAGCGCCCCCTTTTCCCGTTCGTATTGTACGGCTCGCCTTATATCCCTTTCGGAACACTTGCACTCTATAGCAAGCAACGCCATTGATATAGCATTGTCATGCCCCTCCATCAACTTTTCGAATATCACCCTGTTCGTCTCCCTTCGCCATAGCATCAAGTGCCTGGTCAATTATTTTCCTGTCGTACCGCACCATTTTTCCGGAGATTTTCCTCACTGCATTGTGCTCCTTCAGCCACTCCCGGCAAAAACTCCTCCCCATTGAAGTGTAACTACAAACCTCGTCAATCGTTAACAATCTCTTTTCCATGTTTTACTCCTTATTCGTTTTCTTGGCGCCATGTGGTTTCATCTGGTATAATTATAAAAACTGTCCACATTGACCGCATTACACACTTTCGGAATGAAATAATTCCGGAAAGGAGGAATAATGGATAAAACCATATTCAAAAACAGGCTTCACGAAATAGCAAACGGCGATACTAACGTAAAAATTGCAGAACGTATTTTCATTGACCCCAAAAGAATCACATACTGGTGCAATGACAAATACACAGAACAACCCGGTATTGACGATTTAATTAAGCTATCAAAAGTTTATGGCTGTAGTATTGACTATCTCGTCGGTGTAGACTCCGAACCT
The DNA here is from genome assembly GCA_017405805.1 of Lachnospiraceae bacterium. GTDB lineage: Bacteria > Bacillota > Clostridia > Lachnospirales > Lachnospiraceae > CAG-791. Next base: position 90,459 of record JAFQZU010000026.1, read on the forward strand.
CAACATGAAACGGTTCAATCAATAAGCAGAGAGTTAGACATGCTCGAAAACAGAAAAGACTTTTTGGAACGCAAATTAGATACCATTTTTCTGTCTTTTATTGCGAATCTACCCGCTGACCAATTGCATGTAATGGCAGAAGAAGCACAGCAAATGATGCAATAAAAAGGCCCCTGGTATGGGGCTTCCTGACTTGTTTTGCAGTATTTATTGCAGTAAAATAGGCGTGTATAAAGTAAATATAGGCATTGTTGGTTCGAATCCGACTAGCCCAGTTTTTAAACTTCATACCTTTCATGCGGATATGGCGGAATTGGCAGACGCGCCAGATTTAGGTTCTGGTGGGGATACTCGTGCAGGTTCAAGTCCTGTTATCCGCATTTTTTGATTCTATACGCATTTTAATTGCGTTCCGGACCTGCGTTTTTATATGCATTTTCTTCCGGATTCCCATCTTCTGCTGCTTTCTGCGGCGGACTATCCGCCGTACGCCTCTCGCTGCTCTCCCCCTTCAGCAAAATACCCGGGACCAGGATCTGTTCCCCCACGCTCAGATCCGGCTGCAGGATCGATGCAATCAGCCCTTCTGCCGCCGCTCTGCCGATTGCCCCGCAGTCCACGCAGACCGATGTCAGGGCGCCTCTCATGGCTCTGCAGATACCGCCGCCCTCAAACACGGCGGCCGGGATGTCCTCCGGAATACGCAGTCCTTCTCTTCTCGCAGCTTCTCCGAACGCCATGGCGCCCCGGTCCCCTGATACGACAAAACACCGCGGCGGCCGCGAAAACTGCGTCAGTTCCCGAAGGAGTGCCCGCATCTCAGCGATCAGGCCCTCCACCTCTTTGTCCGCGCCGGCATCTCCCCTGTCAGCCGCTGCGCTGCGAATCCATTCCTCGTGAAGCTCCAGTCCCAAAAACAGGGAGGCGCGCCTGAACAGCGCCATATTCCTGGCTTCGCGCTCCCATGCTCCCGTTCCTATGAAAGCAATGTCCCCATGCCCCTGTCTGGCCAGATACCAGAGGAGGAGGCGCATGTCATTGGCGGCGTCCGGCAGGACCGCCGTATGTCCGTCAAAAACCTGCCCCACCGTCACCACAGGCAGCCCGCTGCAGATGAGCTCGAGCAGCTGCGGATCATATCGCCCGCTCCTGCGCCGGAACACGCACACGCCGTCCAGATGCCTGTACAGGCATCTGGAATAATACGTAAGCTGATTTCTGGCCGATCCATCCGTATTCAGCACTGTCAGGTCATAGCCGGCGCGCATGGACGCCTCCCGAAAACCCGCCATGATATCCGTCACGGTGTGCATCTCATCGCTCCCCATTTGATCTGGAAGCAAGATCCCCAGATTTCCCGTCTTTTCCTCGCCGCCTCCCGGATCTCTCAGCTCCTCCCCTAAACCTCCGACCGGATAGCGCAGCTCCTTTGCAGCCTTCAATACCTTCCTGCGAGTCTTTTCGCTGACATCACAGGCGCCGTGCAGTGCCTTACTGACAGTAGGCACAGATACTTTGCATACGGCAGAAATGTCTTTAAGTGACGCCATATCGAACCTCCTTTACTGTATTCAAAGCTACGCCGCAGCCGCCGCCCGTGCAACCCGTTTACCCTATTTCCCGTCAAAAAGGTACGCAATTTCATTGCGCATCCTTTTTAAAAAATATATTGACAACGGTCGCTTACTCCACTATAATAATTTCTGTTGCAGCAAGATAAGTTGCTTCTGTACGTGTAGCTCAGCTGGATAGAGCGTCTGGCTACGGACCAGAAGGTCGCGAGTTCGAATCTTGTCACGTACATGAAAAAAAGCAGATCATCTCAGATGACCTGCTTTTTTATTATATCTTTATATCTTTGATCACTTCGCCGCTGATCACATCGTAAGGTCTGCGTACTCCGCCTTATGGGCCGCCTTGCGCAGTCCCTCCGGCGCCAGACAGATCTGGCAGCCGATCCGCCCTCCGCTCACGTAGATCTTCTCCAATCCCTCAGCAGACTGGTCGATCCTGGTCACAAAGGGTTTCTTCATGCCGACCGCCGTACAGCCGCCCCGCACATATCCCGTGAGCGCAAAGATCTCCTTCACGTGGATCATGGAGACGGATTTCACGCCCACTGCCCTCGCACATTTCTTCAGATCCAGCTCCTTCTCGATCGGGATCACAAAGACATAGTGCTCCTTGTCCGCGCCGAGCGTTACCAGCGTCTTATAGACCAGTTCATGCGGAAGTCCAAGCCGATCAGCCGTCTCAAGCCCGTCCGTAAACTCGTCGCACTCATAAGCCTGTGCAGTGTAGGGGACCTTCATTCGCTCGAGGATCCGCATGGCATTTGTTTTGGCTTCTTTCTTACCCATACTCTTTCCCTGTACAAAGATTATGCCCCGCCCGCACGAATGCGGGCAGGGCACAACTCAATCGATCCGCAGATCAATAAATCATCAAGCTTTGAGCTTCTTGATCTCCTCTGTAAGAGCAGGAACTACTTCATACAGATCACCGACTACGCCGTAATCAGCGATGGAGAAGATGCTGGCATCCTCGTCCTTGTTGATCGCAACGATGCAGTCAGAGCCGCTCATACCAGCAACGTGCTGGATAGCGCCGGAGATACCGCAAGCGATGTAGAGCTTCGGACCAACAGTCTTACCGGTCTGGCCGACCTGGTGAGAATGAGCGATCCAGCCGCTGTCTACTGCTGCACGGGAAGCACCGACTACGCCGCCGAGCAGGTCTGCAAGGGGCTTAAGGGTGGTGTCAAAGCCCTCGGGGCCGCCCATTCCACGACCGCCGGAAACGATGACGTCAGCGCCCTCAAGGTCAACGATCTCACCAGCTGCCTCTTTGATAACCTCAACCAGCTTGGTGCGGATATCCTCGGGAGCAACATGGAAGTCTTCCTTGATGACTTCTGCCTTGTTCTCGCCCTCTGCAGGCTTCTTGAACACGCCGGGACGGACAGTGCCGCACTGCGGACGATGGTCAGGGCACTTGATGGTAGCCATCAGGTTGCCGCCGAATGCAGGACGGGTCCATGCAACAAGACCGTCCTCGTCATCGATGTCAAGGCTTGTGCAGTCTGCGGTCAGACCAGTCTTGATTCTGGAGGAGAAACGAGGGCCAAGGTCACGACCGTTGTTGGTAGCACCGATCATAACGGTGGTGGGGCCATACTTCTCAACGAGATATGTCAGAGCATTGACATACGCATCCGTTGTATACTGCTTGTACTCAGGGCCTTCCACGACGATGACCTGGTCAGCGCCATAGATACCAGCCTGCTCAACAGTAGCAGCTACGTTGTCGCCGATCACAACGCCGACGAGCTTGCCGCCCTGCTTGTCCGCCATCATACGGCCGGGATTGAGGAGCTCCAGGCCGACCTTCTTCGGCGAACCGTCTTCATTTGTTTCAATAAATACCCAAAGGTCTTTTGTCTTTGCTTCCATCGTCATCCCTCCTGTCAGATAATGTTGTTGTCAGCGAGAACCTTGGCAAGCTTCGCTGCAAGATCAGCTCCGGTCTCTTCGCCTTCCTTCTTGATCTTCAGACCGCCTTCCTTCTGCGGAGGTGTGAAGGATTTCTTAACGTGAGTCGGGGAGCCGTTCAGACCGTAGTGTGCAGGATCCATGGAAGGATCAAAGTCGTCGCCCAGCTGCTCGAATTTAGCTCTGTTGGCAGCGAGTTTGCGCTTGATAGTAGGATAACGGGGATCCCATGCAGGCTTTGTGAAGGTGCAGAGGCAAGGGGTCTTGATATCGATTACAAGAGTGCCGTCCTCAGCTTCCTTCTTGACGCGGAGACCGCCTTCAACTTCCTCAGCCTCAAGGCCGTATGTAACCTGGGGCAGATCCAGCCACTCAGCGATTTCAGGACCGACCTGAGCAGTATCGCCGTCGATAGCCTGCTTGCCGCAGAAGATCGCATCGAACTTGCCCTCAGTCTCCTCGATCTTCTTGACCGCATGAGAAAGAATGTAAGAAGTTGCCAGCGTATCAGAGCCGCCGAAAGTACGGCCGGTTACCAGATAACCCTTATCCGCTGCGATCGCTACGCACTCCTTCAGGACTGCCACTGCCTGCGGCGGGCCCATGGTGACAACGACGATCTTGGTGTCGGGGTTCTTGTCCTTAATACGGGCAGCTGCCTCAAGAGCATAGCCGTCAAAAGGATTGAGAATCGCAGGAACACCTTCACGGATCAGGGTGTGCTTGACCGGATCGATTTTAATCTGGGTCGTATCCGGAACCTGTTTTACGCAAACAAGAATGTTCATAGTTACCTCCTCCTTGGTACACTTTTTATATTGAGAATATATCATGCCGCCGTATACCGTGCAAGGAATTTTCCAAAATTAGCTGTGCCGGCACCCCCGCACGCGGGGTGCGGGAGTGTTCAACGGCCATAATATTCTTCTCTTCGCTGTAAATAATTATTTCTTGTCGGTCGGAACCTTGTTCTTCATGCCGGCGGAGTAGTCATAGAAGCCGATACCGGTCTTGACGCCCAGTCTCTTGCCGCGGACCATCTTGCGGAGCAGCGGGCAGGCACGATACTTGGAATCGCCCGTGTCGTTGTAGATAACGTCCATGATCGCGAGAACGATGTCCAGGCCGATGAAGTCGCCCAGTTCAAGCGGTCCCATGGGATGGTTGCTGCCGAGCTTCATAGCGTTGTCGATGCCCTCGATATCGGACACGCCGGCTTCGTAAACGCAGATGCCTTCGTTGATCATAGGGATCAGGATCCTGTTGACGACAAAACCAGCCGCCTCGTTGACCTGTACCGGAACCTTGCCCATATCTACAGAGATCTGCTTAACAGTCTCGACCATCTCAGCGGGTGTGTTGAGGCCTGCGATGACCTCGACCAGCTTCATGACGGGAGCCGGATTGAAGAAATGCATGCCGATGATGGGCTTTGCAAGGCCGGCGCCGATTTCGGTGATGGAAAGAGAAGAAGTATTGGAAGCGTAGATGCAGTCAGGGTTCTTGACGATCTCGTCCTGCAGCTCTTTGAAGCACTTCTTCTTGATGTCCATGATCTCCAGCGCAGCTTCCACTACCAGATCCGGGTCCACAGCGATGGAGTTGAGGCCTGTGACAAATTTGCCAAGGATCGCGTCTGCCTTAGCCTGATCCATTCTGCCCTTGGACACAAGTTTATCGATGTTGCCCTTGATCTTGGAGAGACCGCCTGCCGCGAACTCTTCCTTGATGTCGCAAAGATAAACCTTCTCAACCTTATCGCACTGTGCAAAAGCCTGTGCGATACCGGATCCCATGGTACCTGCGCCGATAACTGCTACTTTCATGATAGTTTCCCTCCATTAATTAAACAAAGAATATTCTGACTGAACATCCCCTGATCAGTCTCTCTCAACGAGTGCCGTGCAGCCCATGCCGCCGCCGATGCACAGTGTTGCGATGCCCTTCTTGGCATCTCTCTTGACCATCTCGTGAAGCAGTGTCACGAGGATACGGCAGCCGGAAGCGCCTACGGGGTGGCCCAGAGCGATGGCGCCGCCGTTTACGTTCAGCTTGGAGAGGTCAAAGCCGAGCTCCTTGCCGACTGCTACGGACTGCGCTGCGAATGCCTCGTTCGCCTCATACAGGTCGAACTGGTCGATGGTCATGCCGACTCTGTTCAGGCACTTCTTCGTGGAAACAACGGGGCCGACGCCCATGATCTTGGGATCTACGCCGCCCAGAGCGCCGGTGATCCAGTATGCCATAGGGGTCACGCCGAGTTCTTTGGCCTTTTCTTCGCTCATAACGATGACTGCTGCTGCGCCGTCGTTGATGCCGGAAGCGTTGCCTGCGGTAGTGACGCCGTCCTTGTTGATGGCGCGGAGCTTGCTGAGGGACTCGGGAGTAACGCCGTCACGAGGGCCTTCGTCAGTATCGACAATGGTCGTGCCCTTCTTGGTCTTGACCTCGACGGGAACGATCTCATCTTTGAACCTGCCGGACTTCATCGCCGCGATGGCTTTATTCTGGCTGTTTGCCGCAAATACGTCGAGCTCTTCTCTTGTCAGGCCCCACTTTGCTGCTACGTTGTCAGCCGTCTGGATCATGTGATAGTCATTGTAGACATCCCAGAGAGCATCTTTGATCATCGTATCAACAAGAACGCCGTTGTTCATTCTGTAGCCGTAACGGCCCTGCATCACTGCATAGGGAGCGAGAGACATGTTCTCCGTGCCGCCTGCGACAACGATATCAGCATTGCCGGCAAGGATCTTCTCTGCAGCCAGGTTGACGCAGTTCAGACCGGAACCGCAAACGACGTTAATTGTAGTTGCCGGAACTTCGACCGGAAGTCCTGCATACAGCGTGGCCTGTCTGGCAACGTTCTGACCCTGACCGGCCTGGATAACGCATCCGAAAAGAACCTCGTCCACCTGCTCGGGGGCAACGCCGGTGCGCTTGAGTGCCTCCTTGATAACGATCGCGCCCAGATCAGGAGCTTTCACTGTGCTGAGCTGTCCGCCCATTTTGCCGATAGGTGTGCGGCACGCGCCTGCCAATACTACTCTTTTTGCCATACTTTCCTCCACCTTTGTTTACTAACTGCTGTTGTCGATACTACTTACATCTATCATCTAAAGCGTCTGTCGCCGCGTAGATGGTCGATCGTGATCGTCAGTGCCTGCGGCACCAGCTCCCGCCGGATCTCATTCCGGCTCGATCATTCCGTAAGCGCCGTCTTTGCGGCGGTACACCACATTGATCTCATCCGTTTCCGCATTGCGGAAAACATAGAAGCTGTGGCCGAGGAGCTCCATCTGCACGCATGCATCCTCCGGATACATGGGCTTGACATCGAACTGTTTCCTGCGTACGATCCTGATCTCATCGTCTTCGGGGTCGTTCCGCTCCAGATATTCCCTCTTGAAGCCGGACGCTCCCTGATGCCTGCCGATCAGTTTCTTGCGATATTTTCTCAGCTGCCGCTCAATGATCTCTTCGACCAGGTCGATGGATTCGTACATGTCTTTGCTGACCTGCTCGCAGTGGATGACCGTTCCCTTTACCGGGATCGTCACCTCCGCTTTGTGTCTGCCCTTGTCGACGCGGAGCGTCACATGGACTTCTGCCTCATCGGCAAAATACTTATCCAGCTTCCCCAGCTTGTCACGGATCGCACTGTCAAGAGACGGTGTAACTTCCATATTTTTGCCTACTATGATATATTTCATAGTCACCTCTTTTCTGCTGCGATGCTCAGCCGCTCGTCAAGTTTACGAGTTACCCGATATAGTATTATAACATATTTCACCACAAGAATTTGCATTCTCAACGAAATTCATTTCAATTTCTGTACTAATTTATAAACTTTGGAGAAACATTCTTTGCCCGCCGGTCCGCCTCTCTGATAATACTATCCAAAAAGGGGACGCCTGCGCGTCCCCCTATTTGTCACTTCGTATTGAATTAGTATTGAATTAATAGAAAAGCCGTCTGATGCATGCGATCTCCCTGTAATCCGCATTGGAGATCTTGATACCGTCCCTCGCATTCGCGGCGTGAACGATCTGCCCGTCCCCGATATAGATGCCTACATGGCCGTAGTAGCAGACCAGATCGCCCGGTCTTGCGTCGGAGAGAGAGCTGATGCCGATGCCGTATCCCCTCTGGGACGCATCGTAATGCGGCAGTCCGATGCCGAAGTTGGCGTACACCGCCATGGTAAAGCCGGAGCAGTCCGTCCCGTGGGTCAGACTGGATCCTCCCCAGACGTAAGGGTTGCCGACGAACTGGACCGCGAAGTCAGCCACAGCCTGGCCCATCTCCGCCCGGTGGTTCTGCATGTTTTCTTTTGCGAAGTCAGCGTGTTCCTTGGAGGCGTCCGCGTTTTTCTGTGCGATCTCGCTCACCGCGCCGAGCGTCTGCGCCGCTCTGGCCGCCGCGGAGGAAGTGCCCTCCTCCAGCTCCATATCCTCGATGCCGTTCATCGCCTCTTCCGCCTTCTCATAGGCGGCGTCCGCGATGGCCTGCGCATTGTCCGCTCTTTTCTGCGCCTCGTCCGCGATGTCGACTACCGTGGAGTTCTCCCGGATCTCCTTGATCTCATCCGAGCTCTGGGCCACCGGATAGGAGGCGCCTACCGTCACGGACTCGCTGCGGACATATCCCGTGCCCTCGTCCGTCACGACCGTCGTCCAGCCGTCCTCGTCCGTCTCCTCGACGGTGTACTGCTCGCCCTTGGAGATGGTGGTCATGACTCTGGAATCTTCGTCTTTGCGCGAATAGACGTCCGTCTCATCCTCGCTCTCGCTGTCGACGGTCGCCACGTCCTGCTTGATCAGGTCCGTCAGGACTTCGGCTTCCTCGCCGGTCACGAGATATTCACCGAGCACATATCCCACAACGCCGCCGGACTGGATCTTGACCCAGTCGTCACCGTTGTCCTGGATCACCGCCGCCACATCGTTGGTATAGAGCTTGCCCACCACATCGCTGCTGAGGGAAGCGTCACTGTGCACATTCAGGTATTCATTGGGCGCCGCAACGACCAGCGTGGCGCCGGAAGCGCTCTCCGTCTGTGTCTCCGAAGCAGTTTCTTCACGTGCAGTGCTGATCGCCTCGTCTATAGGCTTTATGTCGTCGACCGGAACCGTCTCTTCCTCCGCCGCGGGAACGCTGGCCGCCATGGGCGCATCAAGAGGCGGGTGCGTTTCCGCTTCTTCCTCTGATGCCTCCGCGTCGGAGACTGCCATCTCCGTCTCTTCCTGTTCCTCCGCCGCATAGACCGCGCCGCTCATCATGGCCGCCGCGATCGACGCTGTCAACAATCCCTGCACTAACTTCCTGCCAATGAAACTCATGAAACCTCCTGACCGTTTCCGAAAAGGAATGGGTCTACCCACTGCCTGCTTGTCCTGCCTGCCAATGAACGCCTTTCAGACATATTTCAAAATCGAAAACAAATATTATCTTAATTACGCGTTGTAGCATACCAAAGTAAGACACAAAAAGTCAACAAACCTATATTTTCTTAATCTTATTTAATAAAGTTTTTATAAAAGGCCGGCTTTCAGGCATAAAAAAAACGCCCGGCAGCCTTACTGCCGGACGTTTTACCAATCCGTTTCTGTCTTGTTTATTTGAACCCGTTCCGGTGATCAGGCCTCAGCCTTCGCCTGGTCGATCTTCTCCTTGAGGTCAAAAAGCGCATTTTCAAAAGCTTCCGCGTCAAAATCATCCTCGAGCAGGATCGAGAAAATCCTGGTTGCCGGAGGAATCATGACCTGCTGTCTCTCAGCGCTGATCGACACGGTATGGATATTCCCTTCACCGTCCACATCCTCATAGGAGATATCCGGTGTGCCGTTCATATTGACATCCATAAAATAGAGATTAAAGAGATTATCGCCGGTCAGATCTGCAGCGATTGTGTCCACTTTTCCTTCTCCGGTCGTATCCATGAGCGCGATATCAGCCTGTCTGTCTCCGTCCAGATCGATCAGGATCTCTTTATTGGTGCCGCGGACGACCATGCCGCCGAGCTTCTCATCGCGCATCAGTTTTCTTCTTACAAGTGACAAAATGGCCATAATTCACCTCCATCGGGTATTTTTTAATCAACACCTCTATTGTAAATCTATTTAGGCGAAACGTCACGTATAAATTACAGAATAATGTATTTTTTGAACAACACACGGCCCTTGCTGCACAAAAGCTGCACAAAAAAAGAAGCAGGACCTTCCGCAAGGAAGATCCTGCCCCTCCTATCTGCCGGCAGTCGGGGTCGAACCGACACTCCCTTTAGGGGAACGGGATTTTAAGTCCCGCGCGTCTGCCTATTCCGCCATGCCGGCCGATCAGATAAAGAAATACGCATCGGTACTGATCAATGCCGATGCGCCAAGTGGACCCTCGGGGACTCGAACCCAGGACCGACCGGTTATGAGCCGGGAGCTCTAACCAACTGAGCTAAGGGTCCATGCATTTGCGCAAGTATGAGTATAACAAAAATACATCAACTGTGCAAGAAGACGTCAAAAACCGTACCATCTTCCGATTAAAAAAGAAGACACAGAACCGTCCACTTCTTCGCAGAACTGCTCTCTGTCTCCTGATTAACGCCCCGAGCAGGGCTCGAACCTGCAACACCGCGGTTAACAGCCGCGTGCTCTACCATTGAGCTATCAAGGCAGATAAGTCCTGTACCTTCAAAACTGAATATCGAAACCAAGAATAATAAGGATAAGCTTCCGACCGATTAGTATGCGTCAGCTGAATACGTTGCCGTACTTACACCTCGCACCTATCTACCTCATACTCTCTAAGGGGTCTTGTGATGTCTCATCTTGAGGGGGGCTTCACGCTTAGATGCCTTCAGCGTTTATCCCTGCCGGACTTGGCTACCCTGCCTTTTGCACCTGGCGGTGCAGCAGATACACCAGCGGTCCGTCCACCCCGGTCCTCTCGTACTAAGGGCAGCTCCTCTCAAACATCTTACGCCC
>JAFQZU010000027.1 GCA_017405805.1 Lachnospiraceae bacterium
GAAATCGATGGCCGCATAAAATATCAGCAATGCTGATCTTATGGGGTAGGGGGCTTTTGCCCATTTTTAACCTGAATGAGCAAAATTTTCAAACACAAAAAGGGCGTGTGAAAAACGATTTCTCATTTTTCACACGCCCTTCTTTAGCTTTACTTTTTTAGTGATTTTACTGCAGTACCTGTACGCTGTCCGGATCGGGCTCGAAGCAGGTGATGGCGGATTTGAATTCATCCATCTGCCCTGCAAGGCCTTCGTACTCCTCTGCGTATTCGCCGAGATCCTCCACATTATCAAGCGTGGACTCATCTACAAAGTAGAAGGTATACTCCTCTACCTTGCCGATCTCTTCCAGATTGGGTCTGGGAAGGCCCGACTGCTCAATGTAATCCGCGAGGTCGTCCTCAGTGCGGTTTCCGTCGATGCTGTACACGGAAAACAGGCTCCGGCTTACCTTCTGGACCTTCTCGATGTCGTCCTGGGTAAGCGCATTCTCACTTGCTTTGTTGTTGAGCTCGTTGTATTCATCCTGGGAGATGCCGATATAGTTCACGGCGTAATATGTTACGCCGGAGCCCTCAGCCGTCTCTCCGTTGCCGATCTCCTCGATCACGCCCTTGAGGCTCTGGAAGCTGTCCGGTGCCCTGAAGGTGAGGCCGGCTCCCTGGCGTTCCCAGAGGTTGGGGTCTTCTTCCCCTGCCGCTCCGGGAGGCCCTCCGATCCCTTCGGTCTCAGACTCGTCGGAAGTCAGCTCCGGGGCGTCCTCTCCCATTCCGTCATCCGGTGCGTCCTCGGGAGAGACATCCTCTCCTCCGGTGGTGGTAGCATCCGCCACGCCTGACGCGGGACCCGTCTGTGCTCCGTCCGCCGCAGTTTCCTCCGAGGCCGTTTCCCCGGGTGCTGTCTCCTCAGCACTTTCCTGCTGCGCTTCTTCAGAAGGCGCCTCTGTCTCTTCCTGCGTCTCTTCCTTTGCGCTGTCTGTCTGTGTTCCTGCGCTTCCCGCGCAGCCGGCAGCAGTCATGACTATACCTGCCAGCAACATTGTCAGTACTCTTCTTTTCATATACAAATACCTCCGTCAGTCTCACTCTATCTAATCACCTTTACTGCTTCCCGTCAACGAAACTTTTTGTTAATAATCATTTTTCCGGGGCGGACAAGGCGCGCAGCGCCTCTGTACGCCCACAGTCCCGAATGCGGAGCATTTGGGACATGGGGTGCTGAATATTAACACTTTATATTGAGAATATTGCCGCCCCGCCCCACCTTGCCAGCACGAAAGCGATTAGGTAAAATGTGTACGTAATTCAAGACGAAACCTCGGCAGAAATATTACAGACACGGGATATTGTTTATGAGTACTGAAAGCATTTACAGAGACGCAATGCCTGCGCTCTGCTCCGTCAGGGATGCGCTGCTGGACGAGATCACGGCGATCCGGAAAGACATGGAAGAGGAACTGGGAATGGATCCGATCGAGCATCTGCTCGCCCGGATCAAGTCCGAGGAGAGCATGCGCGAGAAATGCCGGCGCAAAGGCCTTCCGGAGACGGCGGAGTCCGCCCTGGAAAAGATTTATGACGCGGTGGGACTGCGGATCGTCTGCGCTTTTGTCGACGACATCTACACCATACGGGACCGGCTCCTGACCCTTCCCGACGTCGAACCGGTCGAAGAGAAAGACTACATACGAAACGTAAAGCCCAACGGGTACCGCAGCTACCACATAATCATCCGCTACAAAAAGCAGCACTATGCGGAGATCCAGATGCGGACCATATCCATGGACACCTGGGCGGCGCTGGAGCACCACCTGAAATACAAAAAGGACATTTCCGGAAACACCGCGCTGATCACGGAGGAACTCAAGCGCTGCGCCGACGAGCTGGCCTCCACCGACGCCTCCATGCAGACGCTGCGGGACATGATCCGGGATCTGTAACAGGCCGTCACCTTCTGACAGGCAAAAGAAAAATGAGGTAAGCATATCGTGAAAATACTGATCGCCGAAGATACCGCCGATCTCAACCGCGTCGTCACCGTCATGCTGCAGCACGCCGGATACGAGGTAGACTCCGTCTATGACGGGGAAGCGGCGCTCGAACAGATCGACCGGAACGGATACGACGCCGTCATCCTGGATATCATGATGCCCCGCATGGACGGCATCACCGCCCTGAAGACCATACGCGCGAAGGGGATCACTGTGCCCGTCCTGCTCCTGACTGCCAAGGCTGAGATCGATGACCGCGTGAACGGACTCGATGCCGGAGCGGACGACTACCTGCCCAAGCCCTTCGCCATGAAGGAACTTCTCGCGAGAGTCAACGCTATGACCCGGCGCCGGATCCAGTACGCCTCCCGCAGGCTTGACCTGAATGGTTTCTCCCTGGATACGGAGACACTGGCACTCACTGCCAGAAACACGGTCCGCCTCTCCATGAAGGAATGCGAGCTCCTGCAGCTCTTTATGCAAAATCCGGAGAGAGACCTGGGTGTTCCGTATATTCTCACCCATGTCTGGGCGGGCGACGGAAATGCCGACCAGGATACAGTTGAGCTCTACGTGCGATATCTGCAGAGAAAACTTGCGTCGACCATCGCGCCGGCGCATATGGAAGGAAGCCGCGGCAAAACATACCGCCTCGTCCTGTCGGAGGTAGAGACTGATGACCGAACGTGAAATCAACCGGATCCGTTCCCGCTTTATCCTGACTTCCACGCTCACGCTCTTCTGCGTCATGCTCCTCATGGGAGGCTGCATCTACCTTTTCAGCGCCGTCACGGTGCGCAACGAGGTCCGCGGGATCATGCGCTACATAGCAGCCAACGACGGCGATCTCCCGGTGCCCTCTGCAGCAGACGATACAGAGGAGCAGACCGTCGATGACAGCACAGTCTCCGAAGAGAGCACCACGGAAGGGAACACCGCCGAAGGGAACACCGCCGAAGGGAACACCGCCGAAGAGGAAAGCAGCCAGCACGACAGCTCTTTCAGCGAGGAGATGGAGTGGAGTCTGCAGGGGATCTTCGGGATCGGGGATGATTTTGGCGAGATTCCGGATTTTATCTATACGACGCGTTTTTTTGCCGTGCTCTTCTCGGCGGACGACGAACTTGAGCAGGTAAAAACGACGCACATCGCCTATATCGACGACGCACAGGCAGAGGAGTATGCCCGGATCGCTCTCCGGCGCAGGATCCATTTCGGAAGTTTCGGAAGATACTATTACTACGTCGGGGACCGTCCCGCGCCGGCAGGCGGCACGATCGTCATCTATCTGGACCGGACCGCCCAGATTACACTGATAAACCGCATGCTGTTCGCCGCCCTGGCCATCCTCGGCCTGGGGACCTGCCTGTCCTTCTTTTTCATGCGCCTCTTTTCCAGGGATATCGTCCGAAGCGAGATCCGGAACGCTGAGAAACAGAAACAGTTCATCACCAACGCCAGCCACGAGCTGAAGACCCCGCTGGCCGTCATCCGCGCCAACACGGAGATGCAGGAGATGCTGGATGGGGAGACAGAGTGGACCCGGTCCACCATGCGCCAGGTCGACCGCATGAGCGGCCTGATCGGAAACCTGGTGCAGATCGCGCGCTCTCAGGAGCGGGAGGACGGGACCCTCGAAAAGATCGATATTGCGGCAGCAGTCTCCGAGACGGCGGATTCCTTCGTTCCGGTCGCTGCCAGCGAGGGCAAGACGCTGACGAAGGAGATCCCTTCCTCCGTCATTCTCAGGACCGATGAGAGCCTGATCCGCCAGCTCACGTCCATCCTTCTCGACAACGCGGTCAAATACTGCGATGAGAACGGCACGATCCGCGTCCGCCTGGAAAAGTCGGGCCGCCATGTCCGTCTCCTCGTCAGCAACGACTACGCGGAAGGAGCCGGCGTGGACTACAAGCGCTTTTTCGAACGTTTTTACAGGCAGGACGAGGCGCATACGATCGCCGGCGGCACAAAAAACGGCTATGGAATCGGACTTTCCATAGCCGAATCACTGGTCCGGACCATGCGCGGCACCATCGGGGCAGACTGGAAGGACGGCGTCATCACCTTCACCTGCTCCTTTATGGCCGCGGCCTGACTCAGACGATATGAACCTCCGCGCCGGTCTCACGCAGTCTGCTCTCCCACGCCGGACTGATCCCCTGATCCGTCACGATCATGTCGAGATCCTCCAGCGACGAGATAAATCCGCTGCGGATCTCCCCGAACTTGGAGGAATCGCACAGGAGTATCTTCTCTGAGGAGATAGACAGCGCCGCCCGTTTCATGGAGGCTATGTGCTGATCCGTACAGGTGATGCCCATGGTCTCATGGACGCCTGAGGCGCACAGGAACATTTTCCGGGCGCGGAGCTGTTTCAAAAACTGCATGCCCTCTGTCGATTCAAAGGTCTGCGTGTTGTGATGATAATAACCGCCGGCCAGGATCAGGTCGATGTTGCTCCTGTCATACAGTTTCGAAACGATATAGTAGCTGTAGCATATCACGGTCAGCGGCATGTCGTCCGGTATGACCGCCGCCAGCATGCCGGCGGTGGTTCCGGAATCCAGGGCGACGATCTCCCCGGGTTTCAGAAGGCCCAGCGCAAATTCCGCGATTCTGCGCTTCTGCTCCGCGTTCCGGATCTCCTCCTCGAGATATTCGTAGCGCGAGGCGCCCGCCGTCCGGCCCCCATGCAGGATCTCCGGCCTCAGGAGACGATTTTGTTCGATATACTGCAGATCCCTGCGGATGGTCATCTGCGAGACCTGAAAGAGCGCCGCCAGTTCGGCAACAGACTGCTCGGGCCTGAGGGAGAGTTCACGGATCATAGATTGTATTCGCACGTCTTTTTTATTCATATCAGCCGCCTTTTGACGTATTCTGACGCTTTTTGTCAGTCAAATCATACCATTTGTCCAAACCGAAGAAAAGGCAGAGGATTGAATTTCCTCCGGCGTACCGTATCCGTAGCTGCACCCGCAAAAAGATGCCCCGATCCTCTCTGCCGCTTCCCTATCGCTATAGCGGTCTCCGATCACCGTAAATCCGTTTCCGGGATCCGCCGCACAAAGGCGCTCCGAGAGGAGAGGCTCCCCGCAGCGGGCGGCAGCCCTCTCTGCCTCCCCCCGAAAATTCCCGGCGATCCGCTCCAGGACGTCAGCCTTGGAGATCCATCCGTAGGATCCGCAGTCCCAGAACGCCGTGAACCAGCGCTCCATTCCAAACACTTCCCAGTTGAGCAGCGCGTACTCCCTGTCACAGTTGCTCAGGACGGTCATCACATACCCTTCCGCTTTGAGCGCGTCCAGGCGCTGCCGCACCCGGGGATACCATCTCCCGTTTCCGGCACGGATCTCGCGGTTCATGAAGCGTCCGACCCTGCTGCCCGCTTCCTCTTTCAGGCGGGCAGGCAGCTGCGGGAGAAAATCCTCCCACATCTGCGCCGTACTCATGCCCAGCCAGCTCCTGATCCGCTCGTCGGAAGGCATCTGCACCTCTACGCCGTGAACGCAGACGAGCCAGTGCACGATATATTCTATGGCAGGCCTGTAGACCCGCATGGTCTCGTGCAGGGTCCCGTCATAGTCGAAGACCAGGATCGGATGCATCGTTCTCTCCTCACATCAGTCTGATCAGGTTGACCATCTCAATGGCGCCCAGGGCGCAGTCATATCCCTTGTTGCCGGCTTTGCTTCCGGCCCTGGCGATGGCCTGGTCGATGTTCTCCGTCGTGACGATCCCGAACATAGTGGGCACGCCGGAGGCCAGTCCCACCTGCGCAACGCCCTTAGACACTTCATTGCAGACATAGTCGTAGTGGGTAGTCTGTCCGCGGATCACGCAGCCAAGGCAGATGACGGCGTCGTATTCTCCGGATTCGGCCATTTTTTTCGCGACCACCGGGATTTCGAAGGCGCCCGGCACCCACGCCGCCGTGATATTGTCCTCCTCCACGCCGTGGCGGACCAGTCCGTCCACCGCGCCGCCCAGGAGCTTATTCACGATGATCTCATTGAAACGGGCGGCCACGATCCCGACCTTCATTCCCTCGGGTGCTACGACTTTGCCTTCCAGCAGTTTATATTCCTTCATTTTTTCTCCTTCCTTCACTCCCGATGCTTTACAGGTTGATCACGTTGAAAATATGTCCCATCTTGGTCTTTTTGGTCTTTAGATAGCGGATGTCATACTGCTGCGGCGCGATCTCGATCGGCACCCGCTCGACGATATCCAGCCCGAACTCCCCGAGCTCATAGACCTTGTCCGGATTGTTGGTGAGAAGACGCAGGGACCGACATCCCAGGTCGCGCAGGATCTGTGCTCCCACCCAGTATTCTCGCAGATCGGCGGCAAAACCGAGCCGGATATTGGCCTCCACCGTATCCAGTCCCTGCTCCTGCAGCGCGTACGCCTTGATCTTGTTGATCAGGCCGATCCCGCGGCCCTCCTGCCGCATATAGAGGACGATCCCCCTGCCTTCCTTTTCGATCATTTCCATGGACTTCTGCAGCTGCATGCCGCAGTCGCAGCGCATGGAGCCGAAGGTGTCGCCGGTCAGGCACTCGGAGTGGACACGGCACAGCACGTTTTCACCGTCGCCGATCTCTCCCTTGATCAGCGCGACATGGTGCTCGCCGGTGATGTCGTTGATGTACCCTGCCATCCTGAAGTGCCCGTACTGGGTGGGAAGATCCGCGACCGCCTCCTGGACCACGTGCTTTTCGTGCACCCGCAGATAATCCTGCAGCTCGCGGATGGTGATGAACTTCATGCCGTATTTTTTCGCCATCTCCCACAGTCCGGGCGTCCGCATCATGGTTCCGTCTTCGTCCATGACCTCGCAGCACACGCCGCACTCGGTCATGCCGGCAAGTCGCAGCAGATCCACCGTCGCCTCCGTGTGGCCGTTCCTCACCAGTACGCCGCCGTAGCGCGCGATCAGCGGGAATACATGTCCCGGCCTGCGAAGATCCCCGGGCTTTGTCTCTTTCTGTGCGCACTTGATCATCGTGTAGGACCGCTCCGCTGCGGAGATGCCGGTGGTCGTGTCGATGTGATCGATCGAGACCGTAAATGCCGTCTCGTGATTGTCCGTATTCTCGGCGACCATGGGCGGCAGACCGAGGCGGTTCGCCACCTCCGCGCTCATGGGCGTGCAGATGAGGCCTTTTGCGTGCGTCGCCATGAAATTGATGTTGGCCTGTGTGGCAAACTCTGCCGCACAGATCATGTCGCCCTCGTTCTCCCGGTCCGGGTCGTCCGTGACCAGGATGATCTTTCCCTGCCTGAGCTCCTCGAGCGCCTCCTCGATGGTGTTGTACTGGTATTTCTGTCCCTGTTCCATGATTTTTATCCCTCCAATTCTTTATGCAGCAGCGGATTCAGAAGCCTATCTCCCTGAGATAGTCCATTGTGAGTCCGGAACGCTCTGTTCCATGTGTTCTTCCCTGATCGGAGGACGGGCCGGTCCCTATCAGCTTTTCCACGTATTTCCCGACGATATCATTCTCCAGGTTCACGACATCGCCGGCCGATCTGGAAAGAAGCGTCGTATGCCCTCCCGTATGGGGAATGACCGATACCTTAAAGACGCGGTCGTCCACGTAAGCCACGGTAAGGCTGATCCCGTCGATGGCAATGGAGCCCTTCTCCACGATATAGCGAAGGATATGCGGCGGCGCCGCGATCGTGACCCACACGGCGTTCCCTTCCTCCTTGAGCGACTGCACCGTTCCGGTCCCGTCGACGTGCCCCGCTACGATATGCCCGCCAAAACGCCCGTCCGCGGCCATGGCGCGCTCCAGGTTCACCTCGTCCCCGGGTCCGCACTGTCCCAGTCCCGTGCGGCGCACCGTCTCAGCCATCACGTCCGCCGTAAAACCGTCCGGCTGCAGGCTCGTGACGGTCAGGCACACGCCGTTCACGGCGATGCTGTCCCCGATCTTTGTCCCGCCAAGCACCTCTCTGGCCCGAATGGCGATCGTGCCTGATTCGCCCGACAGATTGATGTACTTGACCTTTCCCTTCTCCTCAATGATCCCCGTAAACATTTCCGCTCTCCTTAAACCCGTACCGGATCAGAAGATCCTCTCCGACCCGCTCCACCGACAGCATGATCAGCCCGGCCGCCTCGTCCGGAAGACTTACGCCCTCCCCCTCCACCGGCGATCTGGCTTTTCCGCCAAAAATCTTCGGTGCGACAAACACATCCACTTCCTGCACGATGCCCGCCCGCAGCGCGCTCTCGTTCAGGGTCCCGCCGCCCTCCAGAAGGACGCTGTCTATTCCCTCCGAACCGAGCGCCTTCATCAGCTTTTTCAGATCGACGCCTTTTCCGGCGGGATCCGGGAGATTGCAAACCGTGATCCCGTGCCCCATAAAGAGCAGGATCCTGGACGACCGCTCGGCCTGCTCCAGACAAAGACCGGTCTCCGGAAGATCCGCCTTTTCAAGTTTTCCCTCCGGCAGCCAGGGAAAGCCGCAGACCAGGATGGTCTTACACTCTCCCGCCGTCCTGCAGATCTGCGACGATCCCGGGATGCGCAGGTTCGTGTCACAGATGATCCGCACCGGGTCCCTGCCTCCCTCTGCCCTGCAGTTGAGCATGGGATCGTCCGCGAGCACCGTCCCGATCCCGGCCATGATCCCCATACAGGCGCCGCGCCAGCGGTGGACCAGCGCTCTGGAGGCCTCCCCGGAGATCCATTTGGACGCGCCCGTCTTTGTGGCGATCTTCCCGTCTGCCGTCATTGCGTACTTCATGCGGACATATGGCGTGCCCGTGGTGATGTAGTGGAAGAATACGGGATTGAGGGCGTCGCACTCCTCCCGCATGAAATCCTCCTCCACGGTGATCCCGTGCTCCCGCAGCATCTTTACGCCGCCTCCCGCCACCTTCGGATTCGGATCCCGGGAACCGATCACCACGCGGGATATGCCCTGCTCTATGATCGCCAGGGTACAGGGAGGCTGTTTGCCGTAGTGGCAGCAGGGCTCCAGCGTCACATAGATTGTGGCGCCCGCCGCCGGCTCCCGCAAAGACGCGATCGCCTCCCGCTCCGCGTGCAGGCCGCCATACTTCTTATGCCAGCCCTCGCCGATGATCTTTCCGTCCTTTACGATCACTGCGCCGACCATGGGATTGGGATTGACGGATCCTTCTCCCCTCGCGGCCAACGCGATCGCTCTGCGCATGAAATCACGGTCTGTCATAGGACACCTCTCCAAGCGTTTTGTATTCATGTATTCAATTTTTCAGGGCAGGAAAAGACGGCAGAAATTGCCGGATAGGATGGTAAAAAAAATCCTGCGGCCATAGGGACCACAGGACATTTCATGCACCATAAAACCGAATCCAAACGAAACCACTCCGTTTGAGAAACAGACCCATTTAACTTCTTCCATCCAGACTTTACTGTCGGCTTTGGACTTTCACCAAATCATGCCTTGCGGCTCGCGGGCTGTACCGCCGGTCGGGAATTGCACCCTGCCCTGAAGTCTTTATTCAATTACAGTGCTCATTGTACTTCTATCAAAGGTATTTGTCAACCGCCGCAGGAATTCCCCCCGCAGCCTTCGCAGGATCCCTTTTGAAAATGTATTTAAAACTACCCGGTCAGTTCATCACCACGGATCCGAGAATGTTGGTTTCATATTTTCTGCAGATCTCGATCTCCCTCTCTATATCCGCATAGCGGGACGCGTCGATCCCTTCCACAAGCACGACGCCGTCCGACTCCGCAAGCCTGTGCAGGGACGCGGGATCATGCATGACGCAGTCTCCGGCAGCCACGGTGAGATCTGCTCCCCCCTGCTCTGCGAGCCGCTCGCAGATCCTCTCCTTAAGCTTCACGGAAGCTTTATCCATACCGCTGCCCGTGACAAAGATCCTGCCGCAGTTTTTTCTGGACGCGCTGTGCTGGATGCCGGAGCAGATCATGCCCAGCATCTCCTCGTAATCCACCGGCGTCTCCTTGTGGAATATCCTGTCGATCAGCCTGTCAACCGCGTTTTTCCGGCGTTTCCGGCTGCCGGCGGCGGACATTTCTCCCAGCACATAGGTGTGGAAGAGCTGCGTCATCTCCTCGGCGGTCTTCAGCCTGGGAGAGACCGCATAGCGCACGAAGATCCACATGACGGGAATAAACAGCCCGAAGAAAATGCCCAGGATCAGATATTTGAGACTGAAGGTCCGCACCACCTTGACCGGCTGCGCCTCCAGCTTTTCCCTCTCGGCCACAGCTTCATCATAGGCTGCGTTTGCCTTGTTGCTTACACCCAGGTAGGTGAGCGTCGGGTCCTGCTGCAGGAAATACTCCCCGAGGTCCATCCAGGCCTTATAGTACTCCTTCTGGGCATCCGTCAGCTTGTCCGCGAGCGCCAGCATGTTCTTTTCCTGGGAGGAAATGGTGTCGGCAAAGGTCTGCTGCTTTTTGGAGAGCGTCTCGTCATATTTGACCGAGTAATAGGTGCCGATAAACTGGATGTCAAAGGCAACGGCCGCCTGCAGTTTGGGCGTAACATTGGTGAGTCTTTGTTCGAGCACCTCCATGACTGCCTCGCACTGCGCCTGATCCTGCCCGAAAACGGAGACCTGCATGATGCTCCTGCCGATCCTCTGCACGCTGACGACTTCACGGATGTAATTCTCCGCCGTATACCAGTCCGCGTTATTCCGGATCTCCGCGACGATATCGCCCTCTACCAGTTCGTTGCGGAACAGGCCGATGATATTGTCGGCTACGCTGCTGTTATCGGCCAGAACCATTTCCGCCGTCTCAGCGTAGTTGGAGATCAGGTAGGTATTTATCAGGGTGGGGACCCTCTGCGCGTCCAGTTTCTGGAGCAGGGAATTATCCCCGTAGCGCCGGGTGTTTTCGTACAATTTCCGATAGGAAAGATAAGCATCCAGCGCGATCTGCGTCTCCTTGATCTCCCTCTCGGACAGCGATTTTTCCGCTTTTTTGAGACGGTTCATCCCGGAGATGATGGACGCGTTCAGCGCCGATCCGGAATCGCCTCCCGTATCCACCACTTTGGCCGACCGCATATAACCGAAGAGGCCGAACAGGACCGCTCCGATCAGGACACAGACCAGTATGGTGCGCCATTTCCGGAAGATCCGGTAGAACAGATCGACAAAATCAAATACTCTCTCTTCTTTGTAATCCATACAGCACCTTTTCCCTTCAACCGCGCTTCAACTCATCGAAGATCACTTCCGCGAGCCTGAAGTCCAGCATGGTATCAATGTCGACGCTCTTATCCTGGCTCATGATATAGGCATAGCTTCCCTCTTTATACAGGAACCGGTCCTGTGCAAAACGCCGGGTGCTGACGATATAGATCGCCCCGTTCAGCCTGTAGAAGGGACTTCCCGCCTGCCTCTGCTTCATGCCGGCCTCGTCGATAAAGTCCGTGAATTCCCCCGACTCCGGCAGGTGGCCGCACCAGAGCGGCGAGTGCTCTGCCTCACAGACGGAGACGACGGCAAAAGAAGCTCTCTCCCTGAAGATCTCATATGCGGCCCGGATGTCCTCCCCGTCCCGCAGAGGGGACGTCGGCTGCAGGAGACAGAAGGTATCGAATTCCTTCCCCCGCTCTCTGTACCCGTCCAGCACCTCCTGCACCATATCCCATGAACTGGCGCTGTCCGTGGAGGTCGCTTCACTTCGCAAAAACGGCACGCTTGCGCCCCACTCCCGGGCGATCTGCGCATATTTTTCCGAATCGGTGGATACCATTACCTCGTCAAACTGGCCGGACTCCAGGGCGGCGCAGATGGTATGCGCCATGAGCGGTTTTCCGGCCAGAAGCCTGATATTTTTGTCGATCACGCCTTTGGACCCGCTTCTTGCGGGAATGATCGCGATATTTTTCATACAGCACTCCTCATCTGTACAAGTCCCTCTCGGGGAAGATCAAAGATCGTAGAACTTCTTTTTCAGGTCGATCCCGCCGCTGCGCACGATCTCTACTGCCTTGGCCGCGATGCGCGCCGCCGCATTTCCGTCTCCGTAGGGGCTTACGACTTCCCGGCATATAGCTCTGTGTTCTTTACTCATGGCGGTCCGGATCGCCGCCGCAATGGAGTCTGCGTCGGGCGCGCAGTCAATGATGCTCGGCGTCTGGAGCCTCCCCCTTTGCCTGTCCCCGATATTCACCGTAGGGATCTTAAAAGCGGGCGTCTCGATGATCCCGCTGGAGGAATTGCCCAGCACGAACTCGGCGTATTTCATAAGGGACAGATAGCGCCGGATCCCCAGTGAAGTAAAGACATGCAGGTTGTCGATCTCCGGCTCCGCTTCATCCAGGAGGGCGTTGATCCGCGCGCCGCCCTGGTCCGCGTTGGATTTGGTCACAATGAACTGGATGGACGGGAACCTCCGGATCGCTTCGAGAAAATAGGCCACCTGCCCGTCGACGCCCCCTTTCTCCATAGTGACCGGGTGATAGGTGCAGACCGCATACCGGCAGTCGGGAAGTCCCACGCTCTCCAGCGCCTCTTTCCTGGTCATATCCGCGGCGTGCAGGATGTTGTCAATGCTGGTGGATCCGTAATTGAAAACGCGGGCGGGATCCTCTCCCAGCTGGATGACACGCTTCCGGCTGTCCTCATTGGTGACAAAATGCAGATAGCTGATCTTGGTGATCGAATGCCTGATCCACTCGTCCAGAGCGCCCTCCGTCGTGTCTCCGCCGCACAGATGAAAGACCGGCGTCCTGGTGTTGCCGGCCGCCACGGCCACCGCCAGTGTCTCGTAGCGGTCTCCCAGCAGGATCACGGCGCTGTAGCGGCTGCCCGCGAACAGCCTGGTAAATTTGATCAGGACTTCCGCCTGATTCGCGGAGATGTCCTCCTCGCTCTCAGAGCACACCGACACCGGGACGGTTCGGTCGATCCGCGTGCCCGCGGTCTCGATCTCCCGGATCGTCATGCCGTACTGCTCGCTCAGGTGGGTCCCCGTGACGATCAGTTCGATGCGCAGATCATCGCTCTCATACGCCCGCAGCGCATCGATGACCGGA
The DNA here is from genome assembly GCA_017405805.1 of Lachnospiraceae bacterium. Lineage (GTDB taxonomy): Bacteria > Bacillota > Clostridia > Lachnospirales > Lachnospiraceae > CAG-791. Next base: position 13,022 of record JAFQZU010000027.1, read on the forward strand.
GAGAGCAGCCCGTACTCGGCCCTTGTGGCCGTGACAACAGCGATCTTCTTCATATCCCGTCCAAACCTCACAATTCGATCATTTCGTCCTCGGCGTAATCTCTCACCGCCCTGGTTCCCAGCACCTCGTCCCAACGCATGGGGCTGATCCCGGTTCCCGGACGCTTCACCGTGATATTGTCCTCTGTCAGCAGTTCCCCGGCCCTGATAGCGCGGGCCGCAACAATGCTTTTTCTGGCCACTGCCATGTTCTTTTTCTCCGAGGGAGACGGCTCCTTGACGCCGCTTCCCAGGGCGGCCTCGATGTGGCGGATGGATGTCACCATGTCCTTCAATTCCTGCGGCTCAAGGCTTGCCTTGTGGTCGGGGCCCTCCATGTTCCGGTCCAGCGTGAAGTGTTTTTCGATGATCACGGCCCCCATGGCTGCCGCCGCGACGGGGACCTCGATTCCCTTCGTGTGATCGGAATAGCCCACTTCGAGTCCGAATGTATCTCTGATCGTCTGCATGGCGCGCAGGTTCACGTCCTCATAGGGCGTGGGATATTCCGTATTGCAGTGCAGGAGCGTGATCTCTCCGGCGCCGCTCTCCCGCAGCGCCTGCACGGAAGAGGCGATCTCGTCCATAGTGCACATGCCCGTGGACATCACGACCGGTTTCCCGGTCCGCGCGACGGCCCGCAGATAAGGAAGATTGGTCACTTCCCCCGAGGGCACTTTCCAGAAGGGCATCCCTATGGAATTCAAAAAGTCAATGCTCTCGAAGTCAAAGGGCGTGGAGAGAAACGCAATCCCTATGGATTCGCAGTATTTCTTGAGGGAGATGAACTCCTCATACGACAGCTCGAGCTTTTTGAGCATCTCCTGCTGGGAAGTGTCTCCCGTGGCAGCTTTCTGGTACTGTGCCTTCTCCGCGTTCTTCGACACCAGCTTCTCCGCCTTGAAGGTCTGGAATTTGATGCAGTCCGCCCCCGCCTCCAGGGCGGCGTCCGCGAGCCTGCAGGCCAGTTCATAGCTTCCGTTGTGATTGACGCCTGCCTCGGCGATGATGTATATTCCCATTTTTGTCTCCATTCCGATCAGATCCTTATCGGATGATCCTGCACGGATTGCCAAAGGCCGTGACGCCTGCCGGCACATCCTTAACGACGGCACTGCCGGCGCCGACCAGGGCGCGCGCCCCGATCCTGAGTCCCTGCCGCACGACGCTCCCGGCCCCCACATGGGCCCGGTCCTCCACATAGACCTTCCCGCAGAGCACCGTCCCCGGGCTTATGTGGCAGAAATCGCCAATCCGGCAGTCGTGCTCGATGACAGCGCCTGTGTTGACGATGGCGTGGCGGCCGATCACCGTCCCCGTATTGACCACGGCTCTTTTGCCGACAAACGTGCCCGGGCCGATCACGGCTGCGGGCGACACGACGGCCGAGGGATCCGCGATCACGGGAATGAAAAACCCGATCTCCTCGATCAGGCGGGCCAGCTTCTCCCGCACTGCGGTATTTCCGATGCTGCCCACCGTCACGAAGGCGTCAGTCCAGCCCTCCTCAAAGAGCCTGGGCAGATCCTCGTCACAGCCCACCGGCGTGATGCCTCCCGCGGCGTCCGCGTTCTTTTCTACTACGCCTACATCCTCATATAACCCGGAAGCCAGGGCGCAGTCCATGACTGAGGCGGCGTGACCTCCCGCCCCGATAAGAAGTAATCTTCTATCCATTCTTCTTCTCCCGAAGTTCTGCCCCGCAGAACTTCGAAAAATGCGAGCCTCGTATTGCGAGCATTCGTTTACGCCCGAAGTTCTGCCCCGCAGAACTTCGAAAAATGCGAGCCTCTTATTGCGAGCATTTTTTCTATTCTCCGTAGAGCCTCACCCTCATCTTCTCCAACTCCGACAACTGCCCCATATCCATCCAGTCATTCTCACTGACCGGGAAAGCCGCCACATTCCGCCCCTTCTCGATCTGCCCCATCGCGATCTCCGGGAAACCGACCGCCACATCGTTTTCGATGTCGTCCAGGACATACGGCTCCACGATATAGATCCCCGTGTTGGTCAGAAACGACATGAGGGGCTTCTCCTTCATGGCCTCGATCTTTCCGTTTACGCCCATTTCCACCACGCCGTAGGGGATGGGGAAATTCTTGGTCGCGCAGATCATGGTGACCGCGTTATGGTTCTCCTTGTGGAACTCCAGCATACGCTCGTAATTGGCCGTCAGGAGGTTGTCGCAGTTGGTGAAAAAGAAGGTCTCACTGATCTTCCCCTTCAGAAGGCTCAGGCCGCCGCCGGTCCCGAGGGGCTTTTCCTCGTCGTACCAGGCGATGCTGTATCTGTTCTCGTTCTCGGCAAAATACGCCTTCATCAGCTCCCTTTTATAGTTCACGATGATATGGAATTCCTCGCACTGATAGGATTGGAACTCCTTCATGATGTGCTCGATGATAGGTAGCTCTCCCACGGGGATCAGGGGTTTTGGCAGCACGCGCGTGAAGGGATCCAGTCTCGTCCCTTTCCCGCCGGCGTTGATGACCACCGGCACCTTCAGGGCCCCGTGCCTGCGGTTTTCCCTGCCGTCTCCCGTGTAGAGATCAACGATCCTGCCCTCCCCGTCCAGCACCGGGATGGCCACGTAGTTCTTCTTGTGATAAAGCGTGCCTGCCTCGTCGTAGGTGGAAGCGATCTTGGGCGTGCGGTTGGCCGCTTTGAGGGCGGGTTCGTCCATTTTGCCGCCCGCAAGGAGAAAACGGCGGATATCGCCGTCCGTGATGCAGCCAAGGAGCCTGTCTCCCTCGTCCGTAAGGAACAGGATCCGTCCCGCGTTCTCGTCGATCCGCCGCATGGCGTGCGCGACGGTGAGATTTCCGCTTCCCAGGTACTTTCTGATATCCTGATTATCCATTTGCCAGCTCCTCAAACAGCGCTTTGACCTCCTTCACCACGATGCCGATCTCCTCCTGCGTGATCTGGGTACTGCAGGGGATGTTCAGGATCCGCGCGGCGTAGTAAGGCGCCTTCTCCAGTCTGTAGGTCTCCTCGCCTTCATAGGGCCTCTGCTCGTTGATCAGGCCCCAGATCGCTCTGGTCTGGATGCCCTTCTTCTCCAGGGCCGTGATGATCTCGCGCATGGAGGCCGTGATCCTCGTCCGGTCGATCTCCAGCGAATAGAACCACATGTTGGAGGATGTTCCTTCCCTGAAGGGCATCAGCTTCGCGAGATCGAAGTCCTCGAAAGCCTTTTTGTAGATTTCGTAATTCTGCTGCTTGCGGCGGATGAACTCGGGGAGCTCCTCCATCTGGGCCGCGCCCAGAGCCGCCTGCAGATTGGTCATTCTGTAGTTGTAGCCGATCTCATTGTGGATGTAGTAGTGGGGATCGTCCTTGGCCTGGGTGGACAGATAGCGCAGATGATCCACTTCGGCCGGATCACGGGATACGATGGCGCCGCCGCCGCCCGTTGTGATGATCTTGTTGCCGTTAAAACTGTAGGCGCCGAAGTCGCCGATGGTCCCGGCGTATTTTCCCTCGTAGCGGCCCTCCGTGTAATAGGTGCCCAGCGCCTCGGTGGCGTCCTCGATCACCTTGAGCCCGTACCGGTCCGCTATATCCATGATCTGCTCCATGTCGGCCATGTTGCCGAACACGTGCACGACGACCACGGCTTTGACGGGACGGCCCTTATGCATGAGGACGCCGTCCTCCATCGTGCACTCCTTTTCGCAGAAGTCCCGGAGCTTGACCGGATCCATGCAGAAGCTGTCGTCACAATCAATGAAGACCGGCACCGCGAACTGGTACTTGACCGGATTGACGGCCGCGATAAAGGTGAGCGGAGGCACGAGCACCACGTCTCCCGGCCGCACGCCGGCCTCGGATAGTGAGAGGTGGAGGGCTGACGTGCCGCTCTGGCATGCCGCCACGTTCTCCACGTGGAGAAATTCCGCAAGCTGCTTCTCCATCTGCGTGATAAAGGCCCCGCCGGTGGACACCCACCCCTGTTCAATGGCCTCGTTTACATACTTCTTTTCATTCCCTTCAAAATTCGGGATCGACAGCGGGATAAATCTGCTCATAGCGGTGCCTCACATTTTCTGGTCCAGGGACTTTCCGGTCTCGATGTGCTCAAAGTTGGGGAGATAATCGCTCAGGATCTCCACGACTTCCTCCTTGGTGGTCTCCTCCTTGTCAAAGGCCGCACCAAGCTTTCTGTATAACTCTTCCACTTTCTCCCTGTCGGGGATCTGTTTGCCCGTGATCACGCCGAGAGAGGAAAAGCGCTCCATATCGGCCGTCTCGGTGTCCGTCACGAACTCCTCGAAGGATTTTTCCCCCGAGGTATCCGAGTAGGAGTAATGTACGGGGTATTTTCTGCTGCCGTTCTGCAGCGCGTGCGCCCAGTGGATCGCCTCGTTGTCGTCGCTGCACTCCAGGACTTCGTAGCCGTGCGCCTCGAGGAGGGCCGTGCCGATGGCGTCAAAAGTCATCATCTGCGCCTCCTCCAGCTTGGGGAAGAAGATGGCGCGGTTCTCGCCCAGCATGCAGGAGAGAAGACAGATCTGGCCGCTCTCCTCGGGGGAGACGAAGTAGCGCTTGACGTCGGAGGGCGCCGAAAGCGGCTGAAGCTTCCTGATCCTCTCGAGGAACCCTGCGGGGAGGGATCCGTTGGAGAAGGCGACGTTGGCGAAGCGGGCCGTTTTGACGGGGAAGCGGTCGGAATAGCTGAATATCACATCCTCCATGACGCGCTTGGACGCCCCCATGATGTTGACCGGGTTGGCCGCCTTGTCCGTGGACACGCAGAAGAAGGCCTGCGGCGGATATTCGGCCAGAAGGTCCAGCAGGATCCTCGCGTGCAGGACGTTGTTCTGCAGAAGCGCCTCCACCGAATAGATGTCCTTTTCAGAGCGGACGTGCTTGTGGGCGGAGAAATTCGCCACGATATCAAACCCTCCCCTCTTTTTGAACATCTTGGTAAAGACGGGCGAGGAAAAATCCATCGGATACGGCAGGTAGTCCTCCGGGATCCTGTATCTGCCGGAGGAGCGCAGGTCTCTCGTCAGCTCCGCCAGGCCGTTCTCGTTGGTGTCGACGACCACAAGAGAAGCCGGCTCAAAAGGCAGGAGCGCCTTGATGAAGGAGGAACCGATGCTGCCCGCGCCGCCGATGACCAGGACGGATTTCCCCCAAATCTTCTTCGCAAGCGTCTCCCGGTTCGCCTCGATGTCCTTTAAAAACATGGACTTGGGCCTTTTTGTCACGTTTTCTGCTATAAACTGCTCCAGATTAAACATTATTGCCTCCCGTTTTTATTGAAACCTGCGCATGAGCGGTCTGACGTACCGCATGATCATGGCTCTTACATATTTTCCCTGCTCCGTCCGCAGCTCTGCCGCGAGCAGCACGGCGGGGACCGTGACGCCGCAGATCAGCGCATGGACGATCACGGAGATCCATCCCATACCGGTCAGAAAGCGCGCGCACACATAGTAATCGACGGCCCCGGTCAGAAGGATCAACAGAAGATACTTTCCGTTTACGGCAAAATAGCCGCTGACCGGAAATTCTCCCGCAAATCCATGTCTGTGGATGATGATCGGGTCGTACCACATGAAGGTCGTCCAATCGGCGATGACGGTCGCCAGGATGACGCCGCTGATGCCCATTTTCCCGACCAAGGCGACCGAGAGAACGATATTGATGACCATCCCTGCCAGCGGCCGGTATTTGGCCTGCTGGAAGAGCCCCATCGTGGCCCGGTACTTACCCAGGGCCGTGCGGATCGCCATGGTGTAGAGCTCCAGTCCCATGATGAAGGAGAAAGGCTGCTCCAGCACCCATTCGCTGCCGATCCAGGTCCGGATGAATTCGTCGGCGACCACGAAAATTCCGATAAAGGCCGTACCGCCCATGATGACCGTGATCAGGTTGACCACCTTGAAGATCCTGTACTCGTGCTGCCGGTCCTTGGTCGTGTGCAGATTGCCGAGGCTGTGTGAGACGGCGTTGAATATTTTGGCGAACAGGGTCTGGATGGTAGTGTAAAAAATGTAGTAGTTGGAATACAGGCCCACCATCTCCAGCCCGAGAAAGACCGAAAGCACGAGGTTGTCCGTGGACTTGAGGACCACCGTATTCAGTTTGTAGATAAAGAGCGCGGTGCAGTCCTTCAGGATCCCGCGCGTCTCCTCCCGGCTCAGCTTATCGTCCGTCCTGTCATTGATGTACGGATACATCTTATCGGCCAGGAGCGCGAAGATTATATTCTGCACGATCACGTAAAAGATCGAGATCCCCACGTAGAGCTCGAAGGGTCCCCCTGCCACCAGGGCGATGATCTGCGTGACGCCTCTCGCCACTGTGACGATGTAGGAGATAAAGGTGATGATATATTCCTTCTGGTCTGCCTTGATGATCGCGCTCTTATAGGCGAGAAAGAGGTAGGACGACACCGAGTTGAGCAGGTACAGAAGGAAGATGACGGCCGGCCGGATATTCAGCTCCAGCAGGTGGTCGTAATTCTTGATCATGTACGGCAGAAAAGGCACCAGGCACAGCCCCACCGCCGCCACGGCAATGCCGATGTAGCGGTACGCCGTCTTGTAGAACTTCATCAGCACCGTGATCCTGTGCTCGTCCTTTTTGGCCAGCGGCTCGTAAAGCTTAAACAAAATGGCGCTGCCCACGCCCATCTCCGCCAGGGACAGCATGGTCAGGATATTGGAAAAAAGCCCGTTGATGCCCAGATACTGCTTGCCCAGCGTCTGGATAAAGAAGGTCCTGACCACGAAATTCATGATCATGACCACCATCTGCCCGCCGATACTGCTTGTAAAGTTAAAAATCGTATTGGTTGTCCTCGAGTGCGACTGGCCGAGGCGACTGTTCATATCTATTACCAACTTTCCTGACAGGGCCTCTGCGAAGCCCCTTATACATCATTGCGAGAATTGCCCAGAAGGCCGTGTTGTACCAGAAGGAATCCGATACCAGGAGCTGGCAGGCCAGCCCCACGAAGACCAGAAATACGTCCACGCAGCCGTCATTTTTCCTGTCCGTGACAAACCGGACGATTCCCAGGATGAACAGGGCCATGATCACCGCGCCCGCGGCGCCGAAGGTCACCATCATCTCCAGGAAGATGTCGTGGCTGTAGCCCCAGGAATAGTACTGTCCTATGATCAGCCTGTCCCCGTAGGCGCCCCTTCCGAAGGGCCAGTTGTCACGGATGATCCCGGCCGACAGGGCCCAGATCCTCTTGCGCGCGTTGTCCTCGAAGAAGGTCCCGTCCAGAAGCTTCTGCACGGTCCTCGACTGCCCCAGCCTGCCCGCGTGCGCCGCCGCGAACTGTATGAGCGCTATGTACGTTTCGGAGTACCACAGCCAGAAGACGAAGAGCGCCGCAGCAACGATCAGGGCGTTCTTCCAGCCCTGTTTTCTCGCGTGGACCATGTAGCGGAGCAGAAGGAAGACCGCCAGCGCCAGAAGACATCCGCGGCCGCCGTATTTGAGCACCATGACCAGCGACAGACCGGACATGGCCAGATACAAGTATTTTCCGCTCGTGCGGAATTCGTTCCAGAAGACCATCACGCACAGGATCGTGCGGTAGCCGAAACCGAGGCTGTAGGTGCTCTGGTTGGTCCGCAGTCCCGTCCTGGCAGCCGTGTTCCAGTGTCCCGTCCGGATGACGGGGATCAGCTGGTAAGCTGCGAACAGGAGCATGATCCATGCCACGATCCGCATATTGCGCCGAAGATCCTCGTCGCTCTCGCAAAGGCACACGAACAGAAAGGCGAAAATGCCGTCCGACGGATAAAAGACGCTGGCAAACAGTCCGTAATCCGGGTTCTCGAAAAACCACTTGCCGTATTCCGGATGGATCGCGTATGTCACGGCGAATACCGCCGCACACAGTCCCACCACGAACACGGCAGCCGCCAGGTCCTGCTTCCTGCGCCTGGAGAGGCACACCGCGATGAAGACGAAGACATAGATCAGGAGTAAGGAAAGTCCCGTCGACACCCTCGTGAGACTCAAGCGGAATACCGTAAACCACGCCTTATATGTAAAAAACAGAATAAACGCAATGTCAGAGGCCGTTCTCGCGTCGATCCGGCTCCTGATCCTGCCAAGCAGATCCATGCAGTCTTCTCCTTGCTTCCCGGGCCGGTCAGTCCAGTACGTTCGGTCTGTCCTGGTCCGCGTCCCCCTTGAAGGTGCGCCAGGTCACTTCGGCATGGGGCGTCGTGCAGTAAATATCGACGTTCTCCGGATAAAAGGGTTCGTAGTATACCGGAATGACGGCGCCGTCCCGCTCCCGCATGGAAAACCCTGCTTCCTCCATGACCTGCGAAGGCATTCCGCTGCACAGAAACAGCATGTATTCGGCTCCCTCTTCCCGCAGCAGCTCCCGAAGGGCCCCGCCGGCTTTGGCCAGGACCTTTCCGTCCCCGATATAGTCCACGGCAAAAATGCACTTTCCTTCCGGCGCCTGCGCCGTGCGGCACATGAGGATCTCGCTCCCGCCCGTCTCTCCGTCCCGCAGAAGGAAGGCGTCGTAATGATAGACGGGATGGTCAAAATAGCGCCCGCAGTAGTACTGTACGGATTTAAAGGGCGGGATCTTCTCCTCCCCCGCCTCCGCCGCTGCGGCAGCCCATTCCTCCCGTCCGACCCTGCGCAGGGAGACGGCGGAACCGGACGCGGCCATCTTCTCGGCGCGCTGCTCTCCGGAGGGGCGCCTGATCAGATGATATTCCTCCATATACGGATTGGCCATGTACCAGGTCTCCAGCTTGTAGACCTGCTTGCCCTGACTTTTGCTGTAGGTCATCGCATCGCTGGAGATGCCCACCTCCGAGGCATAGGCGCCCGCATATTCATGCTCGCGGTACTGCTTGACCACCATTCCCAGTCCGGGAGGCGCCACGCCCTCCACGGTCTTCCAGATGGCGCCCCAGGTCATGGGCGTGCGGATGGAAGGATCGAACTGGCTGGTGGGGATAAAGCCTTCTATGGCGTGGATCTGTCCGGTCTTTTTGGAGCGTGCCACGATAAAGTGGTAGGTGCCGTTCTCCGGGTCGCGGTGCTGCCAGTCCATCAGCGCGCGGGACTTTACCAGCGTATGTCCCTTTTTCCAGTACCGGTCGATGAAGGCCTGTACCGCGCCGATCTCGTCCGCTCTGCAGACCGAGATGTCGTAGAGAGGATCGAACATCTTCTTGTAGCGCTGATACATTCTTTCCCGCTGCTCGTTGTTCATGTCATATCCTTCCTGATCGTCAAAGCTTCAGATAGTTGCTGCTGACCGGCGGAAAGTCGTTGGTGTCGAGCCGGGGCAGCTGAAACGGTGAATCCTGGCCTATATAAGCCGTCGCGGACCTGGTAATGACACCCAGCGCCGCTCCCTTTTCCTTCGCGATCTCCTCCACCTCCATGGAGTGGGAGCCGTAGGGGTAGCAGATGATCCATCCCTCCCTGTCGACGATCCCGTCCATGGCGTCCAGGGCCATCTCCATGTCCCGCTCCGCCTGCTCCTTCGTCATCCGGTTCAGCCAGGCGTGCTCATATCCGTGGATCCCGAAGACCATGCCCATGCGCTTCATGAGCTTCATCTGTTCGGGAGACATATAGAGTTCCTTGACCATGACGTTCTCCGGCACGCCGACGACCTCGTCGTACAGCCGGTCCGCCAGACCGTTCCGAATATCCTCGGGAAGCTCCACCTGCAGCATGCGCTTGATGAAGATCACCTCCGGCGGATCGAAGCGGCTGGTCAGATTGCAGCGGTTCCAGTACTCCTCCATGGAGGGCAGATCATTTTCCTTCAGCGTCCGCACAAGCAGCTTTTTGAACTTGGGCCACAGGACCTCCATGCTCTCCGCCGCCAGCGTGTAATGGATCTTGTTCACGTCCAGAAGGCGCTTTTCGCGCAGGATCCTGCCGGGCATGGAGAAAAAGGCGGTCATGTCATTTTCCATAAGGATCGGGAAGACCGTCGTGTAATGATCGATATAGCCGTCGTCAAAAGTCAGCATGCACGCATTCTCCGGAAGCCTCTGCCCGCCATGCGCGGCCTCGATGACCGCCTGCGGAGAGACCACCGTGAAGTTTTCCTTCAAAAAGGCGATCTGCTGCTCGAAGCGGTTCGTGCTCAGTCCCCGGATCTCCGGGTAGCGGCTGTTCTCGAGATCCCTGACATAGTGATACATTACGATCTTAAGCGGCTGTGTCATTTCGTTCCTCCGATCAGATCCACGCCGCAGTACTCCTTGATGAGGTCGGTCATCAGAGTATGCGGCCTTGAAAGCATGATATATCCCCGGTCGATCATGTTCTGGAACTTGGCCGGGTCCACGTAGTTGTCGATGAGGACTTTTTTGTCGGAGTAGTACGCCTCCGTGAGCACCGTGGAGTTATAGGCGCCGATGTATTCGCTGCACTCCATGGACTGCTCGAGGGTCCAGGTCTTGTCCTCGATCATATAGCCCTTAAATACCTCCGCAAGGAGCTCTGTATCCGTAAACCTGGGATGGGGACGGAGCTTGCAGCGAAGTCCTCTGGATTCCAGAAGGTCCGTACACTGCTTGATCCGCTCCATTCTGTCTCTGGACTCGGAAGTAAAGTAATAGGTCAGGAAGTAGTCGTAGGGCACGCCCTCCGGTCTGGGTTTTACCTTCGGCTCGAATTTTTTGGGCTTATAGACCTCGAGGCTTCCCTCTCTCGCTCTCAGGCGGTAGAACATGTCGACGTAGTAAGGCTCCCAGACATAGTATCTGGTAAATGTCAGATAAGCCTTATCGATTGAGTATACGAAGATCCCGTGCATAAAGCTGACGGTATCGACATTCTTGTCATTACTGTATTCATAGAGGATCGGGGCGATGTACTGCCTCTCCAGCCCGTATCCCGCGACGGCCTTGGGGTGATAGCGGTACATGAGCTCGCAGCTGCCGGCGATGCGGAGCAGCGCCTCCAGACAGAAGTAAGGGTGATGCCAGTACCTTTTAAGGCACACGCCAAAACGTCTCCAGGCCTCCTTGTCCATACACCGTTCCGACACGGTCAGCGGCTTGACCTCCCGGACAGGCCCGTAGTCCCGCTCGATCTGCGGCGGCAGGATGTCCTTATAGCCCATGGTCGGGGAGACCGTGAGGATGACGCCCTCCGGCACAAAAGGGCTGAAGTCCTTTTTCCTGCTTTTTACCGCGAATAAGACAGCAAAAACAGGCACCATAACGATGCCTGCGCAGTTGTACAGAACCCGCACAGGGTTCGAGAAGTGATAGTAGGAATGGCACTTGTATTTCAGATAGGCGCGCTCATATTCGTCCCGCGGCTCCCCCAGGCTCTGCATGTACCTGGTCTGATCCTCCATTTCCCGGTGCTTCTTGGTGCTCTCCGCGCCAAAAAGCATCCTCCTGTTAAACTTCAGATATAAATTGGTCAGACTGGTGATCAAGGACATGTTCTCGTCTCCCCCGCTCCTCTTTATTTCTTCTGAAAGACTCGCGCGGGATTGCCGAATACTTTCGTATCTTCCTCCACACTGCGGATGACGACGCTCCCGATCCCCACATAGGATCTGGCGCCTACCTCCAGGCCGACCGCGATGGCCGCGTGATCCGCGATGAAGCACTCTTCATGGAGCCTGCAGCCCCCTGTGATCCCGCAGCTGGAGCTCACGGTCACATAGTTTTCGATCTGCACGTCGTGCCCGATGATCGTGGACTGGATCGTGACAAAATCGCCGATCCTGCAGCCCGTCGAGATCTTGCAGTTGGGGTAGGTCACAAGCCCTTCGCCCAGCGGAAACTCCGTATAGATCCGGGTGCTCGGATGGATGATCCGCGCAAAGACGGCGCCCCGCTCAAGAAGCGCGCGGGCCACCTTGTGCTTGACCGCCGGATTGGCGATCCCCATGGCCAGGTATACGCCTTCTTCCGGCGTATAGCCGCTGATCGGCCCGATCACGGGATAGCGGGAAGGCAGGCCCTTCAGGGCGTCCGGATTGTCATCCAGAAATCCCCTGATCGTCCATGTCTCCTCTTCTTTATTGATGTCTTCGATCCAGTTGGCCACTTCTCTTCCGCAGCCGCCCGCACCGACAATCATAATATCTTTCATTCTGCAGCCCTCTTAACCGGCATAGGTCTCGTCCATCACCCTGTACTGGATCTTTCCGGTGTCGTTGCGGAGGATCCCGGGTACGACATAGATCTTGAACAGGGATTTGTAAAGTCCTGTCTTGCCTGCGATATAATCCAGCACATCCTTTTCTTTGGAAGCGTCCGTGATATAGACGTTCATCCTCTGGTCATTCCCGGCGCAGGCGCATTCGATGCCGAATTCCTGCTGGATCAGGCGCTCGCTCTGGTCCAGGCTGACGCGGTAGCTGAGGAGCTTCAGGAACCGGGAGAGCCTTCCCGTCACGTAGTAGCAGCCGTCGGCGTCCCTTCTGGCCAGGTCGCCCGTTCTGTAGACCCCCTTAAACTCATCGCCCTTGGAGAGGTCTTCTTTGCAGACGGCGTAGCCCATGGTCACGTTGGGGCCCTTGTAGCACATCTCGCCCTCGGCTTCCATGTCTGTCAGCACCTGCCCGTTCTCGTCGATCAGAAACAGTTCGCCCTCGGGGATGGCCCTTCCGATGCTTCCCGTCTTGGTGAGCGCCAGCTCCGCGGGCAGGCACGCCATGCGGGCGGAAGTCTCCGTCGTCCCGAAGGAGGGGATGAAGCGCTTTCCGGTCCTCTGCGCGTATTCCGCCAACTGGATGAAACGCGCGTCCGTCAGCTTTCCGCCACCCTGGGAGAGGGTCCGCAGATCCGGCAGATCCATCCTCTCGAAGCGCAGCCGGTAGAAAATGTCATAGCTGAAGGGGACGCCGGTAAAATTGGTGCCGCGCTCCTTCCGGATATAGTCCCAGAAATCCGCGCTCATCAGGTTATAGGTGGTCAGGAGCACCGTCGCGCCCACATACAGGTGCGTATTGATGACATTCAGCCCCATCGTATACTGCATGCCCAGATCGCAGATCGCGCGCTCCGCGCTGGTCCAGCCGAAGGCTTTGGCGACGTTTCTCGCATTGGCCTCCAGATTTCCTTTCTTGTAGCGCACGAGCTTGGGGCTTCCGGTGGAGCCGGACGTCGTCATGCAAAGCTGCAGATCCTCGTGCAGAGGATAGATCTCGCTGTCCGTCCGCAGGAGCACATATCCGTGCGTCTCATAGACCGGCGCATAGGGGAATTCTTCCGCAGCCGCCTTCGGGGCCCAGATATAGGCGGGGGCATAAACCTCAAGCAGATTCCGGAGGAGTTCCCTGTCAATGTGGGCGTTAAGCGTCACGGGTACTGCGCCGGCATCGACAAAACCCAGATACCCGAGCATACTGCCGACCGTGTTGGTGCACAGCAGAAAGATCAGCGAGCGCTTCTGCACCTGCCTGCCCGCTTCCGCAGCAAGGGCCGCGGTCTCTCCGTACGTCAGTCTGTACCCCTCGTTGTCGATCATCGCGAGCGATGAACCGTTCTGCCTGTCAATTCCCAGAAACATAGTGTGAAACTCCCTGATAAGCCTTTTGTTGCGTTTGTTACATGATCGTGCAGCCGTCTACGGGCAGCACCTGGCCGGAGATATATCCGGCGTAATCGGATGCCAGGAGCAGGCAGCCGCCGGCGATGTCGGCCGGCTTGGCGATCCGTCCCATACAGATGTTGGCGATCCGCCCCTGCAGCTTTTCGATGTCCGCCTGCGCCATCATCTCGGTCTGCGTGAGCCCGGGCGCGATGGAATTGACCCGGATCCCCTTGGGCGCCAGCTCCTTGGCGGCCGACTTGGTGAGGCCGATCACGGCACCCTTGGTCGCCGAATAGACCAGCTGTCCCGCGTTGCCGCGAAGGCCTACCATCGACGAGATATTGATGATGCTGCCGCCGCCGTTTCTGGCCATGATCCGGCTGACCGTCTGGATCATCTCGATCATGCCGAAGACGTTGACCCTGAACATCTTTTCCATATTGTCGCGGGAGATCATGCCGATCAGCTCGTTGAACTCCACGCCGGCGTTGTTGACCAGCACGTCGATCCGGCCGAACTGCTTTTTGACGGCCATCACGTTCCTGCGCACCGCGTCCGGATCGGTGATGTCAAAATAGAAGGCGTGCAGCCGGTCCTTTACGGTACTCTGCGCGATCCACTCGTCCGCCGCCCCTTCCCTGGCGTCATTGACCACGACCTCTGCGCCTTCACATGCAAATAAAGAGGCGATCTCCTTACCGATCCCGCGACCTGCCCCCGTGACGATACAAACTTTATCTTTTAATAAATCGCTCATTCCGTTCCTCTTGGCCGGCAGCTGATCCGGCTCAGTCAATCGCGACGCCGTAGCGGGCAAGGATCTTCCTGCCGTTGTCATACCCGCCGAAATGCAGTATGTCATCCGTCTCGAACATGATGTCAAAAGCGTCTTCCAGCTCACTGATCAGCGTCAGGTGAGAGAGGGAATCCCACTTCTCCACATCCGCGAAGTTAAAGCCGCTGCCAAGCTCGCTCTTATCCACTTCAAAGACCTTCACAAAGATCTCGTCATACTTTTCTCTTGCCGTCATTTTGTCTCTTTTCTCCTTTTCCTGTGCAGTTCCCAGAGCGCCTCAGCGGTCTCCCCGGAGAGGTCCTTTCTCTCAGGGAACTTATCGGATTCCCCGCTGCTGATCCTCGTGATCTTCACGGCGGGCGCATTTCTTCTCTTCTCGATCAGCTCCTCCAAAGAGCAGATATATCTGGCCGGCACGCCGCCATAGACGCCGCCGGAGGCCAGGTCCTTATTCACCAGGCTCATGGCCGCCACCACCACGTCCGACCCGATGGTCACGCCCGGCAGCACGGTGGTGCCTTCGCCGATAAACACATTGTCGCCGATCTCGATGCAGCCCAGGTGTTCGGGAAACTCATTTTTGCCCGCGCGGTTGTTCAGCATCCGGTTGATCACGTCGTGCGTCGTCAGGGAGACGCCGGAAGCGATCCACACATTGTCTCCCATCGAGATCAGCTCCGGATGCAGGGGGATCTTGCGGAACATGACCATGCAGTTTTTGCCCGCATGGCGGAAAATATCGTGCTTATGCAGATACTCTCCCCTTCCCTGGCCGGTCCTCTTCAGGCACATGCCGATCGTATGTCTGATCCTGTTCCATTCCATCAGTCTGCCGTCCCCATAAACTCTTCCATGGTCACGGAGGTCTCCGAGCTGATGCCTTCCCGCTTCAGAACGGTCCTCACCGTGGCAAAAATGATCTTCCAGTCGCCGATGAAGGTGATCTTGTCGACGTATTTGACGTCCCAGTCAAACTTCTCCTCCCAGGAGATCGCGTTGCGGCCGTGCACCTGCGCGAGGCCGGTAAAACCCGGCAGCACCTCATGCCTTCTGGCCTGGTGCGCGTTGTAGCGGGGCAGGTACTTGACCATCAGGGGACGCGGCCCCACGATCGACATATCTCCCTTAAGGATGTTGAAGAGCTCAGGCAGTTCGTCCAGACTCGTGCTGCGGAGTTTCTTTCCGAAGGACGTCAGCCGCTGCGCGTCGGGCAGGAGCTTCCCGTCCTTGTCCTTTTCGTCCGTCATCGTCCGGAACTTATAGATATGGAAGATCTTTCCGTCTTTGCCCGGTCTCTCCTGCTTAAAGATCACGGGACTCCCGAGCTTGCAGCGGACAAGGAGCGCCGTTCCGGCCATGACCGGGCTCAGCGCAGTGATCGCCGCAAGAGAAAGCAGGAAGTCCTGCGGCCTCTTAAAATATTTTTCGTACGGGCCGTATGGCTTATGTGTGCTCATGTCACCTCTTATCTGTCTGTTATTGGAAGCACCTGTGGATGATGTCGATGATGACATCCTGCTGCTCCTTCGTCATCTTGTTGTCCGAGGGCAGGCACAGGCCTCTCTCAAAAATATCCATTCCCACGTCCGCCGCGGTTCCTTCGTCGATGTAAGCGTTGCTGCGCCCTCTGCCGACGCCCTCCGTGCTCATAAAAACGTTGCCGCGGTATACGGGCTGCATGTGCATGGGCTTCCAGATGGGCCGTCCCTCCGCGCCAAAAGCCCCGATCGCCTCCAGGATCTCCGTGGGACACGATCTCCCTGACTGCGGTATGTAGAGCGGCCTTCTCTCGCCCCGCATCTGCGGGCACATGGCGTCCTCGTCGATCAGGATGCAGGACAGCCAGTAGTTGGGCTCGCAGTCCGCCGGGATGGGATTCATGGTCACCGGAAGATCGCGCAGTCCCTCCCTGTAACGTTCGTAGACCGCCTTCTTCTGGGCGATATGCTCTTCCATATAAGGAAGCTGGCCGCGAACCACGCCCGCGATGATATTGCTCATCCTGTAGTTGTAGCCGAGCTCCTCATGCTGGTACCAGGGTGCGTCCTCTCTGGCCTGCGTGGCCCATTTGCGCACTTTGTTGACGTCGGAGAGCGAATCGCTCACCAGCATGCCGCCGGCACTGCCCGTGATGATCTTATTCCCGTTAAAACTGATGATGCTGTAATCCCCCAGCTTTCCAGTCATCACGCCCTTGTAGGACGCCCCCAGGGACTCCGCCGCGTCTTCCACGATCAGTGCACCGTGCTCGTCCGCAATGGCCCTGATCTCGTCGTATAGGGCCGGCGTCCCGTAAAGGTGTACCAGTACGATCAGCCGGACGTCAGGATAGATCTCGAAGGCCTTCCGCAGCGCCCCGGGAGACATGTTCCAGGATTCGCGCTCCGAATCGATAAAGACCGCCTCGCCGCCCTCGTAAGCCACGGGATTGACCGTCGCGTCAAAAGTCATGTCAGAACAAAAGACCCTCCGTCCCTCCAGAACGCCCTTGTTGGCGGGTGCGGGACCATACAGCCTCTCTCCGGCCAGCCGCACAGCCAGATGAAGCGCAGCCGTTCCCGAGGAGAGCGCGGCCGCGTATTTCCGGCCTGTCTTCTCCGCCATGATCTTCTCCACTTCGTCGATGTTGGCGCCCACCGTGGACACCCAGTTGGTGCGGATCGCCTCGTCCACCCAGCGCTGCTCATCCCCGTGCATGGTCGGGGAGGACAGCCAGATCCTGGACGGAAACGGCTCTATCCCTGAAAACCTTTTATCCTGTAAATAATCGATCTGATTCATACAATCTACCATCATCTGCGCAAAAACGCAAACTTACCCAATTTTTTAATAATCATAACACAGGATACGACTCCACTGGAAGAGCGTCAAGAAAAATCTCCTTACGCGGTCTTTACAAAAGCCCTGCCTTGACCGCTCCGCCGGGGCATTATATCCTTATTTGGAAACCATCCCATGATTGTCCGAACTGTCCTTCACTTAGCCGCAAGGCCGGAGAGATCACTTGAGTACACAAAAGAGCACGCCGGCTACGCGCGCCGCAGGCGCCGTCCGCATCGCCAAATTCGACAACATTAAACTGTTCCTTATATTCTGTGTGGTCCTGGGCCATATGATCGAGCGCTTTCTCACAAAGAGCCCGTCCGGCGCCCGCGTCCAGCTTTGGATCTATCTCTTTCACATGCCGGCCTTTGCCTTTCTCGCAGGCCTTTTCTCGAAAAAGACAGTGATCCGCCGGGACCTGCGCAGGATCTTTTCCTTCGTCCTTCTCTATCTTTTTATGGAAGTCCTGTTCTATCTCTCCTCCGCATATGTGAAGGGCATGGAAAACGCGGTCTTTGACCCTTTGCACGAGGACGGAATCCCCTGGTTCTGCCTCTCCATGTTCTGGTGGTACCTGCTGACCCTGCTCACAAAAGAAATCCGCCCTGCGGTTTCCCTGCCATGCGCGGTCCTGGCCGCCGCGGCCGCCGGTTTTGCGCCGCCTGCGGACGGCCTCCTTGCGCTGCTTAGGACAGCGGTCTTCTATCCGTTTTTCCTGGCGGGCTTTCACACGGATCCCCGCCGGCTCCTTACCTGTCTGGAAAAACCGGCCCTGCGCGCCGCCGGCCTGTGTGCCGCCGCCGGGTCCCTGGCGGCCTGCTTCCTTTTATATTCCCGGATCGGGTGGACCATCGACCTGTTTCGCGGCAAACTCACCTACGGCCAGCTCGGATTGACCGGCGCTTCTGCCCTCCTTGCAGGCCCGCTCCTGCGTCTCCTCGCCATGCTTGTATCCGCGGTCCTCATGCTCTCCGTGATGGCCGTGATCCCGTCCCGCAGGACCTTCCTGTCCGGACTGGGGAGCCATACGCTCGCCGTTTACGTCCTGCACGGCCCGGTCTACTCCGTCATTCTCGGCACTTGTGAACCGGTACTGCGCTGGATCGTGCAGGATCACATCCTGCTCCGGTGCGCCCTGCTGAGCGTTGGGATCGTTGCTGTCACGGCGCCGGCGGGGGAACTGCTGCAGACTCTGCAGGCATTTCTCCGGTCGCGAAATGTCCATTCCATTATCTAAGAATCTGTTCTGATTGTCCAACAAAAAGAACTGCCGCACAAGCAAAGGATTTTAATCCCTGACTTGTGCGGCAGTTCCTTTCAGAGTATAAAAGGGGGGTAACGGCGAAGCAGCATTAATAGTTTTCAGCACGTATGCTGCCCCGCCTTTCTTAAAGGTATTTGTAATTGACGCTCGAGGAAAGTACAACTAATAGTTTTGTGGGTTAGGAGGAAACCAATAACAGAAGCGTCTCTTACAATTTGGAATTCTGGTAGTTGTCCTGATCAACTATCTGTAAATGATTTTAATCCCGGAAAGACGTTTGAGCAAATCCTTGCTGCTTATAGCAATAATAAAATGGCTCTATGGGGATACCGATTATCTATGCGCAAAAAGAGTTTCGCTTTATCTGAAGGTCTGTCACCTGACCCTGTATCTCCGAATCCCGTCCTTTTCATAGCGCTCGATCTCCCCCATTTTCAGAAGGTGGTCGAGATGGGAGAGGCACTCCCCGACCGCATACCATCTCTGGGTGTCCGGGAAATCCTCCCAGCTTCTGGAACGGATCTTCCACGTCATTTGGCCCGTGATCTCATACGCGCACAGACCTTCCTGTTCCGCGATGATCCTTTTTGCTTCCTGAAGGCGCTTGTCATGATGCCGCAGCAGCGCGTCGATTCTTGCCTGATAGTCCCCTGTCTCGCGGTGCCCCGGCAGCGCAAGCTTTACCGGGTAATTGCGGATCGCATGCAGTGAATCCAGATAGTTGCTGAGGGCGTCTTCCACATCCGCAAAGGCTGTGATGTTCGGAGTGATGTCGAACAGCACAGTGTCGCCGGTAAACATGATGCCCTGCTCTTTCTCCCAGAGCATACAGCATCCGGGGCTGTGCCCGGGCGTGTAGACAACCTGCAGCTTCAAGCCGCCGATCTGAAATACATCACCGTCTGAGACGGCGGTAAATCTGCTGTCCACCTTATCCAAAGCGCCTTTTCTGGCGGGATTGTTGTCCTGGATCCAGAACAGGAGATCTCTCGGAAATCCTTCCTTTAGAAATCTGTGGCGCATCTTGCCCTTGTTGACGTCGTTCAGGATCTCCCGCTGCAGCTTGAGGTCCAGCCCGTGCATGTAGATTCTCCGGTTCTCGCCGGCCATCTCGCGGGCAAGGCCGCTGTGGTCAGAATGCACATGCGTGCAGAACACATCGCGTATCTCCCGTCTGCTCCCAAGAAGCTCCAGTCCCTTGAGAAGCGGCTCCCTGCAGCTCTTCCTCCGAAATCCCGTATCAATGAGAAGTTCTGTGCCCTCTCCTTTGATCAAATAGCTGTTGATAGCCCTCAAGGGATTGCCGATCAGCGGCACTTCAATCCTGTAAATATGATCTGTTATCTGCCAGACATTTTCTCCGAGTTTTTCCATCATCACCTCATGTCGACGCGTCCTCTGCACATCGAATACCTGTTAACTTACTTTCCTCTGAATACGATCGGCTGTTTGGCAATAAATGCCTTCACGGCCTCCTGAAAATCCTCCGAATCCGTGCAGCTGATCTCCGTGGGGACTTCGCATTCGCGAAGGAACGCCTCATACCCTGTGAAGTTCGCCTCGTAGAGCTGCTTCTTCAGGTTCTCGTAGGCAATCGTCGGACCGGCCGCCAATCGCTTTGCGAACGCCTGCACTTCCTCTTCCAGTGCTTCCGCAGATGTCACCTTATAAACCAGTCCGAGCTTCTCTGCCTCCGCAGCGGAGAGCCCCTCTCCCAGTGCGCACAGCCGGAGCGTCTCGTTGATCCCGATGATGCGGCTCATCAGATATACGCCGCCAAAATCGGGGACCAGTCCGAGATTGACAAACGAGTGAAGAAATTTGGAACGGTCGGAGCAGAACGTGAAGTCACAGGCGTACGCCAAAACAGCGCCGGCACCCGCCGCGGGACCGTTCACGCAGCCGATGATCATCTTCTTCAGGCGCTTCATTTTTCCAATCAGCTGCCCGCTCTTGGTGATCATCGTATCCAGCGTCACTCTCCCGCTCTCCTGAATCTGCTTCTTGAAATACGAAATATCGCCTCCGGCGGAGAAGGCTTTGCCCTCCCCGCGAAGAACGATTACACGCACCTTTTCGTCCTGATCACACTCGTCCAGCTTTTCCATGAGCGCATCGATCATCGGCTCGTCAACGGCATTGAGATTTTTCTGATGATCCATCGTGATTACGGCGATTCCATCCTGAAGCTGAAATCTGATCTTGTCGTTTTCCATCACTTTCACTCCTTTTTATCAAAAGCTTTCCGACCGCAGAGACATCACTGCAGCGCATTCAGCTTGTTCATGATCGCGTTTGCCTCTGCGATGATATCCTCGATGATCTGCTTCGCAGGCTTGACATCGTCGATCAGACCGATATCCTGTCCCACTGTAAAGATGCCCTTGGAGGTGTCGCCGCTCTCGTATGCCGCTTTGCCGACCTGTCCGGAGATGACCGGCATGAGCGTCGCGAGATCGCACCCCTCCTGTGCCTCAAGGCGCAGGCATTCATCTGCCGCATCGTTATGCGCAGCGCGGATGATATTCTTGATCACGCGCTGGCAGATCACGGTATCCATCTCCTGGTGGTCGATGATCCACTGCTTGTGATTGTCGGAGATCTTGCACTCTGTCGCGTTGATGAAACGCGTGCCGATCACGACGCCCTCCGCGCCGAGGGCCAGCATGGAGAGGAAGCTCGCGCCGTCACAGACACCGCCGCCGCCGATGACGGGGATCGTGCAGAGTTTTGCCGCCTTGTTGACCAGGATACTGGAGCTGATCAGGTTCATGGAAGGATGGCCGGCTGCCTCCGCGCCAATGATCGATACGATATCGACGCCGGATTTTTCCACGTGCAGTGCATGTCTGGGCATCGGGACCTTGTGGATGATCTTCATGCCGTAGCCGTGGATCTGATCGATGAACTGCTTAGGATCCCTGCCGTTGGTCTCAATCGCGTTGACACCCTCCTCGCCGCAGACGTCAATATACTGTTTGATCTTGTCGTTTGCGCTCTCGTCGATCATGGAAATATTGACAGCGAACGGCTTGTCCGTCTTCTGGCGCATCCAGTGCACCGCGTTCCGGAAGTCGTTGATGTCCGGAAACATCGTCATATTGGTCATGCCCAGACCACCGGCCTCCGCGATCGCGACGCCCAGCTCCGGGTTTGCGACATTCTGCATTCCGCCGCACATGATCGGGTACTTGATTCCCAGAATTTCTGTCACTCTTGTCTTGAATTCCATAATTTACCTCCCGTATAGTTTTTATCTCTCAAAGCTGCTGTTGACAGTTGCAATAAACTCACTGAAGTCTTTGATATCCTCCAGATTGTCGATCATGGAAAGGATGTTCTCCGCCGCGCCGCTCTTAAGCGGGATGGCGCTGAATTTCATGGCATCCATGAACTTCTCTTTCATGTCTTCCTTTGTGAACGGGTTGGACGGATGTCCCTTCTGGAAAATGCAATCCTCGTACACACCGTCCTTGGTGTGAATGACGACCGGTGAAGGCGCGACGCCGCGTCCGTACTTCTCCTCGAGGCCCGGATCTTCATGGAAATGAATCTTTCCGATCACGGACAGCATCTCAGGATCACTGATTCCCTCTTCCGTGAGGTCACTCAGAAGCAGATGCCCCTTTGTGAGAATGTTGGCGACGCCGAAAGGCAGCGAGAACTGCGCGTCCACGACCGTCTTCGGTGCATATTTCACATCCTTCGGCTCCACGACGATATCCATAGTCTGCTTCGTCACGCCGACCTCAACTGCAGTGATGTCCTCCACCTTTAAGTTGTTGTCGAGCATGATCTTGCGTGCCGTCGCAGCGCCGCTCAGGATCAGTCCGCAAACAGGATACGGCTTGTAGGTCAGTGTCGGGATCCAGAACTTCTTTCCCAGATCCTCGGTCAGGATACTCTTGTCACAGCGGTCCTTCAGATATACCTTGTAGAAGTTGTATCTGCCATCGATGATGTTCTTTGCTCCGGTGACGCCGGCCCTTGCCAGGTATGCCGAGAACACGCCGCTCCTTGCCGCAAAAGCGGGCTGCATTCTCTTGGTCAGGGATGTGTCCGCACTCGCCTGCTGATTGCCGGCCGCCTGAGAATAGACGATTCCCAGTGCATTGACCATCGTCTCCTCATCCAGACCCATGATCAGGGACGCTGCGGCCGCGGATGCAAAGTGCCCCACAAGAGGAGAATAGATCCAGCCGGATTCCATGATCGACGCTTTGATCGCGAGTCCCATCCGGATGAAAATGTCGTCTGCCGCGACGATCGTGGAGAGGATCTTTTTGCCGTCCGTTCCGCCGACAGCTTCCGCCGTGGCCATCGTCGTCGGAATGACTGAGATTCCCGTGTGGACGATCGCGTCGGACTGCACCTCGTCGTAGTCCCTGGCATGCGACAGAAGGCTGTTGACAAACGCCGCGTGGTGTGCCGGGAGCTTCTTGCCGTAAACGAGCACGGAGCTCTCCTCCTTGCCGCCCCAGTCGAACATCAGGTCCGCCACCTCTTTGGAAGACGTCGCAGTTGTTCCTGCAACGGTCGTGGCGATGATGTCCGTGAGCAGCATCTTGGCCCCGTTCAACGCATCTTCCGGTATGTCCTCATACCGAAGGTTTCTCGCAAAGCGCACCAGATCATAAATAGTATCCATTATACCCTCCTTCATTTAAAACAATGACCTGCATGAACTATTACTGTGGACAATGAAATATAATAATGCTATGATATAGAAAAATAAGTTCCATATTATAGAATTTCAATTAATGGAGTGAAAAAATGCCTGCCAAAACAGAAAAAGGAAGTATCAATTCCATCCAGAAAGCCTGCCGCATTCTCTCCTGCTTCAGCCTGGAGAACAGTTCCTGCAACCTGACGTATCTCTGCAACCAGACAGGCTTCGCCAAGTCCACCGTATACCGCATCTGCAACATCCTTGTACAGGAAGGCTTCGTACATAAATCCGAGAACGGTTTTCAGTACACGCTGACAGAGAAAGTCTTCGCACTCGGCGTCGCCGCGGCGCATGGATTTGATTTCAAGAATGTCTCTCAGATGTATCTGAACAACCTGGCCCAGAACGTCCGGGAAACCGCCTCGATCTTCGTCGAGAACAATTTCGAGAGACTGTGCGTTGCCGCCGTGGAATCCCCCTCGGAGGTCCGCGTCGTCTCCCAGATGGGCAAATCCTTTCCCATTTACCTGGGTGCATCCGGCCGCGTCCTGCTCACATGGATGGATCCTGACCGGCGCGAAGAGTATCTCAGGACGCTGGAAGAAAACCCGCCCCGGGACCTCACCATTCCTGTCCAGCAGCTCAGGCAGGAGATCGAGGACACGAGAAAACGCGGTTATGCCGTGACGTACGGTGAGCGCATTCCCAACACGATTTCCATCGCTACGCCCATCTTTTACAGCAGCAACCAGCATGCGGCCCTGACCGTGAGTGCCCCCAACACACATCTTGCAGGCGTCAAGATGGTGGATGCGATCGAGGCGATCCGGGAGACCGCGAAGAACATCAATCTGCAGATGCAGTGATCTCTTCTGAATTTCTTTCTGTGATCTGTTTTCTTTTATATTAATCTGTACTATAAGGGCCCGGACGTAACATTTGGTCTATTACGTCCGGGCCCTCATTTCATGCGGACTGTTTCTTATTCAGCATACTGGCGAAGCTTTTCGACGCCCATCGGGGGCTCCTGGAAGATTGCGGGATCCATCAGCTTCAGATCCTTGGAGATGATCGGTTTGAACTCCATCCAGCGGAGGATATCCTTTTCAAGGTCGACACCGGGTGCGATCTCGGAAAGGACAAGTCCCTCCTCGCTGATCGTAAAGACGCAGCGCTCTGTCACATACAGAAGGGGCTGACCGGTCTTATAGGCATAAGGGCCGCTGAAGGTCTTCTGAATCAGGTTGTTGACGAACTTGATCTTTACGACGTCCTCCGTCTCACCTTCGATCACGAGCTTGCCATCTTTTACATGGACGGTCTCCACGCCCTTGGGTGTATTGACAAAGGTTCCGCAGAAGACAGCCTTCTTTGCCTGCACGACGGAGAGGAAGCCGCCGACACCGGGAAGTCTCGTACCGAGCTTGGACACATTGACACTGCCGGTGGCGTCGCACTGGCCGAGGCCGACGAACGTCACGTCCAGACCGCCGCCGTCATAGAAGTCGAACTGGTAAGGCATGTCGATGACTGCCTCGGAGTTGTAGGAGGAACCGAAGGACAGGCCGTGTCCGGGAATTCCGCCGACGATACCGTCCTCAACAGTAAGCGTGAACCAATCGCCGACGCCTTCTTCGTTCGCGACCGTTGCGACATACTCAGGTGCGCCGACGCCGAGGTTGACGACCTGGTTGGGACGAAGCTCAAAGGCAGCGCGGCGGCCGATGATCTTCTTTGCGGTCATGCGGAAAGGCTTGCCGCTCTTGAGCTGTGCGGGTCCTCTGAGTTCTCCGGAGAAGAAGGGATCGTAAGGCATCGCCCACGTCATGGGGTGATTCTCAGGGCTTGCAACAACGATTGCATCCACCAGGATTCCGGGGACCTTTACATCCTTCGGCTTGAGGGAGCCGTGTGCCACGACGCGCTCGACCTGTGCGATGACCTTGCCGCCGTTGTTCTTTGCAGCCTGTGCCGCAGAGATGCAGTTGTAATAGCCGACTTCGCGCTCATAGGTGATGTTGCCGAACTCATCGGCCGTCGTTCCGCGGATGATGGTCACATCGGCGGGAACAGCGTGGAAGAAGAGCCATTCCTTTCCGTCAATCGTGATGACCTCATTCATCTGGTCCTTACTGATGTCGTTCAGACCGCACCCTTCGTTGCGGGGATCGATGAAAGTGTCCAGACCGATCTGGGTGATCAGGCCGGGATGGCCGGCTGCCTGCTCACGGAAGATCTGGGACAGCGTGCCCAGAGGATAGAGATACGCCTCGATCTTGTTGTCCATGACCAGTTTTCCGAGATTTCTGTTCATGGCAAAATAGCCTGCGATGACCTTCTTGACGAGGCCCTCGTGTGCGAGGTGGTCCATGCCGCGGCCCTTGGCATTGCCGTAGCTGGCGCCAAAAGTTGTCAGGTTGCAGGGATGACCCGTCTCCTTGAAGGAATTCTCCATCTCCAGAAGAACTTCCTCTGCGCCGCCGCAGACGGAGAACCCGTCGATCAGGACTGTATCGCCATCTTTGATATATTTGTCGATGGCTTCACGAGCTGTCATTATTTTGTTCAGTTCCATGGCTGCCTTTCCTTTCCCGGACGCAAAGTCCGACTGTATCTATTCTTTCTTACCGGCCCTGCGCAACGACAGTTCCGTTCTTGATGTATTCATCGATCTCCGCATCGCTGTAGCCATATTCCTTCATGACTTCGACCGTATGCTCGCCCAACTGCGGTGCCCTGTACTCGTCCAGGGTCTCATCGCCGTTGAACTTGATCGGATTTGCGGGAATACGGATCCGTTTGCCCTTCAGAGTATCCACATCGCTGAAATAGGTATTTGCCTCTGCCTGCTCATCTGTGACCGTATCAAGGCCGGTAAAGTATTTGCTGACAGCGACATCTGCCGCCGTTAGGCCGTCTACTGCCTCCTGCACGGTGATCTGGGCAAAACCGGAATCGAGAATCTCGGTCAGTTCGATCGCGTTCTCTCCCTCGGTATCCTCCATGCACTTCCACCTGGGATCCCCGATCAGGTTGTCGAGATGCGCGACTTTCAGGATGCTGTTGAAATCCTTGTCAAAGTTCAGGGTCATCGTCTGCACCCATCCGTCCTTGCAGCGGAAGGTATTCTTCATGGCGCGGCCGGGATCCTTGCGCGTCTTGGGATACTTGACGCCGAGCTGCTGGTCGATGATCTGGGAGTTGTTCAGGAACAGTCCCACGGAGTACAGCGAGGTATAGACCTGCATTCCTTTTCCGGTCCTTGTGCGGTCAAAGAGTGCGGCGATAACGCCCATCGCCAGGTTCTCGCCGCAAGCCACGTCGCCGGTTCCCTGTGGTACGATCAGCGGCATATTGGCGTTCTTGTCCATACTGTCACTGCTCAGACCTGCCCTGCCCCAGAATGCAGTGACATCAAAACCGGGTGCATCCTTCATGGGGCCTTTGGTCCCGTATCCGGAGATCGTCGCATGGATCAGTTTCGGATATTTATCTTTCAGGGACTCGTAATCCAGACCGAGTGTCTTCAGTACACCGTTTCTGTAATTGCTGACGAAGACATCCGCTTTCTCCAGAAGGCGATGCATGAACTCCACGCCCTTAGGGTCTCTCATATTGATCGGAACGCTCTTCTGGTTATTGATATAGAAGTCGCCGAAATTCAGGTAGCGGAGCGGGATCCCCTTGACGGGCTCCACAAAGACTGTGTCCGCGCCGAATTCCGTGAGCATCTTAACGCAGCAGCAGCCGGCTGCCGCTCTGGTAAACGCAACGACTTTAATGCCTTTTAATGTCTCTACCATAATAATCTGATCTCCTTCATTGACGGATCTGTATCAGTTGCTGTAGCGATATTCCTGATGTCCGTGGATCGCCTTGACGATGCCGCGGTCCTCATAATCCTTGATCTGGTCATCCGTATAGCCGAGCATATGCATGACTTCGATCGTGTGTTCGCCCAGCATCGGTGCATATTTGAGTTCCTGGTGGCCGCCGTCATTGAAGCGGATCGGGGTCGCGGGGTGCATGATCTTTTTGCCTTCTCTGTCAGTCCACTCGTAGACATACTCATTCTCGATGGCCTGCTCATCCTTTGTCACATCGATGGAGTGCTGGGCTTTCTCAACCGCGATCGTGCCGCAGGAGAGGAGACTCTCCACGATATAGTCGCTGTCATATTTCTTGAACTCTTCGTCCAGGATTGCAATGACGGCAGGTGCAAACTCGCCTTTGGTGTCGTCGTGTTCGGGATACTTGTCGATCAAGTCCTCTCTGTGAATGGTTCTGCAGATGCAGGGCCAGGAGGTCTCCCAGTGATGGGTCGCATTGATGGAGATCCACTCGCCGTCGCCGCACTGGTAGGAGTTGAGCATTGCACGGATCGCTCTCTTTCTGGAAGTAGGGAGCTTGTAGCCGTACTGAGTCTCGACGATCGCATCATAATTAAGGAAAATACCGGATGCCATCAGCGAAGTGGAGACCTTCATGCCTTCGCCGGTCTTCTCTCTGCGGTACAGCGCCGCGCAGATGCCGAGTGCCAGGGAATGGCCTGCGGAGAAATCGCCGGTAGCATAAGGGATATTGATGATGCTGTCAGGCTGTGCGATGTCGACGAGAAGTCCGCTTCTGCCCCACCAAGCCGTCGCGTCAAAACCAGGATCGTCCTTCTTTGGGCCCTTGTTGCCGAAGCCGTACAGATGTGCATAAATCAGACGGGGATTGATCTTGTGGAGTTCTTCATAACTGAAGCCGAGCTTGACCATCGCCTTCTCGCGGTAATTGCAGACCATGACGTCCGCCCACTTGACGAGCTTTGTCAGCAGTTCTTTTCCTTCCGGAGTCTTCAGGTTGCAGGGAATGCCTTTCTTGCCGCCGCACTTGAAATCAAAGGAATGCGGTGCGGTATAACGAGTGCTCTGTCCTTCCAGCGGTTCCACCATAATATCTTCCGCGCCGAAATCAACGAGCATCCTGCTGCAGGAAGGACCTGCTGCCGCCACGCACATATCCAGTACTTTTACTCCTTCCAGTATATTCTCTGCCATTGTCAAACCTCCTTTGCAATTGTCCAAATCTGAAAGCGAATGCAAAAAGATCTTCTTCACGAGGAAGAAAACCACTGTTGCTTATCTCTTATATACAACAAATCAAAGAGAATTGTCAATAATTCAGAACCAATACATTCCATAATATGATGTTATATTCCGTATGTTGGAAAGCACTGACATAACATTTGATTATATTTCGTATTTTAAAATGTCATTCCTGAATATGAACTAATTTCTTGACAAATGTATGCACGGACGATATAGTCAAATTGCATACGAAAATGCATCTTTTGCAAGGAGGATTTGGCATGGACAATCTCAGTTTAATGGAATGCGTTCTGTATTCGATCGTCGGTTTTCTGGTTGTGTTTGGAACACTGCTGCTCTTATCATTCGCAACCAAGATCATTTCCCGAATCGTGATCTCTGTTGAGAAGGCCCAGGCTGACAGACACGCAAAGGAAGCAGCTGTAAAGAAGTAACTGTTATAAGTGTTATTAGTACTGTTTCCTATTAAGTACTGCACAGCGCGCAAGCAATCATATTTCAGAAAGGAGCAAATCATGCAGGAAATTTTAAGCCCTATGCCCGGTAACGTTTTTGAGATCAAGGTCAACGTCGGTGACAAGGTTGAGGACGCGGATGTTGTCATCGTTCTCGAGGCCATGAAGATGGAAATCGAAGTTGTTGCACCTTGTGCAGGCACTGTCGAGTCGATCACCGTCAAGAAGGGTGATGTCGTTGATACCAACCAGGTTCTCGGCACGATCAAATAAGAGATAACAGCTTAGCGAAGTATCCACATACGTGTCTGTTCGGATCTCCGGGCGGGCACGTATTCGTTTTTCAGGTGTGCGGAGATGTTTCTTTCAGAGAACGGAACGCGCCCTGTTCCAAGAGGAGTTGCAGATTATGAAGATTTCAGAGGTTTTTCTGGAGCTGTTTCAGACTTCCGGATTTGCAAATATAACCTGGCGGGAGCTTGTCATGCTGGTCGTGGCGTGCGTCCTGCTTTACATGGCGATCGCCAAAGGCTTTGAGCCGCTGCTTCTGACCCCTATCGCATTTGGTATCCTGCTCGCCAATCTTCCCATGGCCAACCTCATGTACGATGCGACGGCCGAAGGCGGACAGTGGTGGCAGAGCGGCCTGCTGCAGATCATCTACAGCGGGGAGCGAAGCAACCTGTTCCCATGCCTGATCTTTATGGGGATCGGCGCAATGACAGACTTTGGACCGCTGATCGCGAATCCGACAAGTCTGCTGCTCGGCGCCTCCGCCCAGTTCGGTGTGTACATCGCATTTATCGGCGCAAGGGCAACCGGCCTGTTCACAGCGCCTGAAGCCGCAGCGCTCGGCATTATCGGAGGCGCGGATGGCCCGACTTCCATCTACCTTTCCAACGCGCTGGCACCTCACCTCACCGGGCCGATCGCCGTGGCCGCCTATTCCTACATGGCTCTTATCCCGCTGATTCAGCCCCCGATCATGAAACTTCTGACCACAGAAGAGGAGCGCAAGATTCAGATGCAGCAGCTTCGCCGTGTCAGCAAGGCTGAGAAGATCGTCTTCCCGATCTTTGTAACCGTCTTCACGGCACTCCTTCTGCCTGATGTAGCACCTTTGATCGGCATGCTGATGCTCGGCAACCTGTTCAAGGAATCCGGCTGCACAGACCGTCTTTCCGACACCGCGCAGAACGCGATGTGCAACATCGTCACGATCCTGCTCTCCGTCTCCGTCGGTGCCACGACCAACGGTCAGACATTCCTGCAGATCAGGACGCTTGCCATTGTTGTGATCGGGCTTCTCGCCTTCTCGTTCTCGACGGCAGGCGGACTCATCTTCGGCAAGATCATGTGCAAGGTGACCGGAGGCAAGGTCAATCCGCTGATCGGCTCCGCCGGCGTCTCTGCTGTTCCCATGGCAGCGCGTGTAGCCCAGAAGGTCGGTGCGGAAGCAAACCGGCACAATTTCCTTCTGATGCATGCGATGGGGCCCAATGTGGCGGGTGTCATCGGCACCGCTGTTGCGGCCGCTTACTTCATGAGAGTGTTCGGATAAGCTATATAACAACAGTATATTTATAAGGAAGCCGCTCCCTGACTCTTCCGGTCCGGGAGCGGCTGTCTTTGTCTTTCAGGCTTCTGCTGAGTAGCGTCTGCTTTACATTTCAAAATAGAAAACATAATTCTTCAGATCCGTCCTCTTCTCTATTCCCAGTTTATAAAACACACTGTGAAGAATAGCACGCACCGTATTGGCGGAGATATGCAGATCATCCGCGATCATCTTGTTGCTGAGTCCCGCTGCGCAGAGCGCAGCGACCTCCCTCTCCCTCCTTGTCAATTCAAAGGACAGGGAATTTCCCGTGATCTGATTGTGTCTGCGGATTCTATTGGGTATATATTCCTTGTAGGCAGCCCTGATGCGGGCGGCGCACTCCGGCCACCGGCGGGCGATGTGATCGACCATATCCTCGCTGAGGAACATGGCGCTCAGCACGAAAGGATACGTAAATCCGTCAGGCTGCAGGAAGTCACAGGCTGTCTTAATGTCCTGAACAGCCTTTCCCTTCATGCGAAGAGAGTCAAAAGCGATCGCACTCTGAATCAAGATACATCCAAAGGGGAGCGGAAAGGATCTTCCGTCCATCATAAAGTGAAGGCTCCTTCTCACTGCAATTATTTCCTTCAGACGTCCGGAATTAAACAGCCAGGAGCAATAGATAAAAAGGCACCGAAGCCGCACGCCGTCCGACAGCATGCTCATATCCAGCTTATGCAAATGCCGGATCTGTTCATAGTACGTCCCGGGTGCAAAAAGAGTGTCATAGATCGCGGTCTTCTCGATCCAAACAAGAAGACTGTCCTCCCCCTCTTCTGCCATGGAGCTCAGTTCTTTTTCTCTCTTTTGACAGTTTGCCGTTTTGCCTAGTGTGGTCCCCATACTGATCGAAAGCCGCAGCGCATAGGCCCGCACACCGCTTCTGTGTGTCTGAAGTGCCTGCTGAAGGTATTTTTCCGCCTCTTCAAAGGATTCCCTCATCAGACAGTACTCACTCAGACAGAGTGCTTTCTCCGCCTCATTTTCGATCATCTGAAAAGCAGTCAGTGCATCCCCCGGTATGTATTCGATTGTGCTGAGTGTATTCATATTGATGAACTCTGCCATTTGTACTACCTCCAGGAGCATTTCCTGCGGTTTTCATAACTATATATTCAGAAAAACTATATGTAATATTATATACTATTCTTCAGACAAAAACTGGCTGCCGATTTCCCGGCAGCCATCAGATTTAGTAAATATAATCCACATTTATTTCTTATGCCTTCAGCCACTTTTTAAAGAATGGAACCCAGTTGTCCAGTTCTTCAATGGATACGCTGTGATCAAGCCCCTTCTGCACCTTATAGTCCGCAAAAACATCCTGCGGCTGTGACTTCAGATATTCAAACAGCTTGCCGTTATCCTCGTCAAAATTTCCCAGTGCATCCTGGTTGCCATGCTGAAGCAATAGTGCCACATCCAGCATATTCTCCCTCTGATTATAAGGACAATGCTTCTCATTGGAGGCAATGCAGTATTCCTTTGTGATCTCGTGATCCACCACGACACCTGTTTTGACGGAATACATATTGGTCCCCTCCGGCATCCATGCCCGGTTGCTCGCGGGATTGCCGGGCTCCCAGGTCTTACGAATGTCAAATGCGCCGGCGCAGGTCGCGGCAGCGACCGGATGATACGTGCCTTTAACAGTGTAATACATACTGAACATTGCTCCCAGTGAGAAGCCGCAGATACCGAGCCTTG
This sequence comes from Lachnospiraceae bacterium, assembly GCA_017405805.1. Classification (GTDB taxonomy): domain Bacteria; phylum Bacillota; class Clostridia; order Lachnospirales; family Lachnospiraceae; genus CAG-791. The sequence continues at coordinate 45,003 of JAFQZU010000027.1, forward strand.
AGAGATCTGCCTGCGGGCAGTTCTCCCTGACATATTCCAGTACGACATCTACATCCGGAACGATCTCGCCCACTTCATCGGCTTTATAGATAGGATCATCCATGCGGGCCCCGTTGGCATACAGCTCCGGTGCGACGACGAAGAAGCCCTCCTCGGCGAGCCTGCTCCCGATCTCGATATTCATGCACGTATCAATACAGGTGAGCGTGCCGTGCAGATATACGATCACAGGAAGCTTTTTTTTGGTCTCAATGTGGAAGGTGTGGAAGGGAACACGCCCCGCCTGGCAGGTTCCGCGCACAATATCGCGCCCGCTGATGTCCTTGCTGTAGACACTGTGAAGTACCGTCGTCGTAATGCTGCAGGTATCGTATCCGTAAGGATCCGGGTAGACCGCCGCAAGATGAGGATCCACTTCTCCGACTTCCTCTGTGCTGAAGCAGAGTCTTCCGCTCAGGGCATTGTACAAAAGCACAGCAGCCGCTTCCCCGGTGATCGGATAATCCCCGGTTCCCACAAATCCGCTCAGTCCCTTTAACAGCCCGCAGTTGAAGGCTCTGGCGATACAGTCGCTGCCGGTATACTTCTTGTCCGGAAGAAGAATCCTGAGCGCGTTTTCCACGAGGACCAGAAATCCCTCGTACGTGCACGGATCCTCCGGGTACACCTCGCCGCTCACGCCGTACATGATCTTATTCTCCAGGCAATAGGCAACGGCGTCTTCCGGCTCCTGTGTCGTTCGTAGCTTTGACAGGCAGCGCGCCGCCTCCCTTTTCGTAATGCCCGCTCCCATGTCGTACTGCTCCGGCAGGATCCGGAGCTGTTTCAGCATAGAAACCGCCTTCTCCAGTCTTCCTTCGTCCGTCTCAATCGCTGCATGTCCGAAGTACAGCGGTTTCTCAATAGCCAGATGCGCCTTCTCCTCAAACTGTGCCGGCGTCAGTCCTTCGCCCGCTGCCATCTGCCGCAGCTCCGTCACTCTCTCTGGAATCGTAAAAATCATCACAACCTCCTGGTTTTATAATATGTCTTACCTGACAACTGTCTTTTCTCTTACTTTATGATCCAGCAAGGGCTTCATAAACGCCGCTCTCTCCTCCGCAGGCACCGGCTTCGTCACCAGAGATACGATGACAAAAACAGCGACCCCTGCAAGAAATGCCCAGAAGCCCCCCGTGAATCCCAGCGGGTTCATTCTTGTGATCGTAAAATAGCAAACGAGCAGCATATTCACAATCATTGCACTTACGATCCCTGCCTTTGTTGCACGGGGCCACATGAAAGTCCCGATGCAGGGATACAGGTTGATGATGGCAAAGGAAGTCACAAGACCCATCAGCAGCTGTACGCCGCTGTTCGTATTGAGCGACATATAGATCGCGATCACCGCCATGAAGACGATCCACACACGGCCAAGCTTTACATAGAAGCTGTCGTCTTTTCCCTTGATAAAGCGCTTTGCGAAGTCCATGGTAAAGATCATGCTGGTCAGGTTGAAAGTGCCGCTGATGGTCGACATTGCAGCGGACAGAATCCCGAGCGTCACGAGCACACCCCAGAACGGATGTATTGCGGACAGCAGCGAGAAACTGATGACATCGGCGCTCTGCACCTCCGCCACATTGTTCAGGACCAGTGCAAAAGCACCCATAATGCAGGCCGGAACCGAGATGAACAGTCCGGTCATGAGGGGCATGCGGGTGGTCAGATTAAGGACGGATTTTGCATCCTTAGCCGTCAGGAAACGCAGGAAGATGCCTGCATTGAGGTTGGTCCCGAGTATCAGGATGAACGTGAAGGATATTGCGTACCGCATCGTCCACAGACCTTCTCCCTCGCGCTGGTAGCGAACGAGCGCCTCATTGTAGCTGTTCAGTTCGTTAAACAGGCCGACGACACCGTACCTTTTCGCGTAAAAGCATGCAAACAATCCGCCCCAGAGCACGCACAGGAACAGAAGCCCCTGGAATGTCTCGATGATGGAGCCGCCGCGGAAGCCGCCGAGCAGCATATACGTCATGACGACCAATGCAATGAAAATTGCGCCCCACATCTGCGGAATCAGCGATTCCGTAGCGACGTTGATGATCAAGCCGCAGGCGAGCATCTGTGCGGTGAGATGCGGAATGACGCCGAGCAGGCAGATCAGCGCGATCAGGTGGTGGAGGATGCCGGGCGTCTTCTCATACAGGGAGGAAAAGAAATCCGCCATCGTCAGGAATTTTCCTCCTCTCGCCAGACATACGACGCGGGGGGCCAGATACCCGATCATGCAGTAGATTCCCGCCTGATACATGATGACCCACAGCACATAGTTCATGCCGCCAGTGAATCCAACGGAAGGGCCGCCGGTCAGGACCCAGCTGGAAAAGCTCGCCGCGACTGTACCGATCAGCAGGACGAGCGGGTGGGAGCCGGTGCCGAAAAAGAGGGTCTTGGAATTGACATTGTTCTTTTCCCTGACATACATATATGCGCAGAACGCTATCGTCAGAATAACATATAAAATGACACTGACAGTGATAAATCTTCCCCAGAAACTCATCTCATTCCTCCTTTCCGGACAGGATGCCCTCATCCTCCAGTCCCTTGTCAAAAGTATCCCAGACATGATTCTTGGCAATGAAGTAGTTCACATACTGCAGTGCGATCAGGCAGATCATCCAGATCGTGCAGAATGGGTACACGTTCATTGCGTCAATAAAGTGTTGCTGACCTCTTGAACTGACGATTTTCTGCTCTGCTTGCCTGTCTCCGGAGTGCTCGTTATACTGTCATAAGAAAAAATGACAAAAGGAGAGCCCCAGAGACGTCCCTCGCAAAGATGTCACTCTGAGGCTCATGGTA
>JAFQZU010000028.1 GCA_017405805.1 Lachnospiraceae bacterium
CGTGGGCACTGTGACCACGAAGCCGACTCCCATGACCGCGGCCTGCTTCATAAACTGCAATCCCTGTGTTATAATGTGAACCGCCGCCCTCCGGGCGGCCATCGGAACAGTATGAAAGAACACAGGATATCACAGCAATGAACGGCACAAAACGAATTCTTTATCTCATCACCGGCACCCTGATCATGCTTCTTGCCGGCACTGTCTATACATGGACCATCATCTCGCGCTCCGTCTCGGCCACCTTTCCGGACTGGAGCGCCTCGGCGCTGTCCATGACCTTCACTTTTACAATGATGTTTTACGCTGTCGGCGGACTGGTCAGCGGTATGCTTCTGCGCCGCACCGGCCCGCGCGTGACGCTGGCGTCGGCTGCCCTTCTTTTTCCGGGCGGCATGCTCCTCTCATCCCTGGCGCAGACGCCGGTCCCCCTGTATCTGGGCTTTGGCATCATGTGCGGCATGGCGGCAGGCCTGAGCTACAATACGGTCGTAAGCGTGATCTCTGCCTGGTTTCCGGACAAAAAAGGCGTCACTTCCGGCATTCTGCTGGCCGGCTTCGGGCTGAGCAGTTTTATTGCAGGGAAGCTTTTTGCCGCTTTTGCGCCGGCGGACGGAAGCCGCGCCTGGGCAAGCGGTCTTCGCCTTCTCGCCCTGCTGATGCTGGCTGCCCTGATCCTGGGCATTGCGCTGCTGCATTTTCCCGCCCCGCATGAGACGGTGTCCGCATCCTCTTCCCGCAAAAAAGAGACCCGCCCTCCCGCCAGCGACATGACCACCGGCGAGATGCTGCGGACCTCTTCTTTCTGGTTCTCCTATGCGTGGGTCTCCATGCTCACGGCCTGCGGCCTCATCCTGGTGTCCCAGGCGAGCGGGATCGCCGCGGAAACAAACAGCGCCGTCCCCGGAAGTACAGTTGCCACCGCTGTGGGGATGATCTCCGTCATGAACGCCGCGGGGCGGATCTGCACAGGACTTCTCTTTGACCGATTCGGGTACAGAATGACCATGCTCCTGATCACGGTTTCCTTCGGCATCTCGGCCGTCCTGATGCTTTTAGCGCTGCCGGCAGGGTCTTTCCCGCTGCTCACGGCCGGCTTTATGCTCGGCGGCTTCGCCTACGGCGGAAACGCCTCCATCATTCCTCCGATCATCGCGGATTTCTACGGCCCTTCCTACTATGCGGCCAATCTGTCCCTGATCCCCACTAATGTGATCTTCACCTCTTTCGCATCGGTACTGGCCGGCAGGATCTACGACCGGACGCACTCCTACATGGGCGCGCTGATCCTGCTTCTTGGCGCGGTGATCCTTTCGGCGGTGCTTTTGATCTTCCTGCGCCGGCCCGGAGAAAGGCGCCGGAAGAACGGATGAACCCGACGTTTCTCCGGTGAAGATCCCATCTGTCTATGCTTTTTACCGCGGCCGGATCCCGCACGCCGGCCCCGCCAGCGCTGCAGCCTTCTTCTCCTCTGCTTCCGGGTCCGACAGCACATCCGCATACTCCGGGTGCCCGGCAAACCACTTGATGGCATAGGAGCAGGTGAGCACGGCCTTCAAGCCCTCCTGACGCAGATGCTCCGCGGCAGCTTTTGTGATCTTTCCGGCAATGCCCTGACCGCCCATACTCGGATCCACCTCTGTGTGGGCAATGTTCACGACGCCCTCCGAAACGGAAGGGAACTCTACCAGGGCGATCTCTTTGCCGTTTTCGTCTTCCATCCACATTTTCTCTTCATTTACTTTGTACTCCATACTGACCTCCTAAAAACGATCCTCCAGTTCCGTCAAAACTCTGTCCCCCGGCAGGCCGCATCTGTCCAGAAGGGCATAGGCGTCTGCCAGGTCTTGATCCGAATAAACATCTCCCGGCGTATGCGCGTCCGACCCCAGGACCACGGCATTACCTTCCTCTGCCGCCACCTCCCAGAAGAGATCCCGCGGATAGCGTCTGTGATCGCGCAGGCCCAGCAGGTTTAACTCCAGCGGAATCCCGCGCTCGCGGCAGAAACGGCACAGCGCCCCCATCTCTTTTACGTAAAGCTCGTCGCTGCCGGCGTAATTGAGGAGGTCGGGATGGGCAAAATATAAAAAGCGCCCCGTCTCCAGCGCCTCCATGCACTGCGTACAGTAAGCGTGCAGCCTCTCAAGGCTGTCGGTCCGCCTGCCGCTGTAAGGGGGGTTGTCGATCTCGTTGTCCACGTAGTGCTGGCCAAGCAGCATGTACTCGATCGGATAGGGCTCCAGAAAGCGCAGCAGCGCCTCCCACATCATGGGGTAATATTCCACCTCCAGGCCCAGATGGATCGTGATGTCATTTTTGTACTCGTCCTTCAGACGAAGGACGGTGTCGACGTAATCCTCCAGTTGGGAGGGAAGCATTTTGTCGGGGGAAACATATCCGTTCGGATACAGCTGCGGCGTGTGGTCGGAAAACCCCAGTATCTTCAGGCCTCCCGCAATTGCCTTCTCGATGTATTCCCGCTCCGTGCCGAAGGCGTGCCCGCAGCGTGCCGTATGTGTGTGGTAATTTGCAATCATATGTCAAAACTCCAAATGTAGCGCCTCTGTGGTAAACAAACGCCCTGGGCCGCATCCGCTAAAACCACCGCCACCCGATGCTCCCTCTCAAATCCTGCGCAGCGGATTAGCCGCCTCGCAGGGCACGCCTGTCTGGCAGAGCCCGCAGCCGTAGCGCGGCTTAAAAACTTCCCTTGTATATTCTATGAACGGATGACAGATCACGTGGTCCTTGCCTTTTTCCGGGTCGATCGCGTTCACCGGGCATCTGCGGACACAGGCGTTGCAGTGGATGCAGTAGTCGTAGACGCCCTCATACTGACGCGCGTCCGGCTCAAACCGGAGCGTGGTAATGACGCTGGCAAAGCGGCCGGCCATACCCTTTTCCGTGATCAGGCCCTTTGAAAGTCCGAAGGTCCCAAGGCCGCACACGTAGGCCGCATGGCGCTCCGACCAGCGGCTCCCGAAGGTTGCCTCATTGATCTCCGGATAGCCTGTGATCCCTTTTCCTGCCTCCACCCCCTGCCAGCGCGGATCGCTCTGCGGGATGCAGACAGCGGCACCCGCCTCTTCCAGACGCTTAGCGAAGACTTTGGTGAAACGGCCCAGGAACTGCTGTCCCTCGATGCGGGCGTAAGCCCAGGAAAGTGCCGCGATATCCTTCTTTTTGGCGTTTGCTCTCCGGATCGTCTCCGAGACGGGAAAGAAGAAGGAGATAACGGTCTGTGCGCCGGGCAGCCACTCCGCGGGGGACATATGCCATGGCCCGATGACGCCGGGCGCTTTGTATTTTTCAAAGAGCGGATCCCCGGCTGCGCCAAAACCGACCAGCGGCGCATCCAAAAGCCGAAGCCCTATGTACTCCTGTTTTATATCATCCTGCTCCGTCAGGATACTGCCGCCCAGCGCATCATATAGTTCCGAAACAGCAGTACGCACCGCTTTTTTATCCATCCTGCCTCCGCTCCCCTGCAATTATTCCCGTCTGTTCATCCGCATTCCGCCATACGCTCTTCCGCCGTACGCTCTAATTATAAGCTATTTGCGCCGGCCGCGCCACCCGCCCCGCCGGCATGACAAACGGGCGGACAGCCGTTCCCGGCTGCCCGCCCGCCTTTGTAAGGAATTAGTAAGGGGCTTGGTTATGCTGTTTTCTTCTCAGCGCGCGCAAATTTTCTGTCGATGAGGTCGATGATGATCCTGACCGTCTCGTCGATCCCGAACACGCCGCTGTTGATCATAAAGTCATGTCCGTCGCTGGAACCCCAGATCATATCCGAATAGTAGTTGAAATAATCCCGTCTGGCCTTGTCGACCTGTTCCATCTTTTTCTTTGCTTCCTTGTCCGTATCGAGGTGATAGAACTCCTTGACCCTCGGAAGCTTAAACTCTTCATCTGCATAAACATAGAGCTGGACGACATTGTCTAAACCGTCAAGGATGGCGTTGGCGGCCCGTCCCACGATCACGAAGGACTCCGTGGCTGCCATCTCCTTAAGCAGCGCCGCCTCCTGCAGATAAAGCTTGTCTTCCTCGGTCAGCTTGTTCATAAGCATGGTCCTCTGTCCCGAGAAGCCGCCCTTCTTTACCGGGAAAATAGAAGATTTCACTCTCTCCTCGAGTTTTGCCAGCTTGTTCGGATCCTGATTGCTCGTCTGTGCCAGGACCTCGATCAGGTTTTTATCATAGAGCTTGATGCCGTAATGCGCTGCCAGCTTCTCGCCGATCTCGTGGCCGCCGCTGCCGCACTCTCTGCCGATGGATATAACCAGATTTCTGTTATTGTTATTCATACTTGACCTCCTGTCTTATCGATTGAATCATTGGTCTACCTTTAACACCATAACATCTTTGCTGTATTGACAGTTTCGAATTGGTCAACCATTGTTGCTTGATAAAACCATATTACATCCATCTGCATTTGTCAACATGGAATTTAAAAATTTTTCAAAAACCCAAAAAAATAAAGCCCCGAAGGGCTTTACGTGTCGTAATCGTTCCTGAGATATACAAAGTGTTTATCCAGCGCCTGCTTTCCCATCTCCAGGTTTCCATCCAGGACAGCCTGTACCAGTTCCCTGTGCACATCCTGGAATTCTTTGAATTCCTCCGATCCCTGGTCCCGGATCTTCTTGCGGACATCCCGGATAAAGCGGTTGATCACGCGGTCAAGCGCCACATAGTTGGCGATCACCAGCCGGTTGCGCGACATTCTCACAAGCGTGTAGTGCAGCATCCTGTCGCTTTCGATCTGTACAGCCTCCGTCGCGCCGTTCAGTATCCCGTCCAGGCATTTCTTAAGTTCTTTCTTTCCGTTTTCATCGGCGTTATGCACCGCCAGCACGAGCGCCTGCCTCTCTACGGCGTAACGGAACTCCCGGATCTCGTCATACCCCATCTCATCCAGGGCATACATCATAGTGAGGACCTGCTCCAGGGTTTCGTCAAAATTCCGGGAAATATAGTTCCCGCTCCCCTGTCTGCTCTCGACGATCCCGATCACCTCCAGCAGACGGATCCCTTCGCGCACGGCAGTCCTGCTTACATTCAGAAACTGGGCCAGTTCCCTCTCCGCAGGAAGTCTGTCGTCCACTTTGAGTTTGCCTGCCAGGACGAGCGTCTCTACATATTCAATTACTTTATCCGATGCTTTATCCGTAGTTTTCATAGCTTCTTCAGTATATCATTTCCGCTCTTTTGCCGCTATCCGAATATCCGTGCGAAAAATTTCATTCCTGCCCCGGAATCTCCCTCAACCGAATTCAAAAAATGCCAAACTATTGGTTTACCAATATTGACATACGTACGGCAATGGCTTATGATTCAATTATTGGTTGACCTATTTTAAATAATTTTTGATCTCGATCATCGAGAGCATCCTGTTTAAGGCGACCGCTTTCAGCGATATCCTGAAAGGACTCACCGTCTCCGAGGCGCTCACCGCTTCTCTCGCGGCGTGATCGTCTGTGCTTTCTCCTATATAACTGCTGTCCTCATCTGAAAAAAGACCGGCCGGAGATGCGCGCATGGGATCTCCGGCCGGTCTTTTTTTTTACAGATTTACTTGTCCACATGTCCTTCCAGAAGCTCTGTCAGGAACACTCTCTGGTATACGTCTGTCAGCATCCCGCCGAACTGCACGTCGCACTCGCCAAGCGGCTCGTCCGTGACTTCCACCAGGTTGTCGCTGGTCACCCGTACCCGTTTTCCATAGGTTTCCGTCTTTACGATCTTTCCCTCGTCATCATAGAAGTCAAACAGGAACTCCAGCGTATCGCCCGGCTGCAGCATCTGCATGCCCTTGGAGAAAATAGCCATGGGATTGTCTGTTTCCACGTAGCCGACGATGTAGGCTTTGGGCGGCTGCTCTGACGGATCTTTGACAGGTTCGCACTGAATTTGAAGCATTACCCTGTCACTGCCGTTGAGGATCGCCTGTGTCTGCCCCGAGAAGACCGTTCCGTCTTCCGTCTCTCTGACAGGGAGCGAATTGTAGCAGATCAGACTTCCGCCCACCGTCGGCCAGGTCCCGTCAAAAGCGACCATGGGATGTCCGTTTTCATCCGAGGAGCCGATGTGATCGCTTCCCAGATACATGCGTCCCTCATTGGTCCGCAGATATACGATGGTCTGACTGTCGATGACTGACTTCCAGGCCTTTTCCGGGAGCTCGATCTGATATCCGGCCTCCGTCTCTTTGAGCGGTATATCGACAAAGGTGTCAGCGGTATCGTAATTCTCGAAGCCTTTGACATACCACTCTTCCTTTGTATAGTCCGGCACTATGCTGTCCAGGAAAGTATCGCCTCTTGCCGCCTCTCTCTGGTACGCCATGATACTGAAGAAGTCGTCGGAGAGAGATTTTTGCGCCTGATAATCCAGTGTATCCAACTGTTTGTGGACATCCCCGTACTGACTGAGCGATCTGGCCGGGAAGCAGAGCGATATTCCGTTGACGCCGTTGCTGGAATTCTTATTGCGGAAGACAATGCAGGCCTGCAGCGCGTCGATCACCTCCTGCTTTTCCTGCTCTGTCAGGATCGCCTCTTCATAATCGAGTTCGTTCAGGCGCTCCAGATAATCGATCAGGTCGATCTGGGTGTCACCGGTAAAAGTATAGGCGCCGGACGCCGCGATGGAGATATTGGCGTAGTTGGCAGGGTCCTCCGCGATGGCCGCCTTCTGGCGGACAAAGAGTCCGTCCAGCTTCTCGCGGGCCGGCCTGACCAGCGTCAGGTCCAGAAGCGAAAGCGTGGAGAAATTGTCCTCCTGCCCGTCCTTCAGGATCGTGTTGTAGGGGTCAAAGCTTGCGATCATATGGCGCCCGAACTCCTCCGTGGGGATCCCGGGGTCCTTTGCCAGTTCCGAAAAGCCGACCGTATAGTTCCAGCCGAAGCCGCTCTCCGACTCCTCCGAGGCGAGAAAATAGTCCGCGTACGGCTCCAGGCTGCAGGCCAGGTCCACGTCCTGCATCAGGCAGGTGTCAAACCCGATCAGATCGAACTTTACATCCGCGTCCTTCACCGCCTGCACCAGCTCACTGCTGGGCATGATGTCGCTCCCGTCCTGTCTCTTGTTCAGCTCATCGACGCCGTATCCGCCGCCGAGACCGCCGCCGTGGTCCCAGAACACAAGCATGTAGCGGTCTGCGGGATAGTTATCCTTTGTCCATTTGATAAAATCGGCCAGTACGGCGCCTTCCGACATGCAGGTGTCGGAGGGAAGTTCCATGACTTTTTCAATTTTGCCGTCCTGTACGGTATAGCGGCCGCAGGTTCCGTCCTCCATGCCGGCCGTATAGATGCGTTTTCCTCCGCCGACCTGCATGACAAACGTCATGTCCCCGCCGGCAGCCGTGGCATCCTTGATCTGCGCTATGTTCACCGACGCCATACCGGCCCTGCTCTCGAGATCCGTGGAGATCACGTAATCCATGACGACGACTTTCTCATCCCCCGAGTGGTCGGGATAAAAATAGTCCCGCGACCGCTCGGACACCGCGGCAGCCGCAGCGGCCTCTCCCATGGTCTGCTCACGGGTCACGATCTCTCCCTCATCCGTGATCCCCGAAGCCTTTTCGATCGATTCCTTCGCGAGAAGGGCCGAGAGCGCCCTGGGCGGATTCTGGCGTATGGAGAGAAGGCCGACCACGCCGACCAGGCAGATAAATTCCGCCGCCGTGATCAAAAAGACCGATGCATTCAGAAGGAAGCGGACCGGTTTCGGCAGCATGTTGACCGCAAAGACAGGACCGCCCAGAAATGCGGATTTCCCGTACCCCAGGATCATCAGGCCGATATAAGGCACAAGCGCCGTAAAGAGTGAAAATACCACGCCCTTCCCGAAGCTTCTGCTGATCCGCCAGCGCAGCCGCAGGAGAAAGACCCAGTACACAAGGCCTGCGGCGAGCATGAAGATCGCGCCCAGGAGCGTATCCGTCCCCACATACCGTCCGGCTATGATAAAGACCAGGGCCGCCAGGACCGGCTGATAAAAGGACCGCATGCTGGCGAAGAAAATCTGCGACATCTTCCACTCCGCCGCGATGGGGATGAGCGCGTATTTCCTGTCAATCCCCATTTTGTTCAGGACCCCTGCGTAAGAGACCGCATGCAGGATCCAGGTGATCGCCAGACCTGCAATCGTCCCCGTATAATAGAACATAAACATTTATTCACTCCCTTCCGGGGCGCATCCGCCCCCGTAAACATCTGTCCTCCTCTGCTTGAGAAAGGGCAGTTCCTCTCTGACCCGCTTTACTTGCATAAGATCGATATCCGCTATCAGCAGGCCTTCCTTCTCGTCCATCCGCGCGGTCACTTCTCCCCACGGGGACGTGATCATGGAATTCCCGTAAGATATATATCCCGTCTCCTGCCGCGCCTGCGAGCAGCCCGCCATAAAGACCTGGTTGTCCAGTGCCCTCGCCCTGAAGGAAAGCTCCCAGTGTGCGGGCCCCGTCGTCATGTTGAAGGAGGCCGGCACAAAGATCATTTCCGCGCCCTGCAGCTCCATCCGCCTGGCCAGTTCCGGAAAGCGGATGTCATAGCAGATCATGACGCCGAATCGTCCGAGTGCCGTGTCAAAGACCGTGGTCTCATTCCCTGCTGTCAGCGTGTCGGATTCGCGAAAATACTGCCCTCCCTTCACATCGATATCGAAGAGGTGTACCTTCCTGTGCCTGGCGATCTGTTTTCCGTCCGGGTCGAAGACGAAGGACGTATTGAATATATTTCCCTTTTCATCCCGTTCCGGCATGCTTCCGGCGATCAGATACAGATGACTTTCCGCGGCCGCTTTGGACATGCGACGCCAGCAAGGACCGCCTTCCTCTTCCGCATAGACGGGAAAAATCGACGCCTGATAGGGGCAGTTGAACATTTCCGGCAGCATGGCGATCTCTGCGCCCGCTTCTGAAGCCCGCCGCAGATATGCCTCCGCCGTGCGGAGGCTGTCTTCTTTGCGCGCCCGCGCGCCCATCTGGATCAGGGCAATTTTTACGGGGCGTGTACCGGTCATCTCAGGCATATGACACTTCCGTTTCTCCCGTCCGTACGGCCGTCCGCACGGTAGGAATAATACTCGTCATGGCTGCAGAAGGTGCAGATCCCGCTCTCCATGATATGCTCCTTTTTAAGGCCGGCTTCCAAAAGGGCATCGCGGTTGACAGCGACCGTATCCAGCAGGTATTTCTGCCGTCCGTCCGCGATGCGGTCCTTCTTATAATACGGCGCAGCGTCCATTTTGTCATAAAACATCGCAATGACGTCATCCTCCACTTCGAAGGAGCACCCCAGTATAGAAGGGTTGAAATAGGCGCGGATGTCCTCTGCCCTGCATCCGTACCGGCCGGTCATCATTTCCACCGCCCGCAGGACGATCCGCTGCAGTGTTCCCCTCCAGCCGCTGTGCACGTTTGCGATCACGCCGCGCACAGGGTCGTAGAGAAAAATACTCTGACAGTCGGCGGTGCTGATTTTGAGCGCCACGCCCCGCAGGTCCGTCACGAGGCCGTCTGCCGGTCCCGTCTCTTCATACAGGTTTTCCTCCGTAATCGCAACGACGCGGTCGGAATGCACCTGCCTGTCCGGCGCCTTGATCGCGCGGAAGGAATATTCGAAGTCCTCCTCGAACTGCCTGATCAGCTCCTCCCTCTCTTTTCCGGTAAAAATCCTGCCGTTTAAGTCGATGGGTTTTTTCGTGTAAAAAGAGAGGACCTTTTCGTCATTCAGCGCCTGGCAGAGATGGTATTTTTCCTCCAGCGCCTTCACGATCTTTACGATCCGGCTGGTGCCCAGCCGGTCGGCTCCCAGCTCGAGGAATTTCCGCGCGTCTTCCAGAGAACCGATCCCTCCCGCGGCTTTGATCCGCACGCGCTCCCCCACATGCGCGGCCATAAGCGCCACGTCCGCAAAGGTCGCCCCGCCGGTGGAAAATCCAGTGGAGGTTTTTATGTAATCCGCGCCGGCCGCCGTCACGATCCCGCACATGCGGACCTTCTCCTCCTCCGTGAGAAGGCAGGTCTCGATGATCACTTTCAGGATCCGCTCCCCGCACACCGCTTTCAGTGTGCGGATCTCTTTCTCGATGCGGTCGTACTGCCTGTCCTTCAGCCAGCCGATGTTGATGACCATGTCGATTTCCGACGCGCCGTTTTCTATGGCTTCCTTCGCTTCAAAAGCCTTTGTTCTGGTCGTCATATATCCGTTGGGGAACCCTATGACCGTACAGACCGGCACTCTCCCCTGCAGATAGTCCGCCGCCGGCTTCACGAAGGAGGGCGGAATGCAGACGGAGGCCGTACCACAGTGTACCGCGTCGTCGCAGATCTCCCGGATCTCCTGCCAGGCCGCATCCTGCCTGAGCAGTGTGTGATCGCAGTGACTCAGTATTTCTTTTATATTCATTCACAATTCTCCATTGACATCGTCGTGACACTCGCTGCATACAGCTCCGCTGCCAGCCGGAGGGCAGCGTCATCCGTATGAAAGCCCGGCCTGTGCAGTTCCTCCACAGCATCTCCCTCCGCCGTGCTGCCCACCCAGTAGAAGAAGGAGGGCACATGCGCCCGGTAGAGAGAAAAATCCTCGCTCGTCAGAGAGGGCGGTGCCTCGACCGCTTCGCCGCCGCACGCAAGGACACATTTCCCGGCAAGCGCTGTGAGCGCCGGCGCGTTCCAAACCGTAGGAAAGCGCTCATCCCACGCGATCTCAGCCTTGCATTCATATGCCGACGACGTATTCTGCACGATTGCTTCAACGCGGGAGATCGCCCGGTCCAGCGCCCCGTCCGATAAGGAGCGGACCGTACCCAGCATCGTCACCTTGTCCGCCACCATATTGACCGGTCTGCCGCCCTCGATCCTGTTGATCGACAGGACGACTGCGTCCAGCGGATCCGTGTTGCGGCTGACCACCGTCTGCAGGGACTGGATGACTGCCGCGGCACAGACGATGGGGTCGACATTCAGGTGCGGCATGGAGCCGTGGCCGCCGGCGCCGTGAATGGTGATTTCAAAATTCCGTTTTCCCGCCATCAGCGAGCCTGTGTGGCAGGAAACCTGCCCGGTCCGGAGCGATGGCCAGTTATGAAAGCCTATACACAGGTCCGGATGGATCACGTCAAAAAGGCCCGCATCGATCATCATGCGCGCCCCCGTTGTTCCCTCCTCAGCAGGCTGGAATACAAGGTCCACTGTGACAGAAAGATCGCCGGCGTCCCGCATCCTCTGCAGGAGCAGTGCCGCGCCCAGAAGAGCGGCCGTATGAAAATCATGCCCGCACGCATGCATCACGCCGGGCATCTGCGATTTCCAGGGACTCTCGTACTCCTCCGTCTGCGGGAGCGCGTCGATATCCGCCCGGAGCATGATCTCTCTGCCGCCGCCTTCGGTTTCCGCCTCTGTCCCGCAGATCCTGGCGACGACCCCGGTCCCGGTCTCCGTCTCCAGCGGCAGGATCTCAAAATCCGGCAGATCTGAAAGAAAATCTCTGATCACGCCGCTCGTGCGGAACTCCTTTCGGGACAGTTCAGGGTGCATATGCAGATCTCTTTTGCATTCCAGGATCCTGCGATACTCCGCTTCCGTCAGCCTGTATTGTTTCCTGTCTTCCATTCGAACCGCCTTCCGAATGTATATGTCTCCCGTTTTTCTTTCCTATTCTACCACTTTACCAAAAAGAAATGTACTCCGCCACCGGATGACCGATGACAGAGTACATTTTCATTTATGCATGTTTTTGTTTTCGCAGAAGCAGCATATTCATGATCACCGCAAAGGTGAGCAGGGCCGCCATGACCACCAGCACATAGAACCCGACCCGCACCGAAAAGGCATCTGACAGCCATCCGATGGCGGCCGGCGCCGCAGCGCCTCCGATCCCGGCAATGGTCACGTAAAGTCCCATAGCCGAAGAATATTTGGAAAAAACGCCGCTCGCGTTGGAGACCGCCGTCCCGTATACGCCGGACAGGCAGAGCCCCAGCCCGATCGTGGAGATGAGAAGGAGCGGCGCGTTCATGCTGATGGTCAGAAGGATCATAAAGACAGCCGTCCCGCACCCCATGATGAGAAGCATCTTTTCCGGCTTCCACTTCATTGCGATGATCATGCAGATGATCCTGCCGACCAGGAAAGCGAACCATAAAAGGGACGTCGTCAGCTGCGACACCTGCTCGCTGACGATACCGCTCTCAAGATAGTAGGTCGTGAGCCATCCCATCAGAGAGCTCTCCAGGGCCTGGTCGCAGATACCCATCAGCAAAGTCCACAAAAACAGGGGCTCCGCGAAAAATGCGAGCGACGTGTCGGCCGCGCCGGAGGCAGTGTCCGCTGCCGGTGCAGTCAGATCCATTTTGACGAATACGCCGGCGATGACCGCAACGAGCGCGAGGATCCCGGCGACGGCCAGGGCGTAGAGCCACCCTCTCTCGGGAAATATCCCCGTCAGAAGGAGTGCCAGAAAAGGCGCCAGGCATGCGCCTATTGCAAAAAAGATATGGAGCGAGTTGATCGGCCCCGCTTCCCCCTCGGCATAATCACTGATGACGCGGTTGTTGTAATCCGTGATGGCGCCTTTTGCCAGACCGACCAGGAACATGGCCGCTGCCAGAAAGAAAAAGGAGCCTCCCCTGACCAGCATGAACAAGCCGATGGGCAGAAATGCCACCGTTCCCACATACGCCTTGTGGATGCCGAGCTTCAGAACTGCGGCGCCCGTCACCAAACCGACCAGCAGAAAGCCCACTGACTGGATGGACAGAAGGTTTCCGCTCTGTCCGTAGCTCAAGCCGTTCGCTTCCCGGAGCGAAGGGAGCGTGGATCCGATCAGGATCACCGCGACGCCCAGGGCAAAATATACCAGATACAGTTCGAGTACTGCCATTCTTCTGTAACCGGGCAGCTTTTTCCAGAATTCTTTCATATTATAACGAACCTCCGACTTCATTCTTCGTTCCGAGGGGTATTATAGCATGCTTTGCAACAGGCCGCTTTGCGCGGGAGGCGCATATTACGTCCCGATAATGATATTTTCGGTCGCAAAAACTCTTTCTTCCCTTTCCCGCCGGGCATATGATACACCGGTACGTGCGAGTGAGCCGTACGAAATGGCACAACGCTAAACATAAAGAGATAAAAAGGAGATACACCATGTTCCGCAATCTTACAGATAATCAGAAACTCGTCCGCCTCATGCCCCTTGCCGTAATGATCCTCTGGGGCAGCATGTATGTCGCCAACCGCGTGATCATGCAGTCCATGCCCGCGCTGATCCTTCTTTTCATACGCTTCTCCGTGTCCGGCGCCCTGCTTTTTGGTTTTGCGAAGTGCAAAGGCCTGAAGATGTTCCGCAAAGAGGACCTTGGGGAGCTGCTGATCATCTCTTTTGCCGGCTACTTCGTCTGTGAGGGCTCCCTGCTCCTGGCGACGCAGTACTCCAGCGCAGGATACGCCTCTCTTTTGAATGCGCTCAGCCCGATCACGATCTCCGTTTTCGCAGTTTTTATGCTGGGTGAAAAGCTTGCGCACAAGGAGATCTTCTCCCTGCTCCTTGCAGTGGCGGGCGCCTTCGTGATCATCGGCAATCCCGGGGACGGCGTGACGCTGGCCGGAACCCTCTTTTCCCTTATTTCCCTGGTTTTCTGGTCCTATGTGACGATCCGGATCAAGAAGCTTTCGGCCAAATACGACCCCATCGTCATCACCGGCTCCGCCATGGCGATCGCGTCCCTGCCTGCGCTTCCCGCCGGCCTGATCTATATGCATGTCACCGGTGAGACCGTGCGTTTTTCCGCGGGCCTTGTGCTGCCTCTGATCTACGTCTGCCTGATCTGCACGGCGCTCGCGCACCTTCTCTGGAACACTGCGATGTCAAAAGGGGCCGCGACGGGCTGCGCCGCCTTTTATCCCTTCCAGCCGCTCACTTCCATGGCCCTGGGGATCGTCCTTCTGGGAGAGCGCTGCAGCCGCAGTTTTCTTGCGGGCGCAATGCTGATCCTGCTCTCCATCATGGTGCGGCAGGCACGTTTTCACTTTTCTTTCCGCTTCAAACCTGCCGTATACGGCCTCTTTCATATGTGATGCGGATGGCCGGATCTGACCAGTTTTCGTCCTGATATTGCGGGGACGGTTCTGCGCCTTTTCATAGTGTGGTATGATATTTCCGTAGATATTACCGCACACTGTGAAGAGGAGACGCATGGCCGTCCCTTTTCTTTTCCTTTTTCCCGGGAGGGATCAATGCTCAACGCCAACCGCCTGTCCACCAATATCCTCATCACCGTCCTGGTCGTGCTGCTCGTCACCCTGCTGCCGGCCATCGACATAAAGATCTGCCGGAGACTCGGCCTCAACCTGTGGGGCGGCCCCAGCACGAACCCGGACGCCGAGCGCCTCCTTCGCGTGCGCCGGCTTATCCTCTACGCCATCCTCCTGGTCTATCTGGCCGGTTTTACATACGTCGTCTTCTTCTCCCGCACTGCCGGGCAGGATTACCTTGTCCACACGGCGCTCTTTCAGGACCTTGTCGGCTCTGTCCGGATCGACTACGGACTGGTGGACATCATACGCATCATGTTTACGGAGGGCATCTCCGAAGCGCTGTCGCACATCCGGATCGTCACGCCGGCCGGCATCACGCAAGTCTACATGAACATCATGCTGTTCGTGCCCATGGGATACCTTCTGCCCTATGTTTTTGCGTGGTTTCGGGCGCGGGTACACTACCGCCCGGTCATTGCCTGCTTCGTGATCTCTTTTATCGTGGAAAATCTGCAGCTGATCACGAAACGGGGCTTCTACGACCTGGACGATCTGGTGACCAACACCCTCGGCGGCCTGATCGGCCAATGGCTCTACATTTTGATCGCTTACGTAGTGACGCACCCCGATTGGAGAAGAGAGCGCAGGCAGTATCGCCTGTGGCGCAAAAACGCGCACAAAAGGACGCTCTACCCCTTCGCGCGCAAAGTACACCTCTCCAGAACCGTTCTCGCCGCTACGGATGAAAGCCGGATCTGGGACTATTATGTCCGAAAGCTCGGCTTCCGCGTGATCAGCCAGCTCGTACCGGAGGACTCGGACAAGACCGCCTTCCTGCTTGAACTGGGCAGTTCCCAGGTGGAGATCCGCTGCAGCAATAAAGCGGAGGACCTGCCGGAGCAAAATCTGGTCATTTCGGTCACGAGACTGAAGAGGGTCCGGGAACGCCTGGAAATGAACGGCATACACCCCGGACCGATGACCCGGGATCCTTTTACGGGCCTGGCATGTTTTTCCTGGGAGGGACCTGATCATGTGCGTATCTCGGTCCTTGAAGATACCGGGGACTTCTATCCCGTCCACGAACATATCGACGGGGAAAATCGATGAAGAACATAGGTGTTTCTGCTAGTTCTTCTATTTTTTGATACCTTTATCTGCCGGCTCTGCTAGCGAAAATGCTTTGTTCTTGTTTGGCAGAACACGCCCCGGCAAATCTACTCATAAAAATGAACATAATCTGGTTCTTGGCAAATTAGTTATAGCAAACGCTACTGCTAAAATTGAAAAATGAGCCGCAGATATTTCGAATGGAAGGTTTGTGAAGGACTGTAGCACTGAGAAACGAGATTATGGGTGGCAGCTCGGAATCCGGCTAGTATAAATGTTTTTAAATAAATGGACTGTAATATCATCCTATAGTATAATGTCCTTATCAATTCAAAAGGAGCTGTACTATGGGAAGAAAAGCCTCTGTTATTACACTAAGCGATGAAGACAGATCTTACCTTGAGAC
>JAFQZU010000029.1 GCA_017405805.1 Lachnospiraceae bacterium
TAAAGATATAGGAGTTCGCATACTTATATTTTACAGGACTGACCGGGCTTTTCGAAGCCCGGTTTTTCCGTTCATCAAAAAAACAGCCATCAGGCTGTTTTTTTGAGTTGGGGCGTCGCACACGTTAGTGCGACAGCCCCTCAGACACCTCTCCACTCGGGCACGCGGGAGCCGCGTACCCGAGACCCCGCCTTCGTGCGGAGAAAGTCTAACTTCGACTAACGTTCTCTCAAAAAAATCTCATCCCCGGCAGGACTCTTTCTTAGCTGCCAGAGTTCTTGAATTTCTTGTCTTGAACAACCTTTACAGCAAGAGCCGTATATATAGTATCCTTGGCCCTTTTCAGTCTTAAATGCAAGAGTCGTATATATAGTATCCTTGGGCCCTTTTCAGTCTTTAAATGCAAGAACCGTATATATAGTATCCGCCGGGCCTTTTCACGCCCTTAGATAATATGAAGTGACCTCACATTTGTAGCACCGTGGATTTACCTGTATATTGATGATTGAGAAAAATCATTGGTAACAGGGATTACCGCATACAAAAGGAGGTCACCTAATGAATAGAATAATCAAAATCGGAATGGATGTCCATAGCACAAACTACACTTTATGCGCAATGGAACCCATCATCGGAGCACAAGAACGGGTTTATGGGGAGATACAGACTTCTCCAGACTACAAAGAGATCATTTGCTTTATTGAGGCATTGAAAATGAAACTGGGCTCTAACGATAATTATTCTATTGAATGCGGTTACGAGGCGGGCTGTCTCGGCTATAGCCTTTACCATCAGCTCACAGGAGCCGGCATCAAATGCGTCATTCTGGCACCGACAACTATGCTTACACAGCAAGGAAAGCGTATCAAAACAGATAAGCGCGACGCCCGCTTGATCGCCCATTGCTTGTGCTACGGCGGATATCACCCGGTTTATATCCCTACTGGCGAAGATGATGCAGCTAAAGAATATCTTCGGATGAGGGACGACCATAAAATGGTACTAAAGAAGCTGAAACAACAGATCAATGCGTTTGTTCTTCGTCATGGTCATCAGTATGCCGGAAGCAAATGGACCACCAGACATCTCACCTGGCTGCGTAAACTGGAGTTTAATCCCATGTACCGTGAAACGCTGGACGAATACATGGTCTCTTATGAGGAGCAGGAAGCGAAAATCGAGCGCTATGACAGACGGATCGAAGAGATCGCTGCTGAGGCACGTTATCAGGAAAACGTAAGAAAACTGGGATGCTTTCTGGGGATCCGTACGCACACTGCCTTATCTCTTATTGTTGAAACCGGTGATTTTAAGCGCTTTGCAAAAGGAAATATCTATGCAGCATTCCTGGGATTAACCCCTGGAGAGCATTCCAGTGCAATAAATAAAAACAGACTCGGGATTTCTAAAACCGGAAACACACACTTACGTTGCCTGCTGACCGAAGCCGCGGCAGGGATCTGTAAAGGAGCAATCGGATATAAATCCAAAGAACTTCGCTCCAGACAAAAAGGACAATCAGCAGAAATTATCGCGTATTCTGATAAAGCAAATGCACGAATGCGTGGTAAATATTACAGAATGATCCGCCACGGGAAAAAGAGAAATGTAGCAGTTACGGCTGTCGCAAGAGAACTCGCATGCTTTGTATGGGGAATGATGACTGGCAATATCAGAATCCACTCCGGAACAGGAATGATGTAGAGGATTATCAAGCAGCAATCAGCAGTAAACTGCAGCTTGCTGCCAGAACAATAACAACTGAATATCTGTCAGTATCTGTAAGGAGCTGTGATCAATGTAAGGTTCGAACTATCTGCGTCGGCCCTATGTTGGCACTTCGGTGATCCACGCCCTTAGATCGCAGAGTTCACGGCGGACCATTAGCCTGTCGGTAACCAATCCACGAATAACAGAGTGGCCACATGCCGGGAACTGTTAAATCAGGGCTCCTTCCAGATGCTGACAGATACTACAAATGTGACAGTTGAGATAATTTGTTGATTGCACAATTCACGTCTTGACAAGAGTCACTTCATAACAGGGGCGTGAACGAGCGAGTATAGGCGAGCGTGCCCAAGGATACTATATATACGGTTCCGTTTTTAACTTTTGAGCATTTGAAGCACCAACCCCGAACAGTGCATAGCCGCCTTTTTCTCGAACTGCGCATAGGACATGGCGCCGCTGTCATCCGCCTTGTCCGAGATGGCCCGCACGATCACATACGGCAGATCGTTCAGGTAGGCGGCCTGCGCGATGGCGGCGCCTTCCATTTCCGTGCACAGTCCCCCGAAGACTTCGATGATCTCACGCTTGCGGTCCATGCTTGCGATAAACTGATCCCCGGTCGTGATCCGGCCCTCCATGACGTTGATGTCAGGAGCCGCTTTTCTGCATGCCTTGACAGCTCTGGTGCGGAGCTTGGGATCCGCGGCAAAACTGACTACGCCGATCTGGGGGATCTCACCCGGGACATAGCCCAGTTTCGTGACGTCCATATCATGCTGGATGGCGTCAGTGGAGATCACGATGTCTCCGATATCCAGCCGGTTGCTGAGAGAGCCGGCGATGCCGGTGTTGATCACGCAGTCCACGTTGAAGAGGTCAGCCAGGATCTGGACGCAGATCCCTGCATTTACTTTGCCGATCCCGCAGCGGACGATCACGGCCTCTGTATCGCCGACCTTGCCTTCATGGAAGGTCATACCGGCCCGTGTGACGGTCCTTGTCTCCGTAAGTTCCGCGAGAAGCATCTCTATTTCAATATCCATGGCGCCGATGATGCCATATCTCATTTTGTTGTCCCCTTTCTTTTCAGCCCTGATAGTGAAGGTGTGTTTTGTCGATCCCCTTGAGGGTACGGTCCAGATAGCGTTTTGCCAGATAATGCGCCATATCCAGGTTCTGGTCCTGCCAGTTGCCGCACTCCTGCGGCGCCGCGCCGGGGATCTCCCCTTTAAAATCCCTGATAAAAGCAAACATCTCCGTCACCAGAGGAACGACGTCCTCCGACTCCAGATCGCCGGCCAGCAGCATGTAGAAGCCGGTGCGGCAGCCCATGGGGCCAAAATAGACTACGCGGTCCTTAAAGGCCGGATGATTGCGCAAAAAGGTGGCGCCCAGATGTTCGACGGTATGGATCTCGGCGGTGTTCATGACCGGCTCCTTGTTGGGCGTCGTCATGCGAAGATCGAAGGTCGTGATGACGGTCTCGCCGTACCGGTCCTTACGGGATACGTAGATTCCGGGTTCCAGCAGGTTGTGGTCGACGGTAAAACTAGCTATTTTTTCCATAAAATTCTCCTCCAGGACCAATTATAGAACGGGGGATAATTTTATGGAAGGGAAGCTTTGCAAAAAGTGTCAAGATACTTGTTTTGGATGTTCTTGAAGCGTATAATGTGGTAGTATTGTACAAAATTAACCACAAGATGTTGTGATATTTCGAATAATTGTCATTGTATTCCAAGGGAGGATGTTCATGTATAAAAAAGCCCTGATCTTCATGCTTTGCGCGGCTATGACGGCTGCCGCGCCGCTGACTGCCGCCGCCGCCCAGGCCGGGGAGAGCGCGGGCCAGGCGAAGGATGAAAAGAGTGCGGCGGAACTCGAGGAGGCCCGGGAGAAGGCGGAAGATGTGATCGACGAGGCAGGCGGTCAGAATTTTGGCAGCCAGATCCTGGACGCTTCCGGCGAGGCGCTTACACAGGAACAGACGGTCATGGCGCTCAGGCAGCTGCGCACCGCCGTGAACGAAAGCTCTATGCTCGGGGAATATGCGGAGCAGAATAAAGGCGTAGTTTACCATTACACCGGCGCCGGGCGCAGGTCGGGGGAGATTGAGGATTCACTGCAGTCGCTGTATGCGTATATGAAGGAAAACGGGACCAGGGCGGCGCAGGAAGATGCGGACAGCAGTGAGGAGAGCAGCGCGGAGAGTAGCGCAGAGAGCAGTGAGGGGAACAGCCCGGAGAACAGCACGGATGCGAACGCTGAGAACGCTGTGTATGAGCTGCGGGACCAGGCGAAGAACGGCGCGGAGTGGATCATCACGTATGTGCCGCAGGACGAGGAGCTTCGGTTCGTTTATATGATCAACGGGCGCAACAGCAGCCTGCTCGCGAGGATGTCCTATAACACGGTGACGTATAAGACGAGTCCTGTCGGTCTGGCCGCCTGGGGCGCGATCAGCGGCTCCGGGAAATACGCCGCCTCCTGGGAGGCGCCCTACCACAGGGTGTTTACGACCAGGCCCGAACAGCTGGCCTTTGAGACGGTATACTCCAATCTGGTACCCGGGAATGAGGAGGTCATCACGCAGCTTCTGCAGACGTTTGCCTGTGACGCGTTGAACTGCTGGGATAACGTGCTTGCGGACAGGCAGGGAAGCGGTTTTGGCGCGCTCGGTTTTGGCGCCTTTGACTGCCGCGGATGGGTGACGACGCCGGACGGGGACAGGATGTACCTGGGAGAGGACGGCGTGCCGTATACCGGGGAGCAGGAGATCGACGGGGAGAAATATATTTTTGACGCGGACGGACTTCTGGAAAAAGAGTAATTGTTGTATCATTATAGGTAGCAGATATTGGGGTTATGGAACATACAGGAAGGAGGTATGACGGGATGTTGCGAATCGGTTTTCTGACGAGCGGGGGCGACTGTCAGGCACTGAACGCGGCCATGCGCGGTGTTTTCAAATGTATCAACAATAACGCGAAAGAGCCGGTGGAGTTCTACGGCTTTGAGGATGGGTATAAAGGCCTGATCTACGGAAAATTTCACATGCTGACAGGGAAGGATTTCAAGGGGATCCTGACCAGGGGCGGCACCATTCTGGGGACAAGCCGCGTGCCTTTTAAGACGATCCGTGAGCCCGATGAGAACGGACTTGACAAAGTAAAAGCGATGAAGCAGACCTACTACAAGCTGCAGCTGGACTGCCTGGTCATGGGCGGCGGAAACGGCTCCACCAAGACTGCCAATCTCCTCAGCCAGGAGGGGCTCAATGTCGTCACGCTTCCCAAGACGATCGACAACGACCTCTGGGGCACCGACATGACTTTTGGCTTCCAGAGCGCGGTGGACATCGCGACAAAATGCGTCGATGACATCCACACCACGGCGAGTTCTCACGGACGCGTCTTTATCGTGGAGATCATGGGGCACAAGGTGGGCTGGCTTCCCCTCAATGCGGGCATTGCGGGCGGTGCGGATATCATCCTGATCCCGGAGATCCCCTACGACATCAAGAAAGTCGTGGAGGCCATTGAGGAAAGAGACAGGAGCGGCAGCCGCTTTACCGTCATCGTAGTGGCGGAAGGCGCCATCTCCAAAGAGGACGCCAAGCTCTCCAAGAAGGAATTCAAGAAAAAACGCGCCGCGTCCAAGTTCCCCTCCGTATCCTACGAGGTGGCGGACGCCATTATGAAGGCGACCGGGAGAGAGGTCCGCGTGACGGTCCCCGGCCACACGCAGCGCGGCGGCGCGCCGGATCCCTACGACCGCGTTTTTGCTACCCGTCTCGGCGCGGAGGCAGGAAGGCTGATCCTCAGGAAGGAGTACGGATATATGGTCGGCTACAGGAACCGCGAGATCGTCAAGGTCCCGCTGAGTGAAGTGGCAGGCAAGTTAAAGACGGTGGATCCCAAGGCGGAGATCATCAAGGAGGCGAAACTGATCGGCATCAGTTTTGGAGACTGAAAAAGCGGCGTCCGGGCGTACAAAAGCCCGGGCGCCGTATAATATTGCGCATGTTTTTACGTACATTTTACATTATTTACTCCCTGTTTTTTACACATCGGTGGTACGATAGGACTTGATATGGTCAAAAGAGAGTAAAAAACGCAAAGTAAGGAGTTTTGCAAAATGTCAATGACAGAATTTTTCTCCCTGATGGGAGGAGTAGGTCTCTTCCTGTACGGAATGAGCATCATGTCCACCGGACTCAAAAACGCGGCGGGCAGCAGCCTGAAGAGTATCCTGGAGAAGGCGACCACGAACAGGGTGACGGCCGTACTGGTCGGTATCGTAGTCACGCTCCTGATCCAGAGCTCCTCCGCGACGGACATGATGGTCATCAGCTTCGTCAACTCGGGCCTGATGACACTGACGCAGGCGATCGGCGTGATCATGGGCGCCAATATCGGTACGACGATCACGGCGCAGATCACGGCATTCAATCTCGGAGCTTACGCGCCCCTCATTCTTTTTATCGGCGCGGTCATGTATCTTTTCCTTAAAAAGAATACCGTAAAGCATATCGGTTCCATTATCATGGGATTTGGTATGCTGTTTCTTGGAATTTCCATCATCAAGTCATCCATTGCACCTTTGTCTCAGAGCAAACCATTCATAGCATTTTTGTCGAATCTGGAGAACCCGGCGATCGCGGTACTGTTCGGCGTATTATTCACCGCGCTTTTGCAGAGTTCCTCCTCTTCCGTCGTCATTTTCCAGACTTTCGCCATTCAGGGGCTTCTGGATTATAAGATCACCGTTTATCTTGTGATCGGTGCGGCGATCGGCTCCGTGACGCCCAACATCCTCGCTTCGCTGACGACCAACCGCAACGGCAAGCGCACGGCAGTGCTCAATCTGCTGTTCAACCTGATCCGCGCGGTGATCATGATCCTGCTGATCAATATCTTCCCGATGTTCCTGACCTTCATTCAGGGACTTACGCCGGACAGCATTGGCAGACAGGTGGCGAATACGCATACGATCTTTGCCGTTTTGGCGGTGCTGATCGAATTTCCTCTCGCTAACGGCATTGTGGCGCTCTCCCAGAAGATCCTGCCGCTCCTTCCCGAGGAGAGCAAGAAGCTGGAGGACCGCAAGCTTCACTTTATGGTCACAGAGGGCGATCTGGTCTCCTCCGTGGCAGTGCAGCAGGCGCGCATGGAGCTCGGAAGAATGGGAAGACTGGCCCTGGAGAGCCTGCAGCAGGGGCTGGAATCCTTCTTCAACAAAGATGTCAGTCTCTCCGATACGGTGCGTGAGACGGAAGAGACCATTGATTATCTTACCAAGATCATAACGGACCGCCTGATCGTCCTGTGCGGCAAGCGCTATCCGGAGGCGATCAACCATCAGCTTTCGCAGATGATCCTGGTGGCGTCCGATATTGAACGTATTTCCGACTACGCAGTCAACATGATCGAGTATGCCGAGCAGCTGGCCGATCAGAAAGCAAGCATTTCCGATCAGGGCATGGAAGAACTGCGCCAGATGGCAGGGGCGACCGTGGAATCGATCGAAATGGCGCTGCACATCTTTGAAAAAGAGGATTATGACAAACTTCCGAAGGCAGAAGAGCTTGAGCAGAAAGTGGACGATCTGGAGGATCAGATCATCAATTCCCACGTGGAGCGTCTGATGCGGGAGGCCTGCGATCCCATGGGAGGCGTTATTTTTGCCGACCTGTCGACAGAGCTCGAGAGATGCTCGGACCACGCTATGAATATCGCTGCAGCGACGGCACCGCAGGCTGCCTGATCCGGCTGCGCAGAGAGGATCGCTATGGCAAGGATCTATGTTGTGGAGGATGACGCCAGCATCCGTGAGATCGAGGTCATCGCCCTCAAAAACAGCAATTATGAGGTGGAGGCCTTCGAGCGAGCATCGGATCTTTACTTGAGAATGGAAAAATTGCTTCCGGACCTGCTCCTTCTGGACATCATGCTTCCGGACGAGGACGGACTGCGCATTGTCCGCCGCCTCAGGGAAGATCCGCGCACGAAAAGGCTGCCGGTGATCCTGGTGACCGCCAAAACAGCGGAGATGGACATGGTCCGCGGCCTCGACAACGGCGCGGACGACTATATCCGGAAGCCATTCTCCATCCTGGAACTGCTGTCCAGGGTGAAAGCCCTTCTGCGCAGGACGCAGAAGGAGGAAGAGACGGCGCAAAAGGAATTCTTCTCGGTAGGGGAGATCGAGCTGGATCATGAGCGGCATATCGTCCAGGCGGAGGGCAGGCAGGTGGAGCTTACCTACAAGGAATACGAGCTGCTCCGCTTTCTCATGATCAACGCGGAGATTGTCCAGACCCGCGAGTCCATCATGCGCTATGTTTGGGGGACCGACTACGAGGGGGAGACCCGTACAGTGGACATGCACGTCAAAACACTGCGCCAGAAGCTCGGCCGCTGCGGAAGGCTGATCGGGACGGTAAGAAATGTAGGATATGTGATTCATCAGGATAACGAACCGGAGAGAGGGGCAGAGAATGAGACAGACAATTAACCTCCGTCTTGCCCTGATCGCCCTGATCGCGATCATTGCTTCAACGGCGGGTACAACCGCCGTTTTTTACAGGATCTTTAAGCAGCAGGTAAGCGCCGACCTGAAGATCAATGCCGAGATGCTGAAGGATACGGGTATATTTCAAAATCTGTATGCGGCTGCCGGAGGGAAAAAAGAAGCCGTCGACATCAATGCGCTGCAGGGTCTGGAACATGAGAAGGTCCGCATCACATGGATCGACGGCACGGGCGAAGTCCTCTACGACAATGACGCGTCGGGGCTGCAGAACCATCTGGACAGGCCTGAGATCCGCTCGGCGCTGGAGCGCGGCGCGGGGGAATCGGTGCGCAACTCGGACACCATGAATATGAACACATATTACTATGCTGTCCGTCTCGACAACGGAACCATCCTGCGTCTGTCCACCCAGGCGTATACCATCAGCAGGATCTTTCTGGAGGCGGCGCCGATCGTACTGCTGATCCTCGGCCTGACGCTTGCCGCGTGTATCCTCATCGGGCATCTTCTGTCGGCCAGTATCATGGAGCCGGTAAAGAGGATGGCCGAGCAGTTCGAGGAGCAGGAGGACGGAAGCGTGACCGGCGGGCAGACGCTTACCTATTACAAGGAGCTGGAGCCTTTTGTCGAGAAGATCCGCATTCAGCACGAGAACATCCTTGCGGCCGCCAAAAGCCGCCAGGACTTCACCGCCAATGTCTCCCACGAGCTTAAGACGCCGCTGACCGCGATCTCCGGGTATGCCGAGCTCCTGGAGAATCATCTGGCGGACCCCGGGCAGGAGGAGCACATCGCGCGGCAGATCCGCAGCAACGCGGAGCGCCTGCTTGCCCTGATCAACGATATCATCAGGCTCTCCGAGCTGGATCACAAGGAACTGCCCAGACAGTACGTGCCGGTGGACCTCAGTGAAGTAACAGAACTCTGCTGTGACAATCTGCGCGTCTATGCGGACCAGAAGAAAGTGAATCTGGAGTACCGGGGCGATCCCGTGACGGTTACGGCGGACAGAGATCTGCTGCGGGAGCTGGCGGAGAATATCATCCGGAACGCCGTGCAGTACAACCGGGAAGGCGGATTTGTAAAAGTATACGCAGGAACAGAGAACGGCCGTCCTATACTTCGTGTGACGGACGACGGGATCGGAATTGCGAAGGACCAGCAGGAGAGGATCTTCGAGCGGTTTTACCGCGTGGACAAAAGCCGGTCCAGAGCTTCGGGAGGAACCGGACTGGGCCTTGCGATCGTAAAGCATATTGCCCAGCTTCATGAGGCGGAGATCCGTGTGGAGAGTGAGCCCGGAAAGGGGACGGAGATCAGCGTTATCTTTTGAAAAAAGCCCCATAAAAGGGAGGATGCCAGGTGTCTAGACACCTGGCATAGTTATGAAAAAGTTATGTAAGCCATTTGAGGATGCTTGCTTTGTTTTGATGATTTGATTATAGGAAAGAAAAATGTACATAAAGTGAGTGAAAATTAAAGAAACGTTAAATAAAATGTGAACACAATGTGAACAAGCAGGTGCTTGTTTGCATTATGAAGTTTGGATTTGTATAATAGCACTATGCTTAAAAAAGTGGAGTTTATTCTGGAACAAAAGTGGAAAAGGCTCACTTTGGGGGAAGCTGCAGAGGTAAAGAAAGCTTACCGCATATACGGCCTGGAGACGGATGTACGATTCTGTCAAGACCCGGCCGGTTTTCTGCAGGATTTTGTCCCGGGATATGAGACGCTGACCCTCGTGGATTCGGACCGCCTCGTGCGGGCGCTGCAGGAAAAAGGCGTGAAAGCTGCCGGATACCGGCACGGCGGAAACAGCGGGGAGAGCCTTTTTGGCGTGCCTTATGTGCTGGAGGAACCGGCCTGTGTGGACGCCGATTCGCTGCAGAAGATCTGGCAGCGGCTGCACAGCCTGCCGTGGATGATCCTGGCCACGGAGCGCTGTATCGTGCGCGAATTTGTGACGGAAGACCTGGACGCCATGACGTCGCTCTACGACAAAGAGGCTTGCAGGTGGCTGGAGCCGCCCTCTCCGGACAGGGAGAAGGAGCGGCAGATCATGCAGGCTTACATCGACAGGATCTACGGCATGTACGGATACGGGCAGTGGGCGGTCGTGAGCAGGGACACCGGCGCCCTGATCGGAAGAATGGGGTTTTCCTTTCCGGCGCAGGGCTTTCGGGAAGCTTTTTTATTGCAGAACGGGCGCGACCTGCGGCCGGATGCCACACTGGGTTACCTGCTGGGGTCACCCTACCGCGGAAAGGGCCTTGCGAGAGAAGTATGCAGCGCACTTGTGGAGTACGGGTTTGATATGCTCGGCTTTTCGCTGATCACAATCGAGATCGATCCGCGCAATAAGGCGTCCGCGGCACTTGCAGAAGCGTTGGGATTTACAAAAGCCGGCCGGCTCGGCGAGCAGGCGGTTTATTATAAGGAGGGAAAATAAACAGATGATCAATGAACAGTACCTGGCGATGCTTTCCAATAAGTCCGTGATCAGGGAACTCTCGGAGTACGCGACAAGGCGCGGCAAGGAAGTGGGATATGAAAACGTATTTGATTTCAGTCTTGGAAACCCTTCCGTTCCGGTTCCGGACAGCTTCAATGAGAGCATCGAGAAGCTCTTAAAGGAAGAGGAGCCGGTCAAGCTCCACGGATACAGCCCCAGCCTGGGAATCCCCGAAGTCAAGGAAAAGGTGGCCGCTTCCCTGACGGAGCGTTTCGGTATTCCTTATACGGGCAATCTCATCTTCCCTACTTCCGGTGCGGCAGGCGCGATCGCGCATGCGCTGCGCGCTGTGACAAAGCCAGGGGATGAAGTGCTTGTTTTCGCGCCGTATTTCCCGGAATACGTCCCCTATATCAATACCACCGGCGCCAGGATCAAAGTGGTTCCGGCCGATATGGAGAACTTCCAGATCAATTTTGACGCGGCGGAAGAGGCGATGACGGAGAATGTGGCAGCAGTCCTGATCAATACGCCGAACAATCCCTCCGGCGTGCTCTACAGCGTGGAGACCCTGGAGAAGCTTGCCCTTCTTCTGAAGAAAAAATCCGCGGAGTACGGGCACAATATCTTCCTGATCTCGGACGAACCTTACAGGGAGATTATTTTTGACGGGTGCAAAGCGCCGTATCCGGCAGCCTTCTACGATCATACGCTGGTGTGCTACTCCTTCTCCAAGTCGCTGTCCATACCCGGCGAGCGTATCGGATACGTGGCGGTCAATCCCACGTGCGAACAGGCAGAGAACCTGGTGCCCATGATGGGACAGATCTCCCGCGGGATCGGCCATAACTGCCCTTCGTCCGTGATCATGCTGGCCATGGCGGAGAACGTGGACAAGACGGCTGACCTGTCGGTCTATGAGACCAACATGAACCTGTTCTACAACCTCTTCGTGGAACTCGGATTCAAAGTGGTCCGCCCCGGCGGCACCTTCTACATCATGCCGAAGGCGCTGGAGGAGGACGACGTGATGTTCTGCAAGAAGGCGCTGCAGTACGATCTGGTCTTCGTGCCCGCAGGCGGTTTCGGAGCGCCCGGCCACTTCCGGATCGCATACTGCACAGATACAGAAAAGGTAGAACGCGCGCTGCCCAGGATCCGGCAGTTCGTGGAGGAGTGCTATCCCAACAGGTAATATAAAGGGGGAATAAGCATGGCAGAAATATTAAAAGCGATACTTTTCGGCATTGTAGAGGGAATCACGGAATGGCTCCCCGTCAGCAGCACGGGGCACATGATCCTGCTGGATGAATTTGTAAAGCTGAACGTCACGCCCGAATTCTGGGAGATGTTCAAGGTGGTGATCCAGCTGGGCGCCATTCTCGCCGTCATACAGCTGTACTGGAATACGATCTGGCCTTTAAAGCGCATGAAGGTAAGGGGCGGCGGCACTAAGATCGTATGGAAAAAGCAGACGCTGCTTTTGTGGGTCAAGGTCATCATTGCCTGCATTCCCGCGGCCATCGTCGGCATTGCTTTTGACGATTGGCTGGAGGCGCACCTGCAGAATTTCATCGTGGTGGCAGTGATGCTCATTCTGGTCGGTATTGCGTTTATCGTGGTGGAAAACATGCAGGCCGGCAAAACACCGACCGTCACGAGGCTGAAAGACATTTCCTACAAGGACGCCATCATCATCGGCGTATTCCAGCTCATCGCCGCGATCCTTCCGGGAACGTCCCGCTCCGGCGCCACCATCATAGGTTCGCTCCTTTTGGGGATCTCCAGGCCGGTGGCGACGAAGTTCACATTTATTCTCGCGATCCCGGTCATGGCGGGCGCAAGCCTTCTGAAGATCCTCAAGCACGGCCTTGCCTTCTCGGGACAGGAGCTGGGGATCCTGGCCGTGGGCATGATCGTCGCGTTCGTGGTCTCCATGGTCGTGATCCGGATGATGGTGAACTACATCCGGACGCATGATTTCAAGGTCTTCGGCTGGTACAGGATCATTCTGGGACTTCTTGTACTTCTGTATTTCGGCCTTTTGAAATGATAAAAACGCACGGAACGGCGTGCAATGTTGACAGGTCAATGAAATTGCGATAACGTAATGCAGATGATATATCAAAGGAGGAATGGAAAAATGGCAGAAGCAAAAGCAGCTGCAAAGGCAGAAGAGGTAAAGGCAGCGGCCGTCGAGGCAAAGGAAGTCAAGGCGGAGGAGACAAAAGAGGTGAAAGAGCCCGCGAAAAAGGCAGTTGTCAAGAAGGCACCGGCTAAGAAAGCAGCCGCTAAGAAGGCCGGAGAAGCGGTCAAAAAGACGGCAGCCAAAGCAGCCGAGACAGTAAAGAAAGCGCCCGCCAAGAAGGCACCCGCAAAGAAAGCGGCAGCCAAGAAGGCAGAGGAAGTCAAGGCAAATGTCACGGTACAGTTCCGCGGCAAGGAGTACACCACGGAAGATCTGGTCAAGATCGCCAAGGATGTATGGGTATATGACCTGAAGAAAGAACTCGCTGACTTCAAGGAAGTCGAGCTCTATGTGAAGCCGGATGAGTGCGCGGCTTACTATGTGATCAACGGAACCGAGAAGGGCCGTTTCGCGATCTGAGTCGTTTCGCGATTTGCATTAAGGATAAAGGGGGATCACATCCCGCAGATACAGGGATTCCCGGGCCTGGGTACACAGGTCCGGGGATCCTTTTTTGTTGCTGTCCCGGAATCCTCTATTGCTGTTGTCCGGGGATTTCTTCACATTTCCTTGCGAAGGATTTCGATATCGGAAATCTCCCGCAGAGGAATGGTCTGCCCGCCGATCCTGACAGTGCGGGAGAGGACCGTATCCAGTTTTGTGACGGTGCCTTCAATGCTGCGGTAGGTGCCCAGGCGGCCGAAGGCATCATTCTCTTCATCCTCGCAGGGCACATAGTACTGTACACAGACCGCCGGTCCGGGCCTTTTCTCCGCGCGGGCCTGCCGGATCAGGCGCTGCAGCAGGGAAAGCCTGCGGTCCAGCGCTTCCTTTTTTTCTTCACTGAGTTCCATTCGGGGAACATACTGCGTCTCTTTGTTCGCAACGCGTTCGCTGAATCCCCGCAGCGCGTCAAAAGGCGCAAAGATCTTGGCGCGCCGGGAGACGGGCATGGGGGGATGGCGGATCAGAAAGGGGTCAAAGGCATCGTGCGAAGGGCGCCCTTTTTCCAAAATCCCCCGGTAAGGAAAATCAGGCGGCATGTCCATGCCGCCGAGGCCGTGTTTGTGTGACATGCGGGGACTGCCCTCCTCAGGCTCGGTGTCCGCCGATCTGCCGGCTCCGCTCTATGGCAGTCGCCCCCTCCAGGAGGTTCATTCCGCGGACCACGGCGGCGGGGCCATACCGGCTCCGGATCGCCAGCATTGCGCCCTGGATCCGCCTCTCTTTTTCCAGTGCATCGTAGTCAGTGAAGAGATCCAGCTGATAGATCTCTTCGTCCGCAGCGACATCGTTGGCGCTGATCCCCAGGCGCCGGAAGAGCAGGCGGCGGTCGGTCTTTGCGGAAAAAGCCTCCGAGAGCGCCCGGTCGATCACGGCGTGGGAATTGGTCCGGTCAGGAAGCCGCACCGAGCCGACGCTGTGCCGGGGGTGGAGCCTGCCATAGAAATCGACCGTGACGGGGCCGTCGTAGTCCGGAACCACCTCCAGAGACTTGTAGTCGTAGCTCACCCACCAGTTCAGGCTTCTGGTCACCAGTTTCTTGCGGTAGAGGTCGGCGCAGAGCCGGTCGATCATCTCCCGGAAGACCAGGAGGGCTTCCGCAAAGCGGTAGGGGCGGGGAAGGACCTGCCCGCTGGTCAGGCTGTGTCCGCCCGTGCGGTAGGACTTTATGTCAGCCATGGTCACGGGTTCCATGCCCCAGGCGTGGTCGATCAGGATCTCGCCGTCGATGCCGAAGGTCTTATAAAAAAACTCCTCGTCCCACAGGGAGCGCGCGGCGATATCCCCCATGGTATACAGGGAGGCGCGCTGCAGGCGGCGGGCCTTTCCGGGGCCGATCTGCCAGAAGTCCGTCAGGGGCCGGTGGTCCCACAGGAG
This sequence comes from Lachnospiraceae bacterium, assembly GCA_017405805.1. Lineage (GTDB taxonomy): Bacteria > Bacillota > Clostridia > Lachnospirales > Lachnospiraceae > CAG-791. The sequence continues at coordinate 14,787 of JAFQZU010000029.1, forward strand.
ATACTTGTAGCTGTCTTCACACAGCTCGGCGATGCGGACGCCGTCGGCGTCCGGGGGCGCCTTCTTGGCGACGATGTCCATTGCGATCTTTGCCAGGTACAGATTGGTGCCGATCCCGACTGTGGCCGTGATCCCGGTGGTGCGCAGCACATCCCGTATGATGGTCATGGCCATGCAGTGCGCCGGGTGGAGACCGCTGTTTCCCGCGGCGTCCCGGTACAGATGGAGATAGGGCGTACAGTCGATAAAGACTTCGTCAATGCTGTATACGTGGATGTCCTCCGCGGCGGCATAGCGGAGGTACACGCTGTAGATCTGCGCGGACACGCGCTCGTATTCCGCCATGCGGGGGACCGCAATATAGTAGTAGATTCTCGTGTGCCGGGCCTTCTCATACCGGCGGATGGCCTGCCGGGCCTCGAAGAGACGGGGCCTGGAGGGGACGCCGATGCTCTTGAGGGCGGGGGATACCGCCAGGCAGATGGTCTGTTCGGACCGGCTCTCGTCCGCCACCAGGAGATTGGCCCGCAGCGGATCGATGCCGCGCGCCACACACTCCACGGAGGCGTAGAAGGACTTCATGTCGATAGCGATATAGGCGCGCTTTTCATGATCTTCCACGATCTTCCCTCCTCCCGCGCATAGGTTCACACAGGGAAGGGGCGCCCGGTCCGTGCTACCGGCCCTGCTCCTCTCCGCGGACTGCGAGAAATCTCTCCGCGTCGTCCGGTGCGGCCACCGCAGAGGGATCCAGAACGCCCAGCACGCGCCCGATCAGGTACACGCCGGTCTCCCCGGGAAAATGCATGGGGGCGTAGTGCGGGTTCAGCGAGTAAAGTCCGTCCTCCCTGTATTGTTTGATGTAGGTTTCGTTTCCGACGATAAAAGCGCCGATCTCCTTCGGATCCAGACGGGGCGCGTCCGGGATCCTCTCTACCAGCACCAGGTCGCCGCTGTGATAGGCGGGCTCCATACTGTCGCCGCTGACGGCAAAAGCGCAGTCCGCCCGGCTGCTGACACGCTCCTCATAGACATAGAGGGGCGTGAAATGTTCCTCAAACTCGGTGGGGTCGCCGATACCGGCTGCCAGGGAGCGGTCGAAGAGGGGCAGCGTCCGGATAGGCGGGCAGCTCTCGGCCAGCTGGGCGTCGATCAGCTTGTCAATAAGGGCGTCCACCACATACTTGTGGCCGGCAGTCAGGCGGCGGTAAGCCTCCAGAAGATCCTGCTCCCTTTCGGAGCAGAGACCCTCCGGTTCCGGGACGCCGTACAATTCATAGAGGGACACCTGCAGGGCCTCGCAGAGGCCGGGGATCAGGTTGATATCGGGGCGGGAACGCCCCTTTTCCCAGTTGCTGACGGAGTTTCCGGTGACGCCGATCTTCTTTGCGAGGACCTTCTGCTCCATCCCCAGTTTTTCTCTGTAGTGCCGAATTCGTTCACATATAATAGGAAGAGTCGGTCTTTCGACCGGCTTTCCGGTTTTGAGATCGATCACATTGCCGGCGGACGGCGTGGACCGGTCGATGCTTTTGCGCGCCATGGGAGCTCCTTTCCGTGCGTGCGGGACTACGGGTACTGATCAGTATATAAGCATGATAACACAATAAATTGCGAGTGTAAATACATTAAATATGATTGAAATCTTAAAATAATGTGATGGGAAGAGGGGTGATTGAGTGGTGAAATTTAGTGGGATTTTCCATTCAAAATGAAGAAGAAGGTATCTGAGTGGTGCAGGAGCCGGCGAGAGCCAGCAGGGGCCAAAACAGGAGCCAACAGAAACTTAAAAAAAATGTTACAAATTCCAGTTGACATCTATATAAGCGAGTGCTATTTTATACAGGAAAGATGTTAGCACTCGATGGAGATGAGTGCTAATAAGCCGAGAAGGAGATGGAGGAGTTTATGGAACTGCAGGACCGCAAGATGAAAATACTGCAGGCCATCGTCCGCAACTATCTGGAGACCGGCGAGCCGGTAGGCAGCAGAACGATCTCCAAGTACACGGATCTCAATCTGAGCAGCGCGACGATCAGGAATGAGATGTCCGATCTGGAAGAGATGGGACTGATTATGCAGCCGCACACGTCGGCCGGCAGGATTCCGACGGACGCGGGATACCGCATCTACGTCGACAACATGCTCAGCGCCGGCAGGCAGGAAGTGGAAGAGATGCGTTCGCTTCTTCTGGAGAAGCAGGACAAGCTCGAGACGATGCTGCAGCAGGTGGCAAAGCTTCTGGCGGACAATACGAATTACACCTCCATGATCTCTTCGCCGATGGTGCGGAGCAACAAGATCAAATTCATCCAGCTCTCGCAGGTGGACGCGAACATGGTGCTGGCCGTGATCGTCCTGGAGGGAAATCTCATCCGGAACCGGATGATCCACGTGGACGGTGAACTGTCGGCGGAGCAGATGCTGAAGATGAATATGCTGCTCAACACAAACCTCTGCGGATTGCCCATCGAGGCGATCTCGCTGGGACTGATCGAGTCCATCAAGCGGGATGCGGGCATCCACACGGAGATCGTCAACGACGTGATCGACGCGGCGGCGGAGATCGTAAGGGACGAGGAGGATCTGAAGATCTACACGAGCGGCGCCAACAACATCTTCCGGTATCCGGAACTGGCGGACAACCGGATGGCCAGCGAGATCATCAGCGACTTCGAAGAGAAGCAGGTGCTGGGAAGCATCGTGCAGGAGTCCCTGGCGGAGAAAAATGAGAACGAGACCGGCATACAGGTATATATCGGAAAGGAGATGCCGGCAGCGAGCATGCGCGACTGCAGCGTGGTCACGGCCACGTACGATCTGGGAGGCGGCATGCGGGGAACGGTGGGCATCATCGGGCCCAAGAGGATGGATTACGAGCGGGTCGTCGGGATACTGCAGAATATAATGAAGCAGCTGGACGAACTGTATAAGAAATAGCGTAAAGAAAAAGGAGCGTAAAGAAAAATGGCAGATGAGAAGGAAAAACTGGACGAGGAACTCGGACAGGAGCCTTTAAAGGAAGATAAGGAGGGCGCGGACGGCGCGCAGGCGGCCGGGGACGGTGCGCAGGCGGCTGAAGGCCAGGACGGAGCCGGACAGGAAAAAGACGGCGCCGGCGCCGGGACGGAAGACACTCCCGGGGCGGGAGGCGAGCTTCCCGCGGCGGTCAAAGAGAAGATCGATGCGCTGGAGGACAGGGTCAGACGCCAGATGGCGGAGTTTGACAACTACAGAAAGCGCACGGAGCGCGAGAAGGAGCAGCGCTTCTCCATGGGAGAGCGGAGCGTGATCGAAAAGATCCTTCCCGTCGTGGACAATTTCGAGAGGGGCCTGCAGGCCATTCCCGAACAGGACAAGGGCAGCGCGCTGGCCAGCGGGATGGAAATGATCTACAAGCAGCTGGTCAAACAGCTGGAGGACCTGGGCGTAAAGCCCATTGAAGCCGTGGGGCACGAGTTCGATCCCAACTTCCACAACGCGGTGATGCAGGTGGAGAGCGAGGACCTGGATACGGGCATCGTAGCGCAGGAATTTCAAAAAGGATATCTCTATCATGACAGCGTACTCCGCCACAGCATGGTGGGCGTCGCGAAGTGATCGGGATTTTACATAGATCAAAGTTATAGAAATCGCAAAGAGGCCGGGCAAAAGCCCGTGCAGACAATAAGGAGGAAACAATGAGCAAGATTATCGGTATCGATCTGGGTACGACCAACAGCTGCGTGGCAGTTATGGAAGGCGGCAAGCCCACAGTCATCGCAAATACTGAAGGTTCCAGGACCACCCCTTCCGTGGTGGCATTCACCAAGAACGGCGAGCGTCTCGTCGGCGAGCCCGCAAAGCGTCAGGCAGTCACAAATGCGGACAACACGATCGCTTCGATCAAGAGAGATATGGGAACAGACAACGGCCGCGTCATCGACGGCAAGAAGTATTCTCCCCAGCAGATCAGCGCCATGATCCTGCAGAAGCTGAAGGCAGACGCCGAGAGCTATCTGGGCGAGAAGGTGACCGAGGCGGTCATCACGGTTCCTGCATATTTCAACGACGCGCAGAGACAGGCGACCA
>JAFQZU010000030.1 GCA_017405805.1 Lachnospiraceae bacterium
AAGAATAACTCCTGCATGTAGTACTCTGTTTAGACCAGTATACTATATTTAGGAGTTTAGGAAAAGTAGGAAATTAAAATTTGACCAAAAAAATAAGGCGGAAAGCGCCTTTCAAGAATTCGGGGTGTCAAAGACCCGATTATATGGTGTTATTCAGGGCGTGTCAATACAAAACTTGACGGGAACATGGGAATAATCGGAATTAGGAACGACTTATTTGTGAAAAAGTGCGGTGCCCCCGAAACAGACGGGGTGGTATATTAATTAAAATAGGGAAAGGAGGCTGATCAAAGTGAAGATTCGGCTGGATGATGTCATGCAGTCTTTATCCTATCATAATGAGACGGTCTACATGTACTACATTCCACTCGAGACGGTGCTCATGTTTCGGAACGGACAGATATTCGGAAAGCCCGTCGACGGCATAACCGATATGTATGATGTGAATGACAGGAAACATGATTTTATCGCGCTTCCGGATCTTGGAGACAGGGGGCGGAAAAAAGTCATGATCGCATTTGTGCAGTCGCTTCCGGAAGGACCGCTGCGGGACAGGGCAATGGATGCTCTGGACGCAGAGAATCCTGGCAGGGAGCTGGAGGAAGTGCTTCGCCGGGAGAGACGGCTTTTGGACTGGTTCTCCTACAGGGACGGAATATACAGTGAATTTTCCAAGACCTGGTGCGAAGAGACCGGGCTCGAATGGATCGAATGATCCGGTCATTCCCGGATGAGAAAAGAGCGGTGAATATGTATGAACGATAAAGAAAGAGAGCGCATGAACCGGATGCGCATGGAAGAGGAAGAGGAGTACGAGGCGTTTCGGGAGGAGCAGGACCACGCGCGGGGCAGGGCTGTCCGGGAAGAGGCGTCTTACGGATACAATTCCGGAAACGGCCGCGGCGCTGCGCCGAGGCAGCGGAGGCCCCGCAGGAAAAGCCCCCTCGGAAAGATCCTGCTGGCGGTCCTGATCGTCGTGATCCTCGCGGGACTGGGGGGATACGCCTTTGTCCGCTCCAAGCTGAGCGGGATGAAGAGCGAGGAACTGGATCCCTCGATCACGGAGAGCATCAGCGATACTGCCCAAAATGATAGCTTCATGGCGGGATATACGAACATTGCCCTGTTCGGCGTGGATTCGAGAGAGCAGGATCTCATGGACGGCGACAACAGGAGCGACACGATCATTATCGCATCCATCAACAAGGAGACGAATGAGGTGCGCCTCGTCTCCGTATTCAGGGATACCTATCTGGATGTGGGAGACGGCACGTACGCCAAGTGCAACGCCGCATACGCCTACGGCGGGCCGCAGCAGGCCGTGGCCATGCTCAACACGAACCTGGATCTGAACATTACGGATTTTGTGACGATCGGCTTTGAGGGCCTTGCGGATACCATCGATGCGGTGGGCGGCATCGAACTGGACCTGACGGAAGAGGAAGTCGGGTACATGAACAGCTACATGGAAGATATGAATTATGAGCTCGGGACGCCCTACGAACCTGTGGAGAGCGCAGGCGTGCAGACCGTGAGCGGCATTCAGGCGACAGCCTACTGCCGGATCCGCTACACGGAGGGAGACGATTTCAGGCGGGCCGAGAGACAGAGGACGGTGCTCTCAAAGACTTTGGAAAAGATCAAGGGAGCAAGTCCCGCGACGCTCATGAAGATCGCAGAGAGCATTATGGATGAGACGGCCACGTCGCTGTCCTCGACGGAGCTTTTGGGGCTCATGACGAAAGCCGGATCCTTCGAGATCACGGAGCAGACCGGTTTTCCCGCGGACGAGCAGTGGGTTTACGGCACCATTAACGGTCAGTCCTGTGTGGTCCCCTATACACTGGAGAGCAACGTGATCTGGCTGCACGGACTATTGTTTGGTGATGAGAATTACCAGCCTTCGGACGCAGTTCTGGAAAGAAGCGAGACAATTGACAGCACACCGCGCTGATCGGTCCCGAGGGATGGAGCATCGCATTCCCACAAGGAGGGAACGAAGATGAGTTTGAGAGATTTGTACGCGAGAGCGGACGGAGACTATGAAGCAGTAATGAAGCGGTTCCGGACAGAGGAGCGCCTTCGGCGCTTTGTCAAGCGCTTCCCGGACGATACGTCCTGCGAGAGTTTTCGCGAGGCGCTCGGAAAAGGAGATATGGAGACGGCTTTTCGGGAGATCCATGTACTGAAGGGATTATGCATGAATCTCGGGTTTTCCAGGCTGCAGAAATGTTCCTCCACGGCAGTAGAGCTGCTGCGGCCCTTCTCGGAGGGAGGAGAGGTTCCTGCCCAGCAGAGCAGGGATATCGCGGCGGCGGCGGACGACGTGCACAGTGAGTGGGTGAGCCTTAAGAACATCATCATGGCGGAAATCTAAAAAAAATATAAATTTCCGCCAAAAATCCGGTTGATGAAACATAGATATCTGCTACAATATAGAAAAAAGGTTTAACTCATTTCAGAAGGGAGTAACAAACATATGAGCGGTTTTATGAAAGAGTTTAAGGAGTTTATTTCCCGCGGCAACGTCATGGATATGGCAGTCGGCGTCATCATCGGCGGCGCCTTCTCCGCGATCGTCGGTTCCCTGGTGGATGACGTGATCAATCCCATCCTCGGCATGTTCGGCGGAGCTGATTTCAGCAACATCGTCATCCCGCTGGCGGGCGATGCTTCGATCCATATCGGAAGCTTCATCAACGCGATCATCAACTTCCTGATCATGGCCTTTATCCTCTTTTCCATCATCAAGGCAATGAACAAGATGCAGAAGATGGTCAAGAAGGAAGAGCCGGCGGAAGAGGCTCCCACGACCAAGATGTGCCCTTACTGCAAGAGCGAGATCAACATCGAAGCCACAAAGTGCCCTTGCTGCACCTCCGATCTGCCTGCGGAAGCGGCGGAATGATCTGAGGAAAGGCGCAGAGAGAAACTGCCTGTCGGGACGGCTTTTTCGCCACAGAGGTGGCGGGGAGGCCGTCTTTTACATGTGCGGATAAGAGGGAGGAGTGCGCATGGAACGATCGATCCTGTACAGACAGATCCGCGACATCTGTGAGACGCTGAAGATACCCATGCATATGCCCGGCCACAAGCGTGTCCTTCACTCTCCTGAGGAACTGCCCTGGCAGACTGACCTGACCGAAATAGAAGGCGCGGACGACCTGCATCACGCGGAAGGGATCCTTCGCGACGCCATGGACCGCACTGCGGGACTGTACAAAAGCCGCCGGACCTTTTATCTGGTCAACGGCAGTACCTGCGGCATTCTTTCCGGACTGCGCGCCCTGGTTCCCGACGGCGGGCGGGCGGTCCTGTCCCGGAACTGTCACAGGTCCGTCACCCATGCGGCGGAGCTTGGAAGACTGAATATCTCCTGGCTGTTTCCGGACATGGACGAGGATTATGCTGTCTGCGGCAGCATCAGGCCCGCACAGGTGGAACAGGCGCTGGAGGAAGCGCCGGACGCGGCAGCAGTCCTGATCACAAGCCCGACTTACGAGGGCGTCCTGTCGGATATCCGGGGCATTGCGGAGATCTGTCACAGCCGGGGCGTCCCCCTGATGGTGGACGAGGCGCACGGCGCGCATCTGGGACTCTTCAGGGAAGGGGGCTTTCCGGAGGGGGCGCTCCGCTGCGGGGCGGATGTCGTCGTACAGAGCCCGCACAAAACGCTTTCGTCCCTGACACAGACGGCCTTCCTCCATGTGCAGGGCGATCTTGCGGACACGGAGGAGATCGAGCGGCAGCTGGCGATCTTTGAGACTAGTTCACCGTCCTATCCGCTGATGATATCCCTCGACAGCTGCACGGGCCTCTTGCGGGAAAGCGGCAGGGAGCTGTTCAGCGCATGGGGAGAGGCAATCGATTCTTTTGACGCGCAGACGGCAGGGCTCAGATATCTCCGGGCCCTCGGACACGGGTCGGATGATCCCGCGGCGCATCCGGCATTCTTTGCCCTCGACAGGAGCAAGATTCTGATCGGGACGGCCGCTGCCGGGATGACCGGCCTCGAGCTGGCCCGGATCCTGCGTACCCGCTTCCGCATCGAGACGGAGATGAGCAGCGGGAACACGGTGCTGGCCATGACGGGCTGCGGCGACGGGCTGGACGGATCCGGCCTGGAAGCCCTGGGCCGTGCGCTGCGCACCCTGGACGAAGAGATCGGAAAGCGCCGCGGGTGCGGCGGCAGTACAGAGAAGAAAACGTGCCGGGAGAAGCAGGAGGGCGCAAGCCCCGGATCCTCCATGGGCGCATGGGGAGAGCCGGCCCTGCCGATCTGGCGCTGCGTGCGCACCGGGAGAGAGATGCTTTCTGCCCGGCAGGCGCTGAACCGTATCAGCGCGGAATATGTCTACTGTTATCCGCCGGGGATCCCGTTTATCGTGCCGGGGGAAAGGATCACGGAGCAGGTGCTGGCCCGGATCCGGGCGATCCGTGAAAACGGCGGCAGAGTGCGCCATTCCGCCGCTCTGTGCAATGAAGGGGCGGAGCGCTTTGCGTGTATGACGAAGGGGTAAGGCGCGCTGCGCCTGCAGCACAAAAAAGTGCTTGACAGCCCCCTTCCGCGGTGATAAAGTACGTTTGTGTGTAAACACGACCTTCTGCACAGAAAGTGTGCGGACTTACAATAAAGCAGAGTGCTCACTCTCACCCAACGGCGGAAGCTTTTGGCGTTCATACGGACGGACAGACGCAGGAGATGCAGCTGCATTGCCTGTTGTGATCCGGCTGAGAACAGTGGGACTTTGCGACCGCTGTTTTTTTGTTTTTGGAGTTGGAGGACAAGGCCATCAGAAACAATAACGACGATTTGTTCATCAATGAGAGAATTCGTGAACGGGAAGTACGAGTGATCGGCGCAGACGGTGAGATGCTTGGGATCATGAGTTCCAACGAAGCCAGAAAGCTGGCCGAAGAGGCGGAGCTTGACCTCGTGATGATCTCTCCCGGCGCAAAGCCGCCGGTCTGCAAGATCATTGATTACGGCAAGTTCAAGTACGAGAAGACCCGCAAGGAAAAGGAATCCAAGCGCAAGCAGCATATGGTGGAGATCAAGGAGATCCGCATGTCTCCCAATATTGACACCAACGACATGCAGACCAAGGTCAACGCCGCGCGCAAATTCCTGGGTAAGGGCGACCGCGTCAAGGTGACGCTGCGCTTCAGAGGCCGTGAGATGTCGCACATGCATCAGAGTGCACATATTCTTACGGACTTTGCCGCTGCGCTGGCGGATGTGGCGGTCGTGGACAGGCCTCCCCGCGTGGAGGGCCGTACGATGACGATGTTTTTAGCTGAAAAGCGCTGAGCGGGGATCCTGCGAAAGCAGGGACCGGGGCGGTTTGGAAGAGCAGCTGGAAATACAGAGAATGGAACAGGATTGCGATCCATTTGGCGAAAAGGAGGAAAATAGAATGCCCAAGATGAAGACAAGCAGAGCGGCCGCTAAACGTTTCAAAGTGACCGGAACCGGCAAGCTGACAAGATTTAAAGCTTATAAGCGTCACATTCTGACCAAGAAGTCCACGAAGAGAAAGAGAAACCTCAGAAAGCCCATCCTGATGGATGAGACCAATGTAAAGAACATGAAGAGGATCCTGCCTTATCTGTAAGGTGCGGAGGTTCGAAGGGTCAAAGAAGACATGAAAGCGCCGCAGGTGCTTTACGGAGAATGGAGGATAGAATAGAATGGCTAGAATTAAAGGCGCTCTTAATGCGAGAAAGAAACATAACAGAGTATTAAAGCTTGCCAAGGGATACAGAGGTGCCAGGTCCAAACAGTACAGGATCGCCAAGCAGTCGGTCATGAGAGCACTGGCTTCTTCCTTTGCCGGCAGAAAGCAGAGAAAGAGAGACATGCGCTCCCTGTGGATTACCCGTATCAACGCGGCAGCCAGAATGAACGGCATCTCCTACAGCCAGATGATGCATGGTCTGAAGGTGGCAGGCGTCGACATCAACCGCAAGATGCTTGCTGAGCTTGCCGTGAGCGACGCACAGGGCTTCGCGGCACTTACCGAGGTGGCCAAGAAGGCAATCGCCTGATCAGAGTCAGGCATCTCCTTTTAGATGTAAATACACAGATTTAAAAACGAAGCACCGTTATGGGAAAGTTTTTCCCAGAGCGGTGCTTTATGTACGTTTTTATGGTATTCTTTGTATGATACATGTCCTGATCCTGCGGAATGGGACAGAATGGTACGAGGAGGAGACAAAAGAGTATGAAACCGTATGCTTTTGGCGTAGATATAGGCGGTACTACAGTCAAGATCGGCTTCTTTAAGAGCGACGGGACTTTTCTGGACAGCTGGGAGATCCCGACCAGGACAGAGGAGGGCGGGAGGAAGATCCTGCCGGATATAGCGCGTTCCATTTCGAAGAAGGTTAAAGAAGCGGGGATTTCCCTGGATCAGGTGGAAGGCGTGGGCGTCGGCGTTCCCGGTCCGGTCATGTCTGACGGCATCGTCAACAAGTGCGTCAATCTCGGATGGGGTGTCGTGGACGTAAAGAGTCAGCTCTCGGATCTTTTGGACAATATCTCGGTGGAAGTGGCCAATGACGCCAATGTGGCAGCGCTTGGAGAGCAGTGGCGCGGCGGCGGCATGGGATTTGAGAATGTCCTCATGGTCACGCTGGGCACCGGCGTGGGCGGCGGCGTCATCATAGGCGGCAGGATCCTCCACGGCGCAAACGGCGCCGGCGGCGAGATCGGACACATGAAGGTCAGGGACGACGAGACGGCTGTCTGTGGCTGCGGCAAGAGAGGGTGTCTTGAGCAGTACGCCTCAGCGACGGGGATCGTGCGGATCTCGAATCTGGCGCTCGAGAGAGATCCGAAGAGAGAGACCTCCATGCGCAGGTTTGACCCGCTCACGGCCAAGGATGTCTTTGACTGCGCGCGGCAGGGAGATGCGGTCGCAGGAGAGATCATGGAGGAGTTCGGCAAGGCGCTGGGAGAGGCGATCGCGCACATAACCTGCGTGATGGATCCCGATGTGGTCGTGATCGGCGGCGGCGTTTCGAAAGCGGGACAGATGATCCTGGACGTGGTGTCCAAGTATTATAAAGAAGCGGCTTTTTTTCCGCAGAAAAATACACAGTTCAAACTTGCGGTCCTGGGAAATAATGCCGGCATGTACGGAGCGGTCAGGATGATCATTTCCGACAAGTAAGCCGGTTTGAGAGGATGCGTCACGGATACAGTCATTTCACGAAAAACGGAGGTGGATATGGGAAAGAAATATAATGTCTGTCTGGATATCGGCGGGACAAAGATCCTCGGCGTGATTTTTGACGAAGAGAGGAACATCGTATACCGCCTTAAAAAGAAGACGAAGGAGGCGGGAGACGACGCCGGCAACGTTGAGAAAATGATCATCAGCGTAGCTGAGGAGATGATCAAGGAAGCGGACCTGAAGAAGGGGCAGATCAACGCCATCGCAGCGGGCGCACCGGGCGTCATCGACCAGGCGGAAGGGATCGTCCTGTTTTCCCCCAACCTTCCCTGGAGAGATTACGATATCAAGACGCCGATCGAGAAGAAATTCGGCGTTCCTTTCTACATCGGCAATGACGTGAACGTAGGCGTCCTGGGCGAGTACAAGTACGGCGCGGCCAAAGGATACAGCAATGTGGTCGGCTTCTTTGTGGGGACCGGCATGGGCGGCGGCCTGATCCTGGACGGAAGGCTGTTTACGGGCAATAAGTTCAAGGGCGCCGAGTACGGCCACATGATCCTGGATCCCGAAGGACCGCTCTGCGGCTGCGGCCAGAGAGGCTGTCTGGAGGCATTCTCCAGTAAGAAGGGCATGTCCTCCTATATCCTACAGCAGGTCTCCCGGGGCAGGCAGAGCATGCTGGCGGACAGGATCGAGAACGGTGTATTCAAGAGCAAATTCTTAAAGAAAGCGCTCAAGACCGGTGACGCAGTGACTATGGAGGCCGTGGACCGCGCCTGCCATTATCTGGCAGTTGCCACCGGCAATATGATCAACACCATAAGCCCCGACATCGTGGTCTACGGCGGCGGTGTCATGGAAGCCGTGGGAGACCTGTTCATGGATAAGATCCTTGCGGAGGTCGACCGCTACTGCATGCCTTCCATCCGGTCGACCGTGGATCTCAAAAAAGCTGCGCTGGGCGACGATTCCGTGATCTACGGCGCACTTGCCATGATCGAAGATAATAATTGAAGTCAGAGTGAGACAACAGAATATATGCTGCGCATAATTGCGTGAGGAGGAAATGATGATCAGCTGGAAAAATCTGGATGAACTGGATGCATTTAAGAAGCTTTCCGCCATGAAAGGGCATGTTTGCCTGAAAGAGGTCATGGCGGGAGAGGGCGGCGCAGGCCGCGTTGCCAGGTACAATGTCCCGATGGGCGGAGGACTTTCTTTTAATTTCGCTTCCAGGGAAGTGGATGATGATCTTCTGGCAGTTCTTGCGGAACTGGCCAAGGAGGCACAGCTTACAGACAAGTATGCCGCGCTTTATAACGGCGAGGTGGTCAATACCGGCGAGAAACGGCTCGTCCTGCATCAGCTCTGCCGCGGGCAGCTCGGAGACGATGTGATCGCGGACGGCGTCAACAAGCGCGAATTCTATACAGCCCAGCAGAAAAAGGCGGCTGACTTCGCAAAAGCCGTGCACGCGGGCGAGATCACCAACGCTGCCGGCGAGAAGTTCACGACAGTCGTACAGATCGGCATCGGCGGAAGTGACCTCGGTCCCCGCGCGGTCTATATCGCCCTGGAAAACTGGGCCAGGCAGACCGGAAATCTCCGGATGGAAGCTCGCTTTATCAGCAACGTCGATCCGGACGATGCCGCCGCTGTCCTCAAGTCGGTGGACATCCCGCATACCCTCTTCATCGTGGTCTCCAAGTCCGGCACGACGCTGGAGACGCTGACCAACGAGACATTTGTGCGCAATGCCCTTAAGGAAGCTGGCGTAGATCCGTCAAAGCATATGCTCGCCGTTACCAGTGAGACCTCCCCGCTCGCATCGAGCACGGACTACCTTGCCGCCTTCTTTATGGACGACTATATCGGCGGACGGTATTCCGCATCCTCCTGTGTCGGCGGCGCAGTTCTGTCGCTGGCCTTCGGACCCGAAGTATACGACCGGTTCCTGCAGGGCGCTGCAGAGGCCGACAGAATGGCCAAGAACCCGGATATCCTGCAGAATGCGGCGATGCTGGACGCTCTGATCGGCGTATATGAGAGAACAGTCCAGGGCTACGGCAGTACGGCGGTCCTTCCTTACTCCCAGGCGCTGAGCCGGTTCCCCGCTCACCTGCAGCAGCTGGACATGGAGTCCAACGGCAAATCGGTAAACCGTTTCGGCGAGCCGATCAGCTACGTTACCGGCCCGATCCTCTTCGGCGAGCCGGGCACCAACGGGCAGCACTCCTTCTATCAGCTGCTTCATCAGGGCAAGACGGTCGTTCCCATGCAGTTCGTGGGCTTCAAGAAGAGCCAGTGCGGCATGGATGCCGTGATCGAAGGCAGCACCAGCCAGCAGAAGCTCTGTGCCAACGTGGTGGCCCAGATCATGGCCTTTGCCTGCGGTAAGGAAGATGAGGACCGCAACAAGAATTTTGACGGCAATCGCCCCTCCAGCATTATCGTCGGAGAGCAGCTCGATCCCGCGTCCCTCGGCGCGCTGCTGGCTCACTTCGAGAATAAGGTCATGTTCCAGGGCTTTCTCTGGAACGTGAACAGCTTTGATCAGGAAGGCGTGCAGCTCGGCAAAATCCTGGCTAAGCGCGTACTGGCGCACGACACGGACGGCGCGCTCAAAGCCTACAGTGATCTGCTGGAGATCTGAGGATCAAATTATTTTGAATTTTTCTAAATTTGCGCTTGCATTTTAAAGGCAATCATACTATAATAGCATTTGCCTGTTGAAAAGCAGGTTCTGCAAAGCAGATCGGGGTGTAGCGCAGCTGGCTAGCGCACTTCGTTAGGGACGAAGGGGTCGTGGGTTCGAATCCCGTCACTCCGATCAAAAAAAGACCGCAAACTTCGCGTTTGCGGTCTTTTTTTGTTGCGCGCCCATGTCGGGCGCGCATCGATCTGTCTCTTATTCCGCCGGCTTGTTTTCTTCCTGTCCGAATACGAGTTCCGGCTGGGCGGGCTGGGCCGGCGCCCCTGTCTCTGCAGCCGCGGGAGCGGCTTCGGGCTGTGAAGGTTCCGCAGTCACGGGAGCTGCCTCGTGCTGCACAGGTTCTGCAGTCACGGGAGCTGCTTCCGGATACGCGGGTTCAGAAGCCGCGGGAACTGCTTCGGGCTGTACAGGTTCTGCAGTCACGGCAGCTGTCTCCGCCTTCGCCTTTTCCTTCTTCTCACGTCTGCCTGCGAGCAGGATGCAGATCCACGTAATGATCAGGCTGAGCAGGCTCGACATGCCGCTTATGAGCAGGACCCAGCTGGAGAAACCGGGAACGGCCTGCGTGACCAGGGTGATGTCCGCCAGTACGCAGAAGGCGCCGAACAGACAGGCGATCGTGAGCAGCAGATTGATCACCCAGACGGCGTAGTTGAGGACTTTGACCTGCACGGTTGACTGCAGGATCAATACGCCGAGCAGGAGGGAGAACAGGCCGGTATACATCTCAAAACTGTTCGTGAGGGCTGTCATTCTCATAAAACCAATGCAGCCGAGCAGGATCAGCAGTGCGCCGAGCGCAAACCCGTAGCGGTCGATCCGCTTATAGTCCTTCGTGACGAAGTAGGAGACGATCGCAGCGACGCCGATGGCGACAAGACCGCCGCAAAGGATCTGGCACAGGAACCCGACCGCCACATCTTTATTAAACAGCAGCAGATAGGCGATCACGATGGCGACGGCCGAAAAGAGAACCTGCGATACAACATTGCTTTTACTGGTTGAATTCTTCACAGTAAGGAATCCTCCTAAATCATTATATTTCCTGATCATTTATATCAGGCAGTTATAGTTTACCATAAATTTTGGCGGAAATACAAAAATCAGCGGAAAAACAGGCACAACATAACTGGCCTGCTTAAAAAAGTAAATATTGGCACTTTTGAAAAGTCCAAATTATACTATACTGTGGATATCCAATGAAGGAAAAACTGATCAATAAAGGAGATGCGATCATGAATGCGACGGTACAGGAAGCAAGAAATGAGGCGGTGACAAAGCTCGTCTTTGCCGGTGTTTTTGCGGCGCTTACATATGTTGTCTTTACTTTTCTGGCAATCCCCATCCCCACGCCGGGAGGCGGAAAGGTGTCCGTCCATCTGGGCAACGCGTTCTGCGTGCTGGGCGCCCTGCTGCTGGGAAGTACTTACGGCGGGCTGGGGGGCGCGATCGGACTGACGATCGCGGATCTGATCGACCCCGTCTATGTCGTTGAGGCGCCGATCACCTTCGTCATCAAGTTCGCGATGGGGATCCTCGTCGGTGTGATCGCTCATAAGGTATTTCATATTACGGAGGAGACAGATCACAAAAAGCTACTGCGCAGCGTCATCATTGCGACGCTGGCAGGCCTCCTGTTCAATGTGATCGCGGATCCTGCCCTCCGCTATTTCTATAAGATCCTGGTCATAGGAAAGCCGGCGGCAGAGGTGTCCTTTGCAATCAATCTGGGCGTGACGGTCATCAATTCCGTCGTCTCCACTATTGTGACGGTAGTGCTCTATATGGCGCTCAGGCCGCCCCTTAGAAAGATGGGCCTCTTCTTCAAACTGTAAATATTATTTCAAGCCGTATATATGCGCCGCAGAGCTTTAGTGGTCACGGCTCAAGGCGCATATATACGGCGCTTTACTTAGCTTTTTGATACAGCTCTTCCAACAATTCATAAGTGACCGACCCCGCCTGATTATAAACGATCTCTCCCTTTCGGTTGAGGACGACCGTCTGCGGCAGCAGCGCGATCGACGCCCCCGACAGATTGAACAGGGTGTCATTGTCGTCGTCAATGGCAAAAGGGATGGAGAGATCTCTTCCCGCAAGGAATTCCGGGACATCCTCCGTCACGAGCGAAGCGTGGACCGCAAGTATTTCCACATCACCCGCATGTTCTGCATATAGCCGGTCAAAGAGAGGAAGCTCCTGTACGCAGGGCCCGCAATAGGTCGCCCACATATTGATGATGGTGACCTTGCCTCTTGTATCGGCAAGATGGAATAGAGATCCGTCCAGGCAGGTTATGGTGAAGTCCTGCATCTGTTCTCCGATCGCCGTGCCCACGGGCGCAGTGCTGATAAACTGCACACTCCCGCCGCTCTCCGGGCCGGCGGCAGGCTCGGAAGGGGCGTCTCCGCCCTCATTCTCTGCAGCTGATGCACTCTCGTGATCCGCCTCTGTGGCTTCCGCAGGCGTATCGGCCGTCTGCACGGTCTCCGCGGTCTGCGCAGTCTCTGCAGTATCTCCGGTCCCGGCTGTCTCCGCGGCAGGGGCGGAGTCCGGTTTCTGGGAAGGTGCCGTCCTGCGTACGGAGGGATCCAGCAGGTTGAACCAGAGCAGGGCGAAGCACAGGACTGCCAGCGCGGCGCCCCATGCGACCTTCTCCCTGTTTTTGCGCTTCGCCGCCAGAGCAGGCGTGTCACCCGCACAGCCTTTGGCCGGTGCCTTGAGCGTATATGCGCCTGCACCCAGTGACAGGGCACCCTGCGGGCAGACATCCATGCATGCCGAGCAGTTTATGCACTCACGGTCGCCGACATGGCGGACGTCCATCTGGCAGCTGCGAACGCACGAGCCGCATCCGTTGCAGCGCTGCTCATCTACTTTGACGCCGACCAGACAGAATTTGTTGAACAGGCCGTAGATCGCGCCCAGGGGGCACAGGAAGCGGCAGAAGGACCGGTAGCAGAAGATGCAGGCCAGTCCGATGACCAGCATGATCACGAATTTGCGCGTGAAGAGAATGCCCAGCATGGAGAAGAGGCTTGCGTTTTTCGGATTGGATAGGAGGCCGAGGGCGCCCTCAAAGGTGCCGGCAGGGCAGATGTATTTGCAGAAGCCGGGCACGGCCATGCCGTGCTTGATGCCGTACCAGAACGGAATGGCCCCCGCAAAAACAACGAGGATCACATATTTCAGACAGGAGAGAGCCCGCGTGACGCGGCTCTTTTTCAGTTTGGGGGTCGGGACCTTGTGAAGGAGCTCCTGGATCAGGCCGAGGGGACAGAGCCAGCCGCAGATGGTGCGTCCCAGGAGCAGGCCGTAGAGCATGATAATGCCCAGGACATACCAGCCGATGCGGTGTCCCGAGGAGGCCAGTGCGTTCTGTATGGATCCAAGAGGGCAGGCGCCCACGGCGCCGGGGCATGAGTAGCAGTTGAAGCCGGGGACACAGACGGCTTTCGATTTTCCCATAAAGATCTCACCCTTTACAAAGCCCCGCAGATGAGCGTTGTAGAGGATGGCGCTGTAAAGCTGGATGAGCTTCCGTTTAAAGGAGGGAAGGCAGTGCTCCTGTTTACTCGTATTATCCAAGGCCAACACACTCCGTACAGATTTTGACGGCTTTGATGAGGACGTCCGTCATGCTGCCGTTACAGATTCCCAGAACAATCAATATGACCGACGCTGCCAGCAGGATACGCCGGATGAGGGCGCTGCGTTCTGCAGTTCCCGCCGCGGTGTGGTTGAGAAGGGAAACTGCGGGCGAGGGATCGGGCGTATCGCCCGGCGCGGCGCTTCCCGCCTGCTTCAGACATGCTGCCGCCGCTTTCATCTCTCGCTCCATGCTCTTTTCCTGCAGGATTCCGGCGATGGAGAGGGCAGCCAGTCCGACAGCGGTCCATGGGACCACAAAGAGGACAAGGGAGAGGATGACCTGGTCCAGCCCCTCGACATCCGCCCGGTCGAAGTGTCCCGCGTTGGTTATGTAGAGCAGGATCGGGATCATGCAGGCCGCAAAAACAGCCTGCCCGCTGACCTGCAGCTTCTTCTGCAGGTCCCGCTCCTTTTTCATTTCATCGGAGGGGGCCTTGATCTTTGCGCACATGAGATTCCGGGCCAGTTCGGCGTCCTGTACCGGCTTCCCAATCGTCTCGTCTGAGATCCCTTTGATCCACCCGATGACAGTCATAATGACCGAAACCGCAAAAAGCGGGAGGATCGGGACAAGCCGGGCGGCCGCCTTCTCCCTCGTGTAGATCCATGCGGCGGGATGGCCCGCGGCCTTGTAGGCACTGCCCTCCCGAAAGATCATGACTGCCGCCGCTGCGAGCAGGATGGCCGTCAGAATGCACAGGGCCGATTGTAGGATGAGAAAGGCTTTCTGTCGTGTCATGGGTATGCTCCTGCAGAAACTATACAAATTTACTATATTAATGGTAGCATTTTATGTAAAAAGTGTAAACTTTGATATATAATAGGGATATAGCACGGAAGGAAAAAAACTATGCAGCCTTTGTATACAGCCGAGACAGACCTGAGCCCGGAGGACTATAAAAGATACGCGCGCAGGATGCAAAAGCTCCCTGTCCTGCACATCGCCGTCATTGTCATTGCGCTCATATGGATCCTGGTCTCCGGCGCCGTGAATCTCGGCACCGGCAGAACGGCGCTCGGCATCTTCATGCTGGCCGTCGTCGCGGTGTGCCCGGTCCTGTACCTGATCGGCATCAAAAGACAGGTAGAGCGCGGTTATGAAGGGATCTGCAAGGCGGGCGGGAACCGCTTCCGGATCAGTTTCTACGAGGATCATCTGGAGACGGAAAACGCGTCCAACCATGGCAGCTATAAGTATGCGGAGCTCTGCGCCGTGATCGATACGGAGGATGACGTCTATCTGGAGGTAAAGCCGGGGAGCTGCGTGATCGTGCAGAAAAAGAACTGTTCGCCGGAGCTGCTCGAATTTCTCCGCGGTCTGAAAAAATAAAATATTTTGTCTTTTGCCGTGGATATGGGCAGGCGTTCCCGTATATAATAATGTAAGCAAGGCAGAGAGCGAAAGAAATGGCGCCCACTGCCTGTATTGTAAAAAGAATGATTAACCAGTTTTACCAAGGAGGACATGAGCATGTCAGAAGAATTCAAAAAGGTTGACGAGCAGGAACTGGCAGAAGTAGCTGGTGGTGTAAATGGCAATCAGGGCTCTTATTACGGCCCCTGGAAGACAGTCAGAAATCTGAAGAAGGGCTGGCTGGCACTCAGAACCGCTCCCAGATATGATTACAGCAATGAGATCGGCCATCTCTACAATGGCGACGATGTCCAGATCCGCGGCAAGGCCAGCGGCGACTACATCTGGGTATGGGCTCCCAAGCTCAACAAGAGCGGCTATGTGAACAGGAATTTCATCGGATAATAATGCTGCCGCATTTGCGGAGGAAATGAGGAGCGCATGGAAGACATCGGCAAGTTGCTGAGGGGGGCGGACTTCTCCAAGGAGACAGACCTGAAAGACCGCCTTGCCGGGCAGCTGTTTGAGGTGCAGCATGCAGGAAAGAGCGTTCCTTTTTCCAGACTCTCCGGAGAACAGCTGCTGCAGGTCACTGCGGCCAAAGGAATTCCCGAAAGCATGCTGCCGAACGATCTGCTGGATGATAAGAAAGACATCAGGAGATAGCAGCGGCATACAGAAGGCAGATTGCATCAAAGGTTAACGACAGAATAAAGGAAAAGAGATCATTCGAGGATATCGGTGAGATCTTTTCCTTTTTCTATTTCCCTGCACTTGGAGAGAAGACGCCTGTGCCGTTCGCTGACCGCCTTGGGCGTGATCCCGAGGATCGCGGCGATCTGCGGATTCTTCAGATCCTCGAAGTAGATCATACCAAGGAGCTCCCGCTCCGCGGGCGTGAGGCGGTGCAGAATAAAGCGAACCTCTTTGTTGACGGGGTCCGCCATGATGTCGTAGTGATCCGTCGAAGACGGCTCCTGCACGTTTTCATCGGAAAGAGAGGCGGTATCCCGTCTTCCCTTCCCCCTGAAATAGTCGATGAGCGTGTTGCGTGCGATATGGGTGAGCCAGGTGCGCACAGAAGCTATGGAAGGATCGAACTTGTCGTAATTGATAAACGCCTTATAAAAAATGTCGCTGACAAGATCTTCCGCCCGTTCCCGGTCCAGGAGCTGGGCGTAGACATAGTTGTAGACGGCGGAAAACTGTTCTTCGTAAACGGAAGAAAAATCAGCTTTGTCTTTTTTCATACAGTCCTATCTCCTCAGGTGAGCTGCCGTTTTACCAATTCTGCAAATAATCCGTCTTTTTTCATCAATTCCTCATAGGTCCCCTCCTCCTGGATCTTTCCGTCTCCCAGATAGACGATGCGGTCGCAGTGCCGGATCGTGGAGAGTCTGTGGGCGATGACGATGCGTGTGCAATGCAGTTTGTCCAGTGCCTCCGTCACCTTCTTCTGGGATATATTATCCAGGGCGGAAGTCGCCTCGTCAAAAATCAGCACGGACGGCTTGGGCGCCACGGCCCGCGCGATCATCAGCCGCTGCTTCTGCCCGCCGGAGATGCCGCCCTGCCCCTCGGACAGGAAGGTATTCATTCCCATCGGCATTTCCCGGATATCATCCGCGATGCAGGCGATCTCGGCTGCTTCCCACGCCTCTTTCATGGACAGGTGCGGGGCTGACAGAGTGATGTTGGAGTAGATATCGCCCTGGAAGAGTCCGCTGTCCTGCATGACCGTCCCGATCTGGCGGCGCAGAGATTTGACGTCGATCTTATTGAGGTTGCGTCCCGCATAGAATATGGCGCCCTGTTCCGGCGTCTCAAAGCCGAGAAGGAGACGGACCAGGGTGGATTTGCCGCACCCGGTCCTGCCCACGATGGCGATATATTCGCCCGAGTGGATCTTGAGCGAGAGGTCGTTCACGATATAAGGGCTGTTTTCGTCATAGCGGAATTTGACGTGCTGCAGCTCGATGGGTCCCTTCAGCGAAGTGATGATCTCCCGGTTCTCATCCGTCTCGGGCGCCGTCTCCAGTATGGGGGCGGCCATCTGAAGGATGGGCTTTATTTTGGCGAGTACTGTCACGATGGAGAAGAGGGAGCCGAAGGCTGCCGCCACGGAGCCGTATGCGGAGCTGAAGGCAAGGTAGCCGGCAGGCGTAATACCGCTGCTGATGGCGAGAGAGTACAGCACGACCGTTCCGGCCAGTTCAATGGAGGTCGAGATCACGCCGCTGAGCTTTAAGAGAAGCGGCGGATTGAACTGGAGGGCAGCGGACTTGTTGTACTGGAAGGCCCAGTGGGCGTAAGCGCGCTTTTCGGCGCCGGCAAGGCGGATCTTCTGAACGCCGTTGACCAGGGCAAACGCGAGGCCCAGGCACTTCGAGTTTTCAAGAAGGAGCTCTTTCTGGCGCCTGGTCTCCAAAAACACGGTGCAGAGCGACACGAGGATCCCGGCAAGGATGATGCACAGGGAAGGGACGACCAGCACCGGGGCAAAGCGGAAGATCTGCGTCACGTACAAAAGAGACATCAGGGAAGAGAGCCCCGTGGAGAAAAATACATTCACGATGGAACTGCACAGCGTGTTTACGGATTCGGCCCTCGAGGAGAGTTCGCCCGCGTTGTATTTGCGGAAGAACCCGGCCGGAAGGGACAGAATGCGCATCATGGTGGCCGATTCCACGTTCATGGACAGCCGCATATCCATGCGGTTGGAGATCAGCTCCGAGGAGGCGCCGATCAACAGTTCACTGATACTGATGGAGAGCAGAAAGACTGCCAGCGCCATGAGCACGGAAACCTCTCCCGTCTGGATCACGTCGTTGAAAAGGATGTAGGTCAGCTGCGGAACGAGCAGGCCGACCATGGTCGTCAGGAGCGAGATCCCGAAGGTCAGGAGGTAATCGGAGAGCTGCAGGCAGCTCAGGATATATCGAAGGAGATCTTTGATCGAAAGACTCTTCTGGGGGAACGGGCGGTAGAAGCAGTACGCCTCCTGTGCAAACTTCCCGAGGTCGGCCTGGGCTATGTGGAAGGTATTCCCCGCCTCGGGGTCATGACAGGTGTACCCTGAAGGCAGGGAAGGGATGAAGGCGACGGGCTTGCCCGATTCCGCGTAAAAGCCAAGATATGCCCCCAGGGCGTCTTTCTGCCAGCTGCCTTTGAGTTCCACTTTCCGGTACATGATCCCGTAAGGGCGCAGGGCATAGTCAAGCTGGTCCTCCAGGCGTTCGATGCTGTCCGGGATCTCCCGGTAGGAAAGCCCGTAATAGCGAAGGATCTCGCCGATGGCGCTCTCCGCCATATCGATGTCCTTGACGGCCGTATAGTGGCCCCTGGACCCCATAACGGTCCGCGCGGCCTCCTGTAATGATCTTTGAAAGAGTTCGTCGTCCCCAAGCCTGCGCTTGCGGAGCTGATCGTCAAACCAATGCATGAATTCTTCCTTCTATTCGTTAATCACCAGCGTTTTGTACAGGCCGTCCTGCGCGAACAGCTCCTCGTGGGTGCCGCGCTGTACGATCCTGCCGTGATCCAGAACGATGATCTCGTCGCAGTCCCGGATCGTGGAGAGACGGTGAGCCACCATGATCACGGAGATGCCGCGGTCCCGGATCGCGTTCATGACCTTGTACTCGGTCTGCGCGTCCAGCGCCGATGTGGCCTCGTCCAAAATGATGATCGTGGGATCCTGCGCCAGGACTCTCGCCAGCTCCAGCCTCTGGCGCTGGCCGCCGGACAGATCCTTTCCGCCCTCTGTCAGCCGCCCGTCGTAGCCCTTGTCGCGCTTTATGATGTCGTCGTGAATCTGCGCGTCCCTGGCCGCCAGTATACATGCGAAGTCCTCGATGGAACTGTCCCAGAACCGGATGTTTTCCATGATGGAGTCTTCAAAAAGCGTGATGTCCTGGTCCACGACGGCGAGGGAGCCGGTCATCACGCTGCGGCTTATCTCGCTGCGCGGCTTTCCGTCAAAAAGAATCTCCCCGCTCCACGGCTCATAAAGGCCGGAGATCAGCTTGGCAACGGTGGACTTTCCGCATCCGGAGGCGCCGATGACGGCTACACGGCTTCCCGGCTTCATGGACAGATTAAACCCTTCTATGAGCGGCGGGGCAAATTTTACGTAGCCGAAAGTCAGGTCCCGGATCTCCAGGGCACCGCTGAGTTTTACATATTCCGCTTCATCCTTCATCGGCGGCTCGTTCCCGGAGACCGCGTCCGGGTATTCCATGACGTCGTCCACACGCTCCATATCCGTGCGCATCTCCTGGATGACCTGCCCTGCGGACAGAAGGGATGTCACAGGGTTCATGAAGGAGTTCAGATAGAGCTGGAAGGAATAGATCAGGCCGACCGTAAAGTTACCTTTGATCGTGAGATAGACGCCGATGAACATGATAAAAAGATTGGCGATCGTATCCACGACCGAAGGGATCAGGCCGTAATACACATTGATCCTGTCAAATTTAACCTGCTGGGCGTTCACGGAAGCCTGCAGGCCCGACCATTTTCTGAAAAAGCCCGTCTCGGAGCCGCTGGACTTGATGGTCTCGATCATGCGGATCCCGGTCATGGTGGTACCCGACAGCTGCCCGGCGTCCCGCTGCTGGACGCGCGAGATATTGACGCGCATCTCGGAGACTTTTATGGAAACGACCAGGTTGATGACCATACAGAGCAGACCCACTGCCGTCAGCGGAAGGCTCTGCCGGATCATGACGATCAGGTAAAAGACCATCATGAACGCGTTCAGGACGAGCGGGCCGAACACATTGACGACGGTATCCGCGATGGAGGCGTTGGTCTGCTGCCTCTGCAGAAGATCGCCCGCCATGCGCTGGGAAAAGAAATCCATGGGAAGACGCAGGAGCTTCCACATGAAGGTGGTATTGCCGATGACATCCATTTTGGCGCGGATCCGCAGAGAATAGACTGCCTGCAGCCAGTTCAGCACGATCTGCAAAAAGGTCAGGATCGACAGGATAATGATAAAGGGCACCTTCCATCCCGGATTGCGTCCCGAGAGGAGTCTGTCCAAAAATACCCGGCCCATAGCCGGATTGATCAGTCCGAACAAAGAGATGATCAGGGAGATCAGAAGGACGAAGACGATGGCGGCCTTTGCCCCGCGAAGCCTCCGCGCGGCAAATTCCAGCGTGCTCTTGCGGTGTCCGGACGGCTTAAAGTCTTTCCCCGGATGCAGCATGATAAAGACGCCGGTAAACCCTTTGTCGAACTCCTCTTCCGTGATGCTGATCCTGCCGCGGGCGGGATCGTTGATCCAGACTTTCCCGTTCTTAAAGCCGTCCAGCACCACGAAATGGTTGAATTCCCAGTGCACGATGCAGGGAAACTCCCCGGCGCTTTTGAGCTGGGCCGGTTCCGCCTTGTAGGCGTCCGCCTCCAGGCCGTACCAGCGGGCGGCGTTCATGACATAGAGCGCGTTGGATCCGTCGCGGGAGACCGCGCAGTCGGAGCGGACCTGCTCCAGAGGGACCCATTTGTCGTAATAAGCCAGGACCATGGTCAGGCAGGCGGCGCCGCATTCCAGCGCCTCCAGCTGCATGATGACAGGGACGTCCGCCACCTTCCCCTTGACCGGCTGTTTGATCGAAGCTGCCATAGTTCCCCCTTACCTGGAAAACAAAAATGAGATGGGGTGGAGCGATTCGGTGGTGACGACCGCCTCATAGTACCCGTCGTTCAGGTAACAGTCCGTGCGCAGAACGATCACAGACTGTCCCTGCTGCAGGTAACCCGATTTATAGAGGCTGGGGTCGTCCGTTGCATCCATAGTCTTCCGGTTGTTGTCGGAAGGCTCGGCCAGCATCTCTACGTCTCCGATCTGAATATGGATCTCGGGGTCCTCCAGGTTGATATCCTTCTCCCGTATATAGCAGCTGATCGTGCTGTCCCGCACGATGGCGGGGGCAGTCACATTGGTTACCAGTTTGCCGAAAATGCCCCAGACGATCATGCCGCCGAGGATCAGTACGATGGAGAGCAGGACCAGCCAGACGCCCGGCCCCGTTACGTGGAGATATTCAGCCAGGTGATCCGGCGAGGAGATCTGCTCCAGATTTTTCTCTCGAAATAATTTGTCGCTCATGTATTCTGCTTCCTTCAAAGCTTATTCTGTGTCAAAACCAACTCCCATTATAGCATAGAATGAAGTGTTTGCTAAGAAAGACAGGGAAACACTATATTTTGTGGAAAGATGTGTTACAATAACCCAGAAGAAGTATGCATTTCATAAAAACAAAGGAGATATAGAATGAGAAAAACAGCTGTTCTGGCTGCCGTGGCCGCTCTGGTGCTGATGACATCGGTCGGCACCGCCGCGGCACAGACCGTCTTTTCGGACGTCCCTGACCCGAAGGACAGTGTCTACTGGGCGGTCGGGAAGAATATCATGTCGGGCAAGGGCGACGGCACTTTTGACGTGAACGGTCCCGTGACGCGCGGCCACATGGCCGTGTTCCTCTGGAAGGCGGCCGGAAAGCCCCAACCCGCCGGGAGCGCGAAGACCTTCACGGATGTCCCGGCCTCACATCCTTACTACAAGGCAGTGCAGTGGGTGAGCAGCAGGGGGATCTCCACCGGACGGGCGGACGGAAGTTACGGCGTCAGCCTCCCCTGTACCAGGGGACAGACCGCGGTCTTTTTGTGGAAACTCAAGGGCAGGCCCGCGGCCAAAGGCTCCGCGCAGGCGTTCGCTGACGTTCCGGCGGATCATTCCTACTATAAGGCGGCGCAGTGGGCGGCGGAAAACGGGATCCTGTCCGCGGACGCAAAGGGAAATGCCGGGATCAATGCCGTCTGCACGAGAGGGGAGTTCGCCCGTATGCTCCAAAAAGCGGTCGGCGCACAGGCGGCGGCTGGGCATAAGCACACCTGGGTGGCGGACACCAAGGTGGTACATTATGAAGAGCTCGGTCACTATGAGAAGCAGCAGATCAGTACCAGGACCGTCGTGGACAGGGAAGCCTGGGACGAACCGCTCTACATCCGGGTCTATTACTGCGACGAGTGCGATTACAACACGGCGGGGACGGTGGATGAGATCACGGAGCACATCGACGGGGAGCACGGCGGCGACGCCGGGTTTACCATGGAATATTCCGACGCCGGCGTGATCAAACATGATCCGGAGACCCATGAGGAGCCGGTATACGGAAACGTGTGGGTAGTAGACCAGGAGGCGCATGACGAGACGGTGACGACAGGATACCGGTGCTCGGGATGTGCCGCGCAGAAGTAACGAAGTAAATGAGTCCGAAAACAGATGTATCCGCAGGCCAATGCACGCATAGCGTGCAAAAACCCTGCGGATACATCTGTTTTCAGGCTGTTTTTATGGGGTTCATTTGATGGTTTGCACGCTGAGGATCGCCGGCGTGTACTGGTGCATGGTCTCCGACTCCCAGATGACACCCTCAATAGTGACCTTTTTGTTTGTGCCTGCCAGCTTTTCCAGCCGTGTCCACTGGCTTGCGGCAGGGCAGTGGAGGCTTACCGAGTACATGACCATGTCGATCCCGGTTCCGGTCTTCAGGCGCACGGGCACTTCCAGGTTGAGGGCAAGGTTCTCATCGGTATTATCCGGATCCATGTTGAAGTGGCCGTTGAAAAGGCTGATGTAGCCGGTGAGCGTGACGGGCGTCTCATCCATTATACCTGTGTCGATCAGGGAGACGGCGCTGCCGTTCGCCCCGGTCCCCACGGGGGCGTCCTCGACCCGGGACAGACTGTCGGAACCGCTGTAGCCGTCGGGCTCCCAGCGGCATTCCAGATAATCGGGAAGGTCGGGATAGGTGTAATATTGAAGACCGCTGTTCAGCTGTATATAGGCGGATTTGAGCTTGTCACTGTCGAGGTTTACCGTCATATCCGTGATGAAGGAAGTACTGCTGAGCACATACAGGTTCGGCACAGTCTCCGATTTCACGTACTGAAGGAAGTACCGGTCCTCGATCTGCGCCCTGTCAGCGGAACTGTTCGCGGTCTGCCAAAGGCCCTCACAGGACTCGTAGAGCCTGCTGTTGAAATCCCGGCTGTCGTACCATCCGTCCCGGCCGGCAGCGACGGCGGCGCGGTCTACGGCGTATCGGCCCATGGCATATCCCAGTCCCTCGGGATCTTCCAGCGTGTAGCCTTTAAAACCGTTCGATCCAAGGCTTACGACCTGCAGGCCTTTTTTCTGCGCCTCGGCGGCGGATGCCTCATAATCCTTCGACAGGATGACCGCGCAGGCATAGCCCTCTTCGGAGGCGGTCCGGAGCGCCTGTTTTACGGCATCGGGAGTGGAAGCACAGAGGTCAGCCGTGCCGCCGGCTTCCGCCGCAGCCGCGGAGGCACCTTTTTGGAACAGTTTGTTCCACTTGCTGCCCATCTCATTTCCGACGGCAAGCAGGATGCGTACATTTGCAGTATTTTTCGTATCGGCGCGTGCCGATACGGGGGCAGAGCCCGGAAGGACTGCGAGCGCCGCAAGAACAAGTGCCGCGCAGACGGCCAGCAGGGATTTGGTGAAGCGGTTATGGACAGACGGTCTGTCCACAGACGGATCAGCGCGCATGGGGAAGCCTCCTTGACTGATAGTGTGAATGAAACAGTAAACGATTTAGGAAAAAGACGCATTACGATGTCTTACAGTGAGAATTATACCACATATGTTGCCGCAGGGGCAGTGCTCTTACTTGTCAGCCCGAAGCGGAATTTGGTAAAATATTTTTATCTATAGGGGGGTGACGGCATGGTCAGTGTAAAATGCCTGTACTGCATCGGTACAGAGGAGGAGATCGCGAAATATCGTTCCGGAGGGATGCCCGAGGGTACCATCGACGTCTATGAAGATAAGCTGGTGTTCTTCAAAAAGAGCCGGACAGTGTCCATGACACTGGGGGTAATCGGTTCACTTCTGGAGGGAAAAGGCACCGAGGACTGCACCGTCTCCAAGGAAGAGGTCCGGGGCTGCGAGAAGGCGGCCGCCCCTGACGGAAGTCTCCGGCACTACATGGTTGAACTGGGGGACGGACGAAAGATCCGTATCCTGCCGCGCGGCAGGAAGAGCCGGGAGACAGAACAGCTGCTGGACGCCTTCTGGAAAACAGTGAATTGAATTTGAATAGGCAAGGGAGGTACAGAGTGTTTAACAGGAGAATCTATCGGTCGGATATGATCGCGTGCACTCTCTGTCAGAATCCCCCGTGCACGACAGCTTGCGGTAAGACGGATCCGGGGAATCTGCTGCGCAGTATCTGGTTCGACAACGAAAAAACAGCGGCCGGCACAATGCCGGAAACTTTTCCCTGCAGGACATGCCCCTCGCCGGCGCCCTGCGAAAGTGCCTGCGTGCGGCCCGGTGCGGTGCCGGTCAGGAACCTTCTTCTGAAACTTCATGAAGAGGTGAAGGAGGAGTTGGAAACAGCGCTCCCGGAAGACGAAAAGAGGCTGCGCGCGAGCCTGTGCGGCGTGCCGCTGGAGAACCCGTTCCTGCTGTCGTCCTCCGTCGTGTCCAGCACCTATGAAATGTGTGCGCGCGCCTTTGAGGCGGGATGGGCCGGAGCCGCTTTCAAGACGATCTGCTCTTTTGACATTCACGAGGCGTCTCCCCGCTATTCGGCCATCACCGGAGACAGCGGGACGATCATAGGCTTTAAGAATATCGAGCAGCTCTCCGACCACAGCGTGGCGGAGAACATGGAGACCTTCCGAAGACTGAAGAAGGATTATCCGCAAAAGGTCATTATCGCGTCCCTGATGGGACAGAACGAGGAGGAGTGGGAGTCGCTGCCCCGCCTGTGCGACGAGAACGGGGCGGATGTCATCGAGCTCAATTTTTCCTGCCCCAACATGGCGGACGGAGGACTCGGTTCCGATATCGGACAGGTGCCGGAACTGGTGGAGCGTTTTACCGCGGCGGCAAGGCGCGGCACTAAAAAGCCGATCCTGGCAAAACTGACGCCCAACGTCTCATCGATGGCGCCTGCTGCAGAGGCGGCCATGCGGGGCGGAGCGGACGGGATCGCTGCCATCAACACGATCAAGAGCATCGTGGGCGTGAGCCCGCAGACCTACATATCTTCGCCCGCCGTGCACGGTATGTCTGCCGTGGGCGGATACAGCGGAAACGCTGTCAAGCCGATCGCCCTTCGTTTTATTGCGGAGATGGCGAAGGATCCCGCTCTGCAGGGCATGCATTACAGTGCGATGGGAGGGATCGAGACCTGGAAGGACGCCCTGGAGTTTATTCTTCTTGGCGCTGAGAACGTACAGGTCACGACGGCCGTCATGCAGTACGGATACCGGATTATCGACGATCTCAAGTCCGGTCTGAACCTGTATATGAAGGAGCGCGGCGTGTCTGAGCTGAAGGAACTCATAGGCGTGGGACTGGATTCCGTGAGTGAGACGACAGACGTGCTGGAGCGGGATACGGTCCTCTTCCCCCAATTCCTTCCGGAACGCTGCATCGGCTGCGGAAGATGTGCGCTGTCCTGTTCGGACGGCGGACATCAGGCGATCACAATGACAGAAGAGAGAAGACCGAGGCTGAACGGCGGCAAATGCGTTGGCTGTCATCTCTGCGTACTGGTATGTCCGCAGAGAGCGGTGATACCCGGTGGAAAAAGGGTCAGATTGAAAAGATGATCCGGTCGGAGGATAAGGCGGCGTATGCAAACTATGATACTCCGGATGACAGGAGCCGTGCTGATCTATGTGCTGCTCACGGCGCTGCTCCGGAATTATTGGGAAAAAAGTGAAAAAGACCTGAGGACCAAGCTCTTGATCGGCGTAGTCTTCGGCGTATGCGCAGTCGTATCCACCCACGGCGGGGTAGATTACTACGATATGATCGTGAATGTGCGCGATCTGGGTCCCCTGGCGGCCGGACTTTTCTTCAGCCCCGTCAGCGGGATTACGGCGGGGCTCATCGGCGGCGTGGAGAGATATATCGCCGGCACATACTGGGACGTCGGCTCCTACACGCGCGTGGCATGCGGGATGTCGACCTGTTTGGCGGGCTTTTTTGCCGCGGCGCTCAAACACTTCGTATATAAAGAAAAGCGCGCGTCGCTCCTCTCGTCCTTACTGATCGGCGCGGTCATGGAAGTCTTCCATATGTATGCTATCTTATTCACGCACAGGGACAGCATGCGCATGGCCTATTACATAGTGGAAGAGACAGCGGTGCCCATGATCGTTTTCAGCGGGATCGGTCTCATGGGCTGCGCTTTTATAACAGGCTTCCTCGCGGGAGATTTCAGCAAGGGATTTATCATTCTTCCCAGAGAGGTGACGCCTCTCGCGATCCGCTTTCAGAGATGGCTTTTGGGCGTGACAGTCCTCGCCTTCATGATCGACTTTACGGCGACCCTGGGGTTTCAGAAAAGAATGGCGTATCAGGACGCCTCGCTCGCCCTGCTCTCTCTTGAATACTCCTACGAACAGTTTTACAAGGAACTGGAAAATGACCCGGAAGTGACGAACCGGCTCATGGAGTATATGGTGGATGAGCGGGATGCGGTCTATATCGTCTTTGACCGGGACGGAAAGTTGGTCGCCGGATCCTATTTGGACCAGCTGGCGGTGAGTACGCTCTCAGAAACGGATCGCGCCCTGTTCACAGAGAAAATGAAGAGCAGGCCCTATATGGCGCGGCCGGAAGTCTATTATGGCGAAAATATGCTTTGCTTTGGAAGAAAACTGTCGGACGGGTATTCCATCCTGGTCGCCATGTTCGAGTCCATCCTGTATGAGGGCGTAAAAAAAGAGATGTACGAGACCACGCTCTCCCATATCCTTCTGTTCGCGATCCTCTATTTTCTGATCGCGGTCCTGGTCAATACGATCATCGGACGAAATCTTCGCACGGTCAATTCCACGCTCCACAGGATCATTGAGGGAGAACTGGACGAGACGGTAAACGTGCGTGAATCGCTGGAATTTTCCGCCCTCTCGGATGACATCAACCTGACGGTGAGCGCCCTGCGGGGCTATATTGACGAGGCGGAAAAGCGCATGGAGGAGGAGCTGAAGCTGGCAGCCCTGATCCAGGAGGCGGCGCTCCCGCGCAATTTTGACTTTCCCAGAGAAGATTTCAAGGTATATGCCATGATGGATCCGGCAAAACAGGTCGGCGGAGATTTTTACGATTTCTTCTTCATGGATTCGGATCATCTGGTTCTGGTCATAGCGGACGTCTCGGGCAAAGGAATACCGGCGGCGCTGTTCATGATGCGTTCCAAGACGGCCATTTCCAACCTGACCAGGCCCGGGACTTCGCCTGCCGATATCCTGGAGGATGTAAACCAGGTCCTGTGCGATGGCAACGACATGGAAATGTTTGTGACGGTGTGGATCGGGATCATAGACCTTCGGACGGGTCGCATGCAGTGCGCCAACGCCGGGCACGAGTATCCCATGATCTGCCGGGACGAAGCGGGGTATCAGCTCTTCAAGGACAAGCATTCCCTGGCGCTGGGCGTGGAGAAAGATATACCTATGCATGAGTATGAGATCATGTTCTCTCCGGGGGACAGACTTTTTGTCTACACAGACGGCGTTCCGGAGGCAAACGACGCAGACCAGCAGCAGTACGGGACAGAACGCCTCACGGCAAAGCTGAATTCCCTGCGCGATGTGCCGCAGGCGGAGGTACTTGCCGGGGTGAGGGCGGATATTGACGTCTTTGCGGGAAAAGCAGAGCAATTTGATGACATAACGATGATCGGGTTTACCTACCTCGGTCAGAAGGGAATTTAAGCAGTACTATGAGTACCCGTAAAAAGAGCGGTCCGGACAGGGCTGTGTTCGAGAGAGAGATCGAAAAGCTCATGGAATCGCAGGAGATCCGCCGGATGGAGCAATTCGGTCAGCACGGCGGCAACAACACGCTGCAGCATGTGCGCAATGTGGCTTTCAAGAGCTTTGAGCTGGCGCAGAAGCTCGGCTGGGACATCGATGAAAAGGTCCTGGCAAGAGGCGCGATCCTGCACGATTATTATCTTTATACCTGCGTGAATAAGCACGGGATCAAGGCTTACAAGCATGGGACCGGACATCCCGGGCTGGCCCTTAAGAACGCCAGGAAGGACTTTGAACTGACCGAAAAAGAGGAGAACATCATCGAGAGCCATATGTGGCCGCTGACGCTTTTCCACATGCCCAAAAGCAGGGAGGCGTTTCTGGTCTGCATGGTGGACAAGTACTGCGCGGCCAATGAGATGCTGCTTCACAGGAATAATCTGGAGGGAAAAAAGCAGTAGGGCGCGATTTACTTGAATAATGACTGTCAGAGTGCTATAGTGTTGTCAACACAAAAGGGGAGCTCTCGCAGGAGGGCTGAGAACGGCATCCGGCCGGACCCTTTAACCTGATTTGGATAATGCCAACGTAGGGATATTGTGGACAATACCGTTCCGGAGAACGATATCAAAGCAGGTATGTCTATGTGCATGCCTGCTTTTTTGCGCGAAGCAATGAGCCATGCGCGGACAGGACGTCAAATGCTCGTCGGGAGCTTGCTCACGTAAGAGCATTTGACGGACTGGACGCATACGGCGAACGCCGTGACAGTGAGCGTCCGAAGGATGCGAACAGTCGGCATGGTTCATTGCAAGCCATGCTAAGATAGGAACGGCAGGAAACCGTAGGAAGCGGTCAACCGGGGGCACCACTCTTGGCCGCTATACAAAATTAATGCGAAGCTGCCGACGGACTGCGGCAGGGAAAGGATCAAATGAGAACAGCATTAACAATCGCGGGAAGTGATTCCAGCGGAGGCGCCGGCATCCAGGCAGATATCAAGACCATGACCGCAAACGGGGTCTATGCCATGAGCGCGATCACCGCGCTGACTGCCCAGAATACAACCGGCGTAACAGGAATCATGGAAGTAACATCTTCATTTTTGGCAGAGCAGCTGGATTGTATTTTTACGGATATCTTTCCGGATGCAGTAAAGACCGGGATGGTCTCATCCTCCGGCCTGATCGAGACGATCGCGGCAAAACTCCGTCAGTACGAAGCGCGAAATATCGTCGTGGACCCCGTCATGGTGGCTACGAGCGGCGCGAAACTGATCAGCGACGAAGCGATCGACACCCTCAAAAAAGAACTGCTGCCGCTTGCGGCGTTGATCACGCCCAATATCCCGGAGGCAGAGGTGCTGACCGGAAGGAGCATCGCGTCACCGCAGGAAATGGAAGAGGCGGCGCGTGACATATATGAATGCTATGGGTGTGCCGTTCTGTGCAAGGGCGGTCACCGCGTGAGCGATGCCAACGATCTCCTCTATGACGGTTCGGAAGCGGTCTGGTTCTACGGCAGACGGATCGACAACCCCAATACCCACGGGACCGGCTGCACGCTCTCATCCGCGATCGCTTCCAATCTGGCAAAGGGGTATGACCTCAGGACCTCTGTGCAGTACGCGAAGAACTATATTTCCGGCGCGCTGGCGGCTATGCTGGACCTGGGCAAAGGGAGCGGCCCCATGAACCACGCCTTTGCGATAGAAGGTGAGTACAGGGGGTGAATAAGGATGAATAAGACGAAAAAGACATCGGTATTTGCCAACGGACTGATCTGGTTCGGCGCCGGCGTCTCCATCGCGGAGATCCTGACGGGGACCTATTACAGCACACTGGGTTTCGGAAGAGGACTGGCAGCTATCCTGCTCGGACACCTGATCGGCGGCGTCATGATGTTTGCTGCCGGCCTGATCGGCGGCTTTGAAGAAAAGAGCGCCATGGAGACCGTCAAAATGAGTTTTGGCGAAAAGGGCAGCCTTCTCTTCGTCCTGCTTAACATCCTGCAGCTTGTCGGCTGGACGGCCATCATGATCTACGACGGGGCGCTGGCGGCCGGCGGGATCGTGGCGGCGCCCGCCTGGGTATGGCCGCTCGTGATCGGCGGACTGATCGTTGTCTGGATCCTGATCGGCCTGACGAACCTCGGGAAGGTCAATACAGTCGCGATGGCGGCGCTCCTGATCCTGTGCCTGATCCTGTGCGGCGTGATCTTCAGCGGGAAGGGCGGCGCGGAGGCGGTTATCGACGACAGCCTCAGTTTTGGCGCAGCCGTCGAACTCGGCGTGGCAATGCCGCTGTCATGGCTGCCCCTCATCAGTGACTATACCAGGGAAGCGGAGAAACCTTTTGAAGCGACGCTGGTCAGCGTGCTGGTCTACAGTGCGGTCAGTATCTTCATGTATATCATCGGTATGGGCGCCTCCATCTACACGGGGACGGACGACATCGCGTCGATCATGGTAAAGGCCGGTCTGGGCGTCGCAGGACTTCTCATCATTGTCTTCTCGACGGTTACGACGACCTTCCTCGACGCTTACTCGGCAGGCGTCTCCTGCGTCTCGATCTCTGAGAAGATCAACGAGAAGTGGGCGGCCGTCGCGGTCGCCGTGATCGGAACCATCGCGGCCATCGTATATCCAATGGACAACATCACCGATTTCCTCTATTTGATAGGATCGGTCTTCGCGCCCATGATCGCCATTCAGATCGCGGACTACTTCATTCTGAGGAAAAAGCCTTTTACGGGACCGGCCAATATCCGGAATCTTCTGATCTGGGTGATCGGTTTTGCCGCATACAGGATCCTTATGAGGGTGGATACGCCCGTGGGCAATACGCTGCCGGATATGGCGCTGACGATTCTGATCTGCCTTGCGGTATCCGCTTTTGGAGATCGCAATAAGAGTTAAAGTCATACGGAATATGATTTGGACAGCGGGAGACATTCTCCCGCTGTTTTTTCTGATATAATGATAGAAAACCGATAAAGTTTAACAGGGAGGAAAATATATTATGATCAGATGCCAGATGTGCGGAAAAGAATTCGATATGGACGAGGCAAGGGAAGCTTTCGAAAAGGAGTGCGACGGCGTATGGTCCTACGACAGCTTCGACCAGTGCCTGTGCGCGGAGTGCGCGGCGGAAGTCATGGATACCATCTTTATGTATCACACCGTTTCCATGTGAGAGGAGAAGCACATGTGCAAGTTTATATCCTGGAACATCGATTCCATTAACGCTGCGCTGACGTCGGCTTCTCCCAGGGCGCAGCTGTCCAGAGATGTTCTGGGCACGATCGCAAAGGAAAAAGCGGATTATATCGCCATCCAGGAGACCAAGCTTCCCGCGGCGGGGCCGGCCGGAAAACACACGGAGGCCTTGGCGGAACTGTTTCCGGGATATCGGGTGGAATGGGTCAGCTCGGCACCGCCGGCGCGTAAAGGATACGCCGGAACAATGATCCTGTGCCGCGAGGGGCTGGAGGCGGAAAAGATCGTGCCCAGGATCGGCGCGCCCGACACCATGGATGACGAGGGGCGGATCCTTGTCCTGGACTGCGCAGGATTCTATTTCGTGAATGTGTACACGCCGAATGCGGGAGACGGTCTCAGGCGGCTGGCGGAACGGCAGGAATGGGACAGGCGGTATGCGGATTATCTCGCACAGCTGGACCGGGAAAAACCCGTGATCGCGTGCGGCGACTTCAATGTGGCGCACAGGGAGATCGACCTGGCGCACCCGGAAAGCAATCACATGTCCGCCGGATTTACGGATGAAGAGAGGGAAGGCTTTACGCACCTTCTTGACAAGGGGTTCGTCGACACCTTCCGTCATGTACACGGTGATGTAGAGGGCGCCTACTCCTGGTGGGCGCAGAGGATCAGAACCAGCAAGATCAATAACTCTGGCTGGAGGATCGATTATTTTCTCGTGAGCGACCGGCTCAAAGAGCGGGTGAAAAGATCGGAGATGATCGATTCAGGTCCCAGGCAGGATCATACGCCGATCCTGCTGGAGATCGACCTTCCGTAATGTTACAGGCTCCGGGTAGACAGTATGCGTGGAGGAGAATATGCAATCTCAATATATTATAGCTGTAAACATTATTTTTGAATGGCTGTTTTTGTCGATCTCTCTGTTCACGATCTCAGCCAAGCTGGAGTGGAAGAAGAGATGGCTGTCCTTTATACCGGGATTCCGCATCTATTGCCTGGGGGATTCGGTAGGGCTCAGCAGAGAAGGCGCGTACTGCGGGATCATGGATTTTCTCTTTGTCTATTCCGCCATTACAAACTATGCGGTCCAGGGGAAAGAAGAGATCAGAACACTCGCTTCTCTGATCCATCTGCTCCTGTATATCTTTCTGTTCATCTACCGGCTTAGGATCTACATGCAGATCCTGAAGCTGTTTGGTCTGGATAAAAAATGGATCATTATCTGGCTGGTCGCAGACTGGCTTCCGCTTCTGATCATCGGACTCGATAAAAAGTACCAGCCGCGGAGAGAGCGGATCATGGAGAATGCAGGGGAAAATGGTGTTGACACCGGAAGGGAGCCCGAAAAGCTGCCTGCGTCTTTGAACGAATCCGTGCCTGTGACCGACGAAGGCCTGAGCATTCATCTTAAGGAGCGCACGGTGACGGACTTCGGGAAGAAGCACACGCTCTTAAAGGACGTCGCACTCAATATTCCTCCCAAATCCCTTGTTCTTCTTCTCGGCGGATCCGGTGCCGGCAAGACAACGCTGATCAATGCGGTGATCGGTTATGAAAAAGCGGACGCAAAAGTGTTTCTAAATGGCGTAGATGTCTATGAGGACTATGACAGTGTCAAGCACAGGATCGGATTTGTTCCGCAGAAAAACCTGATCAGAGGAAATGACACCGTGATCAATACAGTGGGGGATGCTGCCCGGATGCGCCTTCC
The DNA here is from genome assembly GCA_017405805.1 of Lachnospiraceae bacterium. GTDB lineage: Bacteria > Bacillota > Clostridia > Lachnospirales > Lachnospiraceae > CAG-791. The sequence goes on from JAFQZU010000030.1 coordinate 32,653, forward strand.
AACCTCCGTCACGAACGGGGAACGGGGAAAGATCGTCAAAGAAGACATGGACCTTCTGGGGCTGACCTCCGGCCAGGACGGCCTGGTGTCCAAGAAGTCGGGCGGACAGCTGCGGAGGATCTGCATTGCCATGGAACTGGTCACGGATCCGGCACTGTTCATCCTGGATGAGCCTGACTCCGGTTTGGACGGCGTGATCTCCAGGGAGATCTTTACGAAACTCCGGCAGATCGCCGATGAGGACAGGATCGTGATCGTTATCACGCACACCCCCGACCGGGTGATCGATCTGTTTGACAAAGTCATTGTACTGGCCAAGGATTCCGACAAGACAGGGCGTCTGGCTTTCTACGGAACGCCCCGGGAGGCGAAGGAGTTCTTTGGAAAAGACAGCATGGAGCAGATCGTTATGAGTATTAACAGCAAAGAGGAAGGCGGAGAAGGACGGGCTGATGAGCTGGTAGAAAAATACAGAGCCCTTGCCGCATCGCAGAAAGGAGGGAAGGCGTCATGACAGGAACTGCAACTGAAAAACTGAATTATACCGGGCGCCTTGCACAGTTTGGAATCACTTTCCGGAAATTCCTCAGAATGTTTGTCTATCAGAGTGACTGGATCGTCCTTCCGATCGGCGCAGTGATTGCCGCGCTGGTGACTTTTGTCGTGGGATCCAACATGTTCGTGACGCAGGAGGGGACAACGATGGGTACCTTTGCCCTGACCTGTGTCTGTGTCTGGAACGGCTTCTTCAACTCTATCCAGGTCGTATGTCGGGAACGGGATATCGTAAAAAAAGAGCATCGCGCAGGCATGTACCTCTCATCCTATATTCTGGCGCATATTGTCTATCAGCTGATCCTGTGCCTGCTGCAGACATTGATCACATTACTCATCTGCGGCATTGCGGGCGTTAAATTTCCCGGGCAGGGAATCATCACGCCCTGGGGGATTGTCGATATGGGCATAACCATATTGCTCGTCACTTATGCGGCAGACGTCATGGCGCTCATGGTCTCATGTATCGTCAAAACCACGACCGCAGCCATGACGGTGATGCCCTTTCTGCTGATTTACCAGCTGATTTTCTCAGGAAGCTTTTTTGATCTGGGCGCCGCGGATCCTATCAAACTGACCACTATATCCCATTGGGGGACTGACTGCCTGTGCGCCATTGGCCGTTACAATGAACTGCCCATGGTGACACTGTGGAATACCCTGGTCCAGTTCAAGGACGCAGAGCTGTTCGGTGAAAAGCCCCTGCTGTATATTCTGCAGAATGTGGAAAAAAACGGCATGCTCAATGACTTTCTACTCTGGTCGGGCCAAAACAGGATGAATCCGGCCTATGCAAGCACACCGGAGAATGTGCTGACGGCATGGGGCGCGATACTCCTCATGGTCGTTGTTTTTGCCGTTGTCGCGGTCATCACGCTGAAGTTGATCGATAAAGATCAGAGATAACGAAAATGCGTCTGTAAGGAGAAAATCGTGAAATATAAAAAGGGCCCCGGCCTGCTGCCGGTATTGTGTATTGTTCTCGTCCTGCTGTGCGGATGCGGCGCAGCTGAGCCTGCTTTCAAATATGAGCTGAAGGAAGTTCATCCCGTTGCGGGCAGACAGGGCATTTGTACGGAAGGGGGATATTATTGGGTAAGCGGTTCCAAGACGCTGTCAAAATATGACAGCAGCTGGAACCTTGTCGCCGAAAATACGAACCCCTTTGAAGGGTATACATTGGAAGTCAACCATATCGGTGACATCGATGTGTACAACAACGAGCTGTATCTCGGCGTAGAGTACTTTATGGACGGCGAAGGGCATAATATACAGGTCGCAGTATACGACGGCGACACGCTGAAGCTTAAGAGGGTCTTTCCTTTCCGCCCTGACACAGGTCAGCTGGAATGCAGCGGAATCGCAGTTGACGCCGATTCCCGGACAGTATATATGACATCATGGATCGATGACGAATCCAGTGAATCTCTCTATATGTATGATCTTGACACAGGGGAATACAAGGGAAACCTGAAGATGCAGCCGGCGCCGAAATGGCTGCAGGGCGTTGCCTATTACGACGGGAGCCTGTACGTGACCAGTGATGACGGCGATGCCGACGATAATGCGCCGGACCATATGTACAGGATCGATGTGGCAAAGGATAAAAAAACCGGAGACGTCGTTCTGGAAAAAGCATTCGATGATGTGATACGGCAGGGAGAGATCGAAGGCCTGACCTTTGACAAAGAGCGCGGGCAGCTCCTCCTTCTGTATAACAGAGGAGCGAAAATCATTGCCGGAATGCCGTCCGGCTTTTATGAGGGCTACACAGAAGAAATTCATGAAGTGTTTGTTTATGACATTGTTGGAAGTAAGTGAATGTGTGGCAACTGATTATATGTGATAGGTGAAGCCGCTCTGCTCATTCCTTCGCGTGAGTGCCGCGTACTCTTTTACCAGGGGCGGAAAATGGAGTATCGTAAAACAATAGTTGGGCTCGCTTCGGCCGCCTGCACTTAGAGTTTGGGCTGGATCAGGTTAAATAACAGGAAAAGTGCCAATGAAAATCGTCTCAAGCCGATTATGATTTGGCACTTTCTTCTTTTTTATACTTGATTTGGCCCAATTATGGCAAATATATCAATTTTACGATAACTATTATTTGCTTTGTCATTTTCCATTTTGGCACTCTGATGCAAAAACCTACCTTTTCAGCCCAAATGAAGAAAATCAAAGGTTCAAGCCGCCAAAAACCAACCGCCAAACCGCCAAAAACAAGCCGGCCAAGCCACCCGTCACTTCCCCGGCCCAATCGCCGCACCGCGCACCACAGTCTTTCTTTTACTAGGGGCGAAAAAGGAGTATCATGAAACAGATAGTGAAACTCCTTATGAGAGAGTTTCGCAGGGACATCCCACCATTTTAGCTTACTTCTGTCAGGAAGCAGTTCGCAGAACCGCCAACAGAGGAAAGAGAAACAGCAGAGGATGCTCATATGACCAAACAGGAGACATACGAATATCTGACAGCACACGGCGTTGATTATGAAGTAACCGAACATCCTGCAGTGTTCAATATGGCTGAAGTTGCCAGGATCCAGCTCCCGCATCCGGAAGCCGATGCAAAAAACCTGTTTGTCAGGGATGACAAGAAACGTCACTACTACATGATCACCGTGCAGGGCGACAAAAGGGTAGATTTAAAGCAGTTCCGGAAAAAGCATGGATTGCGAAATCTTTCTTTTGCTTCTGCCGATGATCTTATGTCGATCATGGGGTTGATACCCGGTGCGGTTACTCCGTTGGGCTTACTGAACGATCGGGAAAGAAGAGTGGAACTTTACCTGGATGCCGCTTTCTCTGAATGCATCGGCGTCCATCCCAATGATAATACGGCAACTGTATGGATGAAGACAAAAGATCTGATCAACTTAATAACAGAACACGGAAACAGGGTATGTGTCGTTGAAATCTGATAATCCTGGCTGTAAATAAAGTCAAACCCCCCGAAGCGCAGCGCTCCGGGGGGGGGTGTTTTGATTGATGCAGTTCATGGAATCAATGTTTCCTTGATTAACTTCATTTGGGATTAATTTCATTTGGGCTGAAAGGGTGAGGTTTCGCATCAGAGTGCCAAAATGGAAAACGTCAAAAAGAATAATTGTTATCATAAAATTGATATTTAGGCCCGATTTGGGCCAAAGCAAGTATAAAAAAGAAGAAAGTGCCAAAAGATAATCGGCTTGAGACGATTTTGATTGGCACTTTTCTTGGTTTTTAGCCTGATTTAGCCCAAACCGCAGGATCAGGCGAGCAAGAAGGCCGTAAACCGCAGGATCAGGCGTCCGGCTCGGCTCAAATCTTTTTCATTCTGATCAAAGAGACGATTGCCAGCACTCCCGATACAAAATCCACCACTGCCGAAACCAGATCCAGTATGAACACGTCGTACACGGTAAAAAGAAACTGATTCACGATCATGTTCAGCTTAATGGCCGGGATCCTCCGCGCGAAGTAACATCCCGCCGTATAAATCATGGTGGCCGCCACCGGGATCAGTCCCACTGCGCCCCTGTTGTTGCCGGCGATCCCCAGAATGGGCAGCACTACGAAAAAAGCCGCGCAGACCTTTCCGCTAAAACGTCCGTACGCGATCATCGTGTTGCGCATGGCGCAAAGAATAAAGGTGATCGTGCCGCTCATGGACGCAAAAAAAACATTAGCAGCCGCCAGCAGCAGGCACTGGGCTGCCTGATAGAGATAGATGCGCTTATGGTCCCTGCTCCAGCAGGAGGCGGCAGTAAAGCAGGCCGCCGCCAGGGACAGCATATTTCCAGCTAAAATCATTAAAGATTCTTCCCTCGCATTAGTTGTATCCGGTTGATCAGTCCTCTGCCCAGAAAAGCTCATCAAGTGTCTTCCCCAGGACCTTGCATATTTTAATGCACAGATTGATCGTCGGATTGTAATCGCCTTTCTCGATCGCACTGATCGTCTGCCTGGATACTCCGACCGCTTCGGCAAGATCTGCCTGAGACAGGTCCATTCCTGCCCGTGCCGCTTTCAACTTGAGATTCTTCATGCCTCTTCCTCCCGGTCAGCCGCTTTCCTGACAAGGCCGACGATGCCGATCACCGCAAACATCAGGCCGCAAAGCAGATTGACCATAGGCGACTGAAACTTGCCATCCACAATAAGCTCGCCCGACTTCCAAGCCATGAATGCACCGGCAATATTGAGAACTGAAATGACTGCCATGAGGATGATGTACCGCGGAAGATTTGTATTCTGCCCGATATAGGCTCCCTTCCAAATGCAATACGAAGCCTGCACCGTGACGCCGACAAATATCACGAAGAAATGAACCACATACGGCTCCGCCGGCAGCTCCATCCCCATCGTCAGCACGCAGAGCACAGCTTCAAGGATCAGCACTGTGTAAAAAGCATACTTATATCCTTCACCGCGGATCAGCTTCTGCATCTCATCATATTCCGTATACAGCTTTTTGTTCCGGTGCACATAGCGAAAAACAAAAACTGCGACGATCAAACCTATGATTATTCCGGTCATTCCCCCGATTATACGAGCACTGTTGAACATATCCGCCTCCTACTGTAATCTGATCTTTTATAATCTGATCTTTCTGCAACAGACACGGTTAAGTGTCTTCCGTTATGGATATAGTACATCTGCAGTAGCGATATGTCAACTATATTTTACATTTATCTACTCAGAAAAGCAGATTGCTTATCTGATTGATTATCTGCGGTTTTCGTTACCCCAGTCGCATAGTTTATCCAGAACCTTCACAAGTGAATGTCCTCGATCGGTCAGGGAGTATTCAACTTTGGGAGGAATCTGAGGATAAACATTGCGGACTATGAGATCATCTGCTTCAAGTTCTTTCAGGTTCTGACTGAGGGTTTTGTCGGCAATCTTTTTCAAATAGCGTTGCATTTCATTAAAACGGACGGGTTCATACTCCATAAGGCAGTAGAGGATGATGGGCTTATATTTGCCTGCGATCAGTGACAGCGTGTAGCTGTATCCCGTGGAATTGAAATCAGCTTCTTCAATCTTTTGTTTTTCCATTACTTACCTCCAAGTAAGTACCTAACGTAAAAGTTGGTACTTGCATTGCTATTTGGTATTTGTATAATGTACGTTGAAAAGACTGAAAAGTCAATCGATCCATAGGAGGGTGCTGGAGCGGCGGCAAAGATCCCGAACACCCATGTTCCCAAAGAGATGACATGGAGCAATGCATTTGACCGTTTATTTGCGATTGCGGAGTGCGATCAGAACTATCGTAATCCTAAGAAACAGACGGCCCTCATCATGGCAGCGGAAGGTGCTGGTTTTGAAGAGAGTGAACACTGGTATGATCACCTGGAGAAGCATATCGGATGGAAAAGCATTGGGAAAATCCTCTGCGGCTGCGTGACACAGCCGGGGGATACTGATGGCAAAAAAGAACTTCAGGATGCATATAAACTCGGAAGATCAATTCAGTAAACGAAAGGCGGAAAGAATGAAAAAGAATTTAGGCGTTGTGCAGGCTGTTTATCCGATGCCGGTTTTGATGGTTGCGGCATATGATGAGAATGGCAAAGTAAATGTTATGAATGCGGCATGGGGGATGATCTGTAATGAAGACAGGATCGCACTGTTTATTGATGAAGATCATAAAACCACGCAGAACCTGTTGAAGACGAAGGCATTTACAGTGAGTATTGCCGATAAGGATCATATGGATGTGGCTGATTTCTTCGGGATCGCATCGGGAAATAAGATGAATGATAAGTTTGAGAGAACCGGTTATACAGCGATCAAGAGCGAGCACGTAAATGCGCCGATCATCGATGAATTCCCCGTGGTAATGGAGTGCGAGCTTGCTGAGGTTTCCGAGACAGAGAGCTTTTACTGCATCGTCGGCAGGATTGTAAATACGGCGGCAGAAGAAAAAGTGCTCTCTGAAAACGGCAAAGTTGATCCTTCCAAGCTGGAGGCGCTTATTTTTGACCAGTTCCAGCATGGCTACTATGTATCCGGTGAGAAGGTTGGCGCAGCATGGAACGCCGGTGCAGGTTGGATGAAAAAATAATCTGATATGAAAAGTGATTAGCGCTGACTTGAAACCCCGTCTTGACGACGGGGTTTTACACTTACCATACAGAAGACAGAAACCTTGCTGACAGGAAAGCACTCTATACAGCGGAAGGCAAAGCGTATTATCATGGGAACCTGTGGATCCCGGATGATCTGGAAACGATAGAGGTGTAGATGGAGGTGGACCATGGCCGGGGCTGTGTGCTATATGTGTGCTATAATTGAGCGGAAGTATCGGGGGAAATAAGAATGTCAGAAAAAGATAAGATGCTGCATCAGAAACTATACGACGCCAATTATGATCAGGAGCTTGAAAAAGAAAGAATTCAATGTAAGATTCTCTGCCAAAAATACAACAGCCTCCCGATCGACAAAATAGACGACAGGCATAAGTTCATTAAGCGTATTCTTGGAGAAACCGGGGAAAACGTTCATATTGAACCGGATTTCTGGTGTGATTACGGCTATAGGATTAAAGTGGGTGAAAACTTCTACGCTAACCACGGTCTGATCATTCTTGATGCGGGAGGCGTGACATTTGGCCGCGATGTTTTCATAGCGCCGTCATGCGGGTTCCATACTTCCGGTCATCCGATCGATTTTCAGCGGCGCAATCAGGGACTGGAATATGCATATCCGATTTTTGTCGGTGATAATGTCTGGATTGGCGCAGGCGTACAGGTCATGCCGGGCGTCACGATTGGAAGCAACGTGGTGATAGGAGGCGGCAGTGTTGTAGTAAAGGATATTCCATCCAACAGTGTAGCGGCAGGAAATCCCTGCAGGGTGATCCGGCAAATTACTGATGCTGATGCAAAGAAGAACTGGGACAGATAGATTCCACTTGAGATAGTTAACAAAAATCGCAGACTGCTCGTCTGCGATTCAGACTGAAGACAAAGTCGTGTTTATGCCATCTGGCATACCACGACTTTTCTTTTATTCCAGACAAATCTGAAAAATAGCATAAGTAATAAGCGTTTTCCTTTCGAATTATCGGGGAGCAGACCCCTCTGATCCAGGATC
>JAFQZU010000031.1 GCA_017405805.1 Lachnospiraceae bacterium
GGACAAAGAACCCACCTGTACAGAAGCTGGTTCTAAGAGCATCCATTGCACAGTATGTGATGCGATTCTGGAAGACAGCGACGTAGAATTACCCGCAACCGGGCATCAGTACGATGAAGGGAAAGTCACAACAGAACCCACTTGTACAGAAACAGGTGTAAAGACCTTTAGCTGCACTGTCTGTGATGACACAAAGACAGAGGAGATCCCTGCGGCAGGTCATAAACCGGCCAAGGATTACACAGTGGATAAGGAGTCTACTTTTACCGAGTATGGCGTCCAGAGTATTCACTGTACGGTTTGCGCCAAGCCTATTCCCGGCACGGAAAAGAAGATAGAGCTGAAGAAAGGATGGAAAGAAGAAGGCTCTTTCAGGATGTACTACTATGGTGACGGATCTTCTGCAAAGGATGGTATCGTCGAGATCGAAGGCGTGGAATACGGTTTTGACAAGGAAGGACATACCGTATCCGGTTGGCAAATTTTTGACGGTAAGAAGTATCACTTCGCAAACGACGGTGAAATGATGAAGAGTCAGTTCTTTACTGACGAGACCGGAAAATACTATCTGTCCAGCAAGGGCCGGGTGAAAATTGGCTGGCTCAAAATGAAGGGCGTAAATAAGTACTATTTCGATAAGGAAGGTGTCATGCAGACCGGCATCACTGAGATTGACGGTGACAGGTACTTCCTGAACACAAACGGTGCGTTGTCCAGGGGCGTTTGGAAGAATCTGGACGGCAAGCGGTATCATCTCGATCCCGAAGGCCGTATACAGACCGGATGGCAGGAGATCAACGGGAAGACCTTCTATTTCGCAGAAGACGGCAATATGTGCACCGGCATCACGAAGGTGGGCAGCAAGCGCTATTTCCTCAACTGGAACGGCGCCATGTCCCGTAATACCTGGAAGACCGTAAACGGAAGAAGGTACCGTGTAAGTGCTGATGGCAGTCTCCTTACGGGATGGCAGAAGGTGAACGGTTTTACCTATCACTTCAATTCTTACGGTGTGATGCACACCGGCATCACAAAGATTGGAAAGGACTACTACTACTTACATGCCAACGGCGCTCTTTCCAGGCATACCTGGAAGAATATGAACGGGAACCGTTACCGCGTCGATGACGACGGCAAGGTGCTAGTGGGAAGTCAACAGCTCTTCGGCAACTGGTATTATTTCGATCCGGCGAGAAAAGGGGCTATGGCGACTGGTCTTATCAGGATCGGCGGCCAGAATTATATTTACGGCAATGACGGTGTTATGCGCAAGAACTGTACTCAGGAGATCGGAGGTGTGATCTATCAGGTTGACGGGTATGGAAGAGCAATACAAGTGAACTGATTGACCTCATTACCTCTAAGGTCATTTTCCCAAAAAGAGAAGGGGCGTCGCATTTTTCCAATGCGGCGCCCCCTTTGATGTAAAACTTACAGGATCATGCCTTCCCGGCACTGCCGAGCACATTCTGGATCTTGTGCGCGACCATATCCTTGACGGCCTGCCTTGCGGGCTTGAGGTACTGTCTGGGATCGAAGTGATCGGGGTGCTCCGCGAAGTATTTCCGGATGTTGCCGGTCATGGCAAGGCGGATATCGGAGTCGATGTTGATCTTGCAGACGGAGAGCTCAGCCGCGTGACGGAGCTCGTTCTCCGGGATGCCGATCGCGTCGGGCATATTGCCGCCGTAGGTGTTGACCATTTTGACGAATTCCTGAGGGACCGAAGAGGAACCGTGCAGAACGATGGGGAAGCCGGGGAGTCTTCTGGAAACCTCCTCCAGCACGTCAAAACGCAGCGGCGGCGGAACCAGGATCCCCTCCGCATTGCGCGTGCACTGCTCGGGTCTGAACTTATAAGCGCCGTGGGAGGTGCCGATGGCGATCGCCAGGGAGTCGCAGCCGGTCCGGGTGACGAATTCCTCGACTTCTTCGGGGCGGGTGTAGCTGGCTTTTCCGGCCTCGACGACAACCTCGTCCTCGACGCCTTCCAGGGTTCCGAGCTCTGCCTCTACGACTACGCCGTGGGCGTGTGCATACTCGACGACCTGTTTGGTCAGGGCGATGTTGTCCTCAAAGGATTTGGAGGAGGCGTCGATCATGACGGAGGTAAAACCGCCGTCGATGCAGCTCTTGCACAGCTCAAAGGTGTCGCCGTGATCGAGGTGAAGCGCGATCGGGATCTCGGGATTTTCGATGATGGCCGCTTCGACCAGCTTCACAAGGTAGGTGTGGTTCGCATAAGCGCGCGCGCCCTTGGAGACCTGCAGGATGACCGGGCTCTTCAGTTCGCCGGCCGCCTCGGTTATTCCCTGGACGATCTCCATGTTGTTCACATTGAAGGCGCCGATCGCATATCCGCCGTCATAAGCTTTCCGGAACATTTCAGTGGTGGTTACTAATGCCATGGTTTGTCCTCCTTTTCCTTATTTTGCTTTGGGCTGTATCAAACTAATTATACAATATCACCGTGCGGCCGCCTATTACCGATTACGCAGGAAATACTTAATTTAGGGAATAGTATTGTCCGCATCGATTCGTTATAATGATATTGAAAAAACAGCAGGAAAGGTTTGCCCAACCTGCTCATACACTAACGGTCAGAGTAGGAATGACGCGTCAAGTGCCGCAGAATGGGAAGTTGTCTGCGGACGAAAGGATCAGAATCGGTTCTGCGTTGGCATTCCGCATCCGCTGCACCATCCAAGCTCCCGAGCGGTGGCGTCGCAGCAATTCATGAATCAGTTGTTTCGGTCCGCATGAAAGGAGTTTTTCTTATGTTTGAAAGCAGGAACGGAGCGATCGCAAAAAAAGTGGTCATGCTGGGGTTCCTCACGGCGCTCTACATTGTTTTGGAAAGATTTCTGTCCTTTAACGTATGGAATATGCGTGTCGGGTTTGCCTTTATCGCACTGGCGGTGGCGGGCATGCTCTACGGGCCCCTTCCGGCCGGCATGGTCGGCGCCGCAGGGGATGTCCTGGGGATGCTTCTTTTCCCGACGGGGCCTTATTTTCCCGGGTTTACGCTCACGGCTTTCCTGACCGGGGCGGTCTATGGTATTTTCCTGCGCGACACGGTCACCACGAAGAAAATGGTCGCTGCCGTGGCCGTCAATCAGCTGGTGCTGAGTCTTTTCGTGCAGACACTCTGGATCTCCATTACGTACGGATCGCCGTATCTTCCGCTGCTCCCGGTGCGGCTCACGCAGTGCCTGATCATGATCCCGGTACAGCTGATCGCGCTGCAGGTTCTCAGGAGACCGATCATGTCCGCGGTAAAAGGAGCGGGACTGCAGTAATGAGGAGAGACAGGAAAATGACGGTTCAGGAGGCGATCGACTATATCAACACGCATACCTGGAGCCAGTGGCGGCTCGGCCTCTCGCGCACGCGGGAGCTATTGAACAGGCTCGGCGATCCGCAGAAGCAGCTTAGGTTCGTACATGTGGCCGGCTCCAACGGCAAGGGGTCTACCTGCGCGATGCTGGAGCGGATCCTGCGCGAAGCCGGGTACAGGACCGGCCTGTTTCCGTCCCCTTACATCGAGGATTTCCGGGAGCGCATCCAGGTAAACGGAGAGATGATCACGGAGGAGGCCCTCTGTGAAATCACGGAACTCGTCCGGAAAGAGGCGGACGCCATGGAGGACCATCCGAGCCAGTTCGAGCTGGTGACGGCGATCGGCATGGTCTATTTCGTGCGGGAAAAATGCGATATGGTCGTGCTGGAAGTGGGCCTGGGAGGCGAGTTCGACGCCACCAATGTGATCGACGCGCCGGAGATCGCCGCCATCACCCACATCGGCCTCGAGCACACGGAGTATCTGGGCGATACTCTCGCCAAAATCGCGCAGACCAAGTCGGGCATCATCAAGACCGGCTCCGACGTGGTGCTGTATGAAAACGACCCGGAGGTCATGGAGGTCGTGGAGAAGGTGTGCAGGGAGAAAAACTGCCCCCTGCATATAGCGGAGTACGGCCGGATTAGGCCGCTGGAAGTGTCCCTGGAGGGCCAGACTTTTTTGTGGAGTCCTTCTTCCCGGCCGGCCGAAGGCATGCGGGAGACAGCTGATTCCCGGCCGGCTGATAGCATGCGGGATCCTGTTAAGCTCCGGCTTTCCCTTCTCGGGGAGTATCAGCTGCACAATGCGGCGACGGTCCTTACATGTGTGGAGGCCCTCCGCGAAAGAGGATTTGCCATCCCGCAGGAGGCGGTGGAAAAAGGACTTGCGCAGGTGGAATGGCCTGCCCGGTTTGAAGTGCTGTGCAGGGAGCCCCTCTTTATCCTGGACGGGGGACACAATCCCCAGTGCGCCGAGGCGCTGGCGCAATCGCTGGAGGCGGTGATACCGGACGCCGGGGGGAAAATCGTCTTTTTGACGGGGGTCCTTGCTGATAAGGACTACGGGAAGATCATCGATCACATTGCCCCCTATGCCCGCGAATTCGTCTGCGTGACGCCGGATTCGGGAAGAGCCCTGCCGGCGGAGGACTTCGCCGCTTTCCTGCAGGGAAGAGGATTGGCCGCTGCGGCCTGCGCCAGTATTGAAGAGGGGATCAAAGTCAGCCTGCAGAAGGCGGTCGGCACACACGCGGCGGAGCCGGCGGATTCATTCGCGCCGGTCGTGGCGTTCGGTTCCCTGTACATGGCCGGAACCATCCGGAGCGCATTTTCTCATCTGTGCAAACAGCAGCAGCGGGAGATCGCGACCGCGAGAAGGCGGGCGATGACGCAAGAGGAGCGTGACAGGAAGAACGGAGAAATCTCCGCTAATCTGATCAAACTGCTCAGCGGAGATGCTTATCAGAAGGTGAAAACGGTCTTCAGCTACCGCGGCGTCTGGGACGAAGCCAATGTGGACGTCTTTAATGCGTGGGCAAGTGAGCGCGGCATGCGCGTCGCCTACCCGATCCCCCTGGAGCACGGCATTATGCTGGCAGCGGTGCCGGAGGATGACAGCGCCTGGAAAAGCGGCGCCTATGATATCCAGGAGCCGGTCCGGGAGAGATCCCTGATCCTGAAACCGGAGGAGATCGATCTGATCATCGTGCCCTGCGTCGCTTTCGACAGGAGAGGGGCAAGATGCGGGCACGGCGCCGGATACTATGACCGTTTTATAGCAGGCTGTGACCGCGAAAAGCTGGTGATGGCGGCCTATGATGCGCAGGAGCTCCGCACGGTCATGACGGAGAAGACGGACCTGCCTGTCCGCACTGTGGTGACGGAGTCCGGCATCATCGAAAACTAATCCAGGATTCAGGAGGTGCAAATGAAAAAGTATGTTACATTGGTGGTTGCGATCGGTTTCTGTCTGTTTCTGCTGACGGGCTGCGGGAGCGCGGGCGGCGCGCAGGAAAATGCGGACGCTTCGCTCGAGGAAGAAGAGGATTCGGAACCCGCGGGTCCGGATGACGAATATGTGGTAGCCGTCATGGACGACAAAAGCGAGGATCCCCTCTCCGGCGCCAAGGTCCAGGTCATCTCGGATGCGGAGACTCTGGATGGAACGACGGATGCGGACGGCGTGGTCATCTTCAAGATCGCGGACGGGCATTACACCGTTAAGCTTGTGGAGGCGCCGAAGGGATACGAAGGAACGGCCGAGGTCCTGGAGATGACGGAAAGCGAAAAATCCGCAGTCTTCAGACTGAATAAGAATTGACGCGATATGAATGGTCTTGCGCTCTCAAGAGCCTATTTTGAACAATATGGAAGGCCCTTACTGGAAGAACAGTTTCCGGATCTTCTGCCGTTTCTGGCGGCCGGTCTGTTCGGCAGCGGCTCCGAGTGCCTTGGTTATGACGACGAAGTGTCGAGGGATCATGACTATGAGCCGGGCTTTTGCATCATGCTTCCCGACGAGGAAACTGTAGACCGCCGATCGGCCTTTTTGCTGGAAAGAGCTTACGCAAAGCTGCCGCGGGAATTCGAGGGCTTCCGGAGACAGCTGATTCTTCCCGCCGGCGGCGCGCGGCACGGCGTGATGCGGACCGCGGATTTTCTGATGGAGAAGACCGGGACGCCCGACGGGCGGCTCACCCTTGCCCAGTGGTTTTCGGTTCCGCAGCAGTCCCTTTTGGAGGTGACGAACGGGGAGCTATATTTTGACAACTGCGGGGAGTTGGCCGGCGTGCGGGAACGGCTCTCTTATTATCCGGAGGATGTCCGGAGGAAGAAGCTGGCGGGGCAACTCCTCCTGATGGGGCAGGCCGGCCAGTACAATTACGCAAGGTGCCTGCAGCACAAGGAGACGGCCGCGGCCCAGCTCGCCGTGTTCGAATTCGTAAAGAGCGCGGCAGAGGTGCTCTTTATGCTGAACCGCTCCTATCAGCCCTACTACAAGTGGACCTTCCGGGCTATGCGCGGCCTGACGATCCTCCCCTTCGAGGCAGAGCTCATGGAATACCTGCTCACCTCGGACAACGACGGGGATAACGCGGAGGAAAAATATCGTGTCATAGAAGGGATCTCTCTTGACGTGATCGAAGAGCTGATCCGGCAGGACCTCACCAGCGCGGACGGCGGGGACCTGGAGAAGCATGCGTATTCCGTCAACGACGGCATCGCGGACGCGCAGATCCGAAATCTGCATATCCTTGCAGCCATTTAAAAAGCTGGGGATAGGTGCCGCAGGGTTTTAAGTGGTCACGGCCCAAGGCGCCTATACACGGCCATACTTACTTGGGATCGCTTATGTGAGGATTTCCTCTGATCAGCGTTCCTTCTCCATACCGTTCATTGACCTGCTGCAGCATGGAGCTGAGCAGGTTTTCTTTTTCCTGTCTTTTGCGCCTTTCTGCCTCCGCGGCGGCCTGCTCGTCTTCTGTCTGCTGCTGATCCGCCCACTCGAAGAGGTCCATCTGGTGCATTTTTTTCTCGCTGAGGCGGGATACGCCGACGCCGATCAGGCGCACCGGGACGCCATCGGAAAACAGGCCTTCGGTCCCGGTGAGCAGGCGCTCTGCCAGCTGCAGGCAGGCGTCCTCCAGCACCGCGGGGGAATCCGTGGCTTCCGGCAGAGAGCTCTGCCTGGAGTATCGCTGGAAATCGGCGCTCTTTACCTGCAGGGTGACCGTCTGCGCGGCGACGCCGGCTTTTTTCATGCGGTCCGACACCTTCTGCACAAGCCATCGGATGACGGGAATGCCGTTCGTCTCATAGTTATCCCGGTTCACATCTTCGGACAGCGTGCGCTCGTTGGAAATGCTCTTCGCCTTCTCGCGCTCGGGCGTCACGTTCGTCGAACCGATTCCGTTGGCGCTGCGGGAAATGTACATCCCCGCTTTGGGGCCGAGAAGGGACCGGAGCTGTGCGGGATCCGCCTGCGCCGCGTCCCCGATCGTATCGATCCCCACAAGGCGGAGTTTTTCCGCGGTCGCCCTGCCGCAGCCGTAGAGTTCCCCGATGGGCAGAGGCCACATCTTCTTTTGGATCTCATCGGGATAGAGCGTGTGGGTGCGGTCGGGTTTTTCGAAGTCGCTCGCCATTTTGGCGAGGAGCTTATTGACGGATATGCCGACATTGACGGTGAAGCCCAGTTTTGCGAGGACCGACGCGCGGATCGACCGTGCCAGCGCCGCAGCGCCTTCGCGGTCCTCCGGGGACACCAGTTCCGTGACGTCCAGATAGGCCTCGTCGATGGAGACCTGCTGAACGAGGGGCGTGAGGGCAAAGAGCATATCCATCAGCCTGTGGGAGTATGCCCGGTAGGTCTCGAAATCCGGCGGGACCGTGATCAGCTGCGGACATTTCTGCAGCGCCTTGACGACGGGCTCGCCTGTCCTGACGCCGTATTTCTTCGCGGGGATGGATTTGGCCGTGATGACGCCGTGCCGCGTCTTTACGTCGCCGCCCACGGCGGAGGGTATGGTGCGAAGGTCAACGCTGCCCGGATCTTCCTGCAGGCGCTTTAAGGCAGACCAGGAAAGGAAGGCGGAATTGACATCCACGTGAAAGATCGTGCGAAGGGAATTCTGCATCGGATAGTGCCTTTCTTAATGAAAACGGCTGCCGTCGGTGTAATTCAAAAGGCGGAGCCTGGAGGATTCGACCACTTCCTCCGCCAGCGTCCGGGGTTCCAGTACCTTTACGGAGGACCCGTAGGCGAGGACCCAGGAGCGGAAGGAATTCAGGCCGATCACATCGTCTTCGTAGAGGAAGCGCCCGTCTTCTTCGCGCAGGCTTCCGAAGCGGCGGTCCGCCGTATCGTTGCGGATCTTGGTGAGGATATTGGCGGTGTTCGGGCAGATCTCCAGTTTTACGTGGACCGGCACGGCGTCCTTGTCAAACGCCGCGCCCCAGCAGTAGTGCAGATGCTCCAGCCGCGCACGGCTGACTGCCTGCTCTTTATTCGTCATGCGAACCCGTTTTGCGCGGTCCAGATGCACATCGAAGAGGATCCTGTCGAGCCGGTACGCATAGATCACGTCGTCAATATATGTAATGCAGTAGTAGAGATCGTCGGTGGTGTTGTGAAACAGCATCAGCGGCGCGACCTCGACCCGCTCCGCCCCCGGCAGGAGAGGAGACCGGTAGAGAAAGTGGACATAGCAGCCGATCCGGACCGCCTCCTCGATGGACCGGGCGCGCCGGCGGACCTCATCCGGAATGCTCTGCGGCGTATCCTTGATCCGGAGGCTGCCTGAAGGCTTCTGTGCATAGAGGGGCTGTTCGTTCTCCCGTAGGAAGAGCAGGGAATGCGACCCGGTCAGGTCTTCGCCGAGCATAAGGATCTCTTCGTCGAAGCGCGGATCGTCCCGCCGCAGGGCTTCGGCAGTGCGCGCCGGCGCAAGCCGGATCCCGGACCTGTGCAGCAGCGCGAGATCCTCGCGGGTCTGCTCGAGGGATGTCTCGGTGATCTCGCTGATCTCACGGATGGTAAGGGCGCGCTCCGCATTGCCCAGAAGGGAAACCAGCTCGGTGATCCGTTCGAACATCCCGATATAAAGGCGGTCAGGCGCATTTCCGGCGCCGGTGCTTTTTTCTTTGTGCGCAGTGTCCATAGTTATTCCTCCTCCGGCGTCGGAAGAGGCGCCGCGCCGTACAGTGCAAGGATCAGGCGGCTCGACCGCATCATTCTCTCCCGGAGCGAAAGCGGCGCGTCGACGATCGCGCTTTTGCCGAATCTTCGCAGATATCTGGCAAAATCCTCCTCTCCCCGGATCGTATCCGTATAGATGATCTCATCGCCGGCGATCTCCGTCTTCGATTGCTTCCGATTCGCACACAGTCTCTCAACCTTCTCACGGATAAAGCCATAATTCTGGAAACGGACCCGCACCTTTACGGGGGCGTCCGTCGAGATCTGGAACATCTCCCGGAAGATGCGGTTGAATTCCGGGGTATTGCAGCAGGTGTTGACGCCCTGTCCCGCGCGGACGTCCCGGATCCGGTCCGTGGGGATGACTGCATACCGCTTGTTTTCATCCCGTCCGATCAGGTAGATCCTCGCGGTCTCCACGACATAAACGATGATCCCGGTCTGCAGGCGGCAGAGGATCTCCTTTCCGGAATTGGTCCGGTAAAGGATTTCCAGCACCTGCGTGTCGTAGGGAAGCCGTTCGATCTGCCGGAGCATCCCCAGCTGTGCCCCGGTGAGCGTGTTCCTCCTGCCGGCGCTCCGCAGGGACAGAAGAGACGGCTGTGCATCGTCGGACGCATCCTGCGGGGCCGGAGCGTCCGGATCCGGACAGGCGTGGGCCAGTTTGCGGTCGATGGAACGGGCGGTCTCGAAGCGGATCCTGGAATTCTTTAAAAGGTCGCTCTCCCTGTAATGCCGCATTTCCCGCCGGTCCGTCTCGCGGATACACGAGGATTCGTAGAAGATCTGCCGGCCCTCGCTCCTGCGCGTGACGAGGCCGTCGTCCGTGAGGTCGGCGACATCCCGCCGCAGGGAGGATTCCGTGCAGGTGATCCCGGCGTTTTCCAGATAGGACAGGATTCCGGCGACGGTGAGGGGGTGCCTTTGGAGCGCAAAAAGGATCATCCACCGCCGCACCCCTCTCCGGTCGATCCGGCTGTAGGGGGCGCGGGATGCCTGTTCCCGCATTTCTGCTTCGGGCGCGAGCGTGTACGTGCCGCGCGCGGGAGAGAGGATGATCCTTTCCGAGACATTGATCTCCCGTATGTCGTCCGAGAGGGAGGACCTGCTCAGGCCCAGCGCGGCGCAGATCTGACCGCTCCTGACAGGGCCGTGTTCCCCGATATATTCTATGATCTGACGGCGCCTTGCCGCCTGCCCCTCTTTGCTCTGTTTTCCGTTTCCCATATCCCGCAGTCGTTCCTGCACATAAATGCACGAAATAAATGTGAATGATGCGTTTATTATAACATACAGGAGGTGTTTTCAAAACCATTCGGACAAGAGCGGCGGACCAATGACCAAACACAGCATACAGGACTCGGCTTATCAACTGCATCATTGGAACCTTTCCCGCATTCACGAGGGGATCACCGCTGTCGGAAGCCTGTGCGGACGGCAGGGGTACCCCGAGGGGATCCGGATTCGCACCTCCGTGATCCAAAAATGGCAGATCGGTACTGACGAGATCATTCTGTACACCATAAACAGTGTCTACCGATGCCCGATCAGGGAATATGCGGATACCGGCGGCACCATATCTCTGCTCGAAGAGATTCAGCACTTGTAGGATAAAATGGTATAATGGATACGGTGCGCAAAAACAGGTGAAACACCGTGAAAGAGCAGGGAGCGTAAAAAGTGCCGCACAGGGATTTGAGAGCACCTTCTCTCCGTGAGGAGGCAAAACAATTTTATACCGATAAAGAGAATGTGAAGGCCAAATGGCTGGACCAGTACGGCAGCGTAACCCGGGAAGGCGATTATCAGCACAACCGGGCCTGCCTGTCGGAAGTGTTCAACATGCTGGATGTCGTGATGGACAGGCGGATCGAGGAGTTCCGGCACACCCACGCCATACTGGAAATCGATATGGACGGGAATGTGCCCGTCTATACCTTCGCGTCAGAGGAGGGCGGAACGGTCACTTTTAAAAAGGCCGGTTCTTTTGCCGCGAGAGTGCGGGCGCTCAGAGCCATCGGGTACCCGATCAGCGACGAGCTCTTTTACGACACGCGTTTTCTCCGCAACGAGACCACGCACGGCAACCGGACGATCGTCCTGCAGCACATCGAGCTGGATTACGAGATGACCAGGAAAGCCATGCTGTCCATGGCGGACGCCCTGATCTGCCTTGGCATGCTGGATCCCTCCCTCCGGGAACCGACCTTCGAGGTGATGCGGATCAGGGAGGGGGATACTCTTTTTGGCGGCGCGTACACCGTGGGCCGATTTCTGGGAGAGGGCGGCGTCAGCCGGGTCTACGAAGCAGTCCTGAACCGCACGGGAACCAGGATGGCCGTCAAGGAGCTCAAGCCGGAAGCAGCTTCGGAAGAGGTGATGCGGCACGAGGAGCGGATCATTGCGGGCCTTTGCCACAGGCTGATCCCGCAGTTTTATGATTCCTTTGCAGAGAACGGGACGCGGTATCTGTCCATGGCCCTGGCGATCGGCATGCCGCTGGACCGGTGGCTGGAGAAAGAACCGCACACCCGTGAGGAACTGGACAAGGTCGTGCGCGGGATATGCGAAGTGCTGGAGTATCTTCACAGCACGGAGAGAGGGATCGTCTTTGCGGATCTGTCGCCGGACAATATCCTTGTCGATGAAGAGGGGAATCCCCATGTGATCGACTACGGCGCATGCGCTTTTTCCGGGGAGAAGCAGGCTGTCCCGTCGGCGACGCCGGGATACTCCGCGCCGGAAGTCTTTCTGGAAGAGCCTCTGGACGCGCGGGCGGACATCTATTCACTGGGGAAACTTCTGCAGTGTATTTACAGGGGACCCGAAGCAAAGGGGATCCAGGACGTGATCGCCCGGTGCACGGCGCATTCTCCCCGTGGACGCTACCAGTCTGTGAAGCAGGTGCGGGAAGCACTGTTTCCGGGCGCGCTGATCCCCGACGCGCTGCAGGGAACCATGCGCAGCAGAAGGGGCAGGCTTGGCGCGGCGGGAAAAGCTATGACAGCCCTGCTCTTCATCGCGGCGGTCCTGATCAGCGTGAACACTTATTATTCCGGGAAAGGACAGGGGGAGACGCAGGAGCACGAAATGCGCGCGGAGAAGGTCTCTTTTGCCGAATCCGGCCTGGAGGACCACCGGATGGACTGGGGGGACGAAAACCTGGAAGCGGGGATGCGGACGGCGACCGGGATACAGGACGGGGAGATCATGCTCAGCGATGTCTATGAGATGACGGAGCTGTCCCTTGCCAACTGCGGGATCCGCAGCATTGACGCGCTGGGGGAACTGACGAACCTGGAGTTCCTGGACCTGAACTTCAACGCGGTCGAGGATGTGTCGCCCCTCGCCGGAATGACCTGTCTGCGGCAGCTTTCCCTTCAGAACAACAGGATCGCGGACATCCGGGCGCTGGGGTCGCTCACCGCGCTGCACAGCCTGGATGTGGGCGGAAACAGAATAACGGACCTTTCCGTGCTGGAGGAGCTCCCGCAGCTCCTTGAACTGGCTGTGAATGACAATCCGGCGCGGGATATCGGACCGGTTCTGACTTGCAGTTCCCTTGTGAGCCTGAATGTCTGCGGACTGGGCCTGCAGGACTGTGCGTGGGTATCATCCTTTCCTGCGCTGGAAAAGCTCTATCTGAGCGACAACGCGGTATCAGACCTCGCGCCGCTCTCTGAATGCAGAGAGCTTACGTCGCTTTACCTGCAGGGGAACGGGATCACGGATCTTACACCGCTTGCCGGGCTTTCCGGACTGGAGTATCTGGATATCCAGGACAATGCCCTGCGTTCCCCGCAAGGCCCGCAGGACGGGGATATCGCGGAGCCGCTTTCCCCCCTGGAAGGGATGAAGGGACTGGTCTGGCTGGACGCGCGGCGGTGCGGCCTTACAGACCTGTCGCCGCTGGAAAGCATGACGTCGCTGACTTATCTGGACGCCAGTCTGAACGCGATCACCGATCTGTCCCCGCTAAAAGATCTGCGCAGACTTTCCTACCTGGATCTGAGCGGCAACGGGATCACGAAGATTGACAGCCTTGCCCGCCTGACCTCGCTCAGTTATCTCGATCTGCGGAATAATCAGATCGAAGAAGTGAAGGCGCTCGAAGGTCTGACAGGCTTGAAGTATCTGTATATGGGCGGAAATCCGGCAGAGGATCAGGATCTGCCCGAAAGGATCAGACTCCTGGACCATGATCTGCAGCATTAATTGCACAGAGGTGAAGAAGATGGCCGTGAACCAAGAAAATACGCAGTACAGCTACGAAGTCATGGCGCCGCACGAATCCTTTCGGGGGATCGCGGTGCCGCTTGTCGTGCGAACGGACAATCCCGACCCGGATACCTTCCGGCTGCTTCTCAAAGACAGTGAGGGAAATGCAGCCGAGGCGTGCATGGACGACGTCTATGATCCCGGTTTTCCGGACATAGAGGTGCGCAGCAGCGCCGGTGCTGCGCAGGGCGGATATGTGTTTTTCTTCACGGCCCGACATTCCGAAGAATACTCTGTTTATATACAGGAAAAGTCCGCGCCGGAAGAAGGAACGCCGACTGGCAGGAAGCATTTTTGCGGCGTGATCGCCGGGTGCACGGAAATCATGGAAGAAGACAGCGCCTATCGAAGATGGATCCACTCGGTCATGGAGCTGAACGAGGAAAAGGAAGAAAAAAAGGCAGCAGTAAGACCGAGGGCTGTATTGCATCATCGTACGATATCTCGTAAAATCATACCTGTATGATTTCTGAATCAAACGCATTTTCTGAAACCGGAGGATGACATGCATAGACGTCACATCGAAGCGCTGATCGCCATTCCGTTCGTTTTCCACCTCAGTACGGTCCAGGCCATGGGAGCGGAACTGCCTGTCCCGGAGCCGGCCGCCGTCACAGATGTTTTCGAATATGAAGAGACAGAGGCCGTCTCTGAGGAGTCAGAGGAGCTTCCTGAGGAGACAGAGGCCGTCGCTGAGGAGACAGAGGAGCTTCCTGAGGAGTCAGAGGACGTCTCTGAGGAGACAGAGGAGCTTCCGGAGGAGACAGAGGCCGTCGCTGAGGAGACAGAGGGCATCTCTGAGGAGCCAGGGGAGATCCCGGCGGAGACAGAGGAGCTTCCGGAGGAGGCAGAAGACATCTCTGAGGAGGAGACAGATGCTGCCCCGGACCAGGAACAGAGCGAAGCGGAAGCGGGGCTGCTCCTTACAGAAGAAGCGCCGGAAGCCGCAAAAAGCGCCGCGCAGAGCGATCAGGGCGGCGACAGCATGGGGCTCACGGACGTCGTCAATAAGACGAACGTGCTGCAAAAGGCGGGGAAGCTCCACTCTGAGACCGTGGTGGCCGTGATCGATACGGGGATCAATACCGGCCACAGCCTGTTTCAGGGAAGGCTCCTTTCTGACCCTGCGAAGGAGGGACAGAGCAGGTCCTTTATCCACAGCGATACAGGCGATTATGAGGACCGGAACGGGCACGGTACGCATACGGCCGGCATCATCGCCCACAACACGCCGGACAGCGTAAAGATCCTCGCCTTGCAGGCGCTGCACGAGGATCAGCACGGGACGGCGGAAGACATCACGAAGGCGATCGACTGCGCGGTGCAGTCCGGCGCAGGGATCATCAATATGAGCCTGAGCACGGCGAGGTCCGATTTTGGCACGGACGATGCATTCCATGCTTATACGGAGGCGCTGAAGGCGGCGATCGACAGGGCGGTCAGGAAGGGCGTCCTGATCGTTGCGTCCGCCGGCAATGCCGATGGGGACGAAAGGGACTGCGCAGATCTATGGCCGGCTGCCTGTGACAAGGCGGTCACTGTCAGTGCACTCGGAGTGAATGGCAATCTGTACGGCGGATCCAGATATGGTGCGGCCGTGGATTTCTGTGCTCCGGGACAGAGCGTAAACAGTGCCTGGATCGGCGGGAAGGACGCGTATAAGGAGCAGAGCGGCACATCCTCTGCCGCGGCCTACATCACGGCGGCGCTGGCCAATATCAAACTGTACAATCCCGGCAAAAGCGCGGAGCAGCTCGTGGAGCTTCTCAAAGAGAGCGCAAAAGACCTGGGCAAATCCGGAAAGGACGATCTTTACGGGTACGGTATGCCCATATTTTCGGACGGGGAAGTGCCGCGCCCGGCAAGGCCTCAGATCGAATCGGTAGAATACGCCTGTTATGCGGAGAGTGAAGCTTTGAAGCTGACCTGGGAGGCACAGCCCGGGGTGCAGTACGAAGTACTGCGCCGATCGGGGGATGGCGGGAAGGCCGAAAAGATCGGTACCTCCTCTCAGGGCTTCTTTAACGATGAGAGTTATTTGAACGGTCACACCTATTACTATTCCATAAAATGCGCGGACGAGGGGTTCTTCAAAGACAGTGCCGTGTCGGAGGAAAAGGAGTACTATGCGGAAGGACCGGACGAAATGTTCTGGGACATTTCCGAGGAGCCGATCGAAGCAGGAAAGACACGTCAGATTCCGGAATCCATCGTCGCATACGCTTCGCGGTTCAGCGGCGTGAGGTGGACGAGCGGGGACGAGACGATCGCGAAGGTCTCACAGTCCGGCCTCATCACCGGCGTCGGCGGCGGGAGGACCTATATCGAGGTGCGCGATCCGGACGGCAGGATCCGGAACCGCTATGACGTTGTGATTGTTGATAAAAACAAGGCCGGAAAGAATGTGTACTGGTATTTTGACGAAAATACCGGGACCCTGACTCTTACCGGGAGCGGCGATATGACGCAGGGAAGGGATATTGTGTGGCCCTGGTCCTACGAGGCGCAGAAGGGAAAGACGCTGCCGGTCAAAAAGATCGTGATCGGGGAGAACATTACGTCGATCGGGAACAGCGCTTTCGGCAACGGATTGAACAGATACAGTTTCCATGGTCTCAATACGCCGGTGGAGATCGTCGGCATGGAGGGCGTGAAGAAAATAGGCGAGAATGCCTTCTCCGGTCTCCATATAAAGGGGACGTTCAGATTGCCGGAAAACGTTTCGATCGGAGACTTTGCCTTTGACGGCACTTCCATGGAGGAGTTATATATCCCGGCATCCGTAAAAAACACAGGGTTGGGCGACAGGTATATTTTTTCGTCCGGCATAGGCAGATATACGGTGGAGGAGGGGAATCCTCTTTATTCGGCACAGGACGGCGTGCTCTTTGACACCGGCAAAACTACTCTGATCGCATGTCCGAAATCTTTGACCGGGCGATATGTGATCCCCGAAACGGTAAAGAAGATCGCCTATCGGGCTTTCTTTGAAAGCAATCTCACAGCGGTGGAGATACCGGAAGGCGTGACAGTTATTGATGATGAAGCGTTTTGTGATGCAAAATCTCTGCGGGAGATCATCTTCCCGGATTCTGTCAGAAAAATCGGTGTGTCTGCTTTTTATCATACCGCGCTTACATCCGTCAGGGTGCCGAAGCTGACGGAATCGTATGACGCATTTAATGGCTGTACAGCGCTCAGAGATTTGTACTACGACGGTTTCCGAAGCGAGTATCTTAAAGCAACCGGCGAGGAGTATCTCCTCAGAAAAGTCCGCTTCCACACGGACACCGGGGGGCGCATGCAGAACGGCTTCTTATGGACCGCAAAGGAATCGGAGGACGGAAAGGACCTGGTGCTGACCATTTCCGGAAACGGAAGGATGCCCGATTATTCGGATCCGAAAAAAACGCCCTGGTACAAGGGAATTGCGGAGATCACGAAGGTCGTGCTATCGGACGGCATTACCTATGTGGGAAACAATGTCTTTGCTTCATTGGGAAATCTGCGCAGCGTCGACATGAGCGCCGGCGTACAGGATTTCGGGACCGATGTGTTCAGGGAGGACACAAAACTCAAGATCTTTGAGAGGAGCGGGGATGACCTGCGTATAGGCGTGGACTACCTGCAGGCCATGTACGAGAAGGGAAAGGTCTTCGAGCCGGCAGTCACCGTGCGGGCCGGCGGCGCCCTGCTTTCTTCCGAGGGGGAAAACCCCGATTACGAGGTCGTCTATGAGAGGACCGGAAGTATAAGGAGCGGCAGCAGAGACGGCCTGATCCGGATCCTCTTTAAGGGAAATTATGAGGGGATGGCCCCTTACAGTATCCCCTTCATCGTGCAGGATAACGCGGCAAATGGAGATAATATCAAGCAGCTGGAATCCATCAGCATCAGCGGGGACGTCGTGTATAACGGGCAGGCGCAGAGGCCTCCTGTCGTCGTCCGCAGCGGGCGCTGGACCCTCAGGGAGGGTGTCGATTATGTCCTGGATTATGAATATGCGGTGGACGCGGGCGACGGTTATTATACGGTGACGGCGACCGGGATCGGCGCCTATGTGGGAACGGTGACGGCGCGGTTCCGTATTCTGCCGCAGGACATCGCGGACAGGGAGCTGACAGCGGCGGTCCCGGAAGGAAACGAGAGACCGGTCGTGGAGGTCGAAGGACTGACGGAGGGGACGGATTACACCGTGACCTACGGGGTCGGCGAAGACCAGGATACGCTTACTGCTGCAGTGACCGGAAAGGGGAATTACACGGGAAGCGTCAGCGCAGAGGTCCTCTATGACGAAGACGCGGTCGGGGAATACGGCGTGAACAGCTGGCGCCCGCCCGTTTCGGACGGCGGAGGACTCAAGGTCCACGCCGCGGAGAACACCGGATCAGCTGAGACGGCGCCGGCGGAAAAGCTGCGTAAATCTGCCCTTCCTCTTGTTTTCGGAGTGGCGGCAATGGCGGCGGCCGGCTTCTGGGCCTTCCTGGCCGGGAAGCGGAGAAAGGAAGAAGAGTAAGAAGACGGGCGCAAGGCGGGGCCAATCTTGACATTCCTTCCCCGGGATTTTAGAATCCTCTCAGAAGGAGGTATCTGTAATGGGCTTTATCATCGGAATCATTGCGGGCGCCATCTCCGGATGGCTCGCGGGAAAGATCATGAGCACGGAATTCTCCATGATCGGCAACATTGTGATCGGCGTGATCGGCGGTTTTGTCGGAAGCCTGCTGCTGAGCCTGGTCGGCATTCACGGCGACGGCTTCATTGGAAATATTATCGTATCGGTCATCGGCGCATGTGCTTTTATCGCGATCGTGAGAGCGATCAGGAAATAGCGCAGACGGCGTAAAGACGGCGCACAGGGGCAGCCTGTCTGACATCCCGGAACGAAAGGGGATGCGGGCAGGCTGTTTTCTTTCGCCCGGGAGGAGAGTGAAGCCCCTTGTCTCGGGGCGCATATTATATTACAATTCTTTATTGGGATAAAGTGATGAAGAGCTTCCTGCATCACAGTAATGTAAATCAAGAAACACGTAAGTTAGGAGGAAATCATGCCGGAAAATGGAAAGAAAGAAGTGATCAGTTATCCGGTCATCACCATCAGCAGAGAGTATGGCGCGCTGGGAAGGACGCTGGCTTCAGCGCTCTCGGACCGCCTCGGGATTCCTTATTATGACAAGGATTTCGTGAAAAAGACGGCGCAGGAGAGCGGATACGAGATGGAGGAAGTTGAGAGGGAGAGCGAGGACATGAGCACGTCGGAAAGGATGCTCAATACCTTCCTCAACAGCGCGGTCTCATACAACAGTTCCATCGACGCGATCTTCCGTGCGCAGAAAAAGGTCATCCTGGAGCTGGCGAAGTCGCCCTGCATCATCGTCGGCCGCTGCGCGGACCACATCCTGCGGGAGGCGGGGGCCGATCCGCTCTGCATCTATCTCTATGCGTCCGTGGATGCGCGGATGAAGCGCGCGAAGGAACTGGATGCGCCCCAGGGACAGAACCTGGCCAAATATATCGAAAAGCGCGACAAACAGCGCAAGACCTACTACAAGCAGTACACCGGCTGCGACATGGGACAGGCGTCCAATTATACGATCTGTTTTGACACCGGCAGGATCAGCATCCCTACCTGCACCGATATCGTAATGCAATTGCTTGAACAGAAATAAGAGGGGGGAACGGCAATGCTTAAAAGAGTGAAAAGAGCGGCGGTAAGCGTTCTGCTTGTCGTCTGCATGCTTGCGCTTTCCGGCTGCGGCGGGCAGCGCATGATGATGGGGACCGGCGGAACGGCGGGAACCTACTACGCCTTCGGCGGGGTCCTGGCCCAGTACATGAAGAACTATACGGGATACAGCGTGACGGCGGTCTCGACGGCGGCCTCCAAGGCCAATATCCAGAGTATCGGCGACGGGGACTACCAGATGGGCTTTACCCAGTCCGACGTCATGAGCTACGCCTGGGAGGGCAGCAAGTCCTTCGAGACGGACGGCCCCTGCAGGGATTTCCGCGTGATGGGCGCTCTCTACGCGGAGACCGTACAGCTGATCACCATGGACGATGACATCAAAAGCGTAGAGGACTTAAAGGGCAGGAGCGTCTCCATCGGCGCGCCCGGATCCGGCGTCTACTTCAACGCTGTGGACGTGCTGGAAGGAGCGGGACTGACGGTGGATGACATCAAGCCTCAGTACCAGAGTTTTGACGACAGTAAGGAGGCCCTCAAGGACGGACAGATCGACGCGGCCTTCATCGTCGCCGGCGCGCCCACTTCCGCGATCACGGAGCTGGCTACGACCAACGGCGTGTACCTGATCCCCATCGAAGGGGAGCTCCGCGACAAGATCATGTCCATCTGCCCTTATTACGCGCCGCTGCAGATCCCTGCGGACACGTACCCGGGGCAGCCCGATCCCATCGAGACGATCACTATCAAGGCCACGATGGTGGTGGACGCGGATCTGGACGAGGAAGTGGTGTATGAACTGACCAAGGCAATTTTTGACCACAAGGAAGAGATCACGCTTGAGAACGCCAAGGGGGCGGAGCTTTCCATTGAGAACGCGACCACCGGGATCACGGTTCCTTTCCACGCCGGAGCAGCCAGGTATTTCGCGGAGCACGGCGTGAATGTGGAGACACTGGACTAAGGAGGGGACCTCATGAATAATATCAAGGAAAAAGACCGGGAATATGAAGTCGTGCAGGAAGACCTCGAGGAGGTCATGCGCAAATATGACAGGGAATCCAACGTGCGCGTGTGGAAAGGGACGCCGGCGCTGGTCGTCAAGGCGATCCTGATCGGATTTTCGCTGTTCTGTATCTGGGTGACGCTGTTCGCCACCTTCCTGGAGGAAATCCGCCTGACCTCCTTCATGGGCCTGATCATTCTTCTGGGCTTTCTGACCTATCCCGCCAAAAAAGGCGAGCAGAAAGTCAACTACATCCCCTGGTACGACATCGTCGGCATGGTACTGGGGACGGGTGCGTTTCTTTACTATACCTTTAACGCCGAGCAGATCATCCAGCAGGGAACACGCTTTACGCCGCTGCAGATCGTGATCGCGGTCGTGGGCGTGGCGGCGCTCTTAGAGGTGACCCGAAGGAGCGTGGGCTGGCCCATCCTGATCGTGGCGCTGTTTTTCATCGTATACGCGATCGTCTACGGCCTGACCAATCCGTCCATCGTGGGAAGACTGCGCTATCTGGTGCGGAACCTGTTCTATGCCAAGACGGGTATCCTGTCGACGCCGGTCAACGTGTGCTCCAAGTACATCGTCGTCTTTATTATTTTCGGCGCCTTCCTGGAGCGCACCGGCATCTCGGAATTCTTCATCAACCTGGCTAACTGCGCGGCAGGCCGTTACGCCGGCGGTCCCGCCAAGGTGGCGGTCATCTCGTCCGCGCTCTGCGGCATGGTGAGCGGATCCTCCGTCGGCAACACGGTCACGACCGGTTCCGTCACGATCCCCATGATGAAGGATACGGGCTATAAAGCTGAATTTGCGGGCGCCGTCGAGGCGGCGGCCTCCACGGGCGGACAGATCATGCCTCCCATCATGGGCGCGGCGGCCTTCCTCATGGCGGATATCATCGGCGTTCCATATTCGGATATCCTGGTGCGCGCCATTCTGCCTGCCATCCTGTATTTCACGGGCATTTTCATCGCCGTCCATCTGGAGGCGAAAAAATACGGCCTGACCGGCATTCCCGTATCGAAGCTTCCGAAGTTTTCGAAACTGATCCGGAAGGTATATCTGCTTACGCCGCTCGTCCTGCTCGTCATCTGGGTCTCCAACAACATGATGACCATGCAGAGGGCAGCGGCTTACTCCATCATCGCGGCCATTATCGTAGGCGTCGTGGACGGCATCATCGACGGCAGCTATGCGCAGGCTGTGAGGGACCTGCGGGACGGCGGAAGCAAGAACCCCGTGGGAGAGGCCATCGTCGGAAATAAGGAGGACACCGGAAACTGCTTCACGATCCGCAAATTCCTGGATTCCCTGGAGGCGGGCGGAAAGGGCACCATCACCGTGGGCGCTGCCTGCGGCGTGGCCGGCATCATCTCCGGAACGATCACCATGACGGGTCTTGCCAACGAAATGATCAACGCCATCGTGGCGGTGGCGGGCGACAAGCTCTTTATCGCCCTGTTCCTGACCATGCTGTGCTGCATCGTCCTGGGCATGGGCGTGCCCACCACGGCGACTTACTGCATCATGGCTGCCACCTGCGCCCCGATCCTGACCCGCATGGGCGTGCCGATCCTGGCAGCGCACTTTTTCGTGTTCTACTTCGGAATCGTGGCAGACATCACGCCTCCCGTCGCCCTGGCGGCATACGCGGGCAGCGCGATCGCCAAGTCCAATCCCATGCGGACGGCCTTCAACGCGACCAAGCTCGCCATTGCGGCTTTCATCATTCCATATGTGTTCTGCTTCAGCCCCGCCATGCTGCTGATCGAAACCAACGCGGCAAGTGTGGCGCTGATCGCGGTGACTTCGCTGATCGGTATTTTTGCCGTGGCAGCGGCTCTGGAGGGATATCTCTTCAGGGAGATGGGCATCGTGGACAGGGTGCTCCTGATCGCCGGCGGCCTGATGATGATCGTCCCCGGCGCGGTGACGGATATCGGCGGCCTTGTGCTGATCGCAGCCGGGATCGGTATCCAGTTCATGGGACGAAAGAAGGCATAAAAAGCCCGCTTTGTGCTATAATAGACGTGTCTCATTAATAATCGTTTTCGATTGATCATTGTGTAAAGGAGGTTGTTGAAATGGCAAAGAAGGTTCTTCTGCTCTGCGGCGATTTTACGGAGGATTACGAGACGATGGTACCCTTCCAGGCGCTGGGCGTCCTGGGCTATCAGGTGGACGCAGTGTGCCCCGACAAGAAAGCGGGCGACACCGTCGCGACTGCCGTGCATGACTTTCTGGGGGAGCAGACCTACACGGAGCTGCGGGGACACAATTTTGCACTTACGGCTGATTTTGACGCGGTGAAGACGGAGGATTACGAAGGCCTGTTCATCACCGGCGGGCGCGCGCCGGAGTATATCCGCCTCAACGCCCGTGTGCTGGAGATCGTACGCGAGTTCTTTGCGGAGGGCAAGCCCGTCGCCGCGATCTGCCACGGACCGCAGGTCCTGGCGGCAGCAGGCGTACTCAAGGGATACAAGGCGACGGCCTATCCGGCAGTCGGCCCGGATGTGACGCTCGCCGGCGGAACTTACGTGGAAGTGCCCGTGACGGACGCGGTGGTCGACCGCAATCTGGTCACGGCACCGGCCTGGCCCGGCGACACGGCGATCGTGAAGGAATTCGCCGCGCTCATGGGCGCAAAGATCGAAATCTGACATCATAATGCGGCGCGGCGGACATGGAGACATGCCGCCGCGCTGTCTCTTTTCTTTTGTACGGAAATATTATGATCACACTGCTTGCGAAAAAACTGATCCCCAACTATAAAGATACGGATGACCTGAACGTGCGCCGCGCCTACGGCATGCTGGCCGGCCTGACGGGAATTGTCCTGAACCTGCTTTTGTTCATCGTGAAATTCTGGTGCGCCCACCGCGCCCATTCCGTCTCTATGAGCGCGGATGCCTTCAACAATCTCTCGGACGCGGGCGGAAGCATCGTGATGCTCTGCGGCTTCGCGCTGGCCGGAAAAGCCGCGGACCGCAATCACCCCTACGGACACGGCAGAATGGAGTATCTGGCGGGGCTTTTCGTGAGCTTTTCCATCATGCTGATGGGATTTGAACTCGCCAGGACGTCGGCCGACAGGATCCTGCATCCGCAGAAAACGCTGTTCCGCGCGGATCTGGCCCTGATCATGTGCGCGACAGTCCTGGTAAAGATGTACATGTTTTACTATAACTACAGGCTCTCGGAGACGCTGCACAGCACTGCCCTGCGTTCGGCCGCCATGGATTCGGCGGGAGACTGTGCGGCGACCGCCGCCGTGCTGGCGGGACAGGCAGTATCGGCCGTCACGAGTCTGCAGCCGGACGCCGTACTGGGGCTTCTTCTGTCCGTCTGGATCATCCGGGGCGGCATCCGCTCCGCCCTCGAGACGGCAAGTCCTCTCCTGGGAGAGGCGCCGGACGCCTCCCTGATCGAAGAGATCGAAAAGAAGGTGAACAGGGCGGACGGGATCCTGGGCATGCATGATCTGCTGGTCCATGATTACGGTCCGGGCAGGACCATCATTTCCCTGCACGCGGAGGTGGACGCGGACATGACGCTTCTGGATGCGCACGAGCTGGCGGACGGGCTCGAGAGGCAGCTCGGAGAAGAGCTCGGGGTGGAGGCGGTGATCCATATAGATCCCGTCGTGACAGCGGGCGAGAAGGAGCGGAATATGCGCAGATGGCTGACGGGCATTCTTGCGGAATGGTCTCCCGACGCTTCCATCCATGATCTGCGGATCACGGGGAAGGGAGATGACAGGACGCTCTCTTTTGACGCGGTCGTCCCCTATGAGCTGAAGAGATCGGACGAGGACCTAGTGCAGGAATTAAAAAGGACGATCCGCCTTCGCGAACCGTCCCTGCAGACCGATATCAGGCTGGACAGGAGATGACCGCCCTGTCCGCTCATTTCTTTTTGTGCCCGGCAAAAAAAGCCACGGCAATGGCCCCCGGTCCCGCGTAGGTCCCGATGGTGGCGCCCACGTTCGCGACGGGGATGCTGTCCGCCTTCCCCTCGTAAAGGAAGGCCGAGTCCTTCAGGTATTTCTGCAGCGTCTCGTCCGAAAATCCGGTAAATCCGGAACAGTAGGGCATGTCAAAATCAATGCCGCCGGTCTTCTCGATGAACTCGGTGAGCATGTTGTTTCCGTTGCGGGAGCCCCGCGCCTTGCCCAGGATCTTTACGACGCCGTCCTCGATGGTGAGAACGGGCTTGATGGACAGAAGGCCGCCGGCAAAAGCGGAGATGGACGAGATCCGGCCGCCCAGCTTCAGGTATTCCAGCGTGTTGAAGATGGCAATGACGTGGGCGTCGGGGAGTTCCTTCAGGATGGTCTCATAGATCTGCTGCGCCGGAAGGCCCTGGTCGCGCAGGCGCACGGCCCGCTCCACGATGATATACTGGGAGATGCAGAACTGACGCGTATCCACCACGTAAACCCGGTCCCCGAATTCCGCGGCGGCGGCGCAGGCGCTCTGGTAGGAGCCCGAGACGCCGGAGGAGAGGCAGAAACAGATGACGCTGTCCCCCCTGTCCACGAATTCCCGGAAGACCTGTCCGTATTCGTAAGGCGTGATCTGGCTGGTCTTGGGGATCTCATCGGACTCGACGAGCCGCTCGTAGAACTGGCGGACCGGAAGTGTCACGCCGTCCAGAAACTCCTCCTCCCCGAACCGGACCTTGAGGGGAATGACCGTGATATTCCATTTGGCAGCCAGCTCCTGCGAGATGTCGCTGGCCGAATCGGTGATGATCCTGATGCTCATATATCTGTATCTCCTTTTTCGCTTATACGCTATTTAACTATTCTAGGTTCTGAACGTTGATTTTTCAACAGATTGAGAGCTTTTCAAGTGTACAAAATAAACCCGTAAAACCGTGTCGGATTTGGTATAATGTATAAAAGCGGGTCCTTCCGCCGGCCGGACAGGACCTGAACAGGAAAGGAACACGGGAATGGAAAAGAAGAGACAGCAGGACAGCGCGGACAGAAAAAAGAACAGTGAAAGCATGCAGTCTCTTCCCGAGAGCTTTCGCCATGCGTGGGACGGGATCATCGTCTGTATCAGGGACGGGCGCAACATGAAGATCCATTGTTTTGCCGCGGTCATGGTCACGATCTTCGGGTTTTTGCTGCACATTTCCGTCACGGAATGGTGCATATGCCTGACCCTGTTCGGTTTGATCATGGGGCTGGAGACCGTCAACACCTCCGTCGAAGCGGTGGTGGACCTGGTGACGGACGAGTGGCGCCCCCTCGCCAAAAAAGCGAAGGACACCGCCGCCGGAGCGGTACTGGCGGCCGCGATCATGGCCGCGGTCATAGGGTGTATTATTTTTGTGCCGAAGCTGTGGGGCCTTTTCCTGCAGCGGTGACGGATATACAGGAGGACATTATGGACAGCAGACTGAGCGAAGGACTGAAAAGGGTCGTGTATATGGGGATCGGCGCGGCCGCGCTGACCGTGGAGAAGACCGGCGAGATCCTGGATCTTCTCGAAGCCAAGGGCGAACAGACGGTGGAGCAGGGAAAGGAACTCAACCAGGAGCTTCGCCGCAACGTGAAAAAGACCTTTGAGGAGTCGAAAGAAGAGGCTGAAGAAGAGTGAGTTCTGAAATCGACAACCGGGACCGGCTCAGGGAGATCAGGGAGGTCCTGCGAAAACATCATATCACCCGCGGGATCACACCGGAGAAGCTCCGCGCGATCCTGGAGGAGCTGGGCCCCACCTATGTAAAACTGGGCCAGATCATGTCGCTCCACTCCGACGTCCTGCCGCAGCGCTACTGCGACGAGCTGCTTAAGCTCACATCGGAAGTGGCGCCCATGCCCTTTGAGACGGTGGAGGAAGTGATCAATCACTCCTACAGGGAGGACTGGCACCAGATCTTTGCGTCCATCGAAGAGGAGACGCTCGGCTCGGCTTCCATCGCCCAGGTGCACAGGGCGAAGCTCCTGGACGGCCGGGACGTGATCGTCAAGGTGGAGCGAAAGGGAATATACGATATCATGGCCAGGGACATCGGCCTTCTGAAGCGGGCCGTGCGCTTCCTGCCGCCCGTGGGCGGGCTCAAGAACGTGGTGGACCTGGAGATGGTCCTGGATGAGCTGTGGGCGACGGCGCAGGAGGAGATGGACTTTCTGAAGGAAGCCGCCAATCTGGAGGAATTTGCCCGCAACAACGAGCAGGTCCGGTATATCCGCGTCCCCAAACTCTTTCACGAGTACACCACTTCGCGCGTACTGGTCATGGAGTATATCGGCGGCTGTCCCATCGACGACCGCGAGAGCCTTCTTTCGGACGGGTACGATCTGCAGGAGATCGGGCGAAAGCTCGTCAACAACTATGTCAAGCAGGTGATGGACGACGGCTTTTTTCACGCGGACCCGCATCCGGGGAACGTCAAGGTAATGGACGGAAAGATCGTCTGGATCGACATGGGCATGATGGGCCGGCTCACCGCGCGGGACAGAAAACACATCGCGAGAGCGGTGCGGGCCATCGCCGTGGGAGACATTTCCCTTTTAGAAAGCGCCATCCTGGAGCTGGGAGACATTCAGGGAAAGGTGGACTCGGGCAAGCTCTACGGGGATCTGCGGGAACTGATCGAGCGCTACGGGAAAGCTTCCATGGGGAGCATCGACGCCGTCGAGTTCTTCAAGGATACCATGGAGATCATGAAGAACAACGGGATCCGCCTGCCGCACGGAATGACCATGCTGGTGCGGGGCCTGACCCAGATGCAGGGCGTCCTTCTCAGCATCAGCCCGGACATCAACATGGTGGAGATCGCGGCGGCGAGACTCAAGGAGGAGATCCGGCAGAACTTCGATCTTAAGGAGGAGGCCGCAAAGGCCGGAAAACAGCTGTACAAGGCGGCGGACACGTCCCTTGACCTGCCGCCCCTCATGAAGGAGGCCATAGAGGAGTACCTGAGAGGACAGGCTAAGCTCAACCTGGATCTGGATGCGACGCGGAAGTTTTCCCAGCTCATGCGGAAGCTGGTGCGCAACCTGGTCATGGGCCTTTGGGTCACGGCGCTCCTGATCAGTTCCAGCATCATCTGTACGACGGACATGAAACCCAAGATGCTCGGGATACCGGCACTGGGCTTTTTCGGCTATATCCTCGCATTTATCATATGCCTGTATGTCTTCATAAGGCACTGGTTCACACGCAATCAATGAGAAGAGATCTGGAGGGACCGATATGAAGTTTTTTATGCCTGCGGAAATCGTGGAAGAAAAGAACTGCGTGATCGCAAACGGGGCGAGGATCGCCGCGCTGGGCTCCAAGGCGCTGATCGTGACGGGGAGACATTCCGCGGTCAGCAACGGATCGCTGCGGGATGTGATCATTGCCCTGGAGGACTACGGGTGCCATCATCTTTTATTTGACCGGGTCGAGGAGAATCCCTCCGTGGAGACCGTCATGAAGGCGGCGGATATGGGCATCTCCGGAAAGGTGGACATGGTGATCGGGATCGGCGGCGGCTCCCCCATGGACGCGGCCAAGGCCATCGCCCTGATGATCGCCCACCCGGGTGAGAGCTGGGAGTATATGTATGACCAAAACGCCGACTCCTCCCGCCTTCCCCTCGTCCTCATCCCCACCACGGCGGGGACGGGCTCGGAGACCACGGGCGTCTCGGTCCTGACGAGACACGACATCGGCAAAAAGGGATCCATCCCCCACGTGCTCTTCGCCGATCTGGGCCTTCTGGACGGGAAATATCTGGAGAAGGCACCGCGTTCCGTTCTGGCCAACACCACCATGGACGCCTTCTGCCACATGGCAGAGAGCTATATCAACACAGCCTCGACCGATTACAGCCGGATGTGCGTGGACGCGGGACTGAGGATCTGGGCAAAGAGCAGGGACGTGATCGCCGGCAGACGCAAAGCCGTGCCGGAGGATTACGCCAATATGCTGCGCGCCTCCTGCATGGCCGGCATGGCCATCGCCCACACCGGGACTGTGATCCCGCACGCGCTCAGCTATACGCCCACCTATCATCTCGGCATGGCGCACGGCAAGGCCTGCGGCTGGTTTATGGGAGGCCTTCTGCGGGAAGCACCTGCCGCGGACAGGGATTATCTTCTCCACACGGCCGGTTTTGCGGATCTGGACGAGTTTGACGAGTATTTCAGGGATACCTGCGGATTTGAGGAGATCTCCGCGGAGCTTTTGGAAAAGGCGATTGCCGGACTTCTGGCCGACCCCGCAAGACTTGCCAAGGTGCCTTTTGCCGCGGACGAAGCCATGCTGCGCAGAATCTGCAGACTGTGACGGGCGGTGACCGTATGGGAGACGGAAGAAGCATTCCCCAGCAGCGCATCATACAGAAGATGGACGAATATATGGGCCGCCGGGACTACGCGGGCGCGGAGCGTCATCTCCTCTACTGGCTGGAGGAGGCGAAGTACTGCGGGGACCGGCGCGGGGAACTCATGGTCCGCAATGAGATGATCGGGCATTACCGCAAGACGGGGGAGAAGGAAAAGGCCTTCGAAAGCATCGATCAGGCACTGCGTCTTCTGGAAGCGCTGGACTACCGGGGGAGCATCAGTGCGGGGACGACTTACGTGAATGCGGCGACCGCCTGCAGTGCTTTCGGCATGGACGGCCGGGCGCTGGAACTGTTCGAAGAGGCGCGGGAGGTTTATGAGAACAGCCCGGCTGTGCAGCCGCAGCTCCTGGGCGGGCTGTACAACAACATGGGCCTTGCCTGCGCGGCGCTGGGCCGCTTTCGGGAAGCGGACGTCCTCTACCGGATGGCCCTTGCGCAGATGGAAAAGGTGTCCGGCGGCGAACTGGAGCAGGCCATCACACTCATCAATATGGCGGAGGCGGCAGAGCGGGAAAAGGGCATGGAGCAGGCGGACCGGGAGATCGCGGACCTTATGGACCGGGCCCTGGAGCTGCTTGAGACGCCGTCGCTCCCGCGGGACGGGTACTATGATTTCGTGCGGGAGAAGTGTGCCCCCGCCTTTGCGCATTACGGCTATATCCTCTGACCGCCGGGCTTTTGCCCGGCTTTTTTTTCTGCATTTTTTCAGTACCGGTAAAAATGGGCTTTTTTTGCTTTATTACTTGCCAAAACGGGACCTATGCAATAAAATGACTTCGGCATCAAAACATTCGGGCGATATGCCCCACATTGACCTCTCAAAGGAGAGAGGCAGTGATGAAAGGAGAAAAAAAGTTATGAAGAAGAGAGTACTTGCAGGTATCCTCGCCTTAAGCATGACCGGCGCGCTTCTTGCCGGCTGCGGAGCATCCGGAAGCGGATCCTCCGGCAGCGCGGACGCGCAGGCGACAGAGGCGGAGACAGAGGAAGCTGCGGCTGAAGAGGAAGCCGCTCCCGAGGCGGAAGAGGCGCCGGCGGAAGGCGGAGCGACCGCAGAGCACGCGGCGACCAATGAGATCGTGATCGGCATCGCACAGGATCTCGACCGCAGCCTGGATCCCCACTACACGGTGGCGGCCGGAACCAAGGAAGTTATGTTCAACGTCTTTGAGGGACTGGTCAAATACGATTCCAACGGCGATACCATTCCTGCAGTCGCGGCCGAAGCACCGGAGATCTCCGAGGACGGCCTGACCTATA
The DNA here is from genome assembly GCA_017405805.1 of Lachnospiraceae bacterium. GTDB lineage: Bacteria > Bacillota > Clostridia > Lachnospirales > Lachnospiraceae > CAG-791. Next base: position 29,629 of record JAFQZU010000031.1, read on the forward strand.
CATTTACGCTGCGCGACGGCGTGAAGTTCCACAACGGCGAGACGGTGGATCTGGACGACGTGATCTATTCCATCACCCGCTGCAGGGACGACGAGAACGTCAACTCCCAGACAAGGACGGGACTTGCCTGCATCGCCGATCTGCAGAAGGACGGCGACAACAAGCTGGTCATGACGCTCTCCGAGCCCAACACCGAGCTGATGTCCCTTCTGACCCTGGCAATCATTCCCTCTGACTATGATCAGCAGGACACGGCGCCCGTCGGCACCGGCCCTTACAAATTCGTCTCCCGCACCGCGCAGGATTCCGTAGTGCTGGAGAAGTTCGCGGATTACTGGGGAACGCCCGGCAATCTTGACAAGATCACCTACAAGATCAACGAGAACGCCGAGGGCCTGATGAACGGCCTTAGCAGCGGCGCGATCGACCTCGTCTCCCACCTGACCACCGTGCAGACCGCACAGCTGGATGAGGAGGAGTTCAACGTGGAGACCGGCACCATGAACCTGGTGCAGGCGCTGTACCTGAACAACGCGGTAGAGCCCTTCAACGACATCAGAGTGCGCCAGGCGATGTGCTACGCGGTCGACAGGCAGTATGTCCTCGACATGGCTTTTGACGGTCAGGGATTTTTGATCGGCTCCAACGTCTTCCCTGCTTTCACAAAGTACTTTGACGACAGTCTGACCAATTATTATGAGTTCAACCAGACCGAGGCCAAGAGGCTTCTGAGTGAGGCGGGGTACCCTGACGGCTTTGATATGACCATCACGGTCCCTCAGAATTACGATCCTCACGTGGCTACCGGCGAAGTCATCGCCGATAAGCTCAAGGAAGTGGGCATCAACGCGACGATCAAGAAAGTCACCTGGGACCAGTGGCTCGAGGAGACTTACAACGGCCGTGATTTCCAGTCCACGGTCATCGGACTCACAGCGGATCCCCTGACGGCACGGAGCCTTCTGGAGCGCTTTAAATCCGACGCAGACAACAATTTCATCAACTACAGCAACGCCGAGTACGACGAGCTGTTCCAGAAAGCCATCACCTGCTATGACGACGCGGAGCAGACGGAGATCTACAAAGCGCTGGAGAAGAACCTTACTGAGAACGCAGCCAGCGTATATATCCAGGATATGGCAGATATGATCGCGGTCCGCAAGGGCCTGACCGGTCTGACCTTCTATCCTCTGTACGTGTTGGATGTATCCACCCTCAAGTGGGAGTGACTTTCCCTGCACGGGCAATGACTTGATAGAGTAACCATGCACAGCGACAGGAGCGGGATACCGCTTCTGCCGCTGTGCATTCGTGGATTCTGGTCCGGGGGGCCTGTCCGCAGAAAAGGAGTCACTGTTTTGAAATATGTACTGCGCCGTATTGTGACGCTCGTCCTGACCATGATCATGGTCTCTTTTCTCTCCTTCGCCGCGTTCCATCTGATCTCCGGCGATCCCGCCGTGGTGATCCTGGGAACCAGTGCGACGCCCGAAAGACTGGAAGCGCTGCGCCGGTCCATGGGGCTGGACCAGCCCTTCCTCATCCAGTATTTTCGATGGCTGGCCGGCTTCTTTACCGGCAATCTCGGCATCTCCTACAGTTATCAGCAGCCGGTGGCTGCGCTGATCATGCCAAAGCTGCAGGTGACCTTCTGCATGGTCATGCTCAGTTTTGCCGTGATCATCATTTGCTCATTCCCGATCGGCCTGTTTTCCTCACGGATCGCGGGGAGCCGGCTGGACTGGCTGCACACGACCTTTAACCAGCTGTGCATGGCGGTGCCCGCCTTCTTTCTCAGCATCCTGGTCACATACGTGTTCGGGATCGCCCTGAAGTGGTTCCGGCCCGGGGCCTTTCCGGACCTCGCCAAAAACCCGGTCGGCGCAATGCATTATCTTTTCTATGCGGCGGTATGCATCGCGATCCCCAGAATTGCCATGTGTGTGCGCATGATGCGAAGCACCATCATCGGGGAGATGGAGAAAAACTATGTCCGCACGGCCATATCCAGAGGAAATGACCGCGGGAGAGTCCTGCGCAGGCATGTCCTGAAGAATTCCCTGGTTCCCACCATTACGCTTTTGGGACAGACAATGGCTGAGATCGTCAGCGGCGGCATCGTCGTGGAGCAGGTGTTCGGTATTCCCGGCATGGGGCGGTTTCTCGTACTGTCCATCTCCAACAAGGATTATCCCGTCGTGCAGGCGCTGGTCGTGATCCTGGCCTTCTGGGTCATCATGGCCGGCACGGTGGCGGATCTTCTGAACCAGACCGTGGATACGCGTCTGAGACTGGGAGGCCGCTGATGAAAAAGAAAGTCAGGATAAACGGATATCTCGCGGCAGGTCTCATTCTGACCGCGGTCATTATACTGTGGATCGTCGTAGGGCAGTTCTACACACCCTATGATCCGACTAAAATGAGCATGGATAAGCTGCAGGGGCCGACACTCGCGCACCTGTTCGGGACGGACCGGTTCGGCAGGGATATATTCAGCCGGGTCATGAGGGGCTCCTGGACGACGCTCGTCATAGCGGTCTCCACCGTTGCGATCGGCTGCGTGGTCGGTACGATCATCGGCGCTGTGACCGGATATTTCGGCGGGGCGGCCGACGAAGCGCTGATGCGCATAAACGACGCACTGACGGCCTTTCCCAGCATACTCCTCGCGCTGGTCATCATCAGCTTTCTGGGACCGGGCAAATACAATGTCACCGTCGCTCTCGGGATCGTATTTATCCCAAGCTTTGCGAGAGTGACGAGGACGGCTTTTGCCGCGCAGCGCGATGTCAACTACATAACCAGCGCGCGCCTCATGGGGGCGTCCTGGATCAGGATCCTTGTGGTGCACATGCTGCCCAACACGATCAATGTCCTGCTCCCCGCGGTCACGATCGGCTTCAACAACGCGGTCCTGGCGGAGGCCAGCATGAGTTTTCTGGGGATCGGCGTCAATCCGCCGGACGTCTCCATGGGATACATGCTGTCGGAGGCCCAGGGCATGATCAAGGCGGCGCCCTGGTATGCCATCAGCGTGGGCATTATGATCGCACTTCTGATCTTCGGAGTGGGTCTGATCGGCGAAGGAATGCAGCGGCTGGACAAGGAGGTGGGCTGATGCTGGAAATCAGAGATCTCCACGTAAAATTCAATAATCGCGACAGAGAGGCGGTCTCGGGCGTATCCCTGACACTTAAGGACGGGGAGATCCTCGGTCTTGTGGGCGAATCGGGATCCGGAAAATCCGTGACGGCCATGAGTGTGGCGGGCCTTCTACCCAGAAAAAAATGCACGTTTTCCGGGGAAGTCCTGGTGGACGGCAACGATATGCTGCACGCAGACAGGGCGCTTTTAAGAAAGGTCCAGGGGCGAAGGATCGGCGTTGTATTCCAGGAGCCCATGAGCTCCATGGATCCCCTTATGAAGGTGGGGGAACAGGTCGAGGAGGTGCTCCTGCTCCACACCAGACTCTCTCCGGAGCGGCGCAGGGAACTGGCGCTGACCGCCCTGAGAGAAGTGGAACTGTCGAACCCGGAGGAAGTCTATGACAAATATCCGCACGAACTGTCGGGCGGCATGCAGCAGCGGGCGATGATCGCCGCTGCCGCCGTGATCAAGCCTTCCCTCCTTATTCTGGACGAACCGACGACGGCGCTGGATGTGACCATCCAGGCGCAGATACTGAAAATGCTGGCGAGACTCAACAGGGAATTCGGGATATCGATGCTCTTTATTTCCCATAACCTCAATGTCGTGCGCAAGCTCTGCAAGCGGGTCGCGGTCATGCAAAAGGGCGTGATCGTGGAGGAAGGTATCACCGAGGATATATTCTTTCATCCGCAGCATCCCTATACGCAGCATCTGATCGAGTGCATTCCCACGAGATCAAAGGTGGTCGCGCGCACCGAGCGCGCGCCGGAAATAAGAGGAGACAATGACTGAATTACAGCACGCATCGAAAGCCCAGGAGCAGGCGAACAGCGATCTTGTCCTGCATGTGGACCATGTGAGCGGCGGCTACCGCACGGACGGCATTCTCTGGAAAAAGGGAGCCTATAAGGAGGTCCTGCACGACGTGGACTTCACGGTCCGGAAGGGCGAGATCATGGGGCTGGTCGGAGAGAGCGGCACCGGCAAATCCACGCTGGCCAGGATGATACTGGGAATGGTGACGCCTGAAAAGGGACAGATCATCCACTACACGAAAAGGCCGCAGATGGTCTTCCAGGATCCCTTCAGTTCACTCAATCCCGCTTACACGGTAGAGTGGTCTCTGGAGGAACCCCTCCGGATCTTCGGCAAATATGACGCGGATGAGAGAAAACGCCGCGTGCGGGATATGCTGGAGCGCGTGGAGCTTCCCACGGAATGTCTCAAGGCAAGACCGTCCGAGCTGTCGGGCGGCCAGCGCCAGAGAGTAAGTATAGCGGCAGCCCTCATCAGAAGGCCCAGATTTATCATTGCCGACGAGCCGGTATCCGCGCTGGACGTGACCATCCAGGCGCAGATACTGCAGCTTCTGCGCGACCTGCAGAAGGAACTGGAACTGAGTTATCTTTTCATCTCCCACGATCTGAACGTCGTCTACCAGCTGTGTGACCGCGTCCTGGTCATGAAGCACGGGAGAGTGGTGGAGCAGGGAGACGTGGAGTCGGTTTACGACCATCCGAAGGAGGAGTATACGAGACAGCTCCTGGAAGCCGCGCAGTGAGTACCGCAAGGTGGAGAAAAAGTATATGACGTTTTCTGCAAGAAGAGCAGGAAGAAGGGCAGCGATCTGCCTGGGCGCAATGACTGCCACGATCCTTGTGGCAGTCATTCTTCTCAGAGCGCAGGGGATCGTTCCCTTTGGAGATAATTCGCTGGCGACGGCGGATGCGGAGATCCAGTATCTGGATTTTTTCAATTTTTATAAGGACGTGCTGGAGGGGAAAAACAGCATAGGCTACTCACTCACTTACGGGATGGGCGGGAACGTCATCGGCCTGTTCGCCTATTATCTGGTCTCCCCGCTCAACCTTCTGCTGTATCTGTTTGACAGCACGCAGATGCACGCCTTCGTGAATATTCTGATCATCCTGAAGCTGGGGCTTTCCGCAGCTTCTTTTGCGTATTTCCTGCAGGCGCGGCTTTACGACCGGCTCAGCGCCCTGCCGGCCATCCTTCTGTCGGCCGGTTACGGCCTCATGCAGTATTCGTTCTCACTGGGCAGCAACGTGATGTGGCTGGACGGCATGATCATGCTGCCGCTCATGCTTCTGGGGACCCATGTGAGCGTCCGCAGGAGGAATATCGCTGCCCTGGCGCTGCCCACTGCGGTCTCCATCGTACTGAACTGGTACACGGGCGGGATCAACTGTCTGTTCTGCATCCTCTGGCTGGTCTTCGAGTTCCTTCTGAACGAAGCGGATCCCGTCAGGGGACTCGCCGTCCCGGACTCCGATGTTCCGGGAGCAGGCACCGCGGGCCCGGCAGGGCTCGTGACGCGTTTTGCCGGCGCCGTATTCCGTTACGGCCTCGGCATGGGAACGGGGATCCTGATCAGCGCTGCGCTGTTTCTGCCCGCCGTCTCGGTCCTGCGCGGCGGAAAGGGCGCCGAGTTTTACCCGGAGCTCTATCTCAAAAACGTGCTCAACGGCAATATAGCCGATACGGTCAGCCGCTATATGATCGGCGGGATCAGCGACCAGGCGGGGGTCTCCCTCTACTGCGGAAGCCTTGCCGCGATCGGCGTCATTGCCTTTTTCCTGTGCGGCAGGATCCGCATTCCGCATAAGATCCTGGGCGCGGGACTCCTGGCGGCCACGCTCCTCATGTACTACTGGCAGCCCATGTTCTTCGCCTTTTCCCTCTTCAAGAGGGTGGACAGCTACTATTACCGGTACGGCTATATCGGGAGCCTCGTGCTGCTTTTTCTGGCCTCGACGTATCTTCAGTACCTGCTCCCTTCGCGGAACGCGGTCCTGGAGGGAGGAGAGCACAGCGAGCCGCTCAGAGTGTACGAATGCTTTGTCCCGCTTTTGAGCAGCATTATCTTTGCGGCGCTGTTTCTGACGGTCGGCAGCCGTCCCTCCCTGCGGACGGAGGGAGCGGCGGAGACCCTGCTCTTTATGCTGGGCGCCGGCCTGTGCGCCTCTGTCCTGGCCCTGACGGGCGCCGGCGGCGGCACGCGCATCGTAAGATCGGCGGGACAGCGTGCAGCCGCGGTCATTGCCGCCATGGCGCTCACGGCGGTCACGGGCTGCGAACTGGGAAGGAGCGGCGCACTCCAGCTGCGCGATAATCTCTCCTATGATATCGGCAGCTACGCCGATTATGTCAGAGAGGCGAAGGAACAGGCTGCCGCCCTCAAAGACCACGACAGCGGGCTGTACCGGGTCTCGCAGACCGCCTTTCGGGAGATGGACGAAGAGACAGGGCTGACCGCCTGCTACAACGACGCGCTTGCCTATAACTATATGGGGATCGGCGGCTATACCTCCTGCCCGGAAAACGACCAGATGTATCTTCTGGAACGGCTGGGATACAGGGAAGAGGGCTCCTGCATCAGTATCGTCAACACCTCGTTCCTTCCCGCGGATGCTCTCCTGGGGATCCGGTATGTCTTTTCGGACAAAGCGCTCCCGGGCCTTTTGAAGGAAGAAGGAATGGGGGAGTACAACGGGAAGACGGCCTACCGAAATCCCTTTGCCCTTCCGCTGGCCTTCGTCTATGACGGACAGATGCTCCCAAAGCACGATTACCAGGGGCCCTTCCTCTACCTGGAGGAAGTGTGGACCGCCCTTTCCGGCGGGAAGGCGGATCTGTTCAGGAAGCTTGACGTCGTCAGGACGCAGGAGGGCAATACCATCACCTGGAAGATGCAGGCGCCGGAAGGAAACATATGCCTGTACGGCAATCTGCCCTGGGACGAAGAACTGGCGGGCAGCGCCATGCTGCGCACAGGCGGCACCCGGACCGGGTACGCCCAGTGGCTCGCGCCCTCGGTCTTCGGCATCCCCTTCGATGAACGGACCCGCACTGCGGAGGTGAAACTGACGTATGAAGATCCCGTAAAGCTCCTGGACGAGGAGTTCTACGCGCTGGATCTGGACCGGCTGCAGGAACTGTCCGATATAACAGGCGCCGGTGCGCAGCAGGTGGAGGACCTCTCCATGGAGAACGGAAGGATCCGCTGCAGGGTGACGGCGCAGGAGGGGGAACGGCTCTTTATGACCATATCCCGCACAAAGGGCTGGACGGTTTTCCGCAACGGTGAGAAAATTGACACGGAGGAATTCGGGTACTGCTTTACGGTCATCCCGCTCGTCGAGGGGGAAAACGAGATCGTGATGGAATTCCGCATTCCCTGGCTGCGCGCGGGAGCCGCCGCGACGGCGGCAGGCCTTCTTCTCGCGGCGGCATATCAAATCGCGGTCAGACGCCGAAAGGAATAGGACAATGCTTTTATCAGTGATCGTACCCTGTTACAACGAAGAGGGAAGCGTGCGGCTGTTTTACGAAGAGACGGTCAGGGCGCTGGGGGACCGCATGGCGGATACCGAGCTCCTTTTTATCAACGACGGGAGCCGCGACGGGACGCTCCGGGAGCTCAAAAAGCTGTGCGAAGAGTCTGTCCACTGCATAAGAGTGATAAGCTTCTCCCGCAATTTCGGCAAGGAGGCCGCGCTTCTGGCGGGGCTCTCCCACGCCAGGGGAGACTTCACCTCGATCATAGACGCGGACCTGCAGCAGCGGCCGGAGTATCTGGTGCAGATGCTGGATTTCCTGCTCGCGCATCCCGAGTACGACAGCGTCGCCTGCTACCAGCAGGAGAGAAAAGAGGGCGCGGTCATGAAACTGGTAAAAGACGCCTTCTACAAAGTGATCGACTCCATGACGGACATAAAGATCATGCAGTCGGCCAGCGACTTCCGCATGCTGCGCCGGTGCGTCGTGGACGCAATCCTCTCGCTCCCCGAGCGGTGCAGGTTCTCCAAGGGAATCTTTGCCTGGGTGGGGTTTGAGACCTACTACATGCCCTATGTGGTGGAAAAGCGCGCCGCAGGCGAGTCCAAGTGGAATTTCTGGAAGCTGATGCAGTACGCTTTCAGCGGGATCATCGCCTTTTCGGACAAGCCCCTGATCCTATCCTCCATCGCGGGGATCGCTCTTTTTGCGATCTCCATCCTGCTCATGCTGGTCGTCGTGGTCAAGACGCTGATCTGGGGGGATCCCGTCGCGGGCTTCCCGACCCTGTGCTCCCTGCTGCTGCTCCTGTCGGGCGTACAGCTCCTGAGCGTGGGGATCCTCGGACAGTATATGGCCAAAAACTATACCGAGACCAAGGGCCGCCCCATGTACGTGGTCAAGGAGGAGCTGGAGAGCGGGCATCGGATGAAAGAAACAGGAGAACATAGGGAATGAAGATATACGGACTGCAGAAAATGACACTGCTGGATTTTCCGGGACATGTGGCCTGTACGGTCTTTCTGGGCGGCTGCGATTACCGCTGCCCTTACTGCCATAATTTCGAACTGGCGGACGGCAGCGCGCCGGCCGTCATGGACGAGGAAGAGCTGTTTGCCTTTCTGGACAAGAGAAAAGGGCTCCTGGACGGGGTCGCCGTCACGGGCGGCGAGCCGTGTCTGCACCGGGGACTTCCGGTGCTGCTGCGGGAGATCCGCCGGCGGGGCTTTCTGGTCAAGCTGGACACCAACGGTGCCCACCCGGATCTGCTGGAAGTGATCCTGCGCGAGGGTCTCGCGGATTATATCGCCATGGACATCAAGAGCAGTCCGGCCCGCTATGCACTGGCGGCCGGCCTTTCTTATGTGGACCTGGCGCCTGTGCAGAGGAGCGTACGGCTCATCATGGACAAGGCGCCGGATTATGAATTCAGGACGACGGTGGTGGAGGAGATCCACCGGGCGGAGGATTTTCACGCGATCGGCGGGATGATCCGCGGGGCGAAGCAGTACTTCCTGCAGAGCTTTACGGACCGCGACACGGTGCCCTTCGGAAATCTGCACGCCCCCAATCGAAGCGAACTGGAGGAATACCTCGGAATCGTGCGCGGATACGTCAAAACAGCCCATATACGGGGCGTTGACTGATGCCTGGGCTCTATGAATACTAGATATGGGGCTAATTGTTCGAAAATATTTAAAGGACCACAAGATGTTGACACGGCCGTATACTGCATGGTATGGTAGTTACGTTCGTATTATTTGTGCGCCGGCAGGGCCCGTCCCGGGACTGCCGTGAATGAGAGAGGTTATGTTATGTATCAGGTAGTCAAGCGCGACGGGAGCGTCGTAGACTTTTCCATCAGCAAGATCAGCGCCGCCATTACAAAGGCGTTTGAGGCAATAGACAAGCAGTATCATCCCAGTGTGATCGAACTGATCGCGCTGCACGTGACGTCTGATTACGACAGCAAGATCCAGGACGGAAAGATCACGGTCGAAGCCATCCAGGACAGCGTGGAGAAGGTTCTCTCCGAATCGGGATACGCGGATGTGGCAAAGGCCTATATCCTGTACCGCAAACAGAGGGAGAAGGTCCGCAACATCAATTCCGCGCTGGTCAACTACAAGGAGCTTGTGGACGGGTATCTGCAGGTCAACAACTGGCGCGTGAAGGAAAATTCCACCGTCACGTATTCCGTGGGCGGCCTCATCCTCTCCAACTCCGGCGCGATCACTGCCAACTACTGGCTGAGCGAAGTTTATGACGACGAAGTGGCGGAGGCGCACAGAAGCGCGGCCCTTCATCTGCACGACCTCTCCATGCTGACCGGCTACTGCGCGGGTTGGAGCCTGAAGCAGCTGATCCAGGAGGGACTCGGCGGCGTGCCCGGAAAGATCACGTCCTCCCCGGCCAACCATCTGTCCACGCTCTGCAACCAGATGGTCAACTTCCTCGGCATCATGCAGAACGAATGGGCGGGCGCCCAGGCCTTCTCTTCCTTCGACACCTACCTGGCTCCCTTCGTAAAGGTGGACAACCTGAGCCAGAAGGAAGTCAAACAGTGCGTGCAGTCCTTTGTGTACGGCGTCAACACGCCCAGCCGCTGGGGCACGCAGGCACCCTTCTCCAACATCACGCTGGACTGGGTCGTGCCGAACGACCTGAAGAACCTTCCTGCCATCATCGGCGGAAAAGAGATGGATTTCACCTACGGCGAGTGCCAGAAGGAAATGGACATGGTGAACAAGGCCTTCATCGAGATCATGATCGAAGGCGACGCCAACGGCCGCGGATTCCAGTATCCCATCCCGACCTATTCCATCACAAAGGATTTCGACTGGTCGGAGACGGAAAACAATAAGCTTCTGTTCGAGATGACCGCCAAGTACGGCACACCGTATTTCTCCAACTACATCAACTCGGACATGGAGCCCAACGACGTGCGCTCCATGTGCTGCAGACTGCGCCTCGACCTGAGAGAGCTGCGCAAGAAGTCCGGCGGCTTCTTCGGATCCGGCGAGTCCACGGGATCCATCGGCGTCGTGACCATCAATATGCCCAGGATCGCTTACCTCGCAAAGGACAAAGAGGATTTCTACAAGCGTCTGGACAAGCTGATGGACATCGCCGCGCGTTCTCTGGACACCAAGCGCAAGGTCATCACGAAGCTTCTGGACATGGGCCTGTACCCTTATACCAAGAGATATCTGGGCGGCTTCAGCAACCACTTTTCCACCATCGGCCTGATCGGCATGAACGAAGTGGGCCTGAACGCGAAGTGGCTCAGGGCCGATCTGACCCATCCCGAGACACAGGCCTTCACGCAGGAAGTGCTGAACCACATGAGGGAGCGCCTCTCCGACTACCAGGAGAAGTACGGCGATCTGTACAACCTCGAGGCGACACCGGCGGAGTCCACTACCTACCGCTTCGCAAAGCACGACAAGGAGCTGTACCCGGACATCATTACGGCCAACATGAACGGCACGCCCTATTACACCAATTCCTCCCACCTGCCCGTGGGCTTTACGGAGGACGTGTTCTCCGCACTGGACATCCAGGACGAGCTGCAGACGCTGTATACGTCCGGAACGGTATTCCACGCCTTCCTCGGCGAGAAGCTGCCTGACTGGAAAGCGGCGGCCAACCTGGTCCGCAAGATCGCGGAGAACTATAAGCTTCCTTACTACACGATGTCGCCCACGTATTCCGTCTGCCGCGACCACGGCTATCTGACCGGCGAGCAGTTCACATGTCCGATCTGCGGCAAGAAGACCGAGGTCTACAGCCGCATCACCGGCTACTATCGCCCCGTGCAGAACTGGAACGACGGCAAAGTGCAGGAGTACAAGGACCGCAAGGTCTACAATATCGGACACTCTCATCTCACCCACACGGGTCCTCTGAACGCGGACGGCGTGCGCACGGAGGTGCCGGTGAAGCGGGAGTACACCATCGCGGACGCGGCGCTCGAGGCGGCCACCGAGAGGTCCTGCTGCGCGCCTTCGGAAGTGTATGTCATGCCGGAGAAGACTTCCGCGAGACCGGACGCCGCTTTCGTCCCCGTAGACATCATGGACGAGCTTCCGGAGCAGAGAGAGGAGAAGGCGGAAGAGGGCGCGAAGATCATCCTTTTCAAGACGCCCACCTGCCCCAACTGCAAGGCGGCGATGGCGCTTTTGGACCGCGCCGGCGTGCACTACGCGGCAGTCAACGCCAATGACGAGAAGGACATGGCGAAAAAGTACGGCGTCCGCCAGGCGCCTACGCTGGTCCTGGCCAGCGGTGAATCCTTCGAGAAGTACCGCGGCGTTTCCGATATCAAGGGATGGCTGATGCACCTGAGCTGAGAGGATGACAGGTATGTATGATATGATCGTGGCGGGCGGCGGGCCCGCCGGGATGACGGCGGCGCTCTATGCCCTCAGAAACGGCAAAAAAGTGCTTGTCATAGAAAAGCAGGGTTTTGGCGGGCAGATCACCCACTCCCCCAAGGTGGAGAACTACCCGGGGACGCTGCAGATGAGCGGCAATGAATTCGCGGACAGGATGCTGGACCAGATCCTGAAGCAGGGCGCCGAGATCGAACTGGAGAAAGTGGTATCCGTCAGTGATCAGGGCGCCGTAAAGGTTGTTGAGACGGAGGAAGGCGGCCGCTACGAGGGGCGGACGGTGGTCCTTGCGACCGGCGTAAAGCACCGTATGCTGGGCCTGCCCGGCGAAGAGGAGATGGTCGGCGACGGGATCTCCTTCTGCGCGGTCTGCGACGGCGATTTCTACAGCGGGCAGAAGGTCTGCGTGGCGGGAGGCGGCAATTCCGCGCTGCAGGAAGCCCTGCTTCTGGCCCAGAAGTGCTCGGAAGTGGTCATTCTCCAGGACCTGCCTTTCTGCACGGGAGAGCAGAAGCTCCAGGACGCCCTGGCATCGCTCCCCAACGTGACGATCCGCACCGGCGTGGGGATCACGGGGCTTATTCAGAACGACGGCGTTTTCTGCGGTGTTAGGACGCAGGACAAGGAGACCGGCCTCGAAGAGGAGACCGCCTGTGACGGACTCTTCGTGGCAGTGGGGCTCATCCCCGAGAACGGACAGTTCGAGGGACTCGCCGCGCTGGACGAGGCGGGATATTTTGACGCGGACGAGCAGTGCCTGACAAAGACGCCCGGCGTCTACGTGGCGGGAGACTGCCGGCGCAAGAACGTGAGGCAGCTGACGACGGCCGTGGCAGACGGCGCGTCGGCGGCACTGGCTGCCTGCCGATATCTGAACGAGGGTTGAGAACATGCGCTTTTCGCAGAAGGTCCGGGAGGCGCGCAGACAGGCCGGCATGACGCAGAGACAGCTGGCAGAGGCCTGCGGGATCTCCCTTCGCACGCTGACCAACTACGAGACGGGCAGGAGCTTTCCGCGCAGCGAAGAACAGCTGCGGCGGCTGGCACAGGCGCTCGGCATCGAGGAGTCGTACCTGCGGGCGGGAGAGGATATATCAGCTTTAAAATGGTCAAAGGACAGCCCCTGTGCGAAGAGAGCACAGGGGCTTATTGAGGATTTTACCGACCTCATGTACGACGATATGTGCGGGGAGTACGAAAAGGACGTGCTCCTTTGCGCCCTCCAGAAGATCTACTGGGAGGCAAAGGGCATCCTGTGAGCTCACTCCTCCACGACCTGGAAGATGATAAACTTTAAATAGTAGGATTCCGCGGCGCTCCACAGGATGGGGTGGTCGGGCGCCTGGGTCCTGAATTCGATCTGCCGCAGCCGCTTGTGGGCGTCCCTGGCTGCCTCCGCGATGGTCTTGCGGAAGAGATCCGCGTCCATGAAATGGGAGCAGGAGCAGGTGGCCAGAAAACCGCCGTTCCGGACCAGCTTCATGCCGCGCAGATTGATCTCGCGGTACCCCCTGGCAGCCGCCTTGATCGAACTGCGCGATTTGGTGAAGGCGGGCGGGTCCAGGACCACGATGTCGTACTGCTTTCCCTGCTCGATCAGGGAAGGGAGCAGGTCGAACACATCCGCACAGACAAAGTCCATGCGGTCCGTAAAGCCGTTCAGGGCGGCGTTTTCCCTGGCCTGCTCAATGGCGAGGTCGGAGGCGTCGACCGCTGTCACGTGCGCGGCGCCGGCGTAGGCGGCGTTGAGGGCGAAGGAGCCGGTGTGCGTGAAGCAGTCCAGGACCTGCGCGCCGCGGCACAGCCTCTGCAGTGCTTTGCGGTTTTCCTTCTGGTCCAGGAAAAAGCCCGTCTTCTGGCCGTTCTCGACGTCTACGATATAGCGCACCCCGTTTTCGACGATGGGTACGCGCGTCTCAAAGGGAGCGGACAAAAAGCCTTTGACCCGCTGCATTCCCTCTTTCTCCCGGACCTTGGCGTCGCTCCGCTCATAGATCCCCGTGATGGCGATCCCGTCTTCCTTCAGCACATCCACAAGGGCCTTCAGGATAATGTCCTTGAGGCGGTCGATGCCCAGCGTCAGGGATTCCACGACCAGAACGTTCTCGTACTTGTCCACCGTGATGCCCGGCAGAAAGTCCGCCTCGCCAAAAAGAAGACGGCAGCTGGAGGTGTCGATCACCTTTTTCCTGTATTCCCACGCATCCCGCACCCGCTCCCGCAAAAGGGCTTCGCTCACCGGCCGCTCCCTGTGACGGGAGAGCAGGCGCACCCGGATTCTGGATTTGGAATTATAGTAGCCGTATCCGAGAAAATACCCGTCCCAGTCCGTCACATCCACGATGCCGCCGTCCTCAGGCGTCCCGGTGACGGCGTCGATCTCATTGTCGAAGATCCAGAAGCCCCCGGCTTTGATCGTGCGTCCCTCGCGCTTTTTGATCCTGACGGTTCCCGTGCTTTCAAAAATACTCATCTGTCTCACTCCGTGTATCGTATGGTTTCTTTTTTTGATAGTAGCGCTATTCGGGCGGGGAAGCAAGAAGCAGAAGGCAGATCCTGCCGGGAGATCCCCGCATTTCCTTGACGCTCCATGAAAAAAAAGATATGCTGTATTTACAGGATTTGCAAGCATTTTTCAGGAACGGGGGCAGCATGAACAAGGACAAAGTAGCGGTAATGACAGACTCAGGCTGCGATCTGCCAAGCGACGCAGCGGCACGGCACGATATCCGGGTCCTCCCTCTTCGCGTCATGTATCCCGAGAAGGATTACGCAGACGGCGTGGATATCGATCCCCTGATGGTTTACCGCCGTTTCCCGGATGAATATCCTTCCACATCCACACCCTCCCTCGCAGAGGTCCAGGACATGCTGGACCAGATCCACAGGGACGGCTATGAGAAGGTGATCGCCGTATGCATTTCGTCCGGACTGAGCGGCACCTTCAATACCATCCGGCTTGCCGCGTCCCAGCAGGACGCCTTGGAGATCTTTGTGTTCGACACGAAGAACATCTCCGTCGCCTCCGGGATCTGGGCCATCTGGGCGGCTGTCAAGCTGGAGAACGGCTGGTCCTTCGAAGAGGTGAAGCAGGGGCTGCAGAACAAGATCTATGACTCCAAGGTCATGTTCTATATGGATACGCTGCAGTACTTAAAGCGCGGCGGGAGAGTCGGCAAGGTCACGTCCATCGTCGGCGAGGCCCTGCATCTCAAGCCCATCATCTCCTGCAACGAGGACGGCATTTACTACACGGTCTCCCTGATCCGCGGCGCCAAGCAGGGCAAGAAAAAGCTTCTGAACGAGATGCTCAAGTTCTGCGAAGGGCATCACGTCTGGATCATCATCGGACACGGCAACGCCAGCGATGAAGCGGGACAGATGCTGGAGCTGGTGGACCAGAAGGTCAGGAGCAAGGAGATCCTTTTCGTAAAACAGATCACGGCCACGCTGGCCATTAATACCGGTCCCGGCCTTGTGGGGATCGCTGCGCTGCGGGATCCGTAAATGCGGGGACGCAGAAGAATATTACAGATGATTGCGGGATCTGCCGCCGCGGGAGAAGAGTGCTTCCGCGGCGGTGTTTTTTTGCGGTATCTCGTGAATAAATATTCACTACTGACTTGACATATTGTATACATGAATGCGAAAATAGAGAGCGTATATGGTCTGACAGCCCGGGCTATGCCCGAAAGCAGGAATATTTTGGCTCGGACACTGGAAATACGGGGCAGTTGGTACTATTATGGAGAATATATAAATCGTGAGAAGCGGAGGGAACAGCAGTGGCTAAAAAGAATATCGACTGGGGCAACATCGGCTTTGGTTATGTCGTGACGGACAAGCGGTACGTATCCTATTATAAGGGCGGCACCTGGGACGACGGCGCGCTCATCGAGGATGACAAGATCGTCATGAGCGAGGACGCAGGCGTTCTGCAGTATTCGCAGTCTGTCTTCGAGGGACTTAAGGCCTACACTACGGAAGACGGGCATATCGTCTGCTTCCGTCCCGATCTCAACGCGTCGAGAATGGCCGAATCGGCCAGACGCCTGGAGATGCCGGTGTTTCCCGAGGATCGTTTCATCGACGCGGTCAAGCAGACGGTAAAGGCAAACCAGGACTGGGTTCCTCCTTACGGAACCGGCGCGACGCTCTATATCCGTCCCTACATGTTCGGCATCAGCCCCGTGATCGGCGTCAATCCCGCGGAGGAGTACATGTTCCGCATCTTCGTGACGCCCGTGGGCCCCTATTTCAAGGGCGGCGCAAAGCCGATCGTCGTACGCATCAGCGACTTTGACCGTGCGGCACCGCGCGGAACGGGCCACATCAAGGCCGGACTGAACTACGCGATGAGCCTGCACGCGATCGTGGACGCACACAAAAAGGGTTTTGCCGAGAATATCTATCTGGATCCTGCCACCAGGACCAAGATCGAGGAGACCGGCGGCGCCAACATCATTTTTGTCGACCACGACGGAAATCTGGTCATTCCTGCATCTGACAGCATCCTGCCTTCCATCACCCGCCGCTCCATCCATTACGTAGCGGAGCATTACCTGGGCCTGAAGGTGACGGAGAGAGAAGTCTATCTGTCCGAGGTCAAAGAGGGCAAGTTCGTCGAGTGCGGCCTGTGCGGCACAGCGGCGGTGGTTTCCCCCGTCGGCATCATCAACGACCACGGCGAGGAGATCCGTTTTGCCAGCGGCACCGAGAAGATGGGGCCGGTCACGCAGAAGCTCTATGATACGCTTACCGGTATCCAGATGGGCAGGATCGAAGCGCCTGAAGGATGGATCGTGAAGATCTGCTGATTGTTTTTCTATAAGGGTTCTATATTATATGAAAGCATTGATACTCGCGGCAGGTTTCGGCAAACGTCTGCAGCCTATAACAAATGAAATCCCCAAATCCATGGTCAGCGTCAACGGGACGCCTCTCCTTTGCAACGCCCTCAACAATGTGACGGCTTGCGGGATCAGCGAGATCGGGATCGTAGTGGGACACATGGCGGACTACATCCGCTCGCAGATCGGAAACGAGTGGAAAGGCGTTCCGATCACTTACTTCGAGAATCCGCGCTATCTGGAGACCAACAACGTCGTCTCCCTGTGCTGCGCGGCGGACTTCTGTGACGATGACATGCTCATGCTGGAGTGCGATATCTATTACCACAAGGAGATGCTGGAGCGTCTCATGGCGGGAGAGGGCGAGTGCTCCATACTGGTCAGTCCCTTCAATCCGAAGACCATGGACGGATCCGTGATCCGCGTGGAGGGAGACCGCGCAGTGGAACTGATCCTGGGCAAGTGGCAGGGGGAGGACTTCGACTACTCCTGCACCCGCAAGACGGTCAACATGTACCGGTTCAGCGCCGATTTCGTCAAAAACAAGTACATGCCGCTGATCCGCTGGTATGTGCGGAATATGGGCGAGAACAGCTACTACGAAAAGGTGCTGGGAAGCCTTCTGTACTATCGGGAGCTGGATGTGCGCGTCGTGGAAGTGCCGGAGGACATGTGGCGCGAAGTGGACGATGCTGAGGATCTCGCAAGGGCGAGAGCACATTTCGGTGCGTAACAATATACACCAAAGGGGTTAATATGAAAGAAAAGAAAATGATGCTGGGCAACGCGGCGATCGCCCGCGGTGTGTGGGAGGCTGGCGTGAAGGTTTCTTCCGCTTATCCCGGAACCCCCAGTACGGAAATCAGTGAGGAACTTGTCAAATATCCGGATGTATACGCGGAGTGGGCGCCCAACGAGAAGGTCGCCACCGAGGTCGCCATCGGCGCTTCGATCAGCGGCGTGCGCTCTTTTGCCACCATGAAGATGGTCGGCCTCAACGTGGCCGCGGATCCGCTTTACTCCTTCTCCTACGCCGGCGTCACGGGCGGCATGGTAATGGTCGTGGCGGACGATCCCGGCCTGTACAGTTCCCAGAACGAGCAGGACACCAGGATGGTGTGCCGCGCAGCTATGGTCCCCTGCCTGGAGCCCTCGGACTCCCAGGAGGCCAAGGATTATATCAAGTACGCCTATGAGATCAGCGAGAAGTTTGACACGCCCGTGATCGTGCGCACCACCACGAGACTGGCCCACTCCCAGTGCGAAGTGACGCTGGAGGACCGTGTCGTGCCCGATGACAAGGTCTACGAGCGCAACATCGCCAAGAACGTCATGATGCCCGCCATGGCCAAGGGCAGGCACCTGATCGTGGAGAAGCGCATGAAGGATCTGGCGGAGTACGCCAATACCGCGCCTTTCAACACGATCGAGAAGGGCGATATGACCATTGACGGCAAGCGCATCGGCTTTATCACGGACGGGATCCCTTACCAGTACGTAAAGGAAGTCTGCCCGAACGCCTCCATCCTGAAGCTGGGTATGTGCAATCCGCTGCCCAGAAAGATGATCGAAGACTTTGCGGCCTCCGTCGACGTGCTCTATATCTTTGAAGAGCTGGAGCCCGTGATCGAGGAGCAGGTCAGATCCTGGGGCATCTCCTGCATCGGCAAGGAGATTTTCACGATCCAGGGCGAGTACAGCGCCAACATGATCCGCGAGCGCGTGCTCAAGATGGACCTGGATCTGGACGAGGCACCCCAGATCCCGCCCAGACCGCCCATCCTCTGTCCCGGATGCCCTCACAGGGCTACCTTCTCCGTGCTGAAGAAGCTCCGCATTCACGCGGCCGGCGATATCGGATGCTACACGCTCGGCGCCCTGGCGCCCCTCTCCGCGGTGGATACGACCATCTGCATGGGATCGAGCATCTCCTCCCTGCACGGAATGGAGAAGGCGAAAGGCTTCGACTATATCAAAAACTGGGTGGCCGTGATCGGTGACTCCACCTTCCTTCACACAGGCGTAAATTCCCTGATCAACCTCTTCTATAACCAGTCGCACGGTACAGTCCTCATTCTGGACAACCGCACCACCGGCATGACGGGGCATCAGGATCACCCCGCCACCGGCAAGACGCTCTCCGGTGAGATCGTTCCCGCGGTGGACTTCAAGAAGCTGTGCGAGGGCATCGGCATAGAGCATGTCCGCGAGGAGGATCCTTTTGACGTGGACGCGCTCACGAAAGCAGTCAAGGAAGAGGTGAACAGAGAAGCGCTGTCCGTGATCATCGTGAAAGCGCCCTGCGCCCTGCTCAAGGGTCAGCAGCACCCCTATGTGGTGGAACCGCTGGCTGACAAGTGCGTGCACTGCGGCGCCTGCCTGCAGCCCGGCTGCCCCGCTCTGACAAAGAAAGAGGACGGCTCCATCGCGATCGATGCTACCATGTGCAACGGCTGCGGCCTGTGCATGAGCATGTGCAAGGTCGGCGCACTGCAGAAAGTAAAGCGCTGAGGGAGGTGCAGACATGACTAAGAATATTATGATCGTAGGCGTCGGCGGACAGGGAACGCTCCTGACGAGCCGCATTCTGGGCGGCGTCATGGAAAACGCCGGCTATAAAGTAAAGGTTTCCGAAGTGCACGGCATGGCTCAGAGAGGCGGCAGCGTTGTGACCTTCGTCCGCTACGGCGACAGCGTGGCGGAGCCCATCGTGGAAGAGGGCCAGGCAGACGTCCTGATCGCCTTCGAGCGTCTGGAGGCGCTGCGCTATGCACACTTCCTCAAAAAGGACGGCGTGCTGATCGTAAACGACTGGCGCATCGATCCCATCAGCGTGGTCATGGGAGCGCAGAAGTATCCCGAGAAGATCATCGAGAAGCTGGAGAGGAAGCATACGGTCTACAAGATCAACGGCATGGAAGAGGCGCTTCGCCTGGGCAATTCCCGCGTCTTCAACAACGTGGTGCTGGGCATGGCCGCCAGACACATGGACTTCAGCCTGCAGGAGTGGCTGGACGTCATTGAGAAGACCGTCCCCGCAAAGACGGTGGAGATCAACACCAAAGCCTTCATGGCAGGATATGAACACTGACAGCACGATTAAGTGCTTGCAATAATCCCACGGACATGTTAAAATAGCTTTCCGTGGGATTATTCCCAATATTTTTCCTTGCTCTTGCCGAAGTGCAAGGGCCAGAGACCAGAAGGAGGTAAAGACACATGAGTAAGTACGAGTTAGCCGTTGTTGTGAATGCGCAGATTGACGATGAAGCAAGAACAGCCACCGTGGAGAGATGCAAAGAGCTGATCACCAGATTCGGCGGGACTGTCGGTGAAGTCGAAGATTGGGGCAAGAAAAAGCTCGCCTACGAGATCCAGAAGATGAACGAAGCGTTCTACTTCTTCATTCCGTTTGAGGCAGAAGGCACTGCGATCGCCGAGATCGAAGACCGCATGCGCATTATGGACAATGTCATCAGATATCTGTGTGTGAAAAAGGACGAGGCTTAACAGAAAGCAGAGGTCTTAATGAACAGAGTAGTGCTGATGGGGCGTCTCACGAGAGACCCCGACATCCGGTACTCCCAGGGTGAGAATCCCATGTGCATCGCCCGCTATACGCTGGCGGTGGACAGAAGATTTTCCAGAAGTGCCGGCAATAATAATGACGGAAACAATGCGGATTTCATTTCCTGCGTCGCCTTCGGCAGAAGCGGCGAGTTCGCGGAGAAGTATCTGCGTAAGGGAACGAAGATCTGCCTTTCCGGCAGAATTCAGACAGGCAGTTATACGAACAGGGACGGCGTCAAGGTCTATACCACGGAAGTGGTGGCCGAGGACCAGGAGTTTGCGGAGAGCAGGAACGCCGCGGCCCAGAACGGCGGCGGATACAGCGACCAGCGCCGCGGCGGCTATAACAATGGCGGCAGCGGGAACTATAATAACGGCGGCAATTCCGGAAACTACAACAGCGGGAACAGCGCCGGAAATTATAACGGCGGCAGCGCCGGCAATTCCGGGAACTACGGCGGCAATGCCGGTCAGGCACCCCAGCAGGGAGCTGACGAAGCCGCGATCGACGGCTTCATGAATATCCCCGACGGAATTGATGAGGAACTTCCTTTCGCATAATTCCTGAAACAGGGCATACAAAAGATCTGCCCGGACTATTCATACAGGAGGATAGATACAATGGCTTTTGGAGAAAGAAGGTCTGATGCGCCTTTCCGCAAGAGAGGCGGTTTCCACAGAAAGAAAAAGGTCTGTGTTTTTTGCGGCAAGGACAATGTCATTGATTACAAGGATACAGCCAAGCTGCGCAAATATGTATCGGAGAGCGGCAAGATCCTTCCCAGAAGGATCACGGGAACCTGCTCCACTCATCAGCGTGCAGTGACGATCGCTATCAAGAGAGCACGTCACCTTGCTCTGATGCCTTACACCGAGCGCTGACGACTGCGTAAACGACAGTTTCCGGGATTTCACCCGGGCGTCGCTACTGCGTCACAGACGGAATTATAAACAGCGACCCCCGGAGCCTTTGCATTGCGGCTTCGGGGGGCTTTTGTCTATTTTCGTATGAGGAATCTCTATGAGTCAACAGGAGAAAAGAAAAAGGAGTCTGAGCATTTTCTTCAAGATTCCGATCATGCTCGGCATCCTTCTGGCAGTGATCACGCTGCTCATATACTTCATCTACTGGCCTGTAGGGGTCGTTCTCACTCTCTTTCTGGGGGTTTATTTTCCTTTTATCTTTTATCTGTATTACAATAATGACAGACTTCTCGAGAAGGAGATGTTCGCGTTTGCGACGGAGTATGAATCCATTCAGAATCAGTGCCTGAAGGAATTCGGCCTGCCTTATGCGCTGCTGGACGAAAACGGCAGGATCATATGGTGCAACAAGGCCTTTGAAAAGGAGATCCCGACAGACGGCGCAAAGGGCCGCTCGGTGAGCGGGATCTATCCGGAGATCCGCAGGGAACTGCTCCCCGTGGGCACGAGGGAGGTGCGCATACCCATCCATTCCGAGGGCAAATATTATACCGCCATCATCGGCCGGATGGAGGCGGAGAAGCTCTTTTCGGACAGCAAGCTCATCAGCTCCATAGGACCGCACAGGCTCCTGTACTCCATGTTCCTCACGGATGAGACGGCCAGCCATCTGGCGCTGCGGGAAGTGGATGACCAGAGCATCGCGGCGGGCTTTATCTATATCGACAACTACGAGGAGGCGCTGGAAGCCCTGGAGGACGTCAGAAGGTCCCTCCTGGTGGCGCTGATCGACAGAAAGGTAAACCGCTATATCGCCGCCAACGACGGTATCATCGGCAAAATCGAAAAGGACAAATATCTCTTTATCGTCCGCAAGCGCGCCCTCAGGCAGATGATGGAGGCGCATTTCGAGCTGCTCGAGGACGCCAAAACGGTCCACGTGGGCAATGAAATGGCCATCACACTCAGTATCGGCGTGGGACTGGAGGGACTCACCTACGCCCAGACCTATGAATTTGCGAGAAACGCCATCAACGTGGCGCTGGGCAGGGGCGGCGACCAGGCGGTCGTCAAGCAGCCGGAGAACGTCACCTACTACGGCGGCAAGAGCCGTGAAGTGGAGAAGAGCACAAGGGTCAAGGCACGCGTCAAGGCGCAGGCCCTGCGCGAGATCATAGAATCCAGGGAGCAGGTCTTCATCATGGGACACCGGCTCGGGGATCCGGACAGTTTTGGCGCTGCCGTAGGGATTTACAGAGTGGCCAGGACGCTCGGGCGGAGAGCCTATATCATCATCAACGAGAGGACGATCTCCCTTCGCTACATACTGCGGAGATTCGAGGAGAACCCGGAATACGAAGAGGATCTGATCATCAACAGCGCGGAGGCCCTGAGCCTGGTACAGGACAATGCGGCGCTGGTGGTGGTGGATACCAATATCCCCGGACTGACGGAGTGCCCCGAGATGCTGCTGCGCTGCAAATCCATCGTGGTGCTGGACCACCACAGGCAGGGCAAGGATATCATCCAGAATACAACGCTGTCCTACATAGAGCCCTATGCTTCCTCGGCGTGTGAGATGGTATCGGAAATTCTGCAGTACACAGGGGATCACATCAAGATCCGGCCGGAGGAAGCGGACGCCATCTACGGCGGTATCGTGGTGGACACTTCCAATTTCACCAACAGGACGGGCGTCAGGACCTTTGAGGCGGCTGCCTTCCTGCGCAGGAACGGCGCGGACATCACAAGGGTCAGAAAGCTCTTCCGCGATAACGTCGAGGAGTACAGGACCAAGGCGGACGCGGTCTCCCATGCGCAGATCTACCGCGACAACTTCGCCATCTCCCGCTGCATAGCGGAGAAGCTGCGCAGCCCCACGGTCGTGGGCGCGCAGGCGGCCAATGATCTGCTCGATATCAGGGGCGTGAAGGCCAGCTTTGTGCTGACGCCCTATCAGGGAAAGATATTCATCAGCGCGCGTTCCATGGATGAAGTCAACGTGCAGAGGATAATGGAAAAAATGGGAGGCGGCGGCCATCAGACCGTTGCCGGCTGCCAGATGGAGAACAAGACGCTGGACGAGGCGGAGGCACTCCTGCGCAGCACCATTGATACTATGAAGAAGGAAGGAGAACTGTAATGCAGGTCATTTTATTGCAGGATGTAAAGTCACTGGGGAAAAAGGGCGATATCGTGAAGGTGAGCGACGGATACGCGCGCAACTATGTACTGCCCAAAAAGCTCGGCGTCGAGGCAAATGAAAAGAACAAGAACGAGCTGAAGCTCCAGAAGGCGCACGAGGATAAGGTGGCCGCGCAGAAACTGGCGCAGGCGCAGCAGCTGGCGGCGGACCTGGAGAAGATCAAGATCACCGTCACAATGCGAGCCGGCGAAAACGGCCGTGTCTTCGGCTCCATCGGGGCAAAGGAGATCGCGGCTGCCGCAAAGGAGCAGCACGGCCTGGATCTCGACAAAAAGAAGATCCAGCTGGCAGAGCCCATCAAATCCTTCGGCATGGTAGAGGTGCCGATCAAGCTGCACACGCAGGTGACGGGACGGCTCTACGTCCTGGTACAGGAACAGTAAACCGGCAGTTATAAGCAGGAAACGGATATGGCACAGGAAGAAGCGATCAAAAGAGTGATGCCCCATTCTCTGGAGGCGGAACAGTCGGTGGTAGGTGCCATGCTGATGGATCCCGAAGCCATAGAAGTGGCGGCGGAGCTTCTGGAGGAGGGAGATTTCTATTCCCGTCAATACGGCGCGCTGTTCCAGGCCATGCTGGATATGCACCGCAAGAACATTGCGGTGGACCCGGTGACGCTGCAGACGCGCCTGCGGGAGATGAATCTGCCCCCGGAAGTCTATGGATCGGAAGCGATCATGAATCTGATCGCGGCAGTGCCTACCTCCGCCAATATACGCTCCTACGCAGGAATCGTCGCGGACAAATCGCTCCTGCGCAAGATGATCCGCGCCAATGAGGAGATCGCAAACAGCTGCTACGCGGAGACGGAGGATCTGGAGCAGATCATGAACGACGCGGAGAGCAGGATTTTTGCGCTCTCACAAAAGCGGAGCGTCAATGACTTTGTCCCGATCAGGCAGATCGTGCTCAACGCCATCGAAAAGATCGAGGCCGCGTCCCACATAAAGGGGAACATCACCGGCCTGGCGACCGGCTTTACGGATCTGGACAACCAGACTGCGGGACTGCAGCCCTCCGATCTGATCCTGATCGCGGCGAGGCCTTCCATGGGAAAGACGGCGCTCGTCCTCAATATGGCGGAGCACATGGCCATGCGGGACAACCGGTGCGTTGCGATCTTCTCGCTGGAAATGTCCAAGGAGCAGCTGGTGAACCGCCTTTTTGCGATGCAGTCGCACGTGGATTCGCAGAAGATCCGCACGGGCGACATGACGGAGCAGGAGTGGGCGGATTTGACGGAGAGCGCCGGAAATATCGGCGAGAGCCGCCTGATCATCGACGACACGCCAGCCATCTCCGTGCCCGTCATGCGCTCCAAATGCCGCAAATATAAGATGGACTACGGGCTGGATATCGTCATCATCGACTATCTGCAGCTGATGTCCGGCTCATCCAGAGGAAATGACTCCAGACAGCAGGAGATCTCCGAGATCTCCCGCTCCCTGAAAGCGCTGGCCAGGGAACTGCGCGTACCGGTGGTGGCGCTGTCCCAGCTGTCCCGTGCAGTGGAATCGCGGTCCGACCACAGGCCCATGCTCTCCGACCTCAGAGAGTCGGGCGCAATCGAGCAGGACGCGGACGTCGTCATGTTTATCTACCGGGACGACTATTACAATCCTGACACGGACGAAAAGGGGATCGCGGAGATCAATATCGCCAAGCAGAGAAACGGCCCGATCGGAAAGATCAAGCTTCTCTGGCAGGCAAATCTGACCAAGTTCCAAAATCTCGAATAAGCCCATGGAGGAAGGCACGATGGAAAAATACTTTAATCCCGAGGTGGAGACCGCCTCGCGGGAGCAGATCACCGCATGGCAGAGCGAGCGCCTTGTAAAGACGGTAGAGCGCGTCTACAACACGGTTCCTTACTACAGAAAAAAGATGGAGGAGCTGGGGGTGCGCCCCGACCACATTCACGGCATACAGGATCTGCGTCTTCTGCCGACATTGACCAAGGACGATCTTCGGGATCAGTATCCCTACGGGCTCATGGCCGTGCCGCTCTCGGAGTGTGTGCGCATTCACTCCACCAGCGGAACGACAGGAAGGCGCGTGGTGGCCTTCTATACGCAGCATGACGTCGATCTGTGGGAGGAGTGCTGCGCCCGCGCCATCGTGGCGGCAGGCGGCACAAAGGACGATGTGGTGCAGGTGTGCTACGGCTACGGACTGTTTACGGGCGGCGCCGGTTTTCACGGCGGCTCCCACAAAGTGGGCTGCCTGACGCTCCCCATGTCCTCGGGCAACACGGATCGCCAGCTCCAGTTCATGATGGACCTGGGCGCGACGATCCTGTGCTGTACGCCTTCCTATGCGGCCTATCTGGCGGAGACCATCACGGAGCGCGGCCTGCGCGGCAAAATAAAGCTGAAGGCCGGGATTTTTGGCGCGGAAGCATGGACGGAGGAGATGCGCCGTGAGATCGAGGATTCGCTGGGGATCAAGGCTTATGACATATACGGCCTGACGGAGATATCCGGTCCCGGCGTCGCCTTTGAGTGCGCCGCCCAGAACGGGATGCATATCAACGAGGACCATTTTATCGCCGAGCTCATCGATCCTGCGACCGGGGAGCCGGTCCCCTACGGAGAGAAGGGGGAACTGGTCTTCACCAGCATCACGAAGGAAGCTTTTCCGCTCATCCGGTACAGGACCAAGGATATCTGTATCCTGAACCCCGAAAAGTGCTCCTGCGGCCGCACGCACATCCGGATGACCAAGCCGCTTGGCAGAAGCGACGACATGCTGATCGTCAAGGGCGTCAACGTGTTCCCGTCCCAGATCGAGACGGTGCTGATGAACTGCGGATATCCCGCCAACTATCAGATTATTGTCACAAGACACAAAAACAGTGATAAGATAGAAGTACAGGTGGAGATGACGCCGGAAATGTTCTCCGACTCCCTCAGCGAAGTGGCAGGCAGGGAAAAGGAACTGGTGTCCGCGCTTAAGTCCATGCTGGGCATATACTGCGACGTACGTCTCGTCGCGCCCAGGACCATTGCCCGGAGCGAGGGAAAAGCCAAGCGCGTCATTGATCAGAGAAATCTTTACAAGCAGTAAAAGGCAGACGCAGCAGTACACAGTTTCAGGAAAGGAGAAGGTATTATGACAGTCAAACAGATATCTGTATTTCTGGAGAATAAACCCGGAGCGCTGGCTGAATTTACAAAGATCCTGCAGAAGAGCGAGATCGATCTCAGAGCACTTTCCCTGGCAGAGCACGAAGACTTCGGCATTGTACGAGTGATCGTGGACGATCCATACAGTACCATCCAGATCCTCAAGGACGAGGGATATGTCTGCTCCGTGACGCCGGTCCTGGCTGTGGAAATAGAAGATAAGCCCGGCGCCCTCGTAAAGCTGCTCACCGCGCTCGGAGACAACGGCGTGAACCTGGAGTACTCCTATGCGTTCCTGGTCAGGAAAGCGAAGAGTGCATTCATGATCCTTCGCGTCGCTGACAATGAAGCAGCCGGAAAAGTCCTCCGCGACAACGGCGTGACGCCGATCTGCCAGGACGAACTGGAGGGACTCTTCAAATAAGACAAACCGGCAGAATATGGAAAGAAACAAAAAGAGCGGTCCGATCGGACCGCTTCTTTATTGTCTTAAGACTGTCTGCTTGCGCGCAAATGATCTATCGGGAATTAGCCCTCAACGATCGCGCCAACAGGACACTGACCTTCGCAAACACCGCAGTCGATGCAAGCGTCAGCATCAATTACGTACTGGGAATCGCCCTGGGAAATAGCGTCCACGGGACATCCGGAAGCGCAGGAACCGCAGCTGATGCAGGTATCGTTAATAACACGTGCCATGATAGTATCTCCTTTCAATTGGTTAGCATAAACTAAATGCCCTAATCTTAATGCAAGCCACAGGTGCGGCATGTGCTGCCGCAACTGTGGCTCAAACAATCATATCTTATTCTATTTTATGATGGCAGTCAAGCACTTTAGTTAAAATATGACGTTTTGGATTAAGGACAATTACTCTTCGTTGTACAGAGCGCCGAGCTTGCTCAGGTACTCGTAATGAGCCTTTGCGTTGGCCTCGTTCTCCGCGTACATAGCCTCTGCCTTTGCAGGGTTCGCACTCTTCAGGGAAGTGTAACGAACTTCGCCGCCCAGGAAGTCCATGTAAGGAGTGGTTGCGGGCTTGCTGTCCAGGAAGAACTTCTTGGCGCCGCCGGCAGGGTTGAAGCGGAACAGGTTCCAGTAACCGGTCGTGACGGCCAGTTTCTCTTCGTCCTGAACCTTTGCCATACCCTTGCGGATACCGTGGTTGATGCAAGGAGCGTAAGCGATGATCAGGGAAGGTCCCGGATAAGCCTCAGCCTCTGCGATCGCCTTGATGCACTGGTTTCTGTCAGCGCCCATGGAGATCTGTGCCACGTATACATAGCCATAGCTCATAGCCATAGCAGCCAGGTCTTTCTGCTTGGTCTCTTTACCGCCTGCTGCGAACTGAGCGACCGCGCCGACAGGAGTAGCCTTGGAGGACTGACCGCCGGTGTTGGAGTAAACCTCAGTGTTGAAGCAGAAGATATTGATATCCTTGCCGCTTGCAAGAACGTGGTCGACACCGCCGTAGCCGATATCGTATGCCCATCCGTCACCGCCGAAGACCCACTGGGACTTCTTGGACAGATACTGCTTCTGGGCGATGATTTCCTTAGCGGCATCAGAGCCGTCAGCCTCGAGTGCAGCGACCAGAGCGTCGGTTGCAGCGCCGTTCTCGGCACCGATCGCATAGGTCTCGATCCACTTGTCAGCAGCAGCCTTTACGCCTGCGCTCTTCTCTGCAAGTGCCTCGACCTTGCCCTTGAGGGCTTCACGGATCGAGTTGTTTGCAAGGAGCATGCCGTAACCGAACTCAGCCGCATCTTCGAACAGGGAGTTGGACCAAGCGGGGCCGTGGCCCTTGTGGTTGACGGTGTAAGGAGTGGAAGGCGAGGAGTTGCCCCAGATGGAGGAGCAGCCGGTCGCGTTCGCGATGAACATTCTGTCACCAAAGAGCTGTGTTACAAGCTTAGCATAAGGAGTCTCGCCGCAGCCTGCGCATGCGCCGGAGAACTCAAGCAGAGGCTGCTTGAACTGAGAGCCCTTGACGGTGGTCTCTTTGTACTTGTCGATGACATCCTGCTTCGGAGGGAAGGTAACAGCCACGTTGAAGGCTTCCTGCTCGTTGGGCTTTGCCATACCCTGCTCGAGACGGACCATATCGAGGGCCTTCGCACCCTTCTTGCCGGGGCAGACGTTTGCGCAGCTGCCGCAGCCGGTGCAGTCGAGAGAGGATACAACGATCGCGAACTTGTAGCCGTTCATGCCCATAAGAGGAAGTGTAACGGTTCCTTCAGGAAGCTTTGCGGCCTCTTCGTCCGTGACAGCCACGGGACGGATGGCAGCGTGAGGGCATACATAGGAGCAGAATGTGCACTGGATGCAGTTCTCGGCGTTCCATACGGGAACGTTGACTGCGATACCGCGCTTCTCGAATGCAGCAGCACCGGAAGGTGTGGAGCCGTCAGCATATGTCTTGACGACAGATACAGGTACGGAATTGCCTTCCTGCGCGTTGACCTTGACCTGAACGTTGTTGACGAAGTCAACGACATCCTGTCTGTCACCCTTGGCGACAACGATATCGTACTCCTCGCCTTCAGCAGCGCCCCAGGACTCGGGGATGTTGACCTTGACGACGTTCTTGGCGCCGGCGTCGATCGCTGCCCAGTTCTTCTCGACAACGTCTTTGCCCTTGCGGCCGTAGGTCTTCTCTGCAGCTTTCTTCATGAGGCCGATGGCATCCTCTTCGGGGATGATGTTGGCGAGCTTGAAGAATGCGGACTGAAGGATGGTGTTGATCCTTGTGGGGCCCATGCCGGTCTCGATACCGATCTTGACACCGTCGATGGTGTAGAAGTTGATCTTGTGGTCATGGATGAATCTCTTGACCTGCGGAGGAATGTGAGTTTCAAGTTCCTCTGCGTTCCAGGAGCAGTTCAGCAGGAAGGTGCCGCCGTCTACCAGTTCCTGAGACATGTTGAACTTGCGGATGTATGCCGGGTTGTGGCATGCGACGAAGTTCGCCTGATGGATCAGGTATGTGGACTTGATGGGCTTCTTGCCGAAGCGGAGGTGGGACATGGTCACGCCGCCGGACTTCTTGGAATCGTAGTCAAAATATGCCTGCGCATACATATCGGTGTTGTCGCCGATGATCTTGATGGAGTTCTTGTTGGCACCGACCGTACCGTCTGCGCCCAGACCCCAGAACTTGCAGCAGATCGTGCCCTCGGGAGTGGTAACGATCTCTTTGCCGGTAGGCAGGGAGAGGTTCGTGACGTCGTCCGTGATGCCGATCGTGAAGGTCTTCTTGTCAGTGTTGTCGAAGACAGCGATGATCTGCGCGGGAGTGGTGTCCTTGGAACCAAGGCCGTAGCGGCCGGAGAACACGGGAACATCCTTGAACTGCGTGCCGCGGAGAGCTGCCATGACATCCAGTGCCAGAGGCTCGCCGATGGAGCCGGGCTCTTTGGTCCTGTCGAGGACGGAGATCTTCTTGACAGTTGCGGGGATCGCTGCTACGAATGCATCGGTTGCGAAAGGTCTGTACAGACGGACCTTGATCATGCCGAGCTTGCGGCCCTGTGCATTGAGGTAGTCGACTGTCTCTTCGATGGTCTCGTTGACGGAACCCATCGCGATGATGATCTGCTCGGCATCCGGAGCGCCGTAGTAGTTGAAGAGCTTGTAGTCTGTGCCGATCTTGGCATTGACCTTGTCCATGTACTCCTGGACGATCGCGGGCATTGCATCATAGTAGGAGTTGCAGGACTCGCGGGTCTGGAAGAACAGGTCGGGGTTCTGAGCGCTGCCCATCTCACGGGGATGCGTGGGGTTGAGGCAGTTGGCGCGGAACTCGTCGATGGCCTTGTGGTCGATCAGCTCATCAAGATCTTTGTAATCCCATGCTTCGATCTTCTGGATCTCGTGGGACGTACGGAAACCGTCGAAGAAGTTGATGAAAGGAAGCTTGCCCTTATAAGCAGCGCAGTATGCAACGGGAGTCAGATCCATGACTTCCTGTACGCTGGATGAGCAGAGCATTGCGCAGCCAGTCTGACGACATGCGTATACGTCAGAATGATCGCCAAAAATGTTCAGGGCGTGCGTAGCGACGCATCTCGCGGATACGTTGACGACTGCGGGAAGATTCTCACCAGCGATTTTATAAAGGTTGGGGATCATCAGCAGAAGGCCCTGCGAAGCCGTGAATGTAGATGTCATGGCGCCAGCGGCGATGGAGCCGTGGACAGCTGCTGCAGCACCGGCCTCGGACTGCATCTCGGTGACCTGGACGGTCTGGCCGAAGATGTTCTTTCTGCCGGCGGTTGCCCATTCGTCTACATGCTCAGGCATGACGGATGAGGGGGTGATAGGATAGATGGTAGCGACTTCCGTATATGCATAAGATGCATGTGCGGCAGCTTCGTTACCATCCATTGTAAGAAACTTTCTTGCCATGTGATTTCCTCCTGTTAAAAGTTGCTTGTTACCGCAATACTATCGTATTTTACAGTACTGAAAGTATGATTTAATGTTAACAAAGCACCTATTAAAATGCAATGTCAAAAAGGAAATTGTATACAGAAAAAAACTAGGATATTGAAGGAAAATTAGAAATTGTGAATAAAGAATATGCCGGCTTTCAAAATTGAAAAGCAGCTGAAATTCCCGTTTCAAAAACGTGAAGATCAGCTGCGGATGTATTATTCCAGCTGGGAGAGCATGGCGAGGGCCCCGCGGGCGCACAGCATTTTGCAGTGTTCGTTCAGGTGCTGCCTCCGGGCGATCGATACCGGCTGCGAGGAGCCGTACTCCGAGATCACGGAGAGTACGCGCTGCATGCGGCCTACGGCGTCGGCGTCCTCCATTGTCAGGGAGAGATAGTAGCAGTCCCCGCTGTCGTCCCGGTAGAGGGAGCTGTCTCCCTGATAGGCGTCCGCGGTCAGGACGGCGGCGCGGATGGCGTCCTCGAGCTTCTCAAACCGAAAGATGCGGTTGGTAAAGAGAAACATGCGGTAGCGCTCGATCTCCTCCTTCTCATCCTTGACGGGCGGCGGGGAAAAATTCTCCCGCATGGCCTGCAGGAGAGGGTCCGGGCCGGCAGCCTCGGAGGCGGAAGCGGAGGCGCTCTGTACGGAGGGCGCGAAGTTGGAAAAGCGCGTGTCGAGTTCCTCCGGGTTCTCCACCTTGGTGACGAGAAGGATGATACTGCCGTTGCCGAGGGGGATGGCCTCGATCATGAGCGGGGTCCCGTCCGTTTTAAAACCGTACTGGAATGCCGCCTGCTGCATGATGTCCCGAAACAGTGCCCGCGCTTTTTCGTTGCCGTACGCAAGCTCGGACAGCCGGAGGCTTCTCTGTTCCAGATCCTCCCTGGAGAGGATGCAGCGGATCTGGTTGTCGCTGATTTTTTCTATTTTCATATCGGATCCGTTTGCGCGCCGGCGGCACAGCGCTGCCGGCGAATGAACACTTTCTGCGATGTCTTACAGCGCACTGCTGTATGTACATATTTAACCCTAAATATGCGCCCTGCGTCAAGCCGTACAAAAACCGCATGCGCGAAATTCACAAAAATGAATACTTTCGCATTTTCGGATCCCGGAGCTCTTGATAGGGCAAAAAACGCTGTAATACAATATCCGACGGAAGGACACGGGATAATCTGTATCGAAAAGGAGGCGATAGTTCATCCCATTTTCCGGCAGTAGACCGGAGGAATCATTTTCAATTGATAATGGGTTTTCCCATTGTTCCACATTATTTACATGCCGTCTGCGGCAGAATAATATCCAGCAAGATGCGTCATAGTGTATTGGGATCGGCCCTGTTTTAAGCGAGGACCGGAAATCCGCTCTGCATGATCTTTGCGGGAGACTGCAGCCGCACCGATCGTGCCTGTATGATGCCGTTCCGTGTTTTCCGAGGGGTGGATCTCGAGGAGGGGATGATTCCACGGGACTTGCAGTCAATCTCCTTATGGGTCGATGATCCATTCTCATTTCTTTCGTGGCGGAACGTCCGAAAAGGCCCTTCTGCCAACGGTCTGGGACAGATCTTACAGCATCTCTGAAGCCCTGTCTGGGGAGCGCCCGTATTCTGATGAAAGCGGAAGGAAAGATCCGCGTGCGACGAGGGAGTGCGGACGCTCCCTCTTTTTGGTTTGCGCGCCATGGGCGCGCTCTAACGGGTGAAAGTCCCGAGTACGCGTAGGCAACGACGAAGTACATAGCTGAACAGCAAGGGTGTCCATCGCGAGGTGGAATCTGAAGGAAGCTGCAGGCAAACCCTTGGCCTGACGAACAGGAACCACATATAAGGCTGGGAAATACGGATAAGTCGGCCAAAAGCGATAAAGTCCAAAAGTTGCTGGAAGTACCAGTAGATGTGGCAGGTGGATGAGGGGAAAGAGCGTGCACCTTAAGCGTGGAGGTCTCA
>JAFQZU010000032.1 GCA_017405805.1 Lachnospiraceae bacterium
CTTGATGCTGGAGCCGATGCTGCGGTAGTAAGCGGCCATCTCGCAGATGAGCATGGAGCCGATGATGGCGTCCTTGTCGCGGACATAAGGGCCTGCCAGGTAGCCGTAGCTCTCCTCGAAACCGAAGATGAAGCGGTCGACTTCGCCGGCAGCCTCGAGCTGGGCGATCTGGTCGCCGATCCACTTGAAGCCGGTCAGGGTCTGGCGGAGCTCGACGCCGTAGTGCTCGGCGACTTTCTGGGCCAGAGGCGTGGAGACGATGGACATGACCGCCACGGGGTTCTTGGGCATGGTGCCTGTCTCGATCCGTCCCGCGCAGATATAATCCAGGAGCAGTACGCCCATCTCATTGCCGGAGACCAGCTCGTAGGAGCCGTCGGGGCACTTCATGGCGATGCCGACGCGGTCCGCGTCGGGGTCGGTGGCCAGCATCAGGTCGGCGCCCACCTCTTTGGCCAGTTCGAGGCCCTTCTGCAGCGCCTCGAAGATCTCGGGGTTCGGATACGGGCAGGTGGTGAAGTAGCCGTTGGGATATTCCTGCTCGGGCACGATGGTGATGTCCGTGATGCCCATATCCTTGAGGACGTGGGTCACGGGAACAAGGCCTGTGCCGTTGAGCGGGGAGTAAACGAGCTTGAGGCCGGCTGTTTTGCACAGACCCGGACGGACCTGTCTCGCCTCGATGGCCTCGTAGAGCGCCTTCTTGCAGTCGTCGCCGACAAAACGGATCAGGCCCTTCTCGACGCCTTCGGCAAAGGACATATACTTGGCTCCCGTGAGGACATCGGTCTTCTGGATGGCGTCGTACACGATCGCCGCCGCGTCGTCCGTCATCTGGCAGCCGTCGGGGCCGTACGCCTTGAAGCCGTTGTACTTGGCGGGGTTGTGGGACGCGGTGATCATGATGCCGGCGTTGCAGTTATAGTAGCGCGTGGCAAAGCTGAGTGCGGGAACGGGCATGAGCTCGTCGTAGATGCGGACGTTTATGCCGTTGGCCGCCAGTACTCCCGCGGCGTCCCTTGCAAAATTCCAGCCCTTGAGGCGGCTGTCATAGCTGATCGCCACGGTCTGCGTTCCGCCCTGCGTCAAAACCCAGGATGCGACGCCCTGTGCTGCCTGTCGGACGACCCAGATGTTCATGCGGTTCGTGCCCGCGCCGAGCGTGCCTCGCAGACCGGCAGTACCAAATGACAGGGAGACCGCAAATCGTTCCTTGATGGCCTCGTCGTCGTCGGCGATGCTCATCAGCTCGGGAGCCAGGTCACAGTCTTCAAGATCTGCGGCAAGCCAGCGTTTGTATTCGTCCTGATACATAAAACCCTCCGTTCCTGAATTATTGAAATATTGTGATTATAAACAAATACCTATGTACAAATATAAAGTTTTACCGTAATAATGTCAATCTGAGAGGGCGCGGAAAAGGCGGGGCAAAGCCATCCCCGTTGTATAACCGTTCAAAAAATGATAAAGTTATCTGAAGAAACACAGGCCGCGCCTGACAAAGAGAGGAAGAGATATTATGGGTGCAATCGCACGGGCGTATAATGACTGGTACCGCATACACAGAGAGGCCCTTGAGGACGTGCTCGACCGAAAGGACCACACACTCGGGAACGCACTGACCGCGGAGGTGGTGCGCTATTCCCATTTGAGAAACCATGTCCTGTCCGACAAGGCTTACAGGAGCGACGTGATCATTGCCTGTGATGACGACGGAGAGCTGGATCCGCTGGCGGAGACCATGATCTGCGACTATTTTGCCGAGAATCCGCAGGTGAATATGCTGTACTGCGACGAGGACAGAGTGGAGGAGGACGGCGTGCACCTGGATCCCTGGTTCAAGCCGGAGTGGTCGCCGGACACGTTCCTTTCGGGGTTCTACTTCGGCAATATCTTCGCCATCCGCTCCGCGGCGCTGGCAATGATCAATCCCGGGGGCCGGAGCGCCGCCAATTTCGAATCGGCCTCTGCCCAGAGGGAGGACCTTCTGAACGAGGAGAAGGCGCGCCTCAACATGGAGAGCAATCCCATGCGCAGCTGGATCTATGAAAAGCTCTGCTTAAAACTCGCGCAGGCGGACGGCGGTTTCTCCAGAAGACCCGAGCAGGAGTGGGATATCTTCCCGGTGGGGCATATCCCGGAGATCCTATTCCATATGGAAGAGAAGGTCCAGACCTGGAGCGGCAATCTCATAACCGAATCCCTCACCGGCCGCTATGACCGCGCGTCGGCCCTGCTCCGGCTCATCAGCATCGTGATCCCCAGCAAGGACAATCCGGAGATGCTGGCCAGATGCGTGCGCTCCATAGAGGGGAACACGTCGGTTCCGCACGAGATCATTATCGTGGACAACGGCAGCACGCCGGAGAACCGGGCCAAGGTGCAAAAGCTCGTCGACGAGCTCAACGAGGACGGCCGCGTGCTTTATCTGTACGAGGAGATGCCCTTCAATATGCCGCGCTTTTACAACCTCGGGGCGGCCGCCGCGTCGGGCGAGATGCTGCTCTTTATGCATGACGACGTGATCATCCAGACCAAGGGATGGCTGTCCCATCTCTCCGAGAAGGCAAAGCTCCCCTACGTGGGCGCCGTCGGCATGAAGCTGCTCTATCCCAATTCCAACATCATCGAGCACGCCGGCATCATCTCCGTGGAGGAGGGGCCGGTCTACAAGCTGCAGTACTGCCGCAACGACGAGTCCTACTATTTTGACTTCAACAAGGGCGTGCGGAACGTCCTGGCGCTGAGCGGCGCCTGCATCATGGTGAGAGGGGAGATCTTCAGGGAAGTCGGCGGTTTTGACGAGGAGCACTTCCCAAATTACGGCGGCAATATGGATTTCTGCTACAGGATCTTCGAGAAGGGGTACTACAACGTCGTCCGCAACAACATGTACCTTTACTATTACGAATCCTATTCTCCCGAGAACGGGGCGACTAGGGAGGAGCGTGAGCTCCACCGGCCCATGGAGATCAGGATCCTTCAGGAGCGGCACCCCAAGCTGGCCCGCCGCGACCCCTTCTATCACCAGTACCTGACACAGGATGTGAGAGAACCCAAGTTCAAGGTGGAACTGTCAAGGACGGGCGTTCCGCAGGATGAGAGGTGAACATGCCCTTCTGGAGCTCGATGGGACAGAGAATACTGAGAGCCGGAAAGAGCGGCGCGGAGGCGGTCCGCAGCACTGTCGCGCGCAGGGGCGGCGAGCGGTCCAAGAACCGGCGGTCCCGCTACGTCTACGAGGAGCCCCCGGCTGCGGAACTCCTCAACCAGCAGGCGGTATGGGCGAGGCTGGAGCAGGGCGAGGCGCCGGCAGAGGCGCTGGGGCTCTCCT
This sequence comes from Lachnospiraceae bacterium, assembly GCA_017405805.1. Lineage (GTDB taxonomy): Bacteria > Bacillota > Clostridia > Lachnospirales > Lachnospiraceae > CAG-791. Next base: position 3,335 of record JAFQZU010000032.1, read on the forward strand.
CCATGGTGCTGAGGACTGCGCACGTGCCCCGGATCAGTGTGATCGTGGCAGTCTATGAGCCCGTTCTCCGCTATTTCGAGGCGACGCTGATCTCAATCCTGTCCCAGACCTACGGCGGATATGAGATCGTGATCGCGGACAACAGCCTGTCCACCGGCGTGCGGGAAGTGGTGAACCGATACCGGGACAGCCGGATCCGCTACTACAGCGTGCCCGGCAACAAGGGGGACGCCTCGCTCATCAACGACGCGGCGAGGATCGCGGAGGGGGACTACGTGGCGTTTGCCGAAGTGGGCGACCTGCTCACCAAGGACGCGCTCTACCAGACGGCACTGCGCATCTTCCAGACCAGGGCGGAGATCCTGTACTCGGACGAGGACCGGAGCGATCCCCACGGAAAGCGCTTCGATTCCCCCTACCGCAAACCGGACTACAACAAGGACTATCTGCTGTCCTGCAATTATATGAAACACTTTCTGGTCATCCGGAAAGAACTCTTTCTGGCCCTGCGTTTCAGGGAGGCCTACGACGGCGCGCTGGAGTACGATCTCCTTCTGCGCGCGCCAAAATCGGGGATCAGCCACATCGCAAAGGTCCTGTACCACGTGACGAACGCCTCCTCCGAGGCAAGGGCCGCCGGCAGCATCCCCGGCAGCAGCATCGCCGCGGGCCGCTCCGCCCTCGAGGATTACCTGCGGGTGCGCGGGATCGGGGCCAATGTGTCCTACTCCGAGCGGCGGGGCATCTACAGGGTGGATTACCGTCCGGGGATCTTCGCGTGCAGGAGCGACGTCGGCATCATCGGAGGCCGCGTACTGAACCGCTCCCACAAAGTGACCGGCGGACTCATGGACAGCACCGGAAAGGTGCAGTACGCTGGGTGGGACGAGGCCGAGGGCGGTCCCTACAACCTCGCCCTCACGAGGCAGAACGCCATGGCGGTGGATATCCGCTGCATGAAGGTGAGACCGGACCTGCAGAGCCTGTTTGAAGAAATGACAGGCGTCCCCTACAAAGACGCCGCCTTCACGGAGATGAGCCAGGAGGAGATCCTGCAGAGGAGCCTGCGCCTTTGCGGCGCCGTGCGGGACCTCGGGTACCTGATCGTGTGGGATCCGGCCATGATCACGATCTGCTGAAAAAAAAGAAAGAGGATAGCTTTTATGAATGATATGGCGACCGTCATCATACCTGCCCGCGAAAGCGCAGCCGTGATCGGAAGGTGCCTGACGAGCCTGATGCGGAGTACCTGCGCCGGCAGCCTGCAGATCCTGGTCGCGGACATGGGCTCGGATGACGGGACGGAGGCCGCCGTGCGGGCTTTTCCCGGCGTGCGCTTTTTCCGGACCGGCGGGAATACCGGGCGGTGCCACGCGCTCAACTGCGGCCTGCATCTGGTCAGGACGCCCTATGCGGTGATCCTGTCCCCGTATGTCACGGTCGGCAGGCACTGTATCGAACGCCTCTGCGCGGCCCTGGAGAAAAAACCGTATGCCTTCTGCGCGCAGCCCGTGGTGTGCCGCGGGCAGGGCGGGCAGAAAACCTATACGGCGGGCACCTGCCTGCCGGTCTGGGGAAGGCCTTATCCGAAAAGAGCGATAAGAGGCGGGGCGGCGCAGATCTTTGCCCCGGAGGCGGAGGCGGCCGCATACCGCATGGAGGCGCTGGAGGAGACGGGGATTTTTGACGAGCGCTTTTACGCCGGTCTCGAGGAGGTGGATCTCGCCTACCGGGCCGCGTTTTCGGGCTTTACCGCTGCGGTGGTCCACGACGCCTTTGCCAGGTCGGATGCGCCGGCCGGCAGAACGCCTTTTTGCGAGAGCGTGGAGACGGGAAACCTGCTCTACATGCTTTATAAGAACATGCCCGGCCCGCAGAGGACCCTCAACGAGCCCTTTCTCCGGGCAGGACTGCGGGACAGGAAAAGGCGCCTTTCCGCGTCGGGCAGGGAAGAGCTGTGGGACGCGGCGCTGGAGCGGGGACAGGACCTGTGCATGGACGCCGAGTACGGCAGTATGCGACAGGAGGACGGACTGGATCCCGAAAAGCTGCCGCTGCCGGAAACCTTCGGCATGAAGGTAAAGGACGCCGGGGTGGAGGAGATCTATCCGCTCTTTGTCGGCGCAAGGACCGTTTACGGTTTCAGGGACATCGGCGCCGCTCTCCGGATCCAGCGCGCCTTCTGGCGCGACAGCATCCTGTATTTCAGAGACAGACGCTGAGCCTGTAAACAGGATGTTACGAGCTTTGAAATAATATATTGCACACCGATAGGCAATTGTTAACGAATGGTAAAAATTATACGTTTTGGACAAAAAAAACCCAAAAATTAAGGCTTAGTTGTACAATATAGACAGATTGTAAATGCCAGATGTTGATGATATGATTGGGTGGAAACTTGTCGGGCATGAGTATGTCCACCCGGAAAAGAAAAGGATGATATGAAAGATACATCTTCTTGGAATTATGGAAATACCGTGCCGGCGGTGAATCTGCAGGATCCCGACGAGATGATCCGCGCCAACGGGGCGGCGGAAGCGGCCAGGACGGATCGCCTCCTGGAAGAGGTAGAGGACTACGGAAAGGTGATCGAAGAGCTGCGCGCGCTTCATGACCGCAACAGCGAGCTGGTGCAGAAGCTCCAGTTCATGAACCGCACCGCCTCCGACGAGTTCAGGGGGCTGCTCGAGGACAACAACCGCAGGATCGCCGAGAAGCTGGATGCGCTGCAGGACTGGGACAGGGAGGCTTTTGCCGCCCAGATGAAGGGGACGGTGACGGATTCCCGGGACCGGATCCTGAACACGCTCAAAGAGGAGCGGGAGCGGGCGGACCTCAGGCAGCAGCAGTCCGATGAGTTCAGCCACAGAGAAAATGTGAGGGTATACCGGAATGTGCAGGCCAGCATGATCCAGGAGCTTTCCGCGCAGACACAGCAGCTGAACGAGCGTCTGGACGCCATCGCGCAGGCCCAGAAGCAGGACGAATCCCACGCGCTGATCCAGAAGATCTCTTTCGGCATGGTCATCGCGGTCCTCGTCATCCAGGTGCTGGAGGGCATGGGCCTGATCGCCATGCTCATGAGCGTGATGCGCTGATCATGGGAAGGCAGTTCTGGAAACCGTCCAACATGCTCTATCCCGCGCCGCCGGTCATGGTATCGTGCGCGGACGAGGAGGGGCACGCGAACATCATGACGGCCGCCTGGGCGGGCACGCTCTGCAGCGACCCCGTCATGGTATCTGTCTCGATCAGGCCGTCGAGATATTCCCACGGGATCATCTCCCGCACGGGCGAATTTGTGATCAATCTTCCCACCGAGGCGCTCGCCTATGCCGTGGATTACTGCGGCGTGCGCTCCGGCCGGGACGTCGATAAATTTGAAGTTCTGAAACTGACCAGGGCGCCATCCAGGACGGTGGCCGCTCCCTCCATAGGAGAAAGCCCCGTTTCTCTGGAGTGCAGGGTCAGGGAAGTGCGAACACTCGGCGTGCACGATCTGTTTATTGCAGAGGTGACCTGCGTGAGTGTGGATGAGAGCCTTCTGGACCGGAAGGGGCGCCTGTCGCTGGAGCGGGCGGGGCTTCTTGCGTACGTTCACGGCGGGTATTATGCCCTCGGGCGCAGACTCGGCACCTTCGGCTGGTCTGTCCGCAGGAAGAATACCGGCGGGCGGCGCGGCGGGAAAAAGAACCGGCAGGGCTGAAAAAAGCAGTGTAAAGGAATGGACTGAGTTATGGAATTCTATCTTGTAAAAGGCGGATGTCCTCTGACCGGAGAGGTCGAGATCGCCGGCGCAAAGAACGCGGCGCTGGCCATCCTGGCGGCTTCGATCATGACAAACGAGACGGTTACTGTCGAAAATGTACCCGATGTCAGCGATATCCGGGCCATCCTCCGGGTCATCGAGATGATCGGGGGCTATGTGGAGAAGATCGACAGGCATACGTACAGGATCAACGGTTCCGGCATCAGAAGCGACGTGGAGGTCAACAACGACCTCGTGCGCAGGATCAGGGGGTCTTATTATCTGATCGGTTCGCTCCTGGGCAAATACAAGAGCGCGGCGGTGGCGATGCCGGGCGGCTGCAACATCGGCCCCCGTCCCATCGATCAGCACATCAAAGGTTTTCGCGCCCTGGGCGCGGCGGTCAGAGTGGCGCCTCCGGGACTGGTCGCAAAGGCCTCTCACCTGCGCGGCGCGCACATTTATCAGGATGTGGTCTCCGTGGGGTCCACCATCAATATCATGATGGCGGCCGTCCTTGCGGAGGGGACCACCATCATCGAGAACGCGGCCAAGGAGCCCCATGTCGTCGATGTGGCCAACTTTATGAACAGCATGGGCGCGAGGATCAAGGGCGCCGGGACGGACGTGATCCGCATCCGGGGCGTGGAGAGACTTCACGGCACGACATATTCCATCATTCCCGACCAGATCGAAGCCGGGACCTTTATGTTCGCGGCAGCGGCCACGCGCGGCGACGTCGTAGTGAAAAATGTCATCCCCAAGCATCTGGAATCCCTCTCCGCCAAACTCATCGAGATCGGCTGCCAGGTGATCGAATCCGACGACAAGGTGCGCGTCTCGGCCACCGGAAGACTGGGAAAGACCAATATCAAGACACTGCCTTATCCCGGCTTTCCCACGGACATGCAGCCTCAGATCACGGTGGTCCTGGGCCTGTCCGGCGGGACCAGCATCGTGACGGAAAATGTCTTTGAGAGCCGGTTCAAATATGTCGACGAGCTCGCCAAAATGGGCGCCAGCATCACCGTGGAGGGCAACTCCGCGATCATCGACGGCGTGGAAAGCTATGTGGGGGCCCACATCAGTTCTCCGGACCTGCGCGCGGGCGCGGCCCTCGTGATCGCCGCCCTTGCGGCCCACGGGAGCTCCGAGATCTACGATATCCACTACATCGAGCGCGGGTACGAGGACTTCCCCGAAAAGCTCCGTGCGCTGGGCGCGGATATCGTGAAAGTGGACACGGACAAGGACGAATTCGGACAAAAGCTCGTGCGTGTAGTCTGAGGAGGAACAGGTACGTGCGTCTGCCCCTTTACAGAAGCGGCCGGCAGCGCTAATATAAGTGATGAACTGAATACATATGATGTTTTTCGGGGCAGGGTGCAATTCCCTACTGGCGGTATAGTCCGCGACCCGCTTCGGCGGCTGACCCGGTGAGAGTCCGGGACCAACAGTATAGTCTGGATGGAAGAACAAACGTCAAGCAGTGCGGGGAGACTTCCTGTCTCTCCGGAATTCGCTACGGCTGCCCTGTGCATGATATGTGCAGGGTTTTATTTATGGTTTTGCACCACGGAGCAAAAGAAAGGAACAGAAAGCAATGAGCAGCGGATTATTCGGAGAACTCACCAAACACGCAAGTTTTGTGGCGGTATGCCTGGTCATAGTCGTCGTCATGGTGGCCATCGCCTATTTTTTCGAGAAGGCGGCCAAGAAAAAGAGCGGGGACAAGGAACGTGTGCTGGCGACGCGCAAGATCGTTATGATCGGCGTCTTCTCGGCCATTTCCGGCATTTTGTACTGCTTTGACTTCGGACTGCCGATCACGGCGCCCTTCTACAAGCTCGACTTCAGTGAGCTCCCCGCCCTGATCGCGGGCTTCGCCTTCGGCCCTGTGGCCGGCGTCATGGTGGAGTTTATCAAGGAGATCGTAAAGCTCGTGATCAAGTCCACTTCGACGGCCTTCGTGGGCGATCTGGCCAACTTCCTGATCGGCTGCATGCTGGTCCTGCCCGCCTCCGTCATCTATCAGTATCACAAGTCCAAGAAGTCGGCTGTCATCGGCTGCGCGGCCGGTACAGTGATCATGACGATCTTCGGCACCTGGTTCAACGCCATCTATCTGCTGCCCACCTTCGCCCAGCTCTACGGTCTTCCGCTGGAGGAGATCATCGGGATGGGAACGGCGATCAACGCGGGCGTAAAGGACATCACGACCTTCGTGATCTTCATGGTGGCGCCCATCAACATCATCAAGGGCGTCGGCATCTCTGTCCTCACCATGCTGGTGTACAAGAGGATCAGCCCGATCATCAAGTACGGCAGCGCTGCACAGAGCAGCAGGAGGGGCGCCGCGGACGCGCAGTGATCTGCCTGGACGAGGTTTGTTATGAAAGAACGAAAAGTATATGAGACCTCCTCCGCGCAGGAGACCTTCGAGATCGGAAGGCGCCTCGGAGAAGAGGCGCGCAGGGGAATGGTCTACGCCCTGAACGGGGACCTCGGGACCGGCAAGACCGTGTTCTCCAAAGGGTTTGCCGCGGGACTGGGCATCGTAGAACCCGTGAGTTCGCCCACCTTCACCATTCTGCAGATCTATGAGGAGGGGAGGCTTCCGCTCTACCATTTTGACGTCTACCGGATCGAGGATCCGGACGAGATGGAGGAAGTGGGGCTGGACGAATATCTCGAGGGGGACGGCGTATGCCTGATCGAGTGGGCGGAGCGGATCGAGGAGCTCCTGCCCGAGGACTGCATCAGGGTTGATCTGGAAAAAGAGCCCGCCCGGGGGAACGACCTGCGGCGGATCACCATCACAGGGTGACATGAAAGGAAACGATGAAGATACTGGCAGTGGAAGCATCCGGCCCGGTGGCCGGATGCGCTGTGCTGGAGGACGGCCTTCTTGTGGCGGAGTACAGCACGCAGTACAAAAAGAAACATTCACAGAGTCTGATCCCCATGCTGGACGAGATGTGCAGGATGGTGGAACTGGACCTGAAGGAGATCGACGCCATCGCCGTGACGGCGGGCCCCGGATCCTTTACGGGACTGCGGATCGGGGCGGCGACGGTCAAAGGACTCGGCCTTGCGCTGGATAAACCCCTGATCCCCGTTCCGACGGTGGATGCGCTGGCGAGCGGCGTGTTCGGGACCGATATGCTGGTCTGCCCGCTCATGGACGCCCGCAGACAGCAGGTCTACACAGGGATATACGAGTGCCGGACGAAGCTCACGGTCCTGCATCCGCAGTGCGTGGTGCCGCTCTCCGAGATCGCGGCCCGGCTGAATGAACTGGCAGCCGGTACAAGGGAAGTCCTCTTTCTGGGGGACGGCGTTCCTGTCAGCAAAGAGGCGCTTGGCGGCCTGATGGAAGTGCCCTATCACTTCGCGCCGGCTCACCTGGACAGGCAGAGGGCGGCGGCGCTGGCCGTCCGGGCGGCCGATCTTTGGGAGGAAACGGGCGAAGCGTGTCTTGTGAGCGCGGACGCCTTTCGTCCCGAGTACCTGCGAAAACCGCAGGCTGAGCGGGAACTGGGCAGCAGGAGAAACTATTCCATGGTGCAGCCTGCGGGAACGGGGAACGTATGAAGCTGCAGATACGCAGGATGCGCAAGGAAGATATACCCGGCGTACTGCAGGTGGAGCGGGCGTGCTTTTCGGAGCCATGGTCCGCGGAGACCTTCTCCGCCACGCTCCTTCTTCCCTACGCATACTATTACGTGGCGGAGATGCTGCCGGACGCGGGCGGGGAGATGCGAGAAGAGACGCCCCGGATCGTGGGCCAGTGCGGCGTGCGCGACATTCTGGGGGAGGGAGAGATCACCAATGTGTCCGTCCTGCCGGGCTTTCGGGGCCGCGGCATATCCAGACGCCTCCTCAGGATGCTTCTGCGGGAGGCCGGTGAGCGGGGGACCCGTGTGTTCACCCTGGAGGTAAGGGCCGGAAACCGCCCGGCCATCGCGCTCTACGAGAGTCTGGGATTTCGGACGGAAGGCGTCCGCAGGGGCTTCTATGAAAAGCCGGCGGAGGATGCCCTGATCATGTGGAAGAGGTGACGTACTGTAAATGATTGACGTGTGTCTTTTGGGCTGCGGCGGGATGATGCCGCTTCCCTATCGATATCTCACATCGCTCATGGTCCGCTACAACGGGCGGAGCATACTGATCGACTGCGGGGAGGGCACGCAGGTTGCGCTCCGCAGGAAAGGATGGAGTCCCAAACCGATCGACCTCATCCTGTTTACCCACTATCACGCGGATCACATCAGCGGCCTTCCGGGGCTGCTTCTTACCATGGGCAACGCGGAGCGGACGGAGCCGCTCCTGATCGCGGGCCCCCGCGGCGTCGAGAGGATCGTGAATTCCCTGCGCGTCATCGCGCCGGAGCTCCCCTTCGAGATCCGCTTCAGGGAGATCCGCGAGGCACAGGAGACCTTCGATCTTCCCGGAGAAAAGGACTTTCATATCAGCGCCTACCGGGTCAACCACAACGTGACCTGCTATGGGTATGCGATGCAGCTGGACAGGGCGGGGCGTTTTGACGCGGACAAAGCGGCGGCGCTCGGCATTCCCAAACCCATGTGGGGAAGGCTGCAGAAGGGGGAGACCATCGAGACCCAGAGCGGGGTGCTGACGCCGGACATGGTGATGGGGCCCGCGAGAAAAGGCCTCAAACTGGCGTATTGTACGGACACGAGGCCGTGCGAAGGCGTGCTGAAGGCGGCCGCCGGGGCGGACCTGTTTATCTGCGAAGGCATGTACGGCGAAGCGGACAAGGCCGCAAAGGCCAAAGAACACAAGCATATGACATTCGCGGAGGCGGCGTCGATGGCCCGCGAGGCCGGCGTTTCCAGAATGTGGCTCACCCACTACAGCCCGTCCCTGACAAGGCCGGAGGAGTTCATGCCTTCGGTGCGGGCGGTCTTTCCCGCGGCAGAGGCAGGAAAGGACGGGAAGACGGCGGAATTGAATTTTGAGGATCAGCAGTAGGAATATATGAGCATTACAGAGAAAAAAAGCGGCGAAGAGATCACGATCCTGGCCATTGAGTCCAGCTGTGACGAGACGGCGGCGTCGGTCGTCAGGGGAGGCAGGACGGTCCTCTCCAACGTGATCTCCTCGCAGATCGATATCCACACATTATACGGCGGGGTGGTCCCGGAGATCGCCTCCCGCAAACATACGGAAAGGATCAACCAGGTGATCCGGCAGGGCCTTTCGGAGGCGGGGATGGAGCTGGAGGACATGGACGCCATCGCCGTGACCTACGGACCGGGCCTGGTCGGACCGCTCCTGATCGGCGTATCGGCGGCCAAGGCGATCAGCTTCGCTACGGGGATCCCGCTGGTCGGCGTCCACCACATCGAGGGGCATAGCTGTGCCAATTATATCGCGGCGCCGGAGCTGGAGCCGCCCTTTGTCTGTCTGGTGGTGTCCGGCGGACACACCCACCTCGTGCTGGTAAAGGATTACGGAAAGTATGAGATCCTGGGCAGGACCCAGGACGATGCAGCCGGAGAGGCCTTCGACAAGGTCGCCAGAGAGATCGGTCTCGGCTATCCGGGCGGTCCTAAGATCGACAGAGTCTCCCGGGAGGGAGATCCCCGGGCCATTGACTTTCCCAGGGGAAAGGTGTCCGGATCCGCTTACGACTTCAGCTTCAGCGGCATGAAGTCCTCCGTCCTGAATTATCTCAATACCTGCAGGATGAAGAATATCGAGGTAAACGTGCCCGACGTGGCGGCCTCCTTCCAGCAGGCAGTGGTGGATGTCCTTGTCACCCACGCCATGCGTGCGGTGGACGAGTACGGCCTCACGCGCCTTGCCCTGGCAGGCGGCGTGGCTTCCAATACCGCGCTGCGGGCAGCCATGCGCAGCGCCTGTGAGGAGCGGGGCGTGGAATTCTTCTGCCCGCCGCCTATCCTGTGTACGGACAACGCGGCGATGATCGGATGCGCCGCCTATTATGAGTTTATGCAGGGCGTGCGCAGCGGCTACGATCTCAACGCAAAGCCGGGCCTTCGCCTCGGCGATCGGTGAAGCGCTCCGGAATGAGGGTTATTATGACAAATATCGGGAAGCAGAGTGCGGAGCGCTGCGGGGCGCAGGTACAGGACCGCTGTACGGCGGTTCTTCTTGCCGCCGGAACGGGTCTGCGCATGCACAGCGACACATATAAACAATATATCAGACTGCGGGGGATCCCCCTCTTTGTCTATGCCGCGAGGACCATGGAGAAGAGCAGCGTCATCACGGATATCGTGGTGGTCACCCTGGCAGGAGAAGAGGAGAATGTCCTGGAGATCCTGCGGCGCTTCGGCGTGGAGAAAAAAGTCCGCAGAGCCGTGGCCGGAGGGGCGGAGCGCCATCTCTCCGTGTGGAACGGCCTGCAGGCCATCGACTGGCCCTGCGACTACGTCTTTGTACACGACAGCGCGCGGCCTCTACTGGACGAGCCGACCCTGGTGCGCCTGTATGAGAAAGTGCGGGAGTGCGGCGCCTGTGTAGCCGCCGTGCCGGCCAAGGACACCATCAAGATCACGGACGCCGAGGGCGTCGTGGTACAGACGCCTGCCAGATCCTGCGTGTGGATCGTGCAGACCCCCCAGGTCTTCGACCGGGAACTGATCACAAAGGCGCACGCGCTCATGGTGGAGCAGCTGGAGGATCTGACCGCGAGAGGAATCAGGATCACGGACGACGCCATGGTGGCGGAGCTCATGCTGGGGACGCGCGTGCACACGGTCATGGGGTCCTATATGAACATCAAGGTGACGACGCCGGACGACCTGCCCCTCACGGAGGCCTTCCTCTCACAGGCAGGGGAGAACTGAGGATAAAATGGCTTTTACACACCTTCACGTCCACACGGAGTACTCTCTTCTGGACGGATCCAACAAGATAAAGGAATATGTAAAGCGCGCCGCCCAGCTTGGCATGGACAGCGCGGCGATCACCGATCACGGCGTCATGTACGGCGTGATCGATTTCTATAAGGCATGCAAAGAAGCGGGGATCAGGCCGATCATAGGGTGTGAAGTATACGTGGCGCCCGGCTCCCGCTTCGACCGGGAGAAAAACGCGGGCGAGGACAGGTATTATCATCTGATCCTTCTGGCGGAGAATAACCGGGGCTACGCCAACCTGATGAAGATCGTGAGCCGGTCCTTCACGGAGGGATACTACTACAAGCCGCGCGTGGACCTGGAACTTCTCGAGCAGTATCATGAGGGGATCATCGCGGCGTCCGCCTGTCTGGCCGGAGAGGTGGCGAGAAATATCGTGCGCGATGACCTGCAGGCGGCCGAAGCCGCGGCGCAGCGCTATGAGCGGATCTTCGGGAAAGGGAACTTCTTCCTTGAACTGCAGGACCACGGATACGCCGACCAGCGCAAGGTGAACGCTGCGCTGACGGCTATGAGCAGGAAGCTGGACATTCCCCTGATCGCCACCAACGACGTGCATTACACCTACGCGGAGGACGCCGATTCCCACGACATCCTCCTGTGCATCCAGACGGGCAAAAAGCTGTCGGACGAGAACCGGATGCGGTATCCGGGCGGGCAGTTTTACCTCAAGAGCGAGGCGGAGATGCGCGCTCTTTTTCCGTATGCGGAAGAGGCGCTGGAAAACACGCACAGGATCGCGGAGAGGTGCAGCGTGGAGATCGAGTTCGGCGTCACCAAACTCCCGCACTACGACGTGCCGGAAGGGTATGATTCCTGGACTTATCTGTGCAAGCTCTGCGACGACGGCATGCGGGAACGCTATCCCGGGGACGACGGGACCCTCCGGGAGCGTCTGCGCTACGAGCTCGATACCATCCGGCAGATGGGCTACGTGGACTATTTCCTGATCGTGTGGGACTATATCAACTATTCCAGGGAGCACGGAATCATGGTAGGCCCCGGCAGAGGGAGCGCCGCGGGCAGCATCGTGTCCTACTGCCTTCATATCACCGACATCGACCCCATCCGCTACAACCTGCTCTTCGAGCGCTTTCTCAATCCGGAGCGCGTCTCCATGCCCGATATCGACGTAGACTTCGGCTTCGAGCGCCGCGGGGAAGTGATCGACTATGTCACGCGCAAATACGGGCGCGACAAGGTCATGCAGATCATCACCTTCGGCACCATGGCCGCCAGGGGCGTCATCCGGGACGTGGGGCGGGTCATGGATCTGCCGTACGGGTATGTCGACACCATCGCCAAAATGGTCCCTTCAGAGCTTGGCATCACCCTGGACAAGGCGCTGAAGATGAACCCGGATATGAAAAACGCCTATGAGTCCGACGAGAAGGTGAAGCACCTGATCGACATGAGCCGCCGTCTGGAGGGACTTCCCAGGCACAGCTCCGTGCATGCGGCGGGCGTCGTGATCTGTTCCGAGCCCGCGGAGGATCTCGTGCCCCTCGCCAGGGCACAGGACGGCTCCGTGACGACCCAGTTCACCATGACGACGATCGAGGAACTGGGGCTTTTGAAGATGGATTTTCTCGGTCTCCGCACGCTCACCGTGATCCAGAACGCCGTGAACATGGCCAACCGCTCCATAGCGCGGCGGGGCGCGGGCGCCGGGGATCCCATCGGCTATCCCGTCTCCATGGACAAGCTCGATTACGAGGACAAGGCGGTCTACGCGGCCATCGCGACGGGGCGCACGGACGGCGTGTTCCAGCTCGAGAGCGGCGGCATGCAGAATTTCATGAAGGAACTGCAGCCCGAGAATTTCGAGGACATCATCGCCGGGATCTCGCTCTACAGGCCCGGGCCCATGGATTTTATCCCCAAGTACATATACGGCAAAAAGAACCCCGACCGGATCGCCTACGACGCCGCGGCCCTCGAGCCCATCCTGGAGCCCACCTACGGGTGCATCGTATACCAGGAGCAGGTCATGCAGATCGTGCGGGAGCTGGGCGGATATACGCTCGGCAGGAGCGATCTGGTGCGCCGCGCCATGAGCAAAAAGAAGCAGAAGGTCATGGAGGAGGAGCGGCACAATTTCATATACGGAAATCCGGACGAAGGCGTTCCGGGCTGCCTCGCAAAGGGCATTCCCGCCGAGACGGCCTCCAAAATCTACGACGAGATGATGGATTTCGCCAAGTACGCCTTCAACAAATCACACGCCGCCTGCTACGCGGTGGTGGCCTACCAGACGGCCTGGCTCAAACACTACTATCCCACGGAGTTTATGGCGGCCCTCATGACGTCGGTCATTGACTTCTCCACCAAGGTGGCGGGATACATCGTGAGCTGCAAAGAGATGGGGATCGCCATCCTGCCGCCGGACATCAATGAGGGGGAGAGCGGTTTTTCCGTCTCGGACGGCGGGATCCGCTACGCGCTGACCGCCATCAAGGGGGTCGGCCGGCCGGTCATCGACGCGGTGATCGCGGAGCGGGAGCAGGCGGGGCCTTTCAGGGACCTGCATGATTTTCTCTCCCGGATGGTCAATAAGGACCGCGAGATCAACCGCAGGGTGGTGGAAAACTTTATCAAGGCCGGGGCGCTGGACTGCCTGCACGCCACGAGAAAACAGATGATGAGCGTGTTCGGACGCATGCTGGACGACCTGCAGAGCGCCAGAAAGAACGACATGGCGGGACAGATGTCCCTCTTCGACATCGTGCCGGAGGAGGACCGGGAAGCGTTTACCTTTAAAATGCCCGACATCGGGGAGTACAGCCGCGATATGTGCCTGGCCTTCGAGAAGGAAGTGCTGGGGGTCTATGTCAGCGGCCATCCCCTTCAGGAATATGAGGGGATCTGGAAGCGGCACATCACCAACCGCGTCTCCGATTTCCTTCTGGACGACGAGACGGGGACCGTGCGCGTGCAGGACGGCGCGCAGGCTACGGTCGGCGGGATGATCGCCGACAAAAAGATCAAGTATACCAAGAACAATAAGGTCATGGCGTTTCTGACGCTGGAGGATCTGACCGGGAGCATGGAGGTCATCATGTTCCCCAAGGATTACGAAGCCGCTCAGGACCGCCTCCAGGAGGACGCAAAAGTCTTTATCACCGGCCGCGTGACGCTCGAAGAGGAGCGCGACGGGAAGCTGATCGGCAGCAGGGTCCTGCCCTTCGACCAGGTGCAGAGAAAGCTGTGGATCCGTTTTGCCGATATGGAGGCGTACAGGCGCGGGCACAGTACACTGATGGAGGCGGTGGAGAATCACGGCGGCAGGGACCAGGTGGTGATCTTTGTCCAGAACCCGAGAATGCAGAAAGTGCTGCCCCCGGGGCAGGGCGTCCGTGCGGACGAGGGGCTTATGTTGGAACTCGTGCGCCGCTTCGGCCGGGAGAACGTGATTCTGCAGTAGCCGGCAGGGCTTACCATTTCATTGCAATTACCGGAGCGATAGGATACAATATATCTGTGTTTTTAGGCAGAAAAAACCCGTTACGGAGGAGAAGGCAGTGGGAAAAGAGATCAAGACGATTGGCGTACTTACCAGCGGCGGCGATGCCCCCGGCATGAACGCTGCCATTCGTGCGGTCGCCAGGGAAGCGATACATAACGGATGCAGGGTAATGGCCATCAAAAGAGGGTATAAAGGTCTTCTGAACGAGGAGATCGAGGAGATGAAGTCCGTGGATGTGGCGGGCATCATCCAGCAGGGCGGCACGATCCTGGGCACTGCCAGATGTCCCGAGTTCAAGGAACCCGAGGTGCAGGCCATGGCGGCGGAGATCTGCCGCAAGCACGAGATCGACGGGATCGTGGTCATCGGCGGGGACGGCTCCTACCGCGGCGCCCAGGCACTGGCGAGACACGGGATCAATACGATCGGAATCCCGGGCACGATCGATCTGGATATCGCGTGCACGGAATACACCATCGGCTTCGATACCGCCATCAATACTGCCATGGAGGCCATCGACAAGGTCAAGGACACCTCTTCCTCTCACGAGCGCTGCAGCATCATTGAGGTCATGGGCCGCAGGGCCGGGTATATCGCCCTCTGGTGCGGCATCGCCAACGGCGCGGAGGACATTCTGATCCCGGAAGAATATGACTACGACGAGCAGAAGATCGTGGACCATATCATCATGAACCGGAGATACGGCAAGAAGCATCACCTCATCATCAACGCGGAGGGCATCGGCCACTCCACGTCCATGGCGAGAAGGATCGAGGCCGCGACCGGCATCGAGACGCGCGCGACGATCCTGGGCTACATGCAGAGGGGCGGCTCGCCCACCTGTAAGGACCGGTACATCGCTTCGATCATGGGTGCTTACGCTGCGGATATCCTGGCACAGGGCAAGACCAACCGGGTCGTCTGCTACACGGGCGGCCAGTACGTGGATTACGACATCGAGGAGGCCCTCGCAATGACCAAGAGCATTCCGGAGTACGAATTCCAGATCAGCAAGAACCTGTGAAGAGGGACAAACGAACAGATCGGGAGGGCGGCCGCGCGGCGGCTGCCCTTTTTCATACGGCGAGAAGAGGAAAACGATATGGCTGAAATGATAACGTCCGCCGGCAATCCCAGGGTGAAGAGGATCCGGGAGCTTGCCTCCAAAAGCCGGGCCCGCAGGAAAGAGGGGCGGTTCGTGATCGAGGGGGAGAGGATTTTCGCGGATACCCCCGCCGAATACCTGGACGAAGTCTTCGTGACGCAGGCCTTTGCGGAAAAGTGCGGCGGGGACGCGGCCAAGAGGCTCCGCCAGATCCCCTTTACCGTGGTGACGGACCAGGTCATGGAGAAGATGGCGGATACAAAGACGCCGCAGGGCGTCCTGTGTACGGCAAGGATCCCCGCCTGCAAAGAGCAGGACCTTATGGGCGCCGGGACGCCGCTCCTGCTCATTCTGGAGAACATCCGGGATCCCGGAAATCTGGGCACCATGTTCCGCACCGCGGAGGCGGCGGGGGTGAGCGGGATCATCATGAGCGCCGGGACGGCCGACCTCTTTTCGCCAAAAACCGTGCGTTCGACCATGAGCGCCGTTTTCCGCATGCCCTTTCAGTATACGGACGACCTTCCCGGTACGCTCCGGTCGCTCGCTGAGAGCGGGATCCGCCTTTACGCCACCCATCTGGGCGGAGAGCGGAATTACGACGAGGTGCGCTACGGCATGCCCTGCGGGCTCCTCATCGGAAACGAAGCGAACGGTCTGACGCAGGAGGCGGCGGAACTGGCGCAGGAGAAGATCCTGATCCCCATGCAGGGGAAGATCGAGTCCCTCAACGCGGCCATGGCGGCGGGGATCGTGCTGTTCGAGGCGGCGCGCCAGAGACGCCTTGGTTGTGTGCCGAAATGATTTATGATACTATACAATCGGTAGCAAATTGATTTTTTTAAAGAAATGGTGGTGGTTTGGATTATGTCAATGGTACACATCTGGGTGATCATCATTGTTGCGCTTTTAGTGGTGGAGTTCGCCACGGCAGCCCTGACGACGATCTGGTTTGCCGGGGGCGCTCTGGCCGGGCTGATCCTGGCGCTCATAGGGGCGCCGATATGGCTTCAGGCGGCTGCTTTCGCGGCCCTCTCGGTCGTGCTGCTGGTGCTCACGAGGCCTCTCGCCGCGCGCATCAGGGGAAAGACGGTCAGGACCAACGCGGACAGAATGATCGGGAAGGAAGCGGTTGTGATCGAGCGGATCGACAACGTGCGGGGGACCGGCGCGGTGCGCGTCGAAGGGCAGGAGTGGACTGCCAGGAGCGTCAACCCCGGGCACATTATCGAGGAGAATGAGATCGTCATGGTGCGCTCTATCAGCGGCGTGAAGCTGATGGTGGGCAGAAGGATCCAGGAGGACTGAGCCGGGCGCGGCAGGCCGCGCGCGGACTGTAAGAAGGAGGTAAGCAGCAGAAATGTTCGGAAATATTATCATTATCGTTCTCGTTGTTTTAGTGGTGCTGATCGGCCTGTCCTGCGTCAAGATCGTACCGCAGGCACACGCCTACGTCGTGGAGCGTCTGGGCGCCTACAGCGCCACCTGGGGCGTCGGGCTTCATTTCAAGGTGCCCTTTATCGAGCGGATCGCGCGCAGGGTCAATCTCAAGGAGCAGGTGGTGGACTTTCCGCCCCAGCCCGTGATCACGAAGGATAACGTCACCATGCAGATCGACTCCATCGTGTTCTTCCAGATCACGGACGCGAAGCTCTTTACCTACGGTGTGGAGAACCCCATCATGGCGATCGAGAATCTGACCGCCACGACACTGCGTAATATCATCGGTGACATGGAGCTGGACGAGACGCTTACTTCCCGTGAGATCATCAACACGAGGATGCGCGCTTCCCTGGACGTGGCGACGGATCCCTGGGGCATCAAGGTCACGCGCGTGGAGCTCAAGAATATCACGCCGCCGTCCGCGATCCGCGAGGCCATGGAGAAGCAGATGAAGGCGGAGCGCGAAAGACGTGAATCCATACTGAAGGCGGAAGGCGAGAAAAAGTCTGCGGTCCTGGTGGCGGAAGGCCGCAAGGAATCCATGATCCTTCAGGCGGAGGCGGACAAGCAGGCGACCATCCTGGCCGCCGAGGCGCAGAAGGAAAAGATGGTCCAGGAGGCGGAAGGCCGCTCCGAGGCGATCCGCCTCGTGCAGCAGGCGAACGCCGACGGTATCCGCATGATCCGCGAAGCGGGCGCCGACGAGAGCGTGCTCCGGCTCAAGAGCCTGGAAGCTTTTGCCGCGGCAGCGGAAGGAAAGGCGACCAAGATCATCATCCCTTCCGAGATCCAGGGACTGGCGGGGCTTGCCGGTTCGCTCAAGGCGATCGCGGACAGGGATCCCGTGCCGGAAAAGGAAGAGAAAAACAGCTGAGAGACAGGATAAGCCGGAAACAGGAGGGAGTACAATGGCGGATCTCAAGGGAAGAGATTTTTTGAAACTGCTGGACTACACGGGAGAGGAGATCCTCTATCTGGTGGATCTGGCCGAGGATCTGAAGGCCAAAAAGAAACAGGGCGTTCCCCACAGGATGCACGAGGGGAAGAATATCGCACTGATCTTTGAGAAGACGAGCACCAGGACAAGGTGTTCCTTCGAGGTGGCGGGACACGACCTGGGCATGGGCGTGACCTATCTTGATCCCACGGGTTCCCAGATCGGAAAGAAGGAGAGCATCGCGGACACGGCCCGCGTGCTGGCCTCCATGTACGACGGGATCGAATACCGCGGGTACGGGCAGGAGATCGTGGAGGAACTGGCCAAATACAGCAAAGTGCCCGTTTGGAACGGTCTCACCAATGAGTTTCATCCCACGCAGATGCTGGCGGATCTTCTGACCATCAAGGAGATCTTCGGCAGGATCAAGGGCATCCGCCTGACCTTCTTCGGAGATTGCCGCTATAACATGGCAAACAGCTGGATGGTGGCGGGCGCCAAGACCGGCATGCACATCACGCTTTGCTCCAGCAGCAAGTATTTTCCCGAAGCGGATCTGGTGAAGACCTGCCGGGAGATCGCGCAGGAGACCGGCGGGAGCATCACGCTGACCGAGGACGCTTTTGCCGCCTCAAAGGGAACGGATGTATTTTATACGGACGTCTGGGTATCCATGGGCGAGCCCGAGAAAGCCTGGGCGGAGCGCATCGATGACATGAAGCCGTATCAGGTCCGGAAGGAACTGATGGATCTGGGAGCGGAGAACGCGGTCTTCATGCACTGCCTGCCCGCTTTCCACGACCAGGGGACCGGCGTCGGAAGAGAAGTGTTCGAAAAATTCGGCATGGCAGAGCTCGAGGTGACCGACGAAGTCTTCGAAGGCCCCCGCTCGGTCGTCTTCCAGGAGGCGGAAAACCGTATGCATACGATCAAGGCAGTCATGGCGGCAACGCTGTGACAGCCTGCTTGAAAAGGTGACGATCATTCTATGGCAACGAAAGATAAAATCCTGCAGTTTCTCAGAGAAAGGACTGATTTTGTGTCCGGGCAGCAGCTCTGCGGAGAACTTGCCGTGTCCAGGACCGCAGTCTGGAAAGCGGTGGAGAAACTGAGAGAGGAAGGATATCCGATCGAGGCGGTGACCGGGAGGGGCTACCGCCTCCTTTCTATGCGGACGGAGGATATACTGAGCACCGCGGAACTGGAGGCTTTCTTCGAAAAAGAAGGGGCTCTGTGGACAGGCGCGCACATCACGTGCCTCGAAACGATCGATTCCACCAATGCCGAGGCATTCCGGCTCTCGGACAAGGGCGCGGGACACGGGACGCTTGTGGCAGCCGGCTCGCAGACGGCCGGAAGAGGGAGAAGGGGACGGACCTGGCTCTCACCGCCGGAATCCAATCTGTATATGAGCATGCTCCTCAAACCGGACCTGCCCCCGGACAGGGCGCCCATGCTGACGCTCGCCGCGGCGCTGGCGGTGTACCGGGCCGTGCGGGAAGTGCTGGAACAAGAGGGGGCGCAGTGCCATGTGGGAATCAAATGGCCCAATGACATCGTGGCCGCCCCGAAGCGGGAGAATCATCCGGATGGCGCCCGGGACACGCTTATGTGGAAAAAGGTCGTCGGGATCCTCACGGAGATGCGGATGACCGATATGGAGATCCGGGATGTCGTGATCGGGATCGGGATCAATGTGAACCAGACGGTTTTTCCCAGCGAGATCGAGGAAACGGCTTCCTCACTCTATCTTCTTTCAGGGCATAAAGTGAACCGCGCAGAACTGGCGGCCAGGGTGTGGAGGCACTTTGAGCCGGTCTATGACCGCTTCATGCAGACCGGGGACCTGAGCGGGCTCAAAGAGGAGTACGAAGCGGCCCTGGTCAACCGCGGCAGGGAAGTCTGCGTACAGGATCCCAGGGAGCCTTACCGGGGGACCGCCGTCGGGATCACGCGGAGCGGGGAACTTCTGGTGGAGCCGTCGGACGGCGGGCCCGTGCGGGAAGTCGGCACGGGGGAAGTGTCGGTGCGCGGCGTATACGGCTATGTGTGACAAACAGAGAATACGGAGAGACTAGGAGATATGGATCAGGACCGGTACCGCATCGTTCTCTGCGGAGCGAGTGCGTACGACAAAAAATACTATTTCAACAACAAATTCGACAAGCTTCCCGAAAACATCAAGGAGGAGCTGCACATCATCTGTGTGCTCTTTACGGAGGAGGTTGGCGGCGTATTCACCATTTCCTTTACGCCGCTCGGAAAAGTGGAGCTGGACGCCCAGAAGGACGAGGGAGACCTGCTCTACGACGACATCGGGGCGGAGCTCCTCAAGAAAGAGATCCGCAGGAAAAAGGCGGACATGCTGCGCGCCCTCTCCATTTATTACAAGGTCACATTCCTGAAGCAGGATATGGCGGCCCTTCTGGAGGCGGACGACGAGGAGGAGGAAGAGGATGACTGAGACAAGACCCGCCTGGGGCGAGCCTTTGCAGATCGGTTCCGTCACCATTTCGGGACGCGCTGTTTTTGCGCCCATGGCCGGCGTATCCGACCTGACCTTCCGCCTTCTGTGCAAGGAGCAGGGCGCAGCGCTGGTCTGCATGGAGATGATCAGCGCCAAGGCCATTGTCTACGGAAACCGCCGCACGAGAGAGCTGTGGGAGACGGATCCGGCAGAGGCGCCGGTCTCGCTCCAGCTGTTCGGGCACGAACCGGAGGTCTTTGCCGAGGCCTGCGGGATCATCGAGAAGGAGAGGTTTGACATTCTGGACATCAACATGGGATGCCCCGTCCCCAAGGTGACGGGCAACCACGAGGGCTCCGCCCTGATGAAGGATCCGGCGCTGATCGAGAAGATCGTGCGGGCCTGTGTGGAGCACTCGTCGAGACCGGTGACCGTGAAGATCAGGAAAGGGTTTGACGAGGAGCACTTAAACGCGGTGGAGTGCGCGCTGGCGGCCCAGGAGGGCGGCGCGTCCGCCGTGGCGGTGCACGGGAGGACCCGCGCCCAGATGTACAGCGGACAGGCGGACTGGACATGCATCGCGGCCGTGAAGGAGGCGCTGCGCATTCCGGTTATCGGAAACGGGGACGTCACCGGGGCGGAATCGGCCCTCCGCATGATGGAGGAGACGGGGTGCGACGCGGTCATGGCGGCCCGCGCAGCCCGCGGCAATCCCTGGATCTTCCGGGAGATCGACGCGGCCTTAAAGGGAAAGCCCGTTCCGGAGCGCCCTGTGCGGAAAGAAGTGATCCGCATGCTTTTGCGGCACGCCGACATGCTCTGCAGGCAGAAGGGAGAGACCATCGGCATGCGGCAGATGCGGGGGCACGCGGCCTCCTATCTGTCCGGTTTTCCCGGCGCCGCGAGGGTGCGCGGGAAGATCAACCGGGTGAACACCCTGGAGGATCTGGAGCAGCTTATGTCAAAAGAATATCCATACGCGTAACATTTACAGGATTATATTACAGATTTTTGTGCAATATTAACAAATTATGACAGGTTAATTTCTTGCATCTTATCCAAAATGACAGTATCATTATAAATGAATCTTTATATGGGAGGAGATGCATACGATGCAAAACAGAAAAAGCTTATTCTCCGGCATGATCGCAGCCTTGCTGGCAGTGCCGCTCATTCTTGGGGCGCTTCCCGGTACAGCGCTCACGGCCCGCGGCGCGGAAGCCGAAGCGGGACTCGTGATCGAGGGCGGCAAAGCGGGATCGGATTATACTTATGAAAAGGGGGTCCTGACCTTCCTCAAGGACGGCGCGTACACCGTCAGAATGGCAGAGGCAGGGCAGGAGTCCGGTGACAGGATCCGGATCGTACAGAGTGAAAAGCTCTCGAAGCTGGATCTGACGCTGGAGTCCGTCAAGCTCAATGCCGGCGGCGGGGAAGGCGGCATCGCGATCGATGACAACGGCTATGACGGAATGCTCGACATGAGCATCACGTTCTCGGGGGAGAACCGGATCTCGGCCGACAACGGCGCGCTCACTGCGCCCAAGCTCCGCCAGAACATCACCGTCCGCAGTGCCGGCGGAAAAGACGACATGCTGACGCTGGCCGGCGGCCAGGGCAGATTTGCCTGCACCACATTCACGCAGGAGTCCGGGACCGTGATCCTGGATCAGCAGCAGCTGTGCACCAGCGGCGACATCACGCTGAATGACGGAAGCCTGACGATCTCCGCCGACGGGTGCGATGCCGTCTATACATACGGAAAGTTCCTTATGAACGGGGGTACGCTGGATATCACCTCCGACCACACCTGCATCTTCGCGCAGGGCAGGAAGGAGGATAAGGACGCCTCATCGAAGGCGGCCGCAGAGGCGGAAGAGAAAGAGCCCGAATACGGCGTGCAGTTCTCGGGCGGCAGCGCCAGTCTCAAGTCCACCGCCAAGGGCTACGGCGCCATTTCCGCCGGCTCCGTCGGCAGACAGGACGTCCTGATCGACACGGACGGCGCAGTCAATATCGAGAGCGTATTCATCGGGATCCTGCTCCACAACGGCAGTTCCCTCACCATGAATAAGGGCCTTCTGAACATCACGGGCCCCATCCTGGGCATCTGGCCCTACAACGGGAGCACCGCCAGCACGCTGACCTTCAACGGCGGCGACACCGAGATCAGCGCCTCCTCTTCCGCGATCCGGCTGGACAAGGCGGATGTGAAGAGCGTCTCTTTTGGCGAAGATTACGAGCACAAGACCATCGCGGGCACGGAGGCCTCCCTGGCGGAAGAGACCGCGGACGACGAACTGACCGACTCGGCGGGTCTGAGCGGCAAATACGCTGCTTTCTCCAGCATCTACAAGATCACCTATGACCTGGACGGCGGCGCGCTGGCAGAAGACGTCTCCAACCCGGAAACCTATACCAGGATGGACGAGATCACCCTCAACGCCCCCGTCAAAAAAGGCTTCACCTTCTCCGGCTGGACCGGAACCGGCCTCTCCAAGGCGGCGCCCGAAGTGGTGATCGCCGCCGGCAGCACGGGTGACAGAGAGTACAAGGCTGTCTATGCAGAGGAGAAGAAGACCTCCGGGAATACGAAGGATGCGGCCAAAGATGCGGCGGGCGGCAAGAAGGATGCAGCCGCACAGCAGGGAACGGCAGAGAAGCCGGTCATGGCGACTTCGCCCAACACGGAGTTCTCGGACGTTAAGGATCCCTCCCACGAGTATTACAAGGCGGTCTCCTGGGCTGCTTCGGGCGGGCTGGACAACGGATATGAGGACGGACGTTTTGGCGTGGATGACCCGATGACCCGCGGACAGGCCATGCTGATCCTTTGGAGACTGGCAGGCATGCCCGAGCCCAAGGGCACATCCCAGACCTTCTCGGATGTACCGGCCGGCAGCCCCTACTTCAAGGCACTCCAGTGGGGCAGGGAGCGCGGGATCGCGACCGGCCACAAGGACGGCAGTTTTGGCGTGGAAGAGAACTGCACGCGCGGTCATGCCATGGTCTTCTTGTGGAGGGTCGTAGGGAAGATCGATCCTGCCGGCACAAAGCAGACTTTCTCTGACGTGCCGGCGGACAGCGGCTACTTCAAGCCGGTGCAGTGGAACGTGGAGAACGGCATTGCCAAGGGGCAGGCGGACGGCACCTTCGGCGTCAATACGGTCTGCACGCGCGGAGAGTTTG
The DNA here is from genome assembly GCA_017405805.1 of Lachnospiraceae bacterium. Lineage (GTDB taxonomy): Bacteria > Bacillota > Clostridia > Lachnospirales > Lachnospiraceae > CAG-791. The sequence goes on from JAFQZU010000032.1 coordinate 26,601, forward strand.
TGAATTATCTGTATCTGTTCATGCAGTAAATACGGGAGGCAGGGATGAGTTCCCTGCCTTCTTTTTGCGCTTCCTCCGGTTGACAAGTATTTGTGATTTCAGATATAATTATTTGCCTGTATACATATGTATGCCTGAGGAACGGAGGAAACAGTTTATGGAAGAGAAAAAGACTATTCTGACCAGTGAAGGACTTAAGCAGTATGAGGATGAGCTGCATGACCTCAAGGTTAACCGCAGAGTAGAAGTAGCCCAGAAGATCAAGGAAGCAAGAGAACAGGGCGATCTCTCGGAGAACGCCGAGTACGATGCTGCCAAGGACGAGCAGCGGGACATCGAAGCCCGCATCGAGGAGCTCGAGAAGATCCTCAAGAACGTCGAGGTCGTGGACGACGAGGATATCTCCTCCGACCGCATCATGGTCGGCGCGACAGTCGTTCTTCTGGACATAGAGTTTGATGAGGAAGTACAGTACAGGATCGTCGGGTCCACCGAGGCCAACAGTCTCAAGGGCAAGATCTCCAATGAGTCGCCCGTGGGCAAGGCCCTGATCGGCGCCATGGTCGGCGATGTCGTGGATGTGGAGACGCCCGGCGGGATCTGCTCCTACAAGGTGCTGCAGATCGTAGAGCCCAACAGGGGCTGACCTAAGAATATACAAGAGAGGAAGAAGAGAGTTGGCACAGAACAATCAGCAGAAGACACAGGACATTTCCAGTCTGGAAAAGGTGAGACGGGACAAGCTGACAGACCTGCAGGCAGCGGGAAAGGATCCTTTTGTCATTGTCAAATATGACCAGACGCATCACAGTGCGCAGATCAAGGAGCATTTTGAGGAGCTGGAGAACAGGGACGTCTCCATCGCGGGCCGCATGATGTTCAAGCGTGTCATGGGCAAGGCCTCTTTCTGCAACGTGCAGGACAAGGAAGGCCGGATCCAGGTATACGTGGCCAGGGATGAGATCGGCGAAGAGGAATACAAAGCTTTCAAGAAGATGGATATCGGCGATATCATCGGCGTGAAGGGCTTTGTGTTCAAGACAAAGACCGGCGAGATCTCCGTTCACGCGAAAGAGCTGACCCTTCTGTCCAAGTCCCTGAGCCCGCTTCCCGAGAAGTTCCACGGCCTGCAGGATACCGATCTTCGCTATCGCCAGCGCTACGTGGACCTGATCATGAACGAGGAATCCAAGGAGACCTTTATCAAGAGATCCAGGATCATCAGCGAGATCCGGAGATTTCTGGATGACCGCGGCTTTATGGAAGTCGAGACGCCTATGCTGGTTTCCAACGCGGGCGGCGCGGCGGCCCGTCCCTTCGAGACCCACTTCAACGCCCTGGACGAGGATGTAAAGCTTCGCATCTCTCTCGAGCTCTATCTGAAGAGACTGATCATCGGCGGACTGGAGAGAGTCTATGAGATCGGCCGCGTATTCCGCAACGAAGGCGTGGATACGAGGCACAATCCCGAGTTCACCCTGATGGAGCTCTATCAGGCATACACCGATTATTACGGCATGATGGAACTGACCGAGAGCATGTTCCGCTATCTGGCCGAAAAGGTCTGCGGTTCCACGACCATCGTATACGGTGACAAGGAGATCGATCTGGGCAGTCCTTTCCGCAAACTCACCATGATCGACGCCATCAAGGAGCAGACCGGCATCGACTTCGACCAGGTGGCGACCACCGAAGAGGCGAAAAAGATCGCGGACGAGCACCACGTCGAGTACGAGGACCGTCACGTCAAGGGCGACATCGTGAACCTGTTTTTTGACGAGTTCTGCGAAGACAAGATGATCCAGCCTACCTTTATCATGGACCATCCGATCGAGATCAGCCCGCTGACCAAGAAAAAGCCCGAAGATCCCACCAAGGTGGAGCGCTTCGAGCTCTATATCAACGGCTGGGAGATGTGCAACGCTTACTCCGAGCTCAATGATCCCATCGACCAGAGGGAGAGATTTGCCGCGCAGGACGCGCTGGCCGAGGCCGGCGACGACGAGGCGCAGCACACGGACGAAGACTTCCTGCATGCCATGGAGATCGGTATGCCTCCCACGGGCGGCATCGGCTACGGCATCGACCGCCTGACCATGCTGCTGACCAACAGTGCGGCAATCAGGGATGTGCTGCTGTTCCCGACCATGAAGACCATGAAGGATAAAAATCAAGATACAGCGCAGTAAACGGACTTGCGACCACTATATATTGTGGTTCCTGAACGGCTAAGCTCGACCAGTACATATTCAGTACATAAAAATCCTGCCCTCATATGAGTACATATGGGCTGATACGGATAGAAATCGCATAACGATTGTAGAAGAACACAATCCGCAGAGAGATATTTTCCAAAGAATACTTGGGAAATATCTCTCTTTTTTTGCGTGAAGCAATGAGCCATGCGCAGACAGGGTGTCGAACGGGCGACGAGAACTTGTTCTCAGGAGGACGTTTGACAGACTGGATGCATACGGCGAATGCCGCGACAGTTCTTGAGCACGAAGTGCACATGAACCTGTCGGCATGGCTCATTGAAGCGCAGGCCTTTGTTATTGTCAAACCAACAACAGATTTCAGGAAGGAGCAGCAAATGGGCAAAGTAATATGTATAGCAAATCAAAAAGGCGGCAAGACGACTACGTGCGTTAACCTTGGCATTGCGCTTGCAATGGCCGGAAAGAAAGTCTGTCTGATCGATTCCGATCCACAGGAGAGCGTTTTCTTTAGAATAACTTTTGTAAGGGCTTTACATAGACTCAACCGAGTCCGAAAGGAGGAATGTAAATGCCTAGAAACAGAGGCTATGAGCGGATCACCGCATTATATGAACGACTGTCCAGAGATGATGAACTTCAGGGTGAAAGCAACAGCATCCTGAACCAGAAGAAGTATCTCGAGGATTATGCAAAGAGCAATGGTTACGGCAATATTCGTCATTATACGGATGACGGGTACTCCGGAACAAACTTTAAGCGCCCGGGGTTTTAGACGCTGCTGGCAGATATTGAAGAAGACCGGGTCGGCACCTTGATCGTGAAGGACATGAGCCGTCTGGGGCGAAATTATCTGGAAGTAGGTTTCTACACTGAAATGCTCTTCCCCAAGAAGAGGGTCCGGTTTATAGCAATCAACAGCAACGTTGACAGTGCAAATCCGAACGACAATGATTTCTCCCCGTTCATCAACATCATGAATGAATGAATGGTATGCGAAAGACACCAGCAACAAGATCAAATCTATATTTGATGCAAGAATGAGGGAAGGGAAACGGGTCTGCTCTTCAGTCCCGTATGGTTATTACAGGGATCCGAAAGATAAACAGCATCTGCTGATCGATCCGGTTTCTTCTGCCGTTGTAGTCAGAGTTTTTGAGATGATGGCTGAGGGAATGAATACTACTGAAATCTGTGAGGTTCTGACTCGCGATAAGGTCCTGATTCCTTCTTCCTATGCAAAGGAGAATCATCCGGAACAATATCACTGGCAGGTTGAGGGCGGACGCTGTGATTGGAACCGAACTACGGTACTTGATATTCTGAAGCGAAAGGAGTATCTGGGGCATACCTTGCTTCGCAAGACAGTGAGCACCAGTTTCAAAACGAAACTGCGAAAACGGCTGCCAGAAGAGGAACAGTATTTCTTCCCCAATACTCATGAGCCGATCATATCACAGGAGCTTTGGGACCGGGCGCAGCGAAACCGAAGGATCATTGAAAGAAAAAGGATCAATAACGTTATAAAAGACAGGTCGGTTTTTCTGGGTCTGCTGTATTGTTCCACCTGCGGACAGAAGCTTTCTATCGGTATTTATGAAAATGATAATACCGGCAATATCATTACCAATTTCAACTGCCGCTCCTATAGAGGCACTGTCGAAAAAAAGCTGCACTTCCCACTATATCAATGAGCAGGATCTGAAGGATCTGCTTACGGAGTATCTGCGGGTGATTGCGAAACGCATTATTAAAGATGTGGATGCTTTTGCTGAAGAGCTTTTGAGAAAGTGGGAGGAGCAACAGAACCGGATCCCCAGGCAGGCAAAGACAGATCTGGAGAGAGCAAACCGCCGCTATGCAGAGCTTGATAAAAAGATCAGCGGCTTATATGAGGATTTCACTGCCGGGCTTCTTCCCGAGAGACAGTACAAATCGCTGATGTTCAAATATGATCAGGAGCAGAGGGATCTTGAGAAAAGAATTGCTGTACTGGAGGAGCAGACAGAGAACGTGAAGACGCAGAACATTCAGCCGGATCGGTTCATAGAACTTATTCGGAAATATAAGGATGTTGAAGAACTGACCCGGCCAATGGTCCGGGAACTGGTGGAAAAAGTCGTTGTGTATCCTCCGGAAGGCCACAAGCCGAACAGGACGCAGAAGGTCGAGATCTATTTTAATTTCATTGGCCAGTATGAACTTGCCTACACGCAGGAAGAACTGGAAGAGATCCGGATGCGGGAAGAGGAAGAAAACAAAAAACGAGAAGCGCACGCCGAAGAGATCCGGCAGAAAAGCTATCTGCATCAAAAAGAAAAGCGCGAAAGAGCGCGCGCCGAAAGGCTTGCTCTAAATGACGGTCATCCTTACCCGAAGAAGACCTGCCCGATATGCGGAAAAGAGTTTTGGCCGAATCTTCCGTACAAGATCTACTGCGGTGAAGTCTGCCATAAAAAGGCAAATAATGAGCAGACAAGATTAAAGCGGCGCAAGGATCCGCCCCCAGACCAAACATGTATCATCTGCGGCCGTCTGTTCAGACCGATCAATCAGCAGCAATTGCTCTGTTCAGATGCCTGTAAGCACGAACACAGAAAGATAAAGAAGAGAGAATACTACCATCGAGACCAACGGCTGAAGAAGGAAGCTGTCGCAAAGGAAATGGAGGCTGCCCATGTTTCTGCTCAGACTGATCCTTAAAATGATTATATTCCCGGCCATGCTAGTCCTGATGCTGATCGGCTGGATCCTTGTTTTCCTGATCGGGCTTTCTTCTGTTGTTTTCTATGTGCTGGCCGGACTGTTTCTGCTTGTATCGGCGGTCACATTCCTGATGGGGCTGACAGCTGGTCCGGAAGCATTGAAGATGGCAGCGGCAGGTTTTGTGTGTTTTATTACACCGCATGCCGGGAATGCGCTTGTCGGGCTAATCGGTGCCGTAAGCAACAGATTGATGCAATTTATCATGTCCTGACATGGGAAAGTGAATACAGCAATCAATCTATGAGGTATCATAGCCGTCCTGCAACGAGGGGCGGCTTTTCATTTGTGAATATGGAGGATTTGCCATGAGGCTTACGAAATACGAAAAAGAAACGATCCTGCGCACATCGGAGGGAGACGATATCTGGTTGATCTATACGTTCAACGCGTCCCTGAAGCGCAGGCTGCGGGAATATGCCGGGAAGCACCCTTATCTGTGCAGGCAGCTCGATGGGAAAAGGTTCGCCCCAGGAGCGGTCGAATACGAAATCAGGAAGGACCGTATTTCGATCCGTTTGTTGCCGCCCTGCAGCGAAGCGCGCCGGGAGGCTGTCGGGAAGATCGGCCGGACCAAAGGGTTCGGAGGAGCAAAGAAGGAAATGTCTGCAACCACCGACACCACCGGTTGAGTAGTTCAATATAGAATTGAAGGAGGCACTCGTTCGTGATATAGTTACAATTGATGGATCATACAATAACCCGTTTTTGACAGTTCAGAAGGGTAAAAATGCCGAAAAAGCTGATGTTTAAGCCAAAAATTCGACTTTCAGTTTTTTACCCCGATTTCCTAAACTTTCCTAAACCGAGGGATGTGTCAGAGGCTGCAGAATGACACAGAA
>JAFQZU010000033.1 GCA_017405805.1 Lachnospiraceae bacterium
GCGTCTACGAGACCCCCGGCGGAACCATCCTCATGGAGGCGCACCAGCAGCTGGAGGAGCTGATCCTCGACCGCGCCACCTATGAAGTCAAGGATGAGATCGGTCACAAGTTTGCCTCCCTTGTATATGAAGGCAAATGGTTCTCCCCTCTTCGCGAGGCGGAGCAGGCCTTTATCGAATCCACGCAGAAGTATGTGACCGGCGAAGTCAAATTCGGCCTCTACAAGGGCAACATCATCAAGGCCGGCACCACTTCTCCCTACTCCCTGTACAGCGAGGAGCTGGCCTCCTTCACCACGGGCGATCTGTACGACCACCACGACGCACAGGGCTTCATCACCCTCTTCGGCCTTCCCGAGAAGGTGCGCGCCACAAAGATGCAGAAGCTGGGACAGCTCTGATACCGCCCCTCTATATTTGTTGCGGACAGTCTTGATTCTCACACCCGAAACCGCTACAATGGGAAAAACAGACCGGTGGCAGCAGGTTTCAGCAAAGGGATCCGATGGGAGCAAGAGGATTTATCATTCTTTATTATATCGTCATGAACGTACTCGGCCTTACATCCATGGCCGCGGACAAGATCAGAGCTATGGAGCGCAGATTCCGGATTCCGGAATCTGTGCTCCTTATTATTGCGCTGATCGGCGGAGCGGCCGGCTCCACTGCCGGTATGTACATCTTCCGCCACAAAAAGAGAAAACCCCTTTTTGCGATCGGACTTCCGCTCATGGTATTACTTCATATTTTCCTGTGGGTCCTTCTACTCGTCACTTCCTCTGCCGTAGTCTTTTTATGAATGTCAGGAGCAGCTATGAGAGCATTTCAGATCCGGGAGACCGGCAGCTTTATGTCCGGCCTTCTGTCCGGCGACCTGTTTGACGCCTTCCTGCTTGAGGAGGCTTCCCTGCACACGGCGGTGCACTGGCAGACGGACGGCCGCGTCAACCGGGACTTCTATGACAGTGAAACGTGGAACGATCCCGCTCAGCGCCCGTATGAGCTGGCGCAGTGGAAGCAGGTGCGGCCGTATTTTCGCGAGCTGATCAAGGGGACGAGAGCCCCCTCCTCCTTCCGCTTCGTCCTGCACCTGAAACCCGAAACGATGACCGCCCTGCTCTCCCGGGCAGGCCTCTCCGGTCTTTCGGACAGCATCGCAGCGCTGGTGTTGACGATCCGCTACGACGGAAAACAGGTGTCCCTGGTCACCGGCGTCGGAATGAAGACCTTCACGATGGACAGGAGCGCGGACAAAATGTGGGACGACGCCATGCAGCGTTTTCTGGTCCGCGCCGACATTGCCTTTGATCCCCTTACATAGTACGTGCGCCAGCACAATATTCGAAAGGAGCAACGCATGCGCCATTTACTATCCCCCCTCGATTTTTCCGTGCAGGAGCTCGAGGATCTCTTTGACCTCGCGGCCGACATCGAGAAAAACCCCGGCAAATACGCACACGCCTGCGACGGCTTAAAGATCGCCACGCTCTTCTATGAGCCGAGCACCCGCACCAGGCTCAGCTTTGAGGCGGCCATGATGAATCTGGGCGGCAAGGCACTGGGCTTTGCCAGCGCGGACAGTTCCTCCGCCGCAAAGGGCGAGAGCGTCGCGGATACCATTCGCGTCATATCCTGTTTTGCCGATATCGCGGCCATACGGCACAGCAAGGAAGGCGCTGCCCTTGTGGCCTCCCGCTTCTCCTCCATCCCGGTCATCAACGCCGGGGACGGCGGACACGAGCATCCCACCCAGACCCTTCTGGACATGATGACGATCCGCACATTGAAGGGGCGTCTTGACCACTTTACCATCGGCATCTGCGGCGACCTCAAATTCGGCCGCACCGTGCACTCCCTGGTCAACGCCATGTCCCGCTACGAGGGCGTTCACTTTGTCTTCATCTCCCCGCCGGAGCTGCGCGTCCCGGATTACATCACGGAGATGCTCGACGAGAAGGGACTCTCCTATGAAGAAAAGATCAGTCTCGACGAGGCCATCTCCGGGCTCGACCTTCTGTATATGACCCGCGTGCAGAGAGAGCGCTTCTTCAACGAAGAGGATTACGTGCGCCTGAAGAATTTCTACGTCCTGACGCCCAAGCTTATGAGCATGGCCAAGGAAGACATGTACGTCCTCCATCCCCTGCCCCGCGTCAACGAGATCTCCGTCGAGATCGACAAGGATCCGCGGGCCGCGTATTTCAGGCAGGTGCAGTACGGCGTGTACGTGCGCATGGCCCTGATCCTGACCCTTTTGGGAATCGACGTGGATTCCCTCTGAACCGGCTGTCCCTTTGATATTATCCAACAGGAGGAAACCGTATGCTTAACGTCGGCAAAATTGAAGAAGGCATCGTCCTGGATCACATCGAGGCCGGGAAAGCCATGCTGATCTATCACTATCTGAAACTGGACCGCACGGAGTATCCCGTGGCGATCATCAAGAACGCCCGCTCCGAGGCCATGACCCGCAAGGATATCCTCAAGGTGGAATGCGACCCGGACAGCCTCAACCTGGACGTGATCGCCTTCATGGCGCCTTCGGTCACCGTCAATGTCATTAAGGGGGGCGAGATCGTCGAGAAGAGGCAGCTCCATCTGCCCGAGGAGATCACCGGGGTCCTCAAGTGCCACAATCCCCGCTGCATCACTTCCATCGAACAGGAACTGCCGCATATTTTTTATCTGTCCGACCACACGAGGCAGATCTACCGCTGCCGCTACTGTGAGGAGCGCTACACGGCAGGCGTATTGGAGAAACGTTACAGATGAGCATCCGCCCCGAACAGGAAGAAGTCCTTATGAGGACACAGCGGGAGGAGATCGAGAAAAGCCTGCGCAAGAAGTTCAAGCACGACCTGGAGGGCCGCTTCGAAAAGGCGGTCGTGCGGTATGAACTGGTGGAGGAGGGAGACCGGATCGCCGTCTGCATTTCGGGCGGCAAGGATTCCATGCTGATGGCAAAGCTCTTCCAGGAGCTCAAGCGCCACAACAAGTTTCCCTTCGAGCTTGTCTTCGTGTGCATGGATCCCGGCTATCTTCCCCGAAACCGCGAGCTGATCGAGTACAACGCCAGGCTTCTCGGGATCCCGCTCCGGTTTTTTGAGACGCCGATTTTTGACGCGGTATACACTATCGAAAAATCGCCCTGCTACCTGTGCGCCCGCATGCGCAGAGGTTATCTGTACCGAAAGGCACAGGAGCTTGGCTGCAATAAGATCGCGCTGGGGCACCACTATGACGACGTGATCGAGACGATCCTGATGGGAATGCTCTACTCAGGGCAGTTCCAGGCCATGCTGCCCAAGCTGCGGAGCACGAATTTTGAAGGGATGGAGCTGATCCGCCCCATGTATCTGATCAGAGAAGAGGACATCAAGCGCTGGCGGGACGCCTCCGACCTGCGCTTTCTGCAGTGTGCCTGCCGGTTCACGGAGGCCTGCGCCGCGCAGGATGAGGGGAGCGCTTCCCTGTCCAAGAGACAGGAGACAAAGGAACTGATCGCCGCCCTGAAGAAGACCAACCCGCAGGTGGACAAGAACCTCTTCCGCAGCACGGAAAACGTGGTCCTCAACAAAGTGCTGGGCTACAAGCTGCACGGCGAGCGGCATTCCTTCCTGGAGGACTACTGAAGCCCCTCTTCCCTGACGAAAAGGTTCAGCTCTCTCCGAAGCCGCGCGATGGGAAGGCCCACCACATTGTAATAACAGCCGTGGATCCCGCGTATGAACACGCCAAAACTTCCCTGGATCCCGTACGCGCCGGCCTTGTCGTAGGGCTCGGGCGTCGCGATATACGCCTCGATCTCCTCTTTGGACATGTCGTAAACATCCACATCCGTACACTCATGGAAGGTGCGGGTGTGGATGTTTTTGTCCCGGTCGACAAACAGAAACGTCACGCCCGTGTAGACCTGGTGACGCTCGCCCTGTATAAGATCGATCATGCGGAATGCCTCCTCCCGGTCGGCGGGCTTGCCCAGGATCCTGTGCTCCGCCGCGACAACCGTGTCCGCCCCGATGATCACGGTCTCTCCGGGGATCATTTCGACGCTGTCCCCGCCCAGAAGTTCATCCGCCACCTGCCGTGCCTTCTGCAGGGAGAGTTCCTCCACCACTTCCGCGGGATGCGTACTGGTGATCACTTCCTCGCCCTTTGCGGGATGTACCGTAAAAGTGAAGCCGGCCTGCGCGAGCAGTTCTCTCCTTCTGGGAGACGCGGAGCCAAGTATCAGTCTGATCATAGTAGTCCTCATTTCCTGAAAATATTTGTTCCTGCAGCTACAAGACCGTATTGTAGCACGAAACCGCCGGCTTGGACACACCGGATCTCTCATCGGGACGCACAAAAAACAGACTGTCCGCACACCGGGGAAAGTGTGCGGACAGTCCGTTTCTTAGCGCGCGAATGGTTGTGACAGGTATCAAACCTTTATTTGATCTCGATGGTCTTGACTTCCTTCTCGGGAAGCGCGTCCCTCTTGGGGAAGACCACCTCAAGAATGCCGTTCTTGTAGGATGCACTGATGTCTTCCGGCATCACGTTGGCAACCCTGAAGCTTCTGCTGTAAGCGCTGGTGTGGCGCTCCCTGCGGATGTACTTGGTCTCCTTGTCCTCCTCATTCTTCTCCTCGTTGTGAGAAGCGGAAATGGTCAGGATGTTGTCTTTGAGATCGACGTGGATGTCTTCCTTGGCAAAGCCCGGGAGCTCAGCCTGCAGTACATAATTGCCGTCGCGCTCGATCACATCCGTCGAGAAACCTGCGAAACGCTTCTCCAGGCCGCTGTTGTCCCAGAACGCCGGGAACATGCTGTCGAACTCCTCGAAGGGATCTCTCCAGAAATTGTTGTTTCTCGTGAAGATTGCAGGTGTAAACATATGTCTTTCCTCCTTCTGTGATGGAATTATATTTTGGTTTGGGAGAAGGGATCTTTTTGTATCCCTTGTTCTCTTTACAGTATTTGTTATATCACTTATATAACAAATAGTCAACATACAATTTCTAAACAATTTATAAACTGCAGCGTTTTTAGGGCTGCATATAAAAAGGGTGGAGTGTTATTTCACTCCACCGATTTAAGCGATTCCACCATATCGATCTTCTGAATGGAAAAGAAAGAGAAGAAGTTGACAGAAAGCGAAAAGACCGCCGTGAGCAGGACCGCGTACAGATAGCTTCTTACGTGCAGCCCTCTCCCGAAGATCAGATAGTCCACTTCGATCGTGCCGATCAGCCACCGGTGCAGGCCCTTTCCCGCAGCCATGCCGATCAGTGCCCCGATCAGCGTCAGGATGATATTCTCCCTGTACACATAGGAAGCCGTCTCCATGTCGTAGAATCCCAGCACCTTCAGGGTGGCCAGTTCCCGGATCCGCTCCGTGACATTGATGTTTGTCAGATTAAAGAGCACGAGGAAGGCCAGCATGGCCGCCGCGCCGATGATGATGAGCACGACGGCGTCCAGGCTCCGCATGCTGTCCTCGAAGCGCTGCCGCAGCTCGTCGATCCTGCTGTATGTCAGGACGCCCCTGATCGAAGTGATCCTTTCGGCGGCTTTTCCGCTGTCGGCGCCCTCCCGCAGACGCAAGAGGAGCGTGTTGTCGGATGACCGCTCTCCGAACACGGTCTTGTACATGCCGGCCGTCATGAAGACCTGATGGTTTACGTAGTTTTCCGCCACGTCGCCGACTCTGACCGGATGCTCCTCCTCCCTGGCGTCTACCAGCATGATCGTGTCGCCGGGCTGAACATGCAGGAGTTCGCTCATCTTTTCGTCGATGATTATGCTGTCCTGTGCGGGTCTCAGTTCCGGGGGAGGCTCTATTTTTCTGTAGCGGAGCGTGCCCCCGGACCGCGGATACAGATGGATGTACTGCCCGGTCTTCTCCCAGTCGGAGGAGACCGTCAGAGATACGTTGTCCAGCGTTCCCTCGCTGTTTCTGACGCTGAGGGTCCCCAGATAGCAGCCCGCAAAGGATTCCACGTCCGGATCCTCCTCGAGTTCCTTTTCCAGGAAGATCCGCTCCGACTGCGTCAGGTCCTCACTGATGGACACGTCGGCATTGTAGACCATAAGATCGTCGAACTGCCAGCGCAGCACGTCAAAAATCGAATCCCGCAGACCAAATCCGGTCACCAGAAGCGCCGTGCATCCGGCAATGCCCGCGATCGTCATCCAGAAACGTTTCTTGTAGCGAAACAGGTTTCTGGCGCTTACCTTCTGGATAAAGGAAAGCCTCTTCCATATAGGAGCGATCCGTTCCAGCAGGATCCTTTTGCCGGGACGCGGCGCGCGCGGGCGAAGCAGGACAGCCGGATTGGACCGCAGGGTCGTGTAGCAGGCCGCCAGGGCCGCGCCCGCTGTCGCAAGGACCGCGAAACCGAGCGAATAGAGGGCCACCGGGAGCGAGATCGTCCACTTGAGGGGCGGCAGGAGGTACAGGATGCCCCACTCGTAATAGATGAGGGACGGCAATGCCGCACATCCGATGAGGAGCCCGGCTCCGCCTCCCAGGAGGCTCGAACCCAGCGAGTAGCCCAGATATTTGACGGAGACCGCCGCATCGGAAAACCCCAGCGCCTTGAGCGAGCCGATCTCCGAGCGGTGCTCCTCTACCATTCGCGTCATGGATGTGAGGGAGCTCAGCGCCGCCACGAGGAAAAAGACCAGCGGAAAGACATCCGCCAGATTGCTCATGCGCTCCGCGTCGGAGGAAAACTCCACATAACTGCGGATGCTCTCTCTGCTCAGCAGATACCACTTGCCGGACGGAATATCGACGGCGGACAGATCGCCCGTGATCATCTGGGTGAGCATATCCGTCAGACTCGTCTCCCGCAGGATCTGGTCGTGCCTGTGTGACGCGCGCTCTTTGGCGAGGGGCTTCAGCCGCTCTATAAACGCATCCACGCGCTCCGTATAAGCATCATCCAGGTAGCAGTTGTACTGCGAAAGCCCCTCCAGCTCGAGATAGATGGAGGAATAATAATCCTGCGTAAAGCACGCCCCGGGAATCGCCACAAACCCCGTGACGGAACCACTCCCCACCTCCGAGTTTCCCCTCGTGCGCGAGATGTAGAGCGGGCTGTGGACCATCCCCACGATCGTAAACGTGTGCTGCCTGAGCAGATCCTGTCCCGTGGAGCTCTCGTAGGATTCGCTCGTGTCCACCGTTATGGTGTCCCCGATCTTCAGGTCCAGGGCTTCCAGCACTTTCTCCTCCGTGACGCACTCCGAATCCTTCTCCGGCATCCTTCCCTCCTGCAAATCCAGAAGATTAAGGGTCTGCGGCAGGGAGAATACCGTGACGGTCTCTTCTCCCGCCAGCGCATCAAAAGAAAAGCTCCCTTCGGCCGCCTGCACGCCCTCCACTTTCTGGAGCGCCTGCAGGTCGTCCTCCGTGAGCCCGAGACTTGACACCACTCTGATGTCCATAAAACGAAGCCTGTCGTAATACAGGTCCACCGTCCGCTGCATATCCGGCGCCGTCATGCGCAGTCCCGAAAGAAAGCCTACCGCCAGAAAACTCATGACGAACAGGGACATAAATCGCTTGAAGGTGCGGCGCACCTCACGCAGCATATCGGTGAGAAGCCTGTTCGGACGTCCCGTGACGGCTCCGCCTGCGGCTCCTCTTACCATTCGATCTCCTCTACGGGAACTGGATTTGCATTTTGCTCGACGCCTGCCGCCTTCCCGTTGCGGATATGGATCACGCGGTCCGCCATGGGCGTAAGCGCGAGGTTGTGGGTGATCACAATGACTGTCATCCCTCTCTTTCTGCACATATCCCACAAGAGGGAAAGGATCTGCTTGCCCGTTATATAATCGAGCGCCCCCGTGGGTTCGTCGCACAAGAGCAGGGCGGGATTTTTGGCGATGGCGCGCGCAATGGCAATGCGCTGCTGTTCCCCTCCCGACAGCTGTCCGGGGAAATTGTTCATTCTGTCAGCCAGTCCCACGTCCGCGACTGTCTGCGCGGCATCCAGGGGATCCCTGCAGATCTGCGCGGCCAGTTCCACGTTCTCGATCGCCGTCAGGTTCTGCACCAGATTGTAGAACTGGAAGACAAAGCCGATCTCTTCTCTTCTGTACCGCGTGAGCTGACGCCTGTCATAGCGGCTGATCTCCCGCCCGTTTACGATGATCGTTCCCGAGGTGCATGCGTCCATACCCCCGAGCATATTCAGGATCGTCGTCTTGCCGGCGCCGCTGGGGCCGACGATCACGACGAATTCTCCCTTCGCGATGGTGAAGGAGGCGCCGTCTACGGCGCGTATCTTCACTTCTCCCATGGAGTATTCTTTCGTGACATTGTCAAAAGTTATAAATTCACTCATCCCTGAATGGCAGCCTCTGTGGAATTGGAGCCGGATTCCGTTTTGGTTCCGATCTCATTGCTGGATGCACTGCTGTCGTTTCCGCCGCCGCTGTCGCCGCCGGCATCCGCGCTGCTGCCTTCGCTTCCGCCTCCGCCGGTCTCGCCGCCTTCACTTCCGCCTCCGCCGGTCTCGCCGCCTTCGTTTCCTCCGCCGGTCTCGCCGCCTTCGTTTCCGCCGCCGCCGGTCTCGCCGCCTTCGTTTCCGCCTCCGCCGGTCTCGCCGCCTTCGTTTCCGCCTCCGCCGGGCTCGCCGCCTTCGTTTCCGCCGCCGGACTCACCGCCTTCGTTTCCGCCGCCGGTCTCACCGCCTTCATTTCCGCCGCCGGGCTCACTGCCCTGGTTTCCGCCTCCGCCGGGCTCACTGCCCTGGTTTCCGCCTCCGCCGGGCTCACTGCTCTCGTTTCCGCCCCCACCGGGCTCGCTGCTCTCGTTTCCGCCTCCGCCGGGCTCGCTGCTCTCGTTTCCGCCGCCGGACTCATTGCCCTGGTTTCCGCCGCTCTCACTGGTGTTTCCGCCGCTGCTGCCACTCTTGCCGCCGCTGCTGCTGCCGCTCTTTTTGCCGCCGCTGCTGCCGTTCTTTTTGCCGCCGCTGCTGCCCGGCTCGACTGCCGGCGTCGGTTCCACTACAGGAGGCACTACAGGCTGCACTTCCGCAGGCTTCTGCTCCGGCTTCTTCTCTTCTTCATCGTCCCAGTCATCCCAGTCGTCGTCATCGTCATCATACAGTTTGTCCTCTTCCGTATGATCGTAGTCGGGGAAATCCACGGGGGCGAGTCCCTCATGGAGTTTTTCCATGTAGGAGCGCCAGATGCCGCCGGGATAGGTCGCACCCTGCAGATTCCTGACCGTCTCGGGCGTATCGCATCCCACCCAGACGACGGTCGTGAAATAATGCGTAAATCCGCAGAACCATCCGTCCTTGAAATCATCCGTGGTACCCGTCTTGCCTGCGCAGGGCATCCCGCCCGACAGACGGAGACCGCGGCCTGTGCCCCAGGGCTCCTCAAAGACGCCCTTGAGCACGTTCACCATCATCCGGTCCGCATTCTTCTGATAGACCCGCTTTGCGTAGTCCTCCGGAATATATACCACTTCGTCCGAGAAATTCCGGATGTAGCGGATACAGGTCGGCCTGCGGAAGAATCCGTCATACTGAAGCGTGGCGTAAGCCGAAGCCATCTCGACAGGCTCCACGCCGTGCGTAAAGCCGCCCAGTGCCGTCGCCAGCACATTGTCGGAATCGCAGATATGATGGAATTCCATATCCTTGAGGTATTTGAGTCCGACCTGCGGGGTCACGTCCTCGTAAACCTGCCATGCCACTGTATTAAGTGAGCGCTGGACCGCTTCCTGCAGCTCCAGTTCTCCCATATATCCTCCGCCGTAGTTGGAGGGGCCGTTTTCGATCTCCTGGTCCTCCACTTCGGTCTTGGGAAAATATCCGTGCTCAAAAGCGGGCGTGTAGACGACGAGCGGCTTGATGCAGCTTCCGGGCTGCCTTCTCATCTGGAAAGCCCTGTTGAGGGTCAGGCCGGCCTCCAGTTCCGAGGTCCTTCCGCCCACCATCGCCACGACCGCGCCGGTACTGTTGTCGATACAGACCGAAGCACCCTGCATTTTATATTTGCCCTGGTCATCTATGTCCGTAAAGGAGGCAAGTCCTTCGTCCACGCTCTCCTGCAGCATAGCCTGCTTGTCCATGTCAAAAGTCGTATAGATCTTATAGCCTCCGGTGTAGAGCTTGGCCTCGCACTCCGAATAAACTTCGTTGTAGCTCTCCTCGTAGGCCGCTTTGTCGTCGTCCGAAGCAAAATCATACCGCAGCTCGAACCCCTGCATCTGCATGAGCGCTTCCGTCGCGCAGTGATAGGTATAAGAGACGATATAATTGTTCTCCAGGACCCTGTAATTGCTGTTGTCGGAAAGATCCAGCACGATCTGTTCCGCCACGGCCGCATCGTGGTCGGTCTGGGAGATCACGCCGTCCTGCAGCATATTGTCGAGGATCAGGTCACGCCTTGTCAGCGTGTTTTCCATATTTACGATCGGATCGTAATAGGTCGGGCTGTTGGGTATGGCGCACAAAAAAGCCACCTGGGAGACATCCAGGTCCGCGGCGTGCCGATTGAAATACCCCTCGCTGGCGGCCTCGATCCCGTAGTACCCGTTTGCGAAATAAATGTTGTTGAGGTAGAACTCCATGATCTGCTTCTTGGAGTACTTCTTTTCGAGATTCTGGGCAATGAAGATCTCCTTGACCTTTCGTCTCCAGCTGACTTCATTGGTCAGGAAGATTCCTCTGGAAAGCTGCATGGTAATGGTACTGCCGCCCTGCGTGATCCTTCTCTTCGCGATCAGCTCCTTGGCCGCTCTCATGATGGCGCGGTAATCGACGCCGTGATGCTCCATGAATTTCTTGTCCTCGATGCTCATCATGGTCTTGGTGAAGACCTCCGGGATCTCATCGTACAGAAGATAGGTGGAGTCCTTCTCCGCCCTCGTCTCAGAGATCAGATTGTCCGCGGCATCGTATATCTCGCCGGTCTGGGAAGGGACAAAATCCTCCGGTGTGGATTCCGCCACAAGCCTGTCGGCGTCCTGCTTCATCGCCTTGATCTCAGCGTAATATCCGCCAAAATAAAAGACTCCCACGAGTCCCAGGCATATGATCAGGAACATAAGGAGCAGGGTCTTCAGGATGAGACCTGCCATGCTCGTTTTCTTGCGTTTATTTCTCTTTTTTGCGGCCATGGATGCACCTCTTTGAAGATCAGAATATATGCTGAACATACAAAGTAATGTTACCATGTTTTTAATATTTGCACCAGATGTTTGTAAATATTTACGTAATATTGGAGGATTGTTTTTTACAAATTGTTTTGGGGATTTGACGCGTTCTCTTTGAGCCATGCGTCCTCGCAGGAATGCGATGCATTCCTGCGAGTCACGGCATTCGCCGTATGTAGAAAAAGAAGGGACTGCCCCCTTGTGAGTAAGCTCACAGTGTGCAGTCCCTTCTTTTTCTACGCATGGCTCAAAGCGAACGCGTCAAAAGTTGTCCGCCCTCAGCTCAAAATAGGCCTGGGGATGATCGCACACGGGACATACATCCGGCGCGGAAGGCCCCACCACGATATGGCCGCAGTTGCCGCACTCCCACACGCGGTCCCCGTCTCTGGAGAATACAAGGCCGCCCTCGATATTGGCGATCAGCTTGCGGTATCTGGCCTCGTGCTCCTTCTCGATGGCAGCCACCATCTCAAAGAGCTTGGCGATCTCCTCGAAGCCCTCTTCCCTTGCGTCTTTCGCGAAACCGGGATACATCTCCTGCCACTCGTGCTGCTCGCCGTCCGCAGCGATCTCCAGGTTGTCGACCGTGCTGTGAACGCCCTCGAGGATCTTGTACCAGATCTTGGCGTGCTCCTTCTCATTTGCGGCCGTCTCCTCAAAGATCTTGGCGATCTGGTTGTAGCCGTCTTTTCTTGCCTTGGAAGCGAAATAGGTGTATTTGTTCCTTGCCTGGGACTCCCCTGCAAACGCTTCCATCAGATTGTCAAAGGTTTTTGTTCCGATCAGATTTTTTCCGAGATTTGCGTAAATATCTGCCATTTGTAATCTCCTTTCCTGTATCGTTGCGGATAAAGACTCTACTGGGTCCTACAGAAAGATTATACCATAGCTCACTGCTTATTTCACTCTCCAGATAGTCGCGAGAAGGCACCCCGCGATGGCCCCGGCCAGTGTCCCCAGCGTGTTATTGATGATATCGTCCACGTGAAAATAGCCGATGCGCCAGTACAGCTGCGCCAGCTCCGTCGCGAAGCTGCACAAAAAGCCGATCAGGGTGATCACCGCTATGTGCCGGTGCTTTCTGGGGAAGACAAAGGAGAGGATATATCCCATGGGAAAATACAAAAGGATGTTGAGGATGATCTCACGCAGGGCTGACGAGCTCCTCATGTGGACGTGCCGCAGGCCTTCGATCAGCCCCTCCTCCATGATCTCTTTTATGGTTCCCACAATGCCGAGGTCCAGATACAGCGCCCGCCTGTAGTTGTCAAAGCTCGGCAGGATGACATAATAATCCGACAGCGTCTCCCTGTTCAGGATGGTAAAGCTCAGGTTTCCCACAAGATAAACAATAAGCAAAACAACCGCCGTCGAGCGGACGAGCGGTCTGTAGCGAAGTGCAAAAAGCACGATGGGCAGCAGCGTCACCAGAAGCAGGATGACCATAAAGATCGACATGTCCTGGGTCCCGAAGACTGCCCGCATATGTTCGACAATTCTTTCAACCATGAAATCCTTCTCACCTTCCGAGATTCACGCGTCCCGCGCTATGCGCTCGTTGAGCCAGGCACAGGCCTGCTCCAGTCCGTCCTGGGTGAAGGAAAATTCCTTCTCCTCCATGCTGCTCCGGTCCGCAGCGGCGTAACCGAGCGGCTCCGGCCAGATCTGGGCGCGCAAAGACTGCTCCCCTCTTCTGTCGGGGGGCGTATAGTGTACGTTGGCAAGGGGTTCCCGGGCTATTCTGAACCGGTACCCCTGTGCGCTTCCGTAATATGCTTCTCCGTATTCGTAAAAAGTGATCGTATACAGATCCTTTACATCAATTCTGCTCATCGGGCTCCGTCTCCGCCTCGATCCCGGCTTCTGCCTCCGGCGCGGGCTCCTCCGACGGCAGATCCTCCGTCTGTGCGGCGTCCGGCTCCTGTTCCGGCGCGGACTTCTCTTCGAGTTCCTCCAGCTCCGCCTCCGCTTCCGCTTTTTCCACGGCTTTGCTGTCTGTCTTGTCCCCGATATCCTCGCTCAGATCCTCCAGGGAGATCGTCATCATGTCCTCCTGCGAGGGGTTCTCCATGGCCGCCACGCGGCGCGCCTGGTTGGTGATGATGTCCTCGAACATATTGCGGACGTCCCTCGCGTTGGCGTAGTTCTCCAGCTGGGCCAGTTTTCTCGCGACGATGATGGCGCGGATCTGGCGCCTGACGTCCTCATCCGCGATGTAATCGTACTTTTTGCAGTTCATGTCAAAGATCGCCATCAGCTCGTCGAGCGTGTAATCCGGGAACTCGATGTATTTGTTGAAGCGGGATTTAAGGCCGGGATTGCTCTCGATAAAGCGCTCCATGGGCTTTGTGTACCCTGCGACGATGACCACCAGATCGTCCCGGTGATCCTCCATGGCCTTCAGGATCGTGTCGATGGCCTCCTGCCCGAAGGCGTCGTCCTTCTGGGAGAGCGCGTAGGCCTCGTCGATGAAGAGCACGCCGCCCATGGCCTTGTTGATCTGCTCCTGGGTCTTGAGCGCCGTCTGCCCCACATATCCGGCCACGAGTCCGGACCGGTCCACCTCAACCAGCTGTCCCTTGGACAGCACGCCGATCTGCTTGTATATGCGGGAAATGATCCGGGCGACCGTCGTCTTGCCGGTCCCGGGGTTGCCCGTGAACACCAGATGGAGCGACACGGGAACGGCGCGGAGCCCCGCGTCCTTGCGCATCTTCTGGATCTTCACGAAGTCCGTCAGTTCCTTCACGTCATGCTTGATCTTGGTCAGTCCGATCAGGGAGTCCAGCTCCTCCTGGGGATCCTTTTCCGGTTCCTTGGGCGGCTCTTCCTTTGGCTTTTCCGGCGCCGGCCCGGATACGGCCGCCTGCACGGGGAGCGCCCCTTCCTTCGCGCCCGCCTCTCCGGCTCCCGGGAGTTTTCCGGCGCGCTCGTTATTGGCGCGGATGAGCTCCTTTGTCACGGAATCGGTCCTGTCCATCAGGTCCTGGGCCTGCCTGAGCGCGTCCTGCGCCTTTCTGACCGCGTCATCCGTCTCCTTCTTCAGGTCTTTCCCGTAGTTTCTGCCCGTCGCCCTGTCCAGAAGCTCCGCCGCGGTAGGCTCTTTCTCTTCGAACTCGTCAAAAACAGACTTCTCCTTCTTCACGCGCCTTCCGCTTCCGAACATATCGTCATAGATTCCGCCAAGAACATCCTTCTGTGCCTGTGTCACGCGGCGAAGCCGCTCCAGTTCTTTCCTGGTCCTTTTATCCACTTCAGCACCCGCCTTTCTTCAGGACTTCTTCGATCTCCCCGGGAGATGATACGAAGTGCAGTTTACGCAGTGTCTCCTCGTTCAAAAAGCCTTCCTCGACCATCCGGCCGAAAAAATCGCGCAGAAGGTCAAAGTATCCCCGGATATTATAGAAAAAGACCGGGGCGTCCATATGCTCCAGACGCACCATGGACACCACTTCCGAGATCTCCTCCAGTGTGCCGGTCCCGCCGGGAAACGCGACATAAGCATCCCCCAGCTCGATCATTCTCGCCTTGCGCTCGGCCATCGTCTCCGTCTCGATCAGCTCCGAGATCCCGTCGTGCTGCAGCACGCTCTCGATAAAGAACCGGGGCTCCACGCCGATCACGACCGCGCCCTCCTCGAGCGCCGCCTGCGCCAGGATCCCCATCAGCCCGATGCGGCTGCCGCCGTACACGAGGCTGTTCCCGCTGCGGCCGATCCATTTTCCCAGCTTCATCGCCTCCTGCGCATAAAAGGGATCTTTTCCCGCGGCCGATCCAAGATAAACCGTAATGTTCATGCTCTCTTTACCACTCCGCCATGCTCGCGCCGTTCTGGGCGCGGCAGTTCTGCTGCGCATACCTGAAATTTTCCATCAGAAAACGCCTGGCGCTCGCGGCGATCCGGCTTCCCACGGCCGTCTGCTCAAAATTGTGGTAGCAGCCGCCGAAAACGCGAAGCGACACCTTGACGCCGCTCTTTTTCAGGCGCGCGATATAGCGCACCGTCTCATCCCGCAGAGGATCCAGCTCGCCCACATAGCTGCAGGCGGGCGGAAGATCGGACAGGCGTCTCTCGCGGGCTGGCGCCGCAAAGGCGGGAACGGGCATGTCCTCCTCCTTCAGCGTCTTCAGATACAGGTCCCAGGCCGCGCGGTTCTTTCTGCTGTCCCAGACCGGCGCGTTGTTGTCCTGGGAGGATGCCGTGACCATGCGGTCGTCCAGCATGGGGCTGATCAGGATCTGATAGGCGATATTGATATCTCCCCGCTCCCTCGCCGCGATGCACAGCGCCGCGGCCAGTCCGCCGCCGGCTCCCGTGCCGCCGACAAAAAGCTGGTTGGCACTGATCCCGATCTCCGCAGCGTGATCCTTCATCCAGAAAAGCGCCAGCCGGCAGTCCTCAAAAGCCGAGGGGTAGGGCGACTGCGTGGATTTCGTGTAGTCGGGCATCACCGCGACGCAGGAGCCGTCCTCACAGAAGCGCTCCGCGAACAGGGCGTCATCCTCCGGCACGCCGTAGGCAAAGCCGCCCCCGTGCATCCACAGAAGACCCGTCGCCTGCGGCTGGGTCCCCCCGACGGCGCTGCAGATGAGGAGCCGCAGCACGCTGCCGTCCGGGCGTACGACGCCGGCCTCCTCGGCCCTGATCAGACGGCTGCTCCACTTTCCCTGTTTTCGCCCGGACCGCTTGTCCATGGCGGCAAATCCGTCCTCATCGTGCGCCCTGTAACGTATATTCAAGAGTGTCGCAGCAGGCCGGAGCTCCGGCCTGATATCCGATCTCTTCACTTTTCCCATCTCTTCCGTTCCTCCGTCCGTTTGTCAATTTCTTCCATAATACCCGCGGGGCTGTCTTTGTCAAGTATGGTACAAATCGTGTCCGTTTTGTGTTACAGTAAAAATGCAAGTACTCCAATCCATCCTGCCGGGCAAGGGCCCTATATGGTAGCAAAATGAAAGAAAACATCTACACTATTCTGGAATTGACGGGAGATACGTGGAGTATCCTCGCACAGTGCGGGACGCTGCCCGCGGCGCGGCGCATCTGCCGGGCCATGCAGCACGCATATCCCAAAAGCCGCACAGCCATACGTAAAGGCCCTGTGCAGATCGAGGAGTTTGCCCCTTTGACCGCGCCGGACCATCCCTGAACCCCGGCGCCGCAGTCAGTTCAGTATTCCCTCGAATACCGTTCCGACCTCTTTGCCCGCGACGATGTCATACAGGGCGGCAGGCCGGTTTCCGTTGGTCACGATCGTATCGATCCCCTGCGAGGAGGCAAGATCCGCCGCCTGGAGCTTCGTGCGCATGCCGCCGGTTCCCCGCCTCGACCCCGCGCCGCCGGCAAGCTTGTAGACGCTCTCGTCGATCCTGCTGATGCGCCGGATCAGGGCCGCGTCCTTGTACAGACGGGGATCCCTGTCAAAAAAGCCGTCGATGTCCGAGAAGATCACCAGGAGATCTGCCCTGCACAGGACCGCCACGACGGCGGAGAGCATATCGTTGTCGCCAAAAAGCCTGTCCTTGGACTCGATCTCCGTATAGCTGACGGAGTCATTCTCGTTGACGATGGGGATCACGCCCTGCTCGAGGAGCGTATTGAAGGTATTGGTCAGGTTTTCTTTCTTCTCCTCCTGGGAGATATCTTCCGCATTCAGCAGGATCTGCGCCACGATCTTGTCATAATACCCGAAAAACTTGTCATAGAGGAACATGTTCTCGCACTGGCCCACCGCTGCCGCCGCCTGTTTGAGGCGCATGCTGGAAGGCTTTTCCTTCAGGCGCAGTTTGTTGGCGCCCACCGCTATCGCGCCAGAGGAGACGAGAATCACTTCGTACCCCATGTTCTGAATGTCAGCGATCGTCATGGCCAGTTCCTCCATGCGGCGCAGATTGCTCTTGCCCTGATCGTTTGTAAGTGTGGAAGTCCCTACTTTGATGACGATCCTGCGATATCTCGTGTTCATACTTTTACCGTCCGTTCCGGAGCGAAATTTCTCCCGGCAGGCTTCGGACCGGTGTCGCTCCGGCACCGGTCCTCCTTATGTCTGTCTCTGTGCTGCCCGTGTGATATACCGTTTTCAGATCAGCCTGCGGAGTGCCGCGCGGGCTGCCGCTTTCGCGATCCGATGTCTGCCCTGTTTTTTTCGCCCGGTCTCATTGGCTGCGCCGGCAGGGCAAACGGCCGCAGCGCCTATCCTGTTCCTGAGGACGCGCAGGCGGGATGCCCCCTCTGCCCGCAGGATCTCACAGGCCGCCCGGGCCGGCTTCTTTCCCTTTATGAGTAGATAGGCCGCATACGCGGCATAGGCCTCCAGCAGTCTCTTGTTGACCTTTTTCTTCCCTGCGCGATCCTTCATATCCCTCTGTCCTCACGTGAAGCTCTCGGAATCCTGCTCCAGCAGCACTTCCCCCGCCTCATTCACAAATGCAACATGTACGTGGTCCGCGTCGTTTCCGGTGTAGTAGTGGTAGAGCGTGCCGTACATAAAGAGCTCCTGGGCTATGTAGCTCTCCATAAAGTCCACCTCTTCGGACCTGGTCCTCACGGTGAATTCCGAATAATCATCGCTGTGCTCCACCGCGGTGATCTCGGGAAAATCCTCCGAGCCGGCAAGTTCGTCCAGCCCCTTGTCGACGGCGTCCCTGAACTCGGCGATCATCGTGTCGTACACGTCTTTCTTCATGGTCACGGAGAGACTGCCGTCCTCTAAAAGCTCTGCGCTCTCGTACCCGTTTTCCTTACAGATCCGATCCGCTTCCTCCTGGCTGCCGATATTTTCAAAGGCAGCGGGAATGACCAGCGTGACCGTCTCCGGCTCCGCGGCTTCCGCCGGCTCCCCGGCCGTTTCCTCCGCGGCCTCTGTTCCGGCCGCTGTCCCTTCAGCGGCGCCTGTCTGCGCCGCGCCTGTGTCCGCGTCCTCCCAGCCCGCTTCCTGTCCGGCGCTCTCTGCCTGCTGTTCCGTTTCCTGGGCGTCAGGCTGCTGCGCCTCCTGCTCCTTCTGGCTGCCGTCTGCTGTCCCGCCGCCGTTTCCTGCCCCGCAGGCGGCCGCCGCAAAGAGGCAGACACACAGCAGGAACGTCAGAAATCCTCTGCTCTTATATCTTTTCATTTCGTCTCCCGTCATGACTGCTCTTCCGCTTCCGAGCTGCCCTTTTCAAAGGTGTAGGATCCGCTCCCGGCAAAACCCTCCATCACCTGCGGGATCTGCCGGTACAGCTCCGTATACCGCTCCTCCGTCGTCTCGTCAAACTGCACGTCGGACGGATACCGGAAGACCACGTGGTACATTTTTCCGCTCTCGTTCGTCAGCGTCCCCAGATAATCGCAGGGGAGCATGTCGAGATACTCCGGATAGTCCGGCGTCAGGTCCACGGTGAACAGGATGCCGCCGGCTCCGGCCGCGGCGCTTTCCCTCTCGCAGACCTCCAGAGAGCACTTGTCGCGCTCCGTATTCTCGTAAAAATGGTAGATGACCGCATCGGACCATGATTCCGGGAAGGTGATGGAAAAGTACTCCGTCTCGACTTTTCCGCTCTCCGTCCAGAGGTTGTCCGCGGGATCGTCCGCCGCCTCTTCCTCCGGCTGCCCGGAAGGGTCGGAGGCCTCATCGACCTGCGTATCCTGAACCGCAGTCTCCTCCGCGGGGCTTTCCTCTGCGGTCTCCCCCTGAGGCGTCTTCCCCCCGCCGCATCCGGCCGTAAAGGCGGCTGCCGTCAGGGCGCAGAGCACCGCGCATCCCGTGCGCAGGCGGCGGGCTCCGAACATCTGTATATCAAACATACTGTCGTTCCTTTCCTGCTCTTATGCCATACTACAACAGTTTATTGTACCATCATAGCCATATGACGTCAAAGTGAACGTCCCTCCCGGAGGGACCGTAAAAGCCGCTGCGCGAAGACCTCTCCGAGCACAGCGGCTTTTATCCTTTCCGACCGATTTTCCTTTTTACATCTGGTTCATCACTTTTACATAGGGCTTGACCAGGAAATAATACCTGCGCCCCAGATCCTTGCCGAATTTTTTCAAAAGCGCGTAGCGAAGTGAGTTGAGATTGCGTCTTTTGGAATCGGCAGCGCACAGAAAACCGGCGAGCGCAAAGATCGCCTCCTCCGTGCAGTATTCCTCCTCGAGATCGCTGTGCCGCACGATCAGCGCACAGTAGTAGAGGAATTTCTCCTGTTTGTCCCAGTCCTGTACGGGGAGCTTCAAGCTTCCGTTCTTGATGGACTGATAGATCTTCTTTCCGCCTTCACCGTAAAACTGAATGAGCTGGTTGTGGAGCTCCGCCAGATTGTCCTGGCCGATGCAGCTGATGATGACTGTAAGCTCCTCCTCGTCCGGTACGATTGCAAATTCATTGATATCGTCCTCGAGATCGTCCTCTTCTTCCCCGTACTGAGCGGGTTCCTCCTCCAGGATGGCCTCGGCCGCGGGCGCATATTCCTCCGCGGTTTCCTCCGCAGCTTCTGCCTGATCGAGCTGCGCTTCAGGCTCTGCCGGGACTTCCGGCTCCGCGGGCGCTTCCTCCGCTTCGACGGCGTCCGGCTCCGCGGCAGTTTCCTGCGCATCCTGCTCTGCAGGCTCGTCCTCCGCTTCGGGGAGATCCGCCGCATCCTGCTCTGCGGTCTCATCCTCCGCTTCGGCGGCGTCCGGCTCCGCGGCGGCTTCTGCTGTATCCGGCTCCGCGGGCGCTTCCGTCATTTCGGAAATCGCCGGTGCTTCCTGCTCCGCAGGGGTTTCAGGAACTTCCGATACTGCTTCGGGGGCTCCCTCTTCGGGCTCCTGTTCCTGGTTCAGTTTTCTGATGAGGTCCTTCTTTTCGTCCGCCCTGCGTTCCGCCTTGGGGACCAGCCGCTCCACCGCCTTGGCTTCCTTGCCG
Organism: Lachnospiraceae bacterium; assembly: GCA_017405805.1. Classification (GTDB taxonomy): domain Bacteria; phylum Bacillota; class Clostridia; order Lachnospirales; family Lachnospiraceae; genus CAG-791. The sequence goes on from JAFQZU010000033.1 coordinate 20,055, forward strand.
GTGATGCGTTTGACCGGATATTTCTTGTGTCTCCAGTATTTCACCGCCGCGTCGTATCCGGTATCGTTCGTCACGATGATGAACTCGTCACCCTCGTCGGAGCAGAGCCGGAAGCCCAGCTCGGAGCACAGCTGGAAATCCAGCGCGTTCGTGCCCTCGTAGCACTTCACGAAAGTGACCTTCCTGTCGGATTCCTTGAGCCTGATGAGACTCTCATAGCTCATGTGGGGGCTGTTCTTGGTATAAAAGACGATCAGCTCCGTATCCTCAGCCGGCAAAGTCAGCAGAGGGATCCAAAAATCTCCGACATTTTCACTGTCAATAAAAAAATGTTTCATTCACGTACCTGGTCGGTCGGATAACGGAATTATACATTGAAGAAACACCCTGCGTCAACTGTGCTATAATAATGCTGAAACGTTCGGTATGACCGGAAACAGGGGGTGCTTATGGCTTCACATATCTACGAGTGCATAGAAAAGATCGGCCAGTCGATCATCGATAACAGGGGTTTTCTCACGGAGCTTGACCGGGAGATCGGAGACGCCGACCACGGGATCAACATGGCAAGGGGTTTTGGCGAAGTGCTGGCACAGCTTCCCGCGGACAATGAGGATATCGGCGCCGCCCTCAAGAAGACCGGCATGGTCCTCCTGTCCAAGGTAGGGGGCGCCTCGGGACCGCTCTACGGGACCGCCTGCCTGGAGGCGGCAAAGGTATGCGCCGGCAGGACCGCCCTCACGGCGGAGGACGGCAAGACCGTATTCGCAGCCGTGATCGCCGGAATCCAAAAGCGCGGCAAGGCCGTGCGCGGTGAAAAGACCATGCTGGACGCCATCATTCCCGCCTCGGAGGCCTATGCGGCCGCTGTCGACGCGGGAGCGCCGGTGGACGCCTGCCTGGACGCCATGTGCGAAGCGGCGAAGGAGGGCGCAGAATACACCGCTTCCATCCGCGCCACCAAAGGTAGAGCAAGCTATCTGGGCGACCGCAGCATAGGGCACAAGGATCCCGGGGCAGCTTCCTCTCTTCTCGCGATGGAAGCGATCCGCAGCTATGTCAAAGGGGCCTGAGAGCCCGGGGAGGAGCGTGTATGGTAGGCATTGTCATCGTCTCGCACAGCGCCAAAGTCGCTGAGGGCATAGTCGAACTGGCCGCGGAAATGGCCGCGGACAATGGGCACATCATCGCGGCGGGCGGCCTTTCGGACGGCGGGATCGGAACGGATCCTCTCCGCATCCAGGCGGCCATCGAACAGGCGGACACGGGGGACGGCGTAGCAGTCCTGGCGGATATCGGGAGCTCCATCATGAGCGCGGAGACCGCCATAGAGTTCCTGGAAGGCAGCGGGATCCGCGTGCGGATCGCCGACGCGCCTGTCCTGGAGGGAGCCGTCAGTGCGTGCGCCGCGTCGGCGGGGGGAACCTCGCTGGATGAGGTGATCGCCGCCGCGGAGGAGGCGAGAGGCTTTTCAAAACTGGCGTAACAGTATATGGGGTACGGAAAAGACAGGAGGTATCGTATGAAAAAACTGCTGAACGGGATCGACAGCGTCGTCGACGAAATGCTGAACGGTATGGCGGCCGCCCATCCCGAATATCTGCGCCGGCTGGACGGGACCGATGCGCTCATCCGCACCGGGGCGAAGAAGACGGACAAGGTGGTCCTGATCTCCGGCGGCGGCTCCGGCCATGAGCCGGCACACGGCGGATACGTCGGAAGAGGAATGCTGGATGCGGCCGTGTCGGGCGCTGTTTTTACGTCTCCCACGCCCGATCAGGTCTATGAGGCCATCATGGCCGCGGACTGCGGCAGGGGGACCCTCCTGATCATCAAGAACTACACGGGCGACGTCATGAACTTCGAGATGGCGGCGGACATGGCTGCCGACGAGGGGATCCGGGTGGAAAAAGTCATCGTGGCAGACGACGTGGCCGTGGAGAACAGCACCTGGACGACCGGCCGCCGCGGCATAGCCGGCACCGTCTTCGTACATAAGATCGCCGGCGCAAAGGCCGAGGAAGGCGCCCCTCTCGAGCAGGTCAAGGCCGTCGCCGAGAAGGTCATCGCGAACGTCCGCTCCATGGGCATGGCCATCGAGCCCTGCACGGTTCCCGCCGTCGGAAAGCCGGGCTTTGAACTGGCGGACGATGAGGTCGAGATCGGCATAGGCATCCACGGGGAGCCCGGCACGCACCGCGAGAAGATCGGCACCGCACAAGCCACCGCGGACCAGCTCCTTGAAAAGATCTTCGCGGAAGGCATTTATCACGAGGGCGACCGCGTCGCCGTCATGATCAACGGCATGGGCGGAACCCCTCTGAGCGAGCTCTATATCGTCGCCCTCCGCGTGGAACAGGTCCTTGGGGAGAAAGGCATCTGCGCCGCGAAGACCCTCGTCGGCAATTATATGACCTCCCTCGAGATGGCCGGCTTCTCCATCACGCTCCTCAAGCTGGACGGGGAACTCGAGGCCCTTTTGAACGCGCCCGCCGACACGCCGGCTTTCAGGCAGCTTTGACCATCGAATTGATTTTTCAGGAAGGAACAGCATGAAAATATGTCCACACTGCGGCACATCCTGCCGAAATGACCAGAAATACTGTGAAAACTGCGGCGCCCCGCTCCCCGCGGCCGGCGCCTCCCGCGCGTATGCCGGCGGCAGTGCCGGGGACCGGTCCGCGCCCTTTTCGGACAGCCGGGATATCCCCCCGCAGGACCGCGTGATCTACACGGATATCATTCCGCACAGCATCCCCGTATCCATCATCCTGTGCATCGTGACCTGCGGTCTCTACGGCCTGTACTGGATGTACCGGCTCAACAACGAGATCAACGAGATGGCGGAGGACATCCAGGCGCCCGAGGGGCTGCTCGTCATCATTTTTACCGTCATCTCCTGCGGGATCTACGGCCTGTACTGGTTTTACCAGATGGGACGCAAATGCGACTACATAAGCGGGGTGGACTCCTCCTCTTCCGTGCTGTACCTGGTTCTTGCCCTCTTCGGCCTCGGCATTATCCCCATGGCGCTGATGCAGGACACCATCAACAAGGCGCTGCAGTGAGAACTGCCGCGCCGGTCTTCCTTGCCGGAATCCTTTACTATCTGTGGATCCGGGCAACGGGCGTTATGATCCCCTGCCCCTTTCGGGCCCTGACCGGTCTGAAGTGTCCGGGCTGCGGGATCACGCACGTCTTTCTCTCCCTGGCACGCGGGGATCTGCGCGCGGCCTTTAAGGCCAATCCCTTTATCACGCTCACGATCCCCTGGCTGGCCCTCATGGTCCTGTCGGACTTTGCCGCCCGCCGCGCGGAGGGAGAACCGCCCCTGTGGACCAGAATCACAAAGAGGAGCGAGGCAGTCTATCTCGTACTGCTGCTCCTCTTTGGAATACTCCGGAACTGATTACCAGACCGCCAGTCTGTCCTCCGGCGCCAGGTACATGCCGTCCCCTTCTTTTATGTCAAACGTCTCATAGAACTCCGGGAACTGCTGCACGACCGCATTGACCCGGAGATAGGCCAGCGGGTGATTGTCCTGGATGATCGAATAGTATTCGTTCTGCTCCGAACTGATCATTTTCCACGTCTGCGCATAGGACCGGAAGAACCGGTCGTAGTCGAAATCCTTCTCCTTTTCCGCCAGCTTCAGCATGGTCTTCATGCCGACCAGGTCCGCAATCGCCTCCGCCTGCACCAGCACGCCGCTGCAGTGCACGGAGGGGAAAGGCTCGATCGCGTCGTAGTACTCCACCAGTTTGTCCGCTCTCCCGCGAAACGCCGTATAGTCCTCCGGGCTCCACCAGTCGCGCAGATTTCCCTTCTCGTCAAAATGACACCCCGAGGAGTCAAAGGCGTGCGAGATCTCGTGCGCCGCCGTGCATCCGACAGAGGCCATCAGTTCCTCCTTCGTCATCTCCGTATTGTAGAAATCCCCTCCCAGAATGCCCGCGCAGATCGTGACGGTATTCTCCCGGGGATTGTAGTATGCGTTGATGTCCTGCGGGGACGAAGTCCAGTACTGATGGTTGACGGTCCCGTTGATGTATGTCTTCTGCCTGGCCAGAAGGAAGCTCCCCATCTCGTCCTGGGCCTTGAAAAGATTGCTTCCGTCAGCGGGGCCCGACACGTGCAGTGCCGACATGTCCTCCCACACCTGGGGCATAGCGATATGAAGCCGGATGTTGTCCAGCTTCCGGACGGCCTCCTCACGAGTCTCCTCCGAGAGGAATTCCTCCTTCTGGAGCATGGAGCGGTACTCGTCCAGGATCTGCTTCGCGAGGGCCGTCACTTCCTCCACGGTCTCCTGCTTCACGTAGCGCTCCGAATAGATGCGGCCGAGCTGACCGGGCAGGAACCTGCCCACCATGCCCACGGCCGCCTCCTCATCCGAGATCCGGCCGCTGGCGCCGTTGATGCCGTTCAGCACATCGCCGTAGAGCTCATACGTCTCCCTGTCCAGAAGCTGCGCGTAATCCTGCGCGGTATAGATGATAAGATAACTGCGGATCCGCTCCAGGTTCTCCTCCGTGTACAGCGTCCCCATGGCCTCCAGCCAGTCCGGCTCACACAGGATGTAGCGGTCCGACCCCTCGGTTTCGTTGGCGTCTATGATCCCCATGATCGGGAAATCCCCGGCCAGCTCTTCAAGTTCTTCGGCCGTGCGTATGTTGTTCTGCTTTTTGACCGCATCCTCCGCGCTCAGCTCCTCCAGCGTCATGCAGTATTCCGCCACGTCTTTTTCAAAACGGAACCCGTCCGCAAGGATCTTCGTGGCCTCGTCCTCCGAGTAGCCCATCCGCTCCAGGATGTGGCGGATCAGGATGTTGTAGTAGGGCTCCTGCTGCCAGCTGTCGTAGTCCATGCTCTGATAGAACATGGTGTCCTTGAAGATCACGTCCATGCGGTCGATATAGACCGCGTAATGATCGGTGTCGTTCCAGTCGGACGAGGCGTAGCACTGGGCCAGCTCCGTGGCGTTGCAGGCCGTCTTCTCATCGCTCAGGTACTCCGTCATCTCATCGAGCGTCTCCACCTCAAAAAGCGGCCCCAGAAGATCCAGCAGCGGCTTCATGCCAAGCTCGTCCCTGGTCTCCCAGTCCATCCACAGATCGTAGTAATTCTGCGTATTCTGCCGCGCCTGTTCCGCGTCCGCGTCCGAATAGGGCGTGCGGTCGGTCATGAGCGCCTTCAGCTCATCGTTCACTTCAAAATTGCGCGCGACAAAAGGATCATAACTGCTGTAGCCGTCCGGCACGCTGTTGGCAAGGGACCACTCCCGGTTGACCGCCAGGGCAAAGTCGTCCTTTTCCGTCACGTCCCCGCTCTCTTCCATGACGGATTTGAGATCGGAGTTGCGCCACTGGGCAGGCTTTGCGGCACTGCCTCCCTGGCTCTGCTGGCCGCCGCCCCCTCCCTGGGGCAGGACAGCGCACGCCGTCAGTGACGCCGCCGCTGCCAGCGCCGTTATGATCGCTCTGATTCGTCTTCCGGTCTTTCCCATATATTTCCTTTCCGTGTCCTTCTCATCCTGGGATAGGGCTCCTCCCGCACCTGTGCGTACGCGAGCGTCCTCTCCAGGACCTCCGACCTTCCCTTCATATCGTAATAGCGTCTGAGGTTCCCCTCTTCATTCCACCACCGCTCGAATTCCTGCGCCGTCATGGCGTCGTGCCTGCGCTCCATCTCGAGCAGCAGATCCGTCATGGAATCCCTCAGACTCTGCAGCTCGTCCTGATACATGCGGTAGTCGTACTGCGACATCTCCATATCGTTCCCGCCGTTTCCCTATGATTTCTTCAGCGCCGCGCTTCGCCCGGCGGCGGCGTAAGTGTATTGTAACACTTAGACCGGTTTCCCGCCACAAGGGAGACCCATTCCGGATACATTAAAAAATATCAAACTAACCGATTAAATATAGTCATTGCGTCCACTCCGCCTGAGATATAAAATGAGGTCATGACTTTTGATAAATTTTAAGTTTCAGGAGAGCACACAGCCATGAAAAATTTCAATAAGTATACGAGACAGTATTTTCTTCCCCCGCAGGACTGCTTCGACTGGGTCCGCAAGGATCACATCGACAAGGCGCCCATCTGGTGCAGCGTCGATCTGCGTGACGGAAACCAGGCCCTGATCGAGCCCATGAGCCTCGAGGAGAAGATCGAGTTTTTCCAGCTGCTCGTCAAGATAGGATTCAAAGAGATCGAAGTGGGTTTCCCCGCGGCGTCGGAGACAGAGTACGACTTTCTCCGCGCGCTGATCGACAGAGATATGATCCCCGACGACGTGACCATCCAGGTCCTGACGCAGGCCCGCGAGCACATCATCCGCAAGACCTTCGAAGCCGTAAAGGGCGCCCCCCGCGCGGTGGTGCACCTCTACAACTCCACGTCTGTGGCGCAGCGTGAGCAGGTCTTCCGCAAAGACAAGGAAGAGATCAAAAAGCTTGCGGTGGACGGCGCAATACTGCTCCGCGACCTCGCCAACGAGACTGAGGGGAATTTCCTCTTCGAGTACAGTCCTGAGAGTTTTCACGGGACAGAGGTCGAGTACGGTCTCGAAGTATGCAACGCCGTACTTGACGTGTGGCAGCCCACGCCCGACCGCAAGGCCATCATCAACATCCCCGCGACCGTGGAGACGGCCATGCCCCATGTCTTTGCCTCCCAGATCGAATATCTGAGCAAGAACATGCATTTCCGCGACAATGTCGTCCTCAGCCTTCACCCCCACAACGACCGCGGCTGCGGCGTGGCGGACACGGAGCTCGGAATCCTTGCCGGCGCCGACCGCGTGGAGGGTACGCTCTTTGGCAACGGCGAGCGCACGGGCAACGTCGACCTCATCACGGTGGCCATGAACCTGTTCTCCTACGGGATCGATCCCGAGCTGGACTTCTCTCAGATGCCTGTCATCCGCGAAGTGTACGAGCGCGTGACGCGCATGGAAGTGCCTTACCGCCAGCCTTACGCGGGCGACCTGGTCTTCACGGCCTTCTCCGGCTCACACCAGGATGCCATCTCCAAGGGCATGACTTTCCGCGAAAAGGGCGACACCGACAAGTGGACCGTTCCGTATCTGCCCATCGACCCGGTGGACGTCAGCCGCACCTACGACGCGGACGTCATCCGGATCAACAGCCAGTCCGGCAAGGGCGGCGTCGCCTACATTCTCAAGCAGAACTACTCCATTGACCTGCCCGAGAAGATGCGCGAGGAGGTCGGCTATGCCGTCAAGCAGGTATCCGACGAGACCCACAGCGAGCTCTCTCCCCAGAGCGTCTACGAGATCTTCTCCGACCGCTATGTGGATTACATGCCGCACTTCAACATTCCGGAATTCCACTTCCGCCAGGTGGACGGCATCATGGCGGAGGCCGTCATCGACGTGGGCGACAGGCGCACCGTCGTGGACGCCAACGGCAACGGCCGTCTGGACGCGATGAGCAACACGATCAAGCAGTATTTTGGCGTGAGCTACGAGCTGAGCATCTATGAAGAGCACGCGCTGTCCCAGGGATCCTCCTCCATGGCCATGGCCTTCGTGGGGATCCTCTGCGACAATAAATTCTACTGGGGCGCCGGCACCCACGAGGACATCATCACCGCCTCCGTCCACGCGCTCGTCGTCGCCGTCAACAAGCTTCCGCAGCTCTCCGAGGGCATCGCGGAGAAGGACAGCCGCCTGATGGCCATGCTCAATTATATCCAGGCAAACTACCAGACCATCACCCTCGAGGAGATGGCAAGGGAATTCCATCTCTCCGCGCCCTATATCTCCAAGTTCATCCGGGATAAGTCCGGAAGGACCTTCGGGGAACAGGTCACGAAGGTGCGCATGAAGCGCGCGAAGACGCTCCTCAAGAACGGCAATATGACGATCGAGAACATCTCCTATTCGGTCGGCTACCCCAACGCGGAGCACTTCTCGAGAGTCTTCAAGAAGACCTTCAACGTATCGCCTGCCCAGTACAGGAAACAGGCGACCAAACAGGTCGGCTGATATACCTGATCGATCCCGCCCTTCGCCGGATAACACCGGCGGAGGGTTTTTTACGCCTTAAAAAAAATGCCCCGCCGGGACCTTCCCGGTCCCGATGAGGCATTCTCATGACAATATGCTGTGCCGGCTCACTCTCCGTCGAAAACAAGCGGGGAGAAGACCTTGTACCCCTCTGCTTCCAGCTTGTCTTTTCCGCCCAGCGCCGGAAGCTCCGTCATGACCAGTACGCCGGTCACGACGCCGCCCAGTCTCTCGCACAGGCGGATCGTCGCTTTGATGGTGCCGCCGGTAGCCAAAAGGTCATCGACGACCAGACACTTCTGGCCGGGTTTGATGGCGTCCTGGTGGATCTCGAGGGTCGCTTTCCCGTACTCCAGGTCATACTCCTCCGAGATGGTCTTCCAGGGGAGTTTACCCTTCTTGCGGACCAGAACAAGCGGCTTATGCAGATTGTAGGCAAATGCGGCCGCATAGATAAAACCGCGCGCCTCCGCTGCCACGATCACGTCAAAATCCACGTCCTTGATCAGATCCTGCATCGTGTCGATGGCCAGCTTCATGCCGTCCGGATCCTGGAAAACCGTAGTGATATCGCGGAACATAACGCCCGGCTGCGGAAAATCAGGTATTGTGCGCACATAATCTTTCAGTTCTTTCATGGATAACCCTCCGTTTATCAACATCTTCCAAAAGCGCTGTCCGCGCCTTTCCCATTATAGCACGGCGCCCCTTTTATGAAAATATAAAGCACCGGTCAGATGAAGAACTCCGTCTTTGCCCTGCGCTGCAGGTCTCTCTCCAGCATTCCCTTGTGGGAGAGCATGACCGGATCGTCAAAATACTTGGCTCCCTTCGGGCACACTCTGACGCATGCATGGCACTTGATGCAGATCCCGGTGACCAGCGCGGGGTCCTCCGCGTCGATGGATCCCATCGGGCAGGCCTTGACACATCGCATGCAGTGGTCGCAGAGTGCCGGATCCGTCTTCGGCTTCGCCTTCAGGAAGTTCGTGGGTTCGCCGTTCACTCCCTTCGGCCTGTAGTAGGGGGCGTCCGCGTCGCCCGGGACGGGCGGGAGCGGAATGGACTGTGCAGACGCATAGCGGTCTGCCTTTTCGCATACCTGTGCGCAGAAGGCCTTCATGGCCTCCCAGTCCGCCTCATCGGGCCGGTCCTGCGCGATCACATTGGAAAAGCAGTGCCGCGTCACCACACTGGCGCCTGCAAGGACCCTGAAGCCGTTGTCCGCAAGACATTTGGCCGATTCGGCCACGGCGTTGTCGACGCTCCTGTTTCCGAAGGTCTGCACGGCCACGGCGAACGCGCCGTTTCCCGAAAACCCGGTCTGTACAAAGGGCAGGATCTTATTGGGGAGCTTCCCCGCGTAGGTGGGACATCCGAACACCACCAGCTCCTCTCCGTCAAAAGCGTACTTCTTCTCTCTGGCCGCGGGAAGCGTAAAATCCACGGATTCGCAGGGTACGCCACAGCGGTCCGCGATCTGCCGCGCCATAAATTCCGTCACCTTGCGGGTCATGCCTGTAGGACTGAAAAAAACTGCCTTAACACTCCTGAGTTTCATAATTACCTCCGCTTTGTACTGAGAACAGGCGCCCCGCAAGGCGCCTGCTCCCGATCTTATGTTATAACCGCTCAATCATTCGTATAGTTGTCGAAATAGCCCTGCACCAGGACCACGGGCGTTCCTTTGTCGCCGGATCCGCTGGTCAGATCGCACAGGGAGCCGATCAGATCCGTAAGCTGGCGGGGCGTCGTGCCCTGGGAAGCCATATTTCCCTTGAGGTCCGCATCCTTCCTGCGGATGCTCTCGGAGATCGCCTCGCGGAGCGCCTCGCCGGAGAGATGTTTAAAATCATTGTCCGCAAGATATTTGAGCTTGAGCTCGTTGGGCGTACCGATCAGGCCTTCTGTAAAGAAGGGGGATACGACCGGATCTGCCAGTTCCCAGATCTTGCCCTGGGGGTCCTTAAACGCGCCGTCGCCGTAGATCATGACCTCAACGTGCCTGCCCGTGGCCTTGAGGACTTTGGCCTGAATGGAATGGACCAGCTCCGAGCTGTCGCGGGGGAAGAGCTTCACTTTATCTTCCGTGGACTTGTTGGAGCCCAGAAGGCCGTAAAGCTCATTGCAGCCGCTGCCGTTTACGGGCGCGTTCATGATCTCGTCGAGGCTGCAGACCACCTTTGCGCCGGCGCTCAGGAGGATCCTCTTGGTGCGCCTGCGGGTATGGATATCGCAGTTCAGAATGTGATCCGCATACTCCAGAATGGCCGCGGGCTGATTGGCGAAGATGATCTCACACTCCGCGCCGCAGCTGCGGATCAGTTCCTGATAGTACTCCACATAGTCGACGCCCGTGAACTCGTGCGGGTTGACGCCGAAGAGCTCCCTGTATTTTTCCAGCGTGAGGACGTCGCTGTAGGGATTGATGCCGGCCTCGTCAATTTTGTCGAGGCTGACTAACTCATTGCCCACCTCGTCCGAAGGATAGCTGAGCATCAGGACCACCTTCTTTGCGCCCATCGCGATCCCGCGCAGGCAGATGGCAAAGCGGTTGCGGGACAGGATCGGGAAGATGACGCCGATGGTCTCTCCGCCGAGTTTCTTCTTCACATCCTCCGCGATATCGCTGACAGAGCAGTAATTGCCCTGTGACCTTGCAACAACGGATTCCGTCACGGCGATCACATCTCTGTCGCGAAGCTCGAAGCCTTCGCTTTCAGCTGCCTGCAGCACGCTTTCTGTCACGATCGTGCTCAGATCATCTCCCTGGCGGATGATCGGGCAGCGGATGCCTCTTGATACGGTTCCGACTCTGCGATGTGTTTTACTCATCTTCTTCTCCTTGTCCGGGCAGCCGGATGAACGGCGCCTGTTCACTCTTTTCTATTATTCCTGTGCTGTAATAAACGGGGATTTCCCCGAAGTAGATTATATGTTCATCCCATTGCGAGCGCAACTAAAAAAAGTGTGAAATCTGAAAGCAAAGGCGGTTCCGCGCCTTTTGCGGAACCGCCCGTGTCCTTCACATATACTGCGCCTGGAGCCTTTTTATCTCCATCTGCATCTCTTCCACCACCGAATCCGGTGAGATGATCCTGACCTTATCTCCCAGGGAAATGATCCATCCCAGGAACTGTCTGCTGAAGGAAACGTTCACCGTTGTCCTGAAATGCTGCTTTCCCACAGGCATGATGAAGATGTCCTTCCCGAACCGGTCGATCAGGACGCCGACCATGGAATTATCCGCTTCCAGCGTGATATTCTTTTCCTCCCCGCCGAACATGCCGAAAAGACTCTTGGTATACTTGGGAATATCAAACTCGGCAAGGAGTTCACCTCCCTCCCGCTGCTCGTCCGTGACGCTCAGAAGGAGCATCTTGTCCACGCGATAGTGCTTTACGCTGCCGTCCAGCTTGTCGTAGCCCACCATGTAATAGTTTTCATCATCCCACATGAGCGCCCATGGACTGACCTGGTACCAATCGCCGTTTCTGCGCAGTTCCATCTCTTTCCTGATGTTCCAGCGGTAATAGCGGAAGCGGATCTGTCTGTCCGAGCAGATCCCCTCGTGGATGATATCTACATTTTTGTAAATATCCTCGTTGATGCTCTTCACGCGGCCGGCGATGATCACCTCTCTCTGCAGCTGCTTTGCCTGGTGCTTGCTGACAAGCGTATCCAGTTTCCGGATCAATTCCTCAGACTTCCGGTCCGTAATAAATTTGGCAGACTGCACTGCGTCCACGAGCAGTTTCATTTCCGGCAGGGCAAACTGCCTGCTCTCGAGAAAATAAAAATAATTTCTCTCGGCCTGTTTCGTTGCGATATCAAAACCAAAACGCCTGAGCTCCTCAAAATCCTGATACAGCGTCTTGCGATTGGCATTGACGCCGCAGAAACGAAGCTTTGAGATGATATCCGCCATAGTGAGTCCGTGCTGACTGTCCGTCTCTTCCGAGAAGATCCTGACCAGGTACAGCATCTTCAGCTTTTGGTTGTAGCCCTTGACCATATTATCCCCCTCTGGTCTTATGGAACGATCCGCCTCTGTAGTATCGTTTCAATTCTGGCACAATTTTGTCTCTTATATTGTACACAAACTCCTGTCCATAAAAACTCACTTCCACACTTTTTTCGGATAGAATATGTTTTTTTTTTGTACTTTTCGAAAAAAAAAAGACTGCCGCAGTTTTCTTTTTGAAAACTGCGGCGGTCTTTCACCAATTATTTGACCAGTGCGGATATTTCTCTGAAATGGGGATTTTTCGAGTCGACTGTCATCTCGAACAGCGCCGCCTCCGTCGTGGTGAGCAGGATCCCTTCCTGCACGGCTCTCTGCAGTCCGATCTCTTTGTCGAACGGTTTTCTGGAACCGACCGCATCCGCCACCATGATCGGCTGAAAACCGAGCGCTTTGAGCTCCATGCAGCTCTGCAGGACACAGATATGGGTCTCCGTGCCGCACACCAGGATGTTTTTCCGGCCGTTGTCCCGCAGTGCCTTCAGGGTCTCCTCGTCCCTCACGCAGCTGAAGGTATTCTTCTCATAGTACTTCGTAGTGCCGGCTGCCTCATAGACATAGGGAAGGCTGTTCCCAAGACCCTTGGTGTACTGCTGCGTGAGCATCATGGGGATCCCCAGCAGGCGAAGGCCCTTGAGCAGGATCTCCACGCGGTTATTGAGGTTTTCCAGGTCCGACATGGCCGGCACCAGCTTCTCCTGCATATCGATGACCAGGCATTGTGTCTCTTCCGGTAATAATCTCATTGTATAAGCTCCTTTCTGTGATTGCTTTGCATCCAGTATTTACCAGGCTCCGTCCTCGTCTCCGCGCTTGATCAAAAGCTCCTGCGTTTTGACGCTGACACGGGATCCCGGTTTGACGCTCGTAGTGATGAAGACGTTGCCCCCGATCACGGATCCTTTTCCGATGACGGTATCGCCGCCCAGAATGGTGGCGCCGCCGTAGATCGTGACGTCGTCTTCGATGGTAGGGTGACGCTTGGCCCCCTTCAGACGCTGGCCGCCCTTTGTGGAGAGCGCGCCGATGGTCACACCCTGATACACTTTAACGTGCTCCCCGATGATCGATGTCTCACCCACCACGATGCCGGTGCCGTGGTCCATGAAAAAGTATCTGCCGATGGTGGCGCCGGGATGGATATCGATCCCGGTCCTGCTGTGGGCATATTCCGTCATCATGCGGGGGATCAGCGGGATCTCCAGGAGAAACATCTCGTGTGCCAGCCGGTTGATCGAGCTTGCGAGAAAACCGGGATAGCACAGGACGATCTCTTCCTTATTGAATGCGGCGGGGTCTCCCTCGTAAAAGGCCTCGAGATCCGTGTCCGCCAGTGCGCGGATCTTCGGGATCTCCTCCAAAAAGCGGATGGCCTTGTCCTCAGCGGCTGCGCTGACCGTCTCATAGGATGCGTCCTGATAGTCCTTCGCGAAGCGGAGCGCGATCGCGATCTGCTTCTGCAGGTTGTACAGGACATCCTCGATGAGGACGGAGATCCGGCTGTTGTAATTGTAGCTCCTGTAATTGCGCTCCCTGTAATAACCGGGATACAGGATATTCAGAAGTTTAAGCGTTATATCGGTCACTACAGCGCTGTCCGGACGGCTGAAAACGTCGATCTGGTCCACGTCCCGCCCCAGCTCGTAATCCGAAAGGATCACGTCGGTCAGCTTCCGCACACGCTGATTGGTCAAAGTATTATCTGCTGCCATGTTTACCTCCCAATCCGGAATTTTCCCCTCAATGCTCCTTCGCCGGTGCGCTGCCCGCGAGGAAATTGATGAACTGCTGTGCCGAGCGGCCCGATGTTCCGCCCCCGCGAAGTTCCCACTGGTTTGCCTTCAGGAGCAGCTCTTCCTCCGTCAGCGTGATCTGCGGGTAGCGCTCCGCCAGTTCCTTTACAATATGAAGGTATTCCTGGTGCGACGGCTTCAGATAGCCGATCTGCACGCCAAAACGTGCCGCCAGCGACATCTTCTCCTGCACGGTATCGCTCCGGTGCAGCTCGTCGGAGGAGCGGTCGCTCCTGTCGCTCCAGGTCTCCCGGATCAGATGTCTGCGATTGGAAGTGGCGTAGATCAGGACGTTTTCCGGTTTGGTCTCCAGTCCGCCTTCGATCACCGCCTTCAGATATTTATACTCGATCTCGAATTCCTCAAAGGAGAGGTCGTCCATGTAAATGATGAAACGGTAGTTTCTGTTCTTGATCTCCGTCACCACCTGCTGAAGATAGCGGAACTGGTGCTTGTAGATCTCGATCATGCGAAGGCCCTGGTCGTAGTATCGGTTCAGGATCGCCTTGATGCTGGTCGATTTGCCGGTCCCGGCGTCCCCGTACAGGAGCACGTTGTTGGCCACGCGTCCTTTGACAAAGGCCTCCGTGTTCGCGATCAGCTTCTGCTTCTGCTGCTCGTAGCCGATCAGATCCTCCAGCTTCACATCGCTGACCGCCGTGATGGGGATCAGCAGCTCTCCGTCCGGATCCTCGCCGATGCGGAAGGCCCGGTTCAGGCCCAGCTTGCCGACGCCGTAGTCCCTGTAAAAGGCCGTGACGATATCGTACATCTGCCGCGCGTCCTTCGCCTGTTCGATCCGCCCGCTCAGCTCCTGCACCTTTTCGCTCACGCTCCGGTTAAAGATCCGCTCGGGTTTGCCCACCGCGTGATAACTGCTGATGACCGAAAAAACATCGATCCCCAGTTCCCGCTCCATGGGGGAGAAGTCATAGTCGAACAGCTGCCGGAAGATCTCGAGATCATTGAGCGCAAAAACATTGACGCTCCCCTCGTGGGCCCCCACCTTCTCCGAGACAAGCGTAAACGGCGTCTCCGTCGTCGCCAGAAGATATGCCAGATAATTGTGCCACAGATTCCTGTTGAAGCCGTACCGGGTGGCGACGTCGAGAAGGCGGTGGATCTGCTCCAGGATCTCCGTGATCAGATCCTCCTTCTCATAGTTCCCGCCGGCAAATCTGTGGGAAATGTCGGAGAGACGCGTGAGAATGCTGTCCTCTCCTATATTCCTGTAGATGATCAGTTTGGAAGTAAGACGATACATGCTATACCTCTTTCTAATTAACCCGTTTGTATCAGTAGTATAGCATAAACCGTTTAGTTGTAATATAATAGGACTTGTTTTTTAATCAGTCAGCGAACGGAGGTGTTCTTCATGCAGATCGGTTTTGACAATGCCAAATATCTCAAAATGCAGTCAGCGCATATCCGGGAACGGATCAGCCAGTTCGGCGGCAAGCTCTACCTGGAGTTCGGCGGTAAGCTTTTTGACGATTACCATGCCTCCCGCGTGCTGCCCGGCTTCATGCCCGATTCCAAGATCACCATGCTGCAGGAGCTGAAGGATCAGGCCGAGATCGTCATTGTCATCAACGCCGGCGACATCGAGAAGAACAAGGTCCGCGGCGATCTGGGGATCACCTATGACGAGGATCTTCTGCGCCTGGTGGACGCCTTCACCGGCAAGGGACTCTATGTCGGGAGCGTTGTCCTCACCCGTTTTTCGGGCCAGCCCTCTGCCGTCGCTTACGAAAAGAAACTCCAGTCCCTGGGTCTGAACGTATACAGACACTATCCCATCCCCGGCTATCCCGCCGACATCCAGACCGTGGTCAGCGACGAGGGATACGGCCGCAACGACTACATCGAGACCTCCCGCCCTCTGGTGGTGGTGACGGCGCCCGGCCCCGGCAGCGGCAAAATGGCCACCTGCCTCTCCCAGCTCTACCACGAGAACAAGCGGGGCGTGAAAGCCGGCTACGCAAAGTTCGAGACCTTCCCGGTCTGGAACCTGGACCTGAATCATCCGGTCAATCTGGCCTACGAGGCCGCAACGGCGGATCTGGACGACGTCAACATGATCGACCCCTTCCACCTGCAGGCCTATAAGGAGACCTGCATCAACTACAACCGGGACGTGGAAGTCTTCCCGCTCCTGCGCTCCATTTTTGACGAGATCTACGGCATGTCGCCCTATAAATCCCCCACGGACATGGGCGTCAACATGGTCGGCAACTGCATCTGCAACGACGAGGTCTGCCAGAAGGCAGCCCGCCAGGAGATCATCCGCCGCTACTACGCCGCCCTGTGCGAGCGCCGCAAAGGAAACGCCGGGGATGACCCGGTCTACAAGATCGAACTCCTGATGAAAAAAAGCAGGATCCCTCTCACCGAGAGACCCGTGATCGCCGCTGCCCTGGAGAACGCCGAGAAGACCGGCGCGCCCGCCGCCGCCATGCAGATGGAGGACGGCCGCATCCTCACGGGACGCACGTCGGCGCTTCTGGGTGCATCCTCAGCGCTCCTTCTCAATGCCCTCAAGTACCTGGCCGGCATCGCGGACGACGTCAAGCTTATCTCCCCCAAGATCATCGCACCCATCATGGATCTCAAGATCGATCACCTGGGAAGTGACAACACCTCGCTCCTGCACCTCAACGAGCTGCTGATCGCGCTGGCGATCGCGGGCGTGACCGACGACAAGGCCAAAGCCGCCATCGATCAGCTGGAAAATCTGCGCGGGCTGGAGGTCCATTCCTCCGTGATCCTCTCCCAGATCGACGAGGGCGTATTCAAGACGCTGGGCTGCAATCTGACCTGCGAGCCGACGTACGAGAGCAATAAGTTATATCACAAATAAATATGTCAACCATCAGAAAGTCAAGGGGCTGCCGTTTGAAAACGGCGGCCTCTTTTTGACATAAAATGAGGAAAAAGTTTTGTCACGGAATTATCAATTTTGTCATGTAATTATCAGATAAATGTACCCGTTTTTGTGCAGTTAACTATTTATCAATTATTTCGCATGCAAACCATCTGTACTAAAATTTTATTAACGGATGTTCCTCGCTGCCTTGGGGGAGGCAGCGGGAAGAATTAGGAGGTTTTTATATGCAAATCAAGGAATTCGATTAAGTACTCGTCGCCAACCGCGGCGAGATCGCGATCCGCGTCTTCCGGGCCTGCTATGACCTCGGCCTCAAGACCGTCGCGGTCTATTCCAATGAAGACACCAACGGACTGTTCCGCACGAAGGCGGACGAAGCTTACCTGATCGGCAAGAACAAGAGCCCTCTGGGCGCTTATCTGGATATCGCCGAGATCGTCGATCTCGCAAAAAGGCGCGGCGTATCCGCGATCCATCCCGGATACGGTTTCCTTTCCGAGAACGCTGATTTTGCCGCGGCGTGCGAGAAGGCCGGCATCAAATTCATCGGCCCCTCCTCGAAGGTCCTGGGCCAGATGGGCGACAAGCTCAGCGCCAAGGAGATCGCCATCGGCTGCAATGTCCCAATCATCCCCGGCTGCACCGAGCCTCTGAAGGATGCGGACGAAGCCGTCGCCATGGCGGAGGAATTCGAGTATCCCGTGATCCTGAAAGCCGCGGCAGGCGGCGGCGGACGCGGCATGCGCCGCTGCAACACTGCCGAGGAGGTCCGCATCAATTTTGACCTGGTCCAGAACGAGGCCAAAAAGGCCTTCGGCAACGGCGACATATTCATGGAGAAGTTCCTTGTGGAGCCCAAGCACATCGAGGTGCAGATCCTGGCAGACCAGTACGGCAACGTCATGCATCTGGGCGAGCGCGACTGCTCCCTGCAGCGCCGCTATCAGAAAGTCGTCGAGTTTGCGCCCGCCTGGTCCGTTCCCGAGATCACGAGGGAAGCACTCCATCGCGACGCCGTCAAGATCGCGCAGGCGGTCGGCTATGTCAACGCCGGAACCGTCGAGTTCCTGGTGGATACTAAGACCAATAAGCACTACTTCATCGAGATGAACCCCCGGATCCAGGTCGAGCACACCGTCACGGAGATGATCACCGGCATCGACCTCGTGCGCGCCCAGATCCTGATCGCCGAGGGCTATCCGCTCTCCGATCCCGCCATCGGCCTGCGCTGCCAGGAGGATCTGCGGATCAACGGCTACGCCATTCAGTGCCGTGTAACGACCGAGGATCCCACCAACAATTTCGCCCCCGATACCGGAAAGATCACGGCCTATCGCGCAGGCGGCGGCTTCGGCGTGCGTCTGGACGGCGGCAACGCGGAGACCGGCGCGGTCATCTCTCCCTATTACGACTCCCTGCTGGTCAAGATCACCTGCCAGGACAACACCTTCCCGGGCGTCTGCAAGAAGGCCAGCCGCGCCATCAATGAGGTGCATATCCGCGGCGTGAAGACGAATATTCCTTTCGTCACTAAGATCCTGAACCACCCGCTGTTCATCTCCGGACTCTGCCACACCAAGTTCATCGACGACACGCCGGAGCTGTTCGACATCCAGATGAGCCGCGACAGGGCGACGCGCGTACTCAAATACATCGCGAACATCCAGGTGAACGAGCCCAATACCGAGCGTCACCAGTACGACACGCCCCGCTTCCCCCAGCCTTCCGGCAAGCCTCTCACCGGCCTCAAGTACATGATGGACAAGGAGGGGCCCAAGGCGGTCAGCAACTGGGTCCTTTCCCAGAAAAAACTCCTTGTGACGGACACCACTATGCGCGACGCCCACCAGTCGCTCCTCTCCACCAGAATGAGAAGCCGCGACATGATCAAGGGCGCCGACGGCACGGCCGATATCCTTCGGGACTGCTTCTCTCTGGAGATGTGGGGCGGCGCTACTTTTGACGTGGCGTACCGGTTCCTGCGCGAATCTCCCTGGGAGAGACTGGACCTTCTGCGCGAGAAGATTCCGAATGTCATGTTCCAGATGCTGCTGCGCGGCTCCAACGCCATCGGCTATTCGAACTATCCCGACAATCTGGTCCGCGAATTCATCAAGGAGGCGGCAAGGAGCGGCATCGACGTCTTCCGCGTATTTGACTCTCTGAACTGGATCCAGGGCATGGAAGTCGCCATGGACGAGGTCCTGAACCAGAACAAGCTCCTGGAAGCGACCATGTGCTACACGGGCGATATCATGGATCCCAAGCACGATCGCTACACACTGGAATATTACGTCAATATGGCGAAGGAGCTGGAGCGCCGCGGCGCCCACACCCTCGCGATCAAGGATATGGCGGGCCTTCTGAAGCCCTATGCGGCCAAGAAGCTGATCAGCACGCTTAAACAGGAGATCGGCATCCCGATCCACCTTCATACGCACGACACCACCTCCAACCAGATCGCCACATACCTGATGGCTGCCGAGGCGGGCGTGGACATCGTGGATACCGCCATTTCGTCTCTGTCCGGCCTTACCTCCCAGCCTTCCATGAATGCGCTGGTGGCCGCCCTGCAGGGAACGGAGCGCGATACGGGCATGGACCTCGACGAACTGCAGAAGCTCACCGATTACTGGGGCGACGTGCGGCTGCGCTACGAGAAGTTCGATCACGGCCTCAAATACTCTGCCACGGACATCTACAAGTATGAGATCCCCGGCGGCCAGTACACCAACCTGGAGCCGCAGGTCGTCTCCCTCGGTCTCGGAAACCGCTTCTCCGAGGTCAAGGAAATGTACGCGAAAGTTAACACGATGCTGGGCGATATCGTGAAGGTCACGCCTTCCTCCAAGATGGTCGGCGACATGGCCATCTTCATGGTCCAGAACGACCTCACGCCCGAGAATATCCTCGAAAAGGGCGCCGACCTGTCCTATCCCGACTCGGTCGTCTCCTACTTCAAGGGCATGATGGGCCAGCCCGCATGGGGCTTCCCGGAGGATCTCCAGAAGATCGTCCTCAAGGGCGAGAAGCCCATCACCTGCAGGCCCGGCGAGCTGCTTGATCCCGTCGATTTCGACAAGGTCCGCAAGGAAGTGGCGGAATTCCTGGATGAGAGCCAGATCGACATGCGCTCGCTCATCTCCTACAGCCTCTATCCGAAGGTATACGAGGACTACTGCCGCCACGACAAGGAGTTCGGCTACCTGATGCGTATGGGCTCCCACGTCTTCTTCAACGGCATGGCGCTGGGCGAGACCAACCAGATCAACATCGAGGACGGCAAAACACTGGTCATCAAGTACATCGGCCTGGGCGACCTCAACGAGGACGGCACCCGCAATGTGCACTTCGAGCTGAACGGTCAGAGAAGAGACGTCGCCGTACCGGATCCCAGTGCGGTCAGCAGCACTAAGCAGGTCGTCATCGCTGATCCTTCGGATCTGAGCCAGATCGGCGCGCCGATCCCCGGCCTGATCACCACGATCAACTGCAAGAAGGGCGACAAGGTCAAGAAGAACGACGTCGTCGCCGTCATCGAGGCCATGAAGATGGAGACCTCCGTCTCGGCGCCTATGGACGGCGTGATCGATGAAGTGCTTGTCAGTGAGGCTTCGCAGGTGCAGGCTGGAGAACTCTTGATCAAAATGGAGTAAAAAAAATCTGTGTATAAGCACCTTGGAGGTCAACTGTGTATAAGCACCTTGGGCACGCGGACTAAAGTCCGCTAAAAGCCCTGCGGCTGCTTATACACAGCTGGTAGGGGGGGTTGCTTCCCTATACAGGATAGGGAGGTTTGCTTCCCTATACAGTTTTATACACAGCATGCAACATCTATCAAAAATAATTTGACAGACTTTTACAAAAAAAGTCCCCGTATATAGGTGTCCAAGGGCTTTTAGCGGACTTTAGTCCGCGTGCCCAGGACACCTATATACGGGGACAACCCCTATCAGAGGCTGATATCCGGCTCATTCATACTCTGGAAAACATACCACGCACTATTCTCCCCCAGCGCCTCCTGCGCCAGCCGTTCCAGAATTTCCCGCGTCTCCCCCTCATATCCGATACTGCACTCCGCCTCTTCAAAGAGTGCCGCCATTTTTTTGTGATCCTCCGCATTCTGCGTCAGAGAAAGCTTGCCGTAGTAATTGCCGGCAAAAAGCGTTCCTGCAGAGAGACCTCCCAGAACGATCTTCAGGACAGTCCTAAAGAGCTCGATCCGTTCCGGGGACATCCGCGGGACCGCTCCCAGAAGTCCTGCCATTACGATTTCGAAGATCAAGGCCGCAATATAAGAGATGATCGCGGCGATGAGCGCGATCCGTTCGATCCGCTCGTTGGTCTCATGCGCCTGCAGCGTCTTTTCCAGCGCGTTCCGGTGGTAGGTCTTCTGGTCCAGGATCCAGTCGTCCATCACAGATTTCGCCTCCGGGACGCTGTTCCCGATCATGACTGCCGCAGCCGCCTTTCGCACCCAGGGCAGGTGGATCTGCAGCGTCCAGGGGAGCTGCTCCGACACCTCGAAGGGGCATCCCGCCCTCCACATGTAAAACTGCACGCGCATCGCTTCCGCCAGCACACGGTACTCCGGATACTTTCTGTGACACTGCAGTCTCCCCTCGATCCGGTTGACCGCAAAAAGTGCCAGGATCATCAGTCCGCAGACCAGGATCATCCAGTACATCTCCGCCTCATCATACAGAAGGAAGGCGACGGTCACGACCGTGGCCGCCACAGACATAAAAGCCAGGACTTTCCGGTTTTGGGCCTGATTCTGAACGCTCATCGAATCGGCGGCCTTGTATATCCCGGAGATCCGCTCCGCAGTCCGCTCATTTTGCCCATGGACCCGCGTGCCTGCCAGATCATATCCCCCGTTTCCGCTCTGCAGCGCATCCCGGTTATATTCCTCCGTCCGCTCACAGAGCACGCGAAAAGCATTCCGGTCCCCAAGCCATATGACCTTGCCGGCCTCTTCGGGAGGCAGGGGTCCGGCCCCGCTGCGGGATGCCCGAATCTGCGCGACGGCGCCGTCCTCCGGATGAAGAAGGGAGCCGTTCACATCGCGGTACGCGTTCCAGAGCTTCATTTCCACGGTATCCGACGTGCCGCATCCGCCGGGCCTGCCGGCTTTTCCATCCCAGACCGCCATGAGGACATGGGAGTGCTGCACCAGATAAATATTCGCCTGCCTGTAGTGATATCTCCTGTCAGCCGCCGCATCATCCCCCGCTTCGTTCCTCTTCTCCGCATCGGGCGCGACCAGCACCGTCGCTGCTTCAGCCGTCAGCACACGCAGTTTTTCCAGTGCTTCTCCCTGAAAGTCCTTTTCGTACTCCTCATACGCCATAGGAAGGACCGCGGCCAGCGCATAGCCCTCCTTCAGCGCCTCTTCCGCGCACAGCTGGTCCGCCCCCTCCGCGAGGCAGGTCAGAAAGACATGGGGCGAATCCGGATACTGCGCCGCAAATTCACGCAGGAACCCTCTGACGCTCTCCCGGACCGCCTCTGATTCCGCTTCATTCAGATGCCGGTGCCCGCTCTGCGCCACTACAAGCGGGATCCGCCTATCCTCTTTTCCCAAACTCATCTATACTTCTCCTTCTGCCTTAGCCATGTATAAGCAGCCGCAGGGCTTTCAAGCTCTATGCCTTAGCCATGTATAAGCAACCGCAGGGCTTTTAGCGGACTTTAGTCCGCGTGCCCAAGGTGCTTATACATGGCTCCTCCAAGGTGCTTATACATGGCTAATCCACTCCACCATCTCCTCCGTATCCAGCACCCCCAGCGCAAACCCTTTCCGCACCAGCTCCTCCGGCACATACGCATCGTACTTCTCAAAGATGGGATTCTCTTTGGGATACAGCAGCTCCATCGGATCCACGCCGGCCTCCGCCTCCTCTCTGAGGATGCGGCGGAAGTCCTCTTCCGACACCTGCATGGTAAACTGCATATAGTATGGCCTCGAGGCGGTAAGCCCCTTCAGGCCCAACTTCTTAGCGCAGCGGATCTTCAGAAAGCGCTCCAGGGCGAGGAAGGCATAACTCCCCAGCCAGGGGAAGAGCGCCCACATTTTGCCGCCCAGGTGGATCAGCGAGTGCGTCTCCATGCCGGATTTTGCGAACGTCTGCCGCGCGTCACGGAGTCTGCTGACCGCATGCCGCATCAGGTATGGATAGTTTCTGTCCTCCTTCAGGACGCCGTACATGCGCTGCAGGATCCGCGTGTGGATGTCGCCGGCCACATCGCCAAAATAAGCCGGTATATTTCCCTTCACCAGCGCGCAGTAAACCTGTCTCCGCTTGTGGTCGACCTCTTCCACCACCCAGACTCTGCCGGCGATGGCGATTTTGTCGCCGACCGGCGGCGGCTTTACGATGGTGCCCAGCTCCTCGGAGCCCGCGTGCACCGCGTATTCGATATTCTCCTGAAAAACAGCGTAGAACTTATAATTATTGACTATCCGCTCGCCGGCTATGCCGAGAATGAGACCGTCATTCTCTGTTTTGTTCACGTGATCGATCTCCAGCAGGTGACGCAGCAGCAGGCGGAAATCATCCTGCGTGATCCTGTGAAAATAGGAGAGGGGCAGGACGCGGGAAGCCAGTTCGCGCGGCGTCATCTCCCCGCAGGAGGCCAGGGTGCTCATGGTCTGGTGGTAGAGCAGGCTGAAGGGGAGCCGGTCCGTTCTGGGCGGCTCGACGAAGCGCTCCTCGATGTAGAGCTGAATGAGGGCAATCCCCTGGATCAGGTACCACGGGATCAGTGCCGGCAGCATGGCGCGCGCCTCCGGATGGTCCTCCCGCATGACGAACCACATCTCGGAAGGATCTCCCCGGCGGCCTGTGCGGCCCATGCGCTGCAAAAAGCCCGAGACCGTGAAGGGCGCGTCGATCTGGAAGGCCCGCTCCAGCCTCCCGATGTCGATCCCCAATTCCAGCGTGGCGGTGGCGCACACACTGATCAGCGCGTCATCGTCCTTCATCTCCTCCTCCGCGCTCTCTCTGTAGGAGGCCGAGAGATTGCCGTGGTGGATGAGGAACCGGTCCGGCTCATGCCGGAGTTCACAGTACTGCCGCAGGTTCTGGCAGACTGCTTCGCACTCCTCCCTGGAGTTGGTGAAGATCAGGCACTTCTTTCCCCTCGTATGCTCGAAAATGTATCCCACGCCGGGATCTGCCGCCTCCGGCGCTGTATCGGTGGGTTCCTCCGGCACGGGCGTCTGCGGAAGGCTGTCATCCGGTCTGTTCTCGCCCGCCTGCGGCGCCGAGTTGTAGAAGTGTTCCATGGACAGGCGCCACACTTCTTTTCCCCCCTCAAACTTTGGGATCACGGTCCCCCGGCCGCTTCCTGCCGCGAGAAACCGTCCCGCCTCCTCCGGCTTTCCGATGGTGGCGGACAGGCCGATCCTCCTGGGACTGCAGCCCGCCAGAGCGCACAGGCGCTCGATCAGGCAGAAGGTCTGCCCGCCGCGGTCTGCCCTGAGCAGGGAGTGGATCTCGTCGATCACGATAAAACGCAGATCCCCGAACAGGGACGGAATCTCCATGTGCTTGTTGATCATGAGGGATTCCAGTGATTCCGGGGTGATCTGCAGGATCCCGGAGGGCTTCTTCATAAGCCTTCTCTTGCTGGTCTGCGAGGCGTCCCCGTGCCATTTCGTGACTTTGATGCCTGCCTCCTCGCACAGCTCCTCCAGCCTCCCGAACTGATCGTTGATCAGCGCCTTGAGCGGCGCGATATAGAGGACGCCTACCGTCCTGGAGGGCTCCTCGTCCAGAAGCGTGAGGATGGGGAAGAAGGCGGCCTCTGTTTTGCCGGAGGCGGTGGAGGCCGTCAGGAGCACATTCTCCTGCGTGCCGAAGATCGTGTCGCCGGCAGCGTTCTGCACGCCCCGCAGGGACTGCCAGCCGGAGCGGTAGATAAAATCCTGGATAAAGGGCGCATAGCGGTCAAATACATCCATAAAAACCTCATATCGTGAATTCTGCAAAGTTGTCATCCGCCTTGTCGGAGACCGCCTCCGATTTGGTGAAGGCGAACTCGTCCGACTGCAGCAGCTCCTCCATGTTCAGGGAAGGATTCTGGTAAAGAAGATCCAGCAGCTCGATAAAATCCCGTATCACTTCCCTGGGCGTGATATTCTGGTCCGCGCCGATCCGGCCGTACTCGATCTTTATGAAGGCCGCGAGCTCCTGTGTGCCTATGTGCTGCGCATACCCGTAGAGGCCCGCATGCATGGCCGCCAGTTTTTCGCACAGGACCAGCATCTCCTCTGCCGTGAGGGGCTCCAGACGGATGACCGGCGCCATCAGGTCCCTGGCGCCCGGCCGGGAGAACTTGCCCTCCGCCAGGCGGGACCGCAGTGCCTCATAGCTGTAGACGCCCCTTCGTTTGTCCTCCAGGGCCTGCGGGGTCGCCCCCATGATGATGCCCAGATACCTGGCTTTTCCCTGGAGGGTATCGTTGTACATGGTCAGCATTTTCTCGTAGTTGTACTGGCGCGTGATGGAGTTGGGGATCTTGCTGATATTCACCAGCTCGTCGATCAGGATCATCATGCCGGCGTATCCGGCCAGGCGGAAGAAGACCGCGAACAGCTTCAGATACTCGTACCAGTCGTCGTCCGTGATGATGATATTGACGCCCAGTTCCTCCTTGGCCTCTCTCTTGAGCGTGTACTCGCCGCGGAACCACCGGACGACCCTGGCCGCCGTCTCGTCGTCTCCCTCCACGTAGGCGTGGTAATAGGCCGACAGGAGTTTTGCGAACTCAAAGCCGTGCACCAGCTCGCTCAGGGAAGACGTCACGGCATAGATCTTCTGATCCACAGCCTGCGTCAGGACCGGTTCGCCGGGCCGGGCCCCCGTCTCCTGCGCCGCTTCGCTCTGTACGCTGTTGATCCACCTGTCCAGCACCAGTTTTAACGCGCCGCCCTCCGGCTTCGTCTTCGTGCTCAGATTCCCGATCAGTTCCCTGTAGGTGGCAAGTCCCTGCCCCCTCGTACCCTGCAGTCTCCTCTCGGGCGACAGATCCGCGTCCGCCACGACAAAACCTCTGTCCATCACATAATTGCGGATCGTCTGCAGAAGAAAGCTCTTTCCCGAGCCGTATCGTCCCACGATGAAGCGGAAGGAAGCCCCGCCCTCCGTCATGATGTCCACGTCGTGCAAAAGCGCCTCGATCTCATTTTTTCTGCCGACTGCAATATAGGGGAGCCCGATCCTGGGCACTACGCCTCCCTTCAGGGAATTGAGTACCGTCTGGGCGATCCTTTTCGGTACCTTTTTGTTGTCACCGTTCATATTTGCTTCCTCTCTCCTTCTACACGCCATAAGCGCCGGAACCGCCTTGCTCCGTCATCCCATTAACGCCTCCAGATCCGCCCGGTAGTCCTCCACGATGGTCAGGCGGTCATTGTCACATTCCACCACGCTGTCCCCGAACTCGTCGAACAGTGCCTCGTTGATGGCGTCCGCCACCACGGAGGGCATGAGGAAGGCCTCCCTCATGATCGCATCTGCCGGTCCGTCCTCTAAAAGAGCGCGGAGGATCCGCCGCTGCACAGGGTCGAGCACATTGTCTGATTGCAGGTCTCCGGCAGGGCCGGCCTCCTGCACGGGATCATCCTTCTCAGGCTCTTTCTCAGGCTCCGCGCCGGACAATACAGTTTCTGCCTCTTCGCTCCTCTCCTCCTTTGTCAGAAGACTCTCGCGCGTTAAGGCGGCGTCGCTCCGGATCCTGTCCAGCCCCGTAAAATCAATGGTCACCGCCGTCCTGGCAGCCTCCTCTTTCACTTTTTCTTCTTCGATCACCGCCTCGGCATAAGGCGTGACCCAGGCCTCCTCCTCTTTCTTTTTCAGATAGTGGCCCGTATTAAAATATTTGCGCAGAAGCCTCTCTGTCTCATGCACCAGCGCACGGAGCGGGGCTTTATCGAAGAACAGGTCCTCATACCGTTCCTCCTGCCAGATCACGCCTCTGCGGATATATCTCCGACAGGCGTTCAGGACATACTCCACGTCCTCCGGCCTGCTCCTGTCCCAATACACCGCGTTGCCCAGAGGGCTCCAGGGAAAGACCCTCTTTTTGTCGAAGCAGGCGGCAAAAAGATCTTCTCCCTTTGCTTTCTGCCCCTCTTCCGCTTTCCGATAGACCTGTGCGAACAGTCTCTTTGCCCGTTCCCCCTCCTTTTTGACCGCCGTGGAATCGCCAAGCCTTTTCCCCGTCCAGAAACACATCGCCTCATAGATCTCCTCATCGGTATGGTCCTGCGGGCCGCGGAGGACCTCGATGGCGGCGTCTCTTTTCATCGTTTCCGGATCGGCATACCTGCGCGCCGTCTCAAGGGGCAGACCGCAGCACACGCAAAAATCCGTCATCCACCGCCTGAGGTTCTTTGCAAGTATCTCATCCCCGTAACCGGCGCCGAGATAGCGGGTCTCAAATTCCTGCATCCTTCGCAGGCGGTCTTCCGGATAGATCTCGCCGATCCCGTTGAGCAGCTCGTAGAGATAGATGTAGGCGAAGGCCGAGGCCGTTTTCCTGTACTCGCCCTTTCTGACTTGCGTTCTCCAGGTAAAATACCCCCTGAGCTGCCGCACGTTCAGGTCATGATAGGTGGGAAAGTACATCTGCAGATCCGTTTCCCAGGGCAGGTCGTCCTCATAGTTTTCCATGGACATGCCCTGCAGGTAAAAATTCCTGCACCGGCTGCGGAAGGATCCGTCGCCCCGCTGATACAGGCGCATCATATCGCGGATCGGTTCAGGCACCATATCGTCCTGCCTGTCGCTCCGGATCCTTGCGGGAGGCTTTCTGTCCTGCTGCCTCCTGTCCTGCTGCCTCCTGAACTGATCCCGGGGCGGAAGCGCAGTATCCCGGTACACCTTCTCCGGCATGCCCTTCGTAAGTCCCTTTAATCCCGGAGACGGCGCTTTCTTCTCATCCAGCACGATGGTATAGCCGCGCTGGTCCCCGGAGCGCAGCGCCCGGTCAAAAAGAATATGCACGATCTCCGGCTCCGTTTCCCTCGTAAACTGCACGCCGACCCACTTCTGTCCCTTCATGCGGAAAGGTCCGGAGAGATAGGGTCTTTTATACTCTTCCAGCGCCTGCCTTCCGCATTTTATGTCGCAGCGCTGAAGCTCCGTCCCGGTCTCCGAATCCCACTGGCGCATGAGGAGCGCCGCCCATTTCCCCGTGACCGGGTCGACCAGTACGGAGAAACCGGGAAACTCCTGCCATTTGTGATCCTCTGCGATATGATATTTTTCCTGTGCGTAAGCCGCAAGATCCGAAATCGTCATGTAATTTTCTTTTCTCAGGTCGAATTTGTGTTGAATCGGTGTCTTTGAACTTTTATTATAATATATTTCGATGTACTCTGTCATCACTTTTTCGAATATATGTTCTAAAAATCAATCGCCACCCGTCGTTCCTCCATAACGGGAAATGGGCTTAGTTGAGTGCTAAACTTAATTCCGCATTGCAGCAGTAAATTCCATGTAAGCGGACTTTACCTCTGCACAGCTTTTCGGCTATACTGCACAGGCTGATGATTGCCTTGCCTGTGCCAGAAAGAGAGGAACAATGAGTACTCA
>JAFQZU010000034.1 GCA_017405805.1 Lachnospiraceae bacterium
CACGAAACCGACTTCCTTGACCGCGGCTTGCTCTATGCCTTCTTTGTGGTCATACACTGCTCCTTCGCGGGCACTGTGACCACGAAACCGACTTCCTTGACCGCGGCTTGCTTTATGCCTTCTTTGTGGTCATACACTGCTCCTTCGCGGGCACTGTGACCACGAAACCGACTTCCTTGACCGCGGCTTGCTTCATATGCTTCACGCGGGCATACACTGCTCCTTCGCGGGCACTGTGACCACGAAACCGACTTCCTTGACCGCGGGCTACTTCATAAGCTTCACGCGGCTTGCTTCAGCAGCTTGCGCGGGCTGCCGCAGCTTGCTTTGTGCGACAGCCCCTTTTCTGTACCCTTCCTCCATACCCGGCTTTACTTCCTTACAGGAGAAAACACTGGTCAAATACTATTAAATAGTGTACAATCCATGTATCTCGGCCTATGACATTTCTTTTACGACGAAGAAGAAAGTGATACCATCTATGGAAACATGGAAAGAATCCCTGATCCACTTTTTTGAAAAAGGCATCAAACAGCAGCATTCTGACCGGCTCGGCGTGGAGGTCGAGCACTTTATCGTGACGGGAGGTCCGGATTCCCGCCGCGCCGTCGCCTACTCCGGCGAGGCCGGCATCCGCAGGATCCTCGAGCGACTGATGGCACAGTATCCTGACGCCGTGCCGCTTCACGACGACGACTTTTTCGGTTTTACGGTCCCGGAATTTGCCATCACCCTGGAGCCCGCCGCCCAGCTGGAGATCAGTATCGCGCCTATGAGCGACATTCATCAGATCGGGCGAGTTTACAGTTCCTTCGTTGACACTCTCTCCCCGATCCTGCGGGACTATGGTCATGAGATCGTCTATGCCGGCGGGCAGCCTTACACCAGGGTGTCCGATCTGGAGCTGATCCCCAAGCGCCGCTATGATCTGATGAACGCACATTTTAAAAAGACCGGCACCGGCGGCATGCAGATGATGCGCGGAACGGCCTCCCTGCAGGTGTCCATAGACTATCTGTCGGAGGAGGATTTCCGCAGGAAAATACAGGCGGCCTATTATTACGGACCGCTCTTTAAGCTTCTGTGCGACAACACCGTTCAGTTTGAGGGCGCACCGGTCACGGGCCATCTCAAACGCACCGACATCTGGCGCCGGGTCGATCCGGCAAGATGCGGGATCCTGCCGGATATTTTCTCGGACTCGTATGGCTTTGGGACCTACGCCGACTTCATCGGCAGCGTGCAGCCGATCTTTCTCAAGTACGGGGACGAAGTCCTTCCGACCGGCCATCAGACTGTCGCGGAGATCTTTGCGGGCCGGCAGCTCGATGAGACGGAAGCCGCCCATGTCCTGTCCATGGTCTTCCCTGACGTACGGCTCAAGCAGTTTATCGAGATCCGCTTCGCCGATTCGGTGCCGCAGCCGCGCACCCTTGCCTACTGTGCTCTGATCAAAGGCCTCCTCTACAGGGAGGACGGCATCCTCTGCGCGCAGGACCGGATCCGCAGCAGGCACCTCACCGCCGACGACATCCGGCGGGCGGAAGACGCCCTCATGGCGGACGGCCTCACAGCAAACCTGTGGGGACAGCCCGTCAGAGAATACGCAAAGAGCATTCTGGAACTGGCAGAAAAGGGACTCCCTGCCGGCGAACGGCCGCTCCTTACGCCCTTTTACGACATCATTCAATAGAAAGGAAGCATACCATGCGCCTGCAGCAGCAAGTATTTGAGACCTACAAAAAGCATATCCTGGAGCACCCGGAAGAAAACCGTGCGGGCGCCCTCGCCGTCAAAAAAGTCCTCGAGGCCTCCCCCCTCAACTACAACGGGGTTCTCGAAAAAACCGTCCACATCCCGAAAGTTTACGACGAGGAGACCATCGCCGATTTCCGCCGGATTGCCTCCATCACCCACCGGATCTTCGGCAAGGTGATAAAGGAGTATCGCGAGCACGAGGATTACAGGAAGCTCTTTCCCTTCTCCAAAGAACTGGAGGAGCTGATCCTGCTTCCCGCGCCCTACGAAGGGTTTCTGCCCATCGCGCGCTTCGACCTGTTCTATCGGGAGGATAACGGGGAATTCTATTTTTGCGAGATCAATACGGACGGCACTGCCGCCATGTACCGCGATCTGGAAATGCGGAAGGCCCTGATCCACAACCCGGCCCACCAGGAAGTCCTTAAGCACTACGATCTGGAGCCCTTTGAGCTCTTTGATTCCTGGGTGAAGACCTTCATGGCCCTCTACGAAACCTATCCGAAAAAAAAGGCATCCCCTCACGTTGTCATCGCCGACATCATGGAGAATGCCACCACCAAGGAATTCTATGAATTTGAGGACCACTTCAAAAAAGCCGGGATCAGCTGTGAGATCTGCGATATCCGGAAAATGGAGTACCGGGACCATGTCCTCTACTCTCCCGCCGGAAAGCAGATCGACGCCATCTACAGAAGGGCCGTGACCGCGGACGTGATGGATCACTACGACGAAGTGACCGATTTTCTCGACGCGGTGCGCGACGACGCAGTCTTCCTGGCGGGCGCGTTCGCCACGCAGATCATCCACACCAAGTGGCTCTTCTATGTCCTGCACCTGGACCGCACCAAGTCCTTCCTCACGGAAGAAGAACGCGCTTTTGTAGAGAAACACGTTCCGCTTACCGTGGAGTTCTCCCCGGAATTCATCTCTCTCGAGAAGGTACAGGGGGACAAGGATTCTTACATCATCAAGCCCATGGACGCCTACGCCTCCAAGGGCATCTATGCCGCCGGGCACGAATATACGCAGGAAGACTGGGAAAAGGTCACGAAGGACCTGTACGGTCAGCACTATATCTGCCAGCAGTACTGCCCCCAGTATATGACCGACAACATCGACTACGCCTGGGGCGACGGCGAGTGGCATCCCTACATGAATATGCCGGGCCTCTACTGCTATAACGGCGTATTTACGGGGATCCTGATGCGGATGGCCTGCGGGGAGAAGATCATCGTGGCGCACCAGAATGAGAGGACGGTACCGGTGTTTACTGTCAGGAAGTGAAAAAACGCAGTCGGGACTTATGCACCCGGCTGCGTTGTTTTTCATTATGATCCGATGTTTTCAGGAGAGGGGAAAAACCCGAAGACACCGGATCATGTCGGAATTGGCATTCACCTCCTACTTCTTCAAAAGCGCTCTCGATATCACCATCTTCTGCGCTTCGCTCGTACCTTCGTAGATGCGAAGGATCCTGGCGTCTCTGTACATCCTTTCGATCGGATAGTCCTTCATATACCCATATCCGCCGTGGATCTGCAGTGCAAGATCCACGCAGGTGCCGGCCGCCTCTGCTGCCTTCCACTTTGCCAGTGCCGCTTCCACAGTGCAGGGTTTTCCCGCCTGGCGGAGCGCAGCCGCGCGCAGTGTCAGGAGCCAGGCCATGTCTGCCTGCGCTTTCATCTCGGCAAGATACCACTGGATGCCCTGGTTGGCGTTGATGGGCTTTCCGAACTGAATTCTCTCTCCGGAGTATTTGATCGCTTCGTCCAGCGCGCCGTACGCGACGCCGCACGCCTGGGACGCAATGCCGATCCTTCCGCCGTCAAGGCCTTCGAGCGCTGTTCTGACGCCGTTGCCGATGCCGCCGATGATCGCGGTCTCAGGGACCCTCACGTCTTCCAGGATGAGTTCCGAGACGGACGCGCCCCGGATTCCCATTTTGTCCTCCACCTTCCCGCAGGAAAGGCCGGGCATGGAACGGTCTACCAGAAATGCAGTGGTTCCCTTCGCGCCGATCCCGGGCTCCGTGACAGCCACGCAGATGAAGTGATTGCCTTCTTCCGGTCCCAGGTTGGAGATGAAGCATTTTGCACCGTTGATGATGTAGTCGCTTCCGTCTTTGACCGCTCTGGTCTTCTGGCCGGAAGCATCTGTTCCGGCTCCCGGTTCCGTAAGAGCGAAGCCTGCCAGCTTTCCTGCGGCCGCCTCGGGAAGATATTTCGCCTTCTGCTCCTCCGTGCCCCTTCTCATCAGGATGTCGGTGCCGAGATAATGGACGTCTATGATCTCAGCCGTGGACGCACAGGTCCTCGCAATCTCCGCGACCGCGATCGCTTTCGCGATCTCATCGTCCATTCCGGTCCCGCCGAACTCCTCGGGGATGGTAAGCTGGGTAATCCCTGCCTCCGTCAGAAGGTCAATGTTCTCCTTCGGGAAAGCGCCCGTCTTATCGATCCTCTCGGCATTCGCTTTGATGGGGCCCTGCGCGATATCTCTCACCAGCTCCTGAATGGCGAGCTGCTCCTGTGTAAATTCAAACATCTGATTACCTCCGTTTCAGGGCAGCGCGCTTCTTAATTGGTATTCTTCTCGAGGATTCCGGAGACCACCAGCTTCTGGATCTCGTTTGTTCCCTCGAAGATCGGGAAAATACGTGCGTCTCTGTACAGCTTCTCCATGGGATACTCTCTCATATATCCGTATCCGCCAAAAATCTGCAGCGCCTCATTGACCGCCCAAACCGTAGTCTCGGAAACAAATACCTTCGTGCTGGGGCTGATATCCTCCATGGGGATCCCTTCGTCCGCCATGGCTGCTGCGTACAGAAGCATGGATCTTGCTGCAGCAATCTTAATGTGAATGTCCGCCAGTTTGAAGCCAAGCGCCTGGTTCTTGATGATCGGCTTTCCGAACTGCACTCTTTCCTTCGCGTACTTTACAGCGAGATCAAGTGCATTCTGGGCGGCGCCAAGTCCGCATGCCATGGTCGTAAAGCGCACTCTCTCAAGGTATTGCATGATATAGACAAATCCCTTGCCCTCATCGCCGACCAGTCTGGAAGCGGGAATGCGTACATCCTGAAGGATCACTTCCGATGTGCTGGAAAGACGGATACCCATTTTTTCTTCTTCTTTTCCGATCTGCACGCCGTCAGATTTCTCTACCAGGAATAAGGAGATGCCCTTTGCGCCTTTGTCCTTATCTGTTTTGGCGAGTACCAGGAAAATATCTGCCAAAGGAGCGCCTGAGATAAAGGACTTTGTGCCGTTGAGCACATATTCGTCGCCGTCGCGGACCGCTGTGGTCGTCATGCCGGCTGCGTCGGATCCCGCATTGGGCTCTGTTATGCAGACCGAGCAGAGCGCGCGGTCCTGCAGGATCTTCTTTGCGATATACTTCTTCTGCTCTTCGTCCTTGGCAAAACGGATCACGATGTCCGCGTTGTCCGCGTTGATGAAGAAGGCAAAGGAAAAACCGGCGTCTACACGGCCGAGCTCCTCATGGAGCATGACCTGCGTCTTGAGATCGACGCCGAGTCCGCCGTACGCTTCGGGGATATTCAGGCCGTAGAGACCCGCGTCGCACATCTTATTGAATACGTCCATAGGGAACTCGCCCTTGACGTCGAGCTCCGCCACCCTGGGCGCCAGCTCTTTCTCCGCAATCTGCTTGAAAAGATCGATATAATCCTTCTGCAAAGGGGTTGCAAGCTTATAATTATTCATTTTTCTCCTCCTGCTCTCTTTTATTCACTCGATCGTAAGGCCCATTTTCTCGGGACGGAAGATGCGCTCATCCATTAATTTCAGGTCATCCGCAATAATAGGGGTGAACTCCATCTGGTCGAGAACATCCTTCTGAAGATCGATGCCGGGCGCGATCTCCGTGAGGACCAGGCCCTTCTCGGTCAGCTTGAATACGGCGCGCTCCGTGATGTAAATGACGGTCTGCCCGTTCTCAAGGGCGCTGGAAGCCGAGAAAGTAAGCTGCTCCACTTCATTGAGGAACTTCTTGATCTTGCCTTCCTTCACGATGGTGAGCTTGCCGTCGCCGATCTCCTCCTTGAGTCCGACAGCCGTAAATGTGCCCAGGAAGCAGACTTTTTTGGCGGTCTGCGAGATGTTGATGAAGCCGCCGGGGCCTACCATTCTGCCCGAGAACTTGGAGACATTGACATTTCCCTTGCAGTCAAACTGCGCTGCGCCGAGGAAGGTGATGTCAAGGCCGCCGCCGTCGTAAATGTCAAAAATGTCGCACTGCTTGTTGATGGCTTCAAAGTTGAAGTTGGCGCCCATGCCTGCCCCGCCGAGCGGTACGCCGCCAAGTGGCCCCGCCTCCGTGGAGAAGGTAAATTTATCGGAAAGGCCTTCCTCTCCGGCTACATTGCCGACCGCTTCGCCCATGCCGACGCCGACATTGACGAGCACGTCCTTCGTGATCTCCATAGCGCCGCGTCTTGCGCAGACCTTGCGGTTATTGAGCGGAAGGGGCTCGATCGCGGAGAGCGGGATCCTCTGCTGGCCGGAGATCTCCAGGCGATAGGCCGGATGATCATAGACCTGCATATTGTTCTCAGGGCTGCCGACGACCACATAGTCGACCAGGAAATTGTGGATGGCGATGTTCTTGGGCGCGATAGATCCGTTCTTGAGGACCTTGTTGACCTGGACGATCACGATTCCGCCCGAATTGTGCGTAGCGGCCGCGAACTCCAGATGGTCGGACAGGACGCCTTCCTCTTCGAGGGAGATATTGCCGTCTTCGTCCGCGTAGGTTCCTTTCAGGAAGCAGACGTCGACCGGGAAGGTCTTATAAAACAGATATTCTTTTCCGCCGTAGGTAAAGAGCTCTACCACTTCCTCGCCGGAATCGATGGCTGCCTGATTGCCCTTGCAGCCTTCAATGCGGGGATCCACATAGGTGCCGACGCCGATATTGCTGATGATGCCGGGCTTGTGGCCTGCGATCCCTCTGCACAGCGCTCCGATAATGCCCTGGGGCACCATGAACAGTTTTACCTTGTTCTGATTGGAGAGTTCCCCGAGCTGCGGCGTCAGGCCGACGTGTGCGCAATACAGCTTGTCAAGGAGGCCTTCGTGCGCCAGATGGCATACGCCGTATTCCGCATTCCCGTTGCCTGCCGCATACATAAGCGTCAGGTTCTTAGGAGCGCCTGTATCCAGAAACCTTTTTTCCAGCGCCTTATTCAGTTCTTCGGGCAGGCAGGTTCCGACAAAACCGCCCATTGCCAGGGTTGCCCCGTCCTTAATATAAGAAACAGCTTCTTCTGCTGATACAAACTTTGTACGTCCCATTTTTTTCTCCTTTTAGTGAATGTAAACGGTGTTGGTAACTACGTGGAACAGGATCGTCAGAAGGGTGTAGGAAATCGGTGCAAGCACGGAAACCACGAACACATCCTTATAAACGTCTTTCACTTTTACGTGCGCATAGTTCAGAAGACCTGTCAGAACGCC
This sequence comes from Lachnospiraceae bacterium, assembly GCA_017405805.1. GTDB lineage: Bacteria > Bacillota > Clostridia > Lachnospirales > Lachnospiraceae > CAG-791. The sequence continues at coordinate 7,242 of JAFQZU010000034.1, forward strand.
GTTATGAGGCAGAGAGTCAAGGCTGAGGCACGCGAAGGAGCAGACTCTGTGCAGCGCAACCGGATTGACACCCTGCGGAACGAAGAGGTCTGCCACGATCGGCATGGCGATGGAAAGACCGCCGCCGGCGGAAGCCGCGATACCTGCCATGACGGCTACGATGATCGCCGCAACGAGCAGAGGGTTCATCTTCAGTGTCGTGACCGCATTCTGAAGAAGCGTATATCCGTCAGTAGAAGTAACGACGCCGCCAAAAGCAACGGCCGCACCGACGTTAGCGAGCATTCCCATGCAGTCCTTCGTTGTTGCGCCCAGATGAGAGGTGATCTCCTCAAAGCTCTTGGGCAGATACTTCCAATAGCAGATGACCGCAGCGACGATCGCGATCACAAGTCCGGCCTCGGCTACGATGCCAAAGGCATTGACCACTACCAGCATGATAATAATGGGGAGAATGCCCAGAACCAGGCCCGGTGCATCCTTATCGTTCGCAACGTCGATCTTTTCTCCTTCGATCTCTTCAAATCCGATCCCTTTTTCTTTGAACTTCGCAGCCTGGCGGTAAATATACCAGAGGTAGAAGGGAATATAGATGATCAGCATTGCCAGGGAAGGAACCCAGTCTGCTGCCAGTGTCGTTCCCAGATATTTGGTCGGCACGACATTCCAGATACCGACTGTCCAGGCACATCCTGTATAGACACAAAGACCTGCGAAGTAAATGATGATAAACAGTCTTCTAGACAGGTTCGCCTTTTTGAACATGACCATCGCAATGGGGTACATGGTAAAGATCTGCACGTACGAGTTCACTGCGCCAAAACCAAGGATAACCGTCATAATGAAGATCGCCGCAAGAATGTATTTTTCGCCAAAACGATCTACGATCGCCCTTGAAAGGGTCGTCGTCACATTGCCAAGTTCCAGTACCTTTCCGAAAATGGAAGCAAGAAACATCAGGATGAAGTAACTCTTGAAGAAATTACCAAAAGATGTCGACCAAGTTGTCAAATAACCTTCCGTAAGGCCGATCCCGCAGGCCAGGATCACAATGCCGCTGATCACAAGCGATGCGACCGGCATCTGGAAGCCCCTGAGGATGAGTACCGTCAGCAGCGCTATGGCTATAACGATGACTATGATTTGATAAGACATTTTTCCCTCGCTTTCTTAAATAGATATACGGATCCGTTTTGGTTACACCAGTTATTAAGCAACACCCATGCCAAAAAAAAGCGACAAAAAAAGCCCCGTTTTTAAGGGCTTTTCTCACATTACCAGTATACGCTTTGTGCCATATCCGGCACATATATTTTGACATTTTTGCCAATTATCTGTATATTTGCGGTATTTTCTAAAGTACCGGTTTTGGCACGCTTTGTACCGCTTATGGCTGCCTGTTCATGTAGGCGATCCGCTTTCTCTCGTAAGTCGTTACTGCCATCCCCAAAGATGCTGCCGCTTTGCGGACATTCCCCTGCTTTTCATATGCTTTCAGGATATACTCGCGCTCGATCTGGCACAGACGCTCTTTAAGAGAAATATTCTCTCCGAGGTATTCCTCCCTGTTTTCTGAAAAGGGAAAGTCCGCGCCGCCAATCCGTTCGCCTTTATTGGTGACCGCGACTCTCTCCATCACATTTTTCATTTCCCGTACATTTCCCGGCCAGGAATAGCCCAGAAGCGCCTTATATGCAGACGGGTCCAGAGACCGGTGCAGGTTATATCTGCTGTTCACGTCCGAAAGGAAGTGATCCGCGAGCGGTATGATATCGTCGACTCTTTCCCGGAGCGGCGGTACCTGAATGGGGATGACCGCGATCCTGTAATAAAGATCCTCCCTGAAGGTCCCCTCACTGACCATGGTCGAAAGATCCCGGTTGGTGGCGCTGACCAGCCTGAAATCAACGTCACACTCTTTCTTTCCGCCGACCCGCATCAGCTTTCCGGTCTGCAGGACACGCAGAAGCCGTACCTGCATCGAAAGCGACAGTTCGCCGACCTCATCCAGAAACAGCGTCCCGGTATTGGCCAGTTCGATCAGGCCCTTTTTGCCCGTGCTCAGCGCGCCGGTAAATGCGCCCTTCTCATAGCCGAACAGCTCACTCTCCGCAATCGATTCCGGTATGGCGCCGCAGTTGATCGTTATAAAAGGCCGGTCCGATCTCGCGCTGTTCTGATGAATATACTTGGCGATCTTCTCTTTTCCGGTCCCCGTCTCTCCCGTGATCAGAACGGAGGAGTCCACCATGGCAACCATTTTTGCCATTTCCAGTATTTGCAGCATACTGTGGTCATTGACGACAAAATCATCCAGCAGCTCCCTCTGCCGCAGTTCGGCAATGGTCCTTTCATACTGGCTGCGGAGCTCTCTCTCCTTAAAAAGATGTTCCTTGAGCTCATTGAGCTCCGTGAGATCCCGGACGTTCATCACAGTCAAGACAATGTTATGATCGTCGTCAAACACGGGGGTTCCCGTCACCAGTGCGGATTTATTCGTAGAAACATAGTTTACGTATTCTGTAACGACTCTTTTCTCACGAAGAGTTCGAACGACGCAGCTGTTTTTCACTTCTCCGCTTTTTTCCATCTCAAAATGGCTCTTGCCGATCATCTGCTCCCGGCTCATCCCGGAAATACGGATGTAGGCGTCATTGACCTTAAGACAGATTCCATTGCCGTCCGTGATCACGATCCCGTCGATACTGAGATCATATGCATTTTCAAGAAGAAAAACATCCTCTAATTTCGTCATCGTTTTTTCCTCTGCAGTGCATTTAAGAATTATCATAATTCTATCACACAGGCCTGTAATACGTCATACCGGCGCCGCTCCTATTTCATCAGACTCACTCTCCCCTGTTTATGTGATATAATTTCTCCGGAAGAATATCTCAGCTCCTTCAAAGGTGGTACAAATCAATGAAAACCATGATACAGACTGTAACGACAGATCACTTTCAAATGCGCTACTTCCGCTTCGGAACCGCGGGTAAACAGACCATGGTCATCCTCCCCGGGCTGAGCGTCAAAAGCGTGATGGACTCCGCGGACGCCGTCGTGGCCGCCTACCAGCTGGCTGCGCCCGACTATGATATCTACCTGTTTGATCGACGCTCGGACCTTCCTTCTGTTTACAGCATTCATGACATGGCAGAGGATACTGCTGCTGCCATGAAGGCCCTTGGACTCAGGGACGTCTGCCTTTTCGGCGTCTCCCAGGGCGGCATGATCTCCCAGATCATCGCGATCGAGCATCCGGAGCTGGTAAAAGCCCTGGTTCTTGCCTCCACGACCGCAAAAGTCTCCGAAACGGCCCGGGCAGGAATGGAAACATGGCTCCCTCTGGCCAAGGCCGGTGACGCGAAAGGGCTTACGGAGGCCTTCATGCACCTGCTCTACTCAGAGCAGATGCTGGCCAACAACCAGGATGTCATCACATCCCTGAGCGAAGGCGTTACGGCGGAGGATATGGCGCGCTTCAGCATTCTTGCCAAAGCGGCGGAAAACTTTGACATCCTCGATCGACTGGGTAAGGTGCAATGCCCGGTGCTGGTCCTCGGCGCAAGACAGGACCGGGTCCTGGGACCGGATGCCTCTGAAGAGCTGGCGCGGGCGCTTGGCTGCGAATCGTATATCTACGAGGAATACGGGCATGCCGTCTACGATGAAGCGCCGGATTTTCTGGCGAGGGTATGCGCATTCTTCGGGAAAGTGTATTAACAATGGAACAGCGGCCTGCTGGTGCAGGCCGCTGCTTTGGTTTTCGGGCGGTTCCGGGCGGTTCCGGGGCCGGTTCCGGGGCGGTTTTCGGGGCGGTTCCGGGCCGGTTTCGGGGCCGGTTCCCATCAAATATGTGATTCTTGGTTTTGGTCGGGGTTTTTTTGAAGTCGTTTCCACTCAAATATGAGATTTTCAAGTTCTGGTCGGGACTTTTTTTCAATTCATCCCAATCAAAAGTTCAAATATCTCGATTTAGTCGGGACGTTCATCCCCAAATCAACCACTCAAATGATTTGTTTGCCCATTTTGGTCGGAACAGCCCCAAAAATTTCACCAATCAAATTGGGAAATCTGCCCAAATGGTCGGGAATTCCAATTTTGCCGCAGGAAAACTGTCCCACTCAAATGCCAGATTCAGCCAATTGGTCGGGAAACCCCGACTGCGAGGCCCGTAAAGCTTGGTCGGGAAACCCCGACCGCGAGGCCCCCAAAGCTTGGTCGGGAAACCCCAACCGGAAGCCCCGTAAAGTCAGGCAACCCTCTCACTCCTTCTCCGGCATCACCGATGCCCCACTCAGATCCACCGTATCCTCGTACGTATCCACTGTAATGGTATAGCTGCTGTCGCCCTGCACATAGACCGTTCCGTCCGATCCCGCGATCGTAACTGTCTTGCCGCTCTCGTCGACGATGGTACCTTCACTGTAAAGCGCCGTCAGGACACTGTCTCCCGTCACGACCCACTTGCTGTCACTGCTGATATACAGGCTGCAGGTCCCTTCTCCGCCTTCTCCCGCACAGCTCTCGTCATCGATCACCGCACCGGTGAGAACGCTTCCCTCCGTCATATAAAAATCAAGTGTGCTGATGGAGTCCCAGATCACGTCGCCTTCCATATCCTGATCGATCGCCGTGAAGAGGCAGTCAGCGCCGTTGGCGCCTGTGCTTCCCCAGCCTCTGGCATTGCTGTTTCCGGTGCATTTGAGGAAAAATGCGCTGTCCTTGGAATAGGTGATGTCCACATCCTCCAGGATAATGGTGGACTCCGTATTGGTCGTATAGAACATGCCGCCGTTCTGCGCTGTCAGCGTGCCGCCGTCCATGGCGAAAGTGCTGTTGCCTTCCTCCGCGTCGCCGGACATGCTCTGATACAGGATCACGTTCCAGGTGCAGTCGTTCTGCTCATTTTCCGGCATGTTGCCGGTCAGGTCGCAGTCCTCAAGATAGAGGGAATTGAGCCCCTCGATGCAGATGGCTTCGGAATTTGTCGCCGTGAGCACTGCGTCAGAAACCGTGATATCAGCCGTGCAGTAAACTGCGGGAGAACCGGTGCCGTTGGAGGTGTAAGAGCCTCCTTCCACGACCATCGTACCGCCGCCGCGGTCACTGCGGATCGCTGCGGAGGATTCGCCCTGCGTGGTCGCTGTCACGTTGGTCGCGTACAGCGTGCCGCCGCCTGCCGCGTGGATCCCGCCGGAGGTATCCTGCTGCGTCGTGATCGTCGTATCCGATACATAGATGGTGCTGTCGCCGTATGCAAAGACGCCTGCGCCGCCTGCCGCGTCCGTGCTGATCTCACTGCCGGAGATGTTCAGCGTACCGTCTGTGGCGAGCACTGCTGCGCCAACCCCGTAAAAACTGGAACTGTCCCCTCCGGTACTGTCCGAGGATGTCCTGGTGATGGTCATATCGTCAAGTGTTACGGTTCCGCCGCTCACCAGCACAGCGTTCTCATCCGTGCCCGTGGACTGGATGGTCAGGCCGCTGTCCTGACTGTCTGCACTGTACTCCGTGGCTGCGTCATAACTTGTCGGTGCAGAACTCTGACTGCCGCCCGGTGCGCCGCCCGGTGTGCCGCTCTGTCCGTCTGCCTCGGAAGAGGATTCACCCGGTTTTGCCGGGGGCTCGCCGTCAGGTCTCTCGCCTCCGGGGCCTCCGGGGCCGCCTTCGGGCATCTCTCCGTCAGGCATCTCGGGCGGTTCTCCGTCGGGCTTTTCTCCCTGCTGCGCCGTCCCCTGCTCTGTATCTGCCGCAGCTGCTTCCGTGTCGGAGGCATCCGCCTCTGACGCCTCTGCCGCGTCTGCCTGGGCAGTCTCTTCCGCCGACTCCGCCGCCGCTTCCTCCGAACCGGAGGACTGCGTCTCTTCCGCCGACTCCTGCTGTACGCCTGTATCGGCAGTGCCTGTGCTTCCCGCACATCCTGTCGCTGCCATCATAACGCTGAGTGAAATGCCGAGTATCATTGCCGCTGCTTTGTTCTTCATATCTGCCTCCCTCCCCGGTCCTCACCGGACGTCTGTTTTCTTGTGATGAGACAACTATAAGCAGCGAACCTTAGACATTCCTTAAAAACCAACCCTTTCTGCTTTTTTTCGCTCTCTCCGGAAGCCGCAGGACGCAAAAAAACAGCAGGCAGTGTCTCCTTCTGTCGCCGGGACATCTGCCTGCTGTAAAATATGGGGAATTTTGGATTTATCTCAGTCCCATGAACCTGGCGATCGTGTGCTTCTGCACTTCGGTCGCGCCTTCAAAAATGGTGAAGATCCTCAGATCGCGATACATCTGCTCGAGAGGATACTCCTTGGAGTAGCCATATCCTCCCCAGAGCTGCATGCAGCGGTACACGACCTGATTTGCCGTCTCCGTTGCAAACCATTTTGCCTCGGAGCAGAGCATCGCCGCGTCCTGGCCCTGATCGAGCATGACGCAGGCGTTCCTGACCAGTAGCCTGGCCGCGTCGATCTGTGTCTGGCACTCTGCGAGAACAAACTGCGTGTTCTGGAAGGCGGCAAGTGTTTTGCCGAACATCTTTCTGGTCTTTGCGTATTCCACAGTGAGATCGATCGCCCGCTGCGCCACGCCGATCGCCTCGGAAGAGAGGGCTGTACGGCCGGGATTGAGTCCGCACATGGCCGCCTTGAAACCATCGCCGGGCTTTCCGAGAATATTTGCCGCAGGGATCCTGAGATCGTCAAGGAAAATATCATTCGCATCGGCCCCGTTCATGCCCATTGTCTTCTCTGGGCTGCCCACGGTATAGCCTGTGGTGTTTTCATCGCGTTCAAGGATAAAGGCGGTGATCTCTTTTTTGGGCGCATCTTTAGGGCTGGTGACCGCAAAGAGCATGATCAGGTTCGCATACTCCGCCCCGGAGATAAAGCACTTCTGCCCGTTCAGAATATAGTCATCCCCATCCCTGACTGCGGACGTGGACATGGCGCTGTTGTCGGATCCGGCGTTGGGCTCTGTGAGGGCAAATGCGCAGTAGGCATCGCCGTTTGCGATCCTGGGAAGCCACTTTCTCTTCTGCTCCTCCGTGCCGAATTTCAGGATCGGAAGGATCAGGTTGCAGTTGGACATATTCAGGTGCTCAGCGATCGCCGGGCTGTACTGTCCAAGCGTCTCCATGACGAGGGAAAGCTGGAGATAAGTGCAGCCGGGCCCATCGTACTCCTCCGGGACGACCATGCCGGTCAGTCCGGCGTTTGCCAGTCCTTCGTATGCCTCTACGGGATGCTCTCCCGCCTCAGCCCGCTCCGCCCAGGGAGCGACCACCTTTTCGCCGACTTCTTTTGCAAGGCTCAGGATATCTTCATCTGCTTCTGTCAGTCTAAAATCCATTTTCTGTCCTCCATTATGTTCTCACTGTGACAGCCTCTCCGATGACGACGTCAGAACTGCGGCATCGTGGACACAGCGGCCTTGTACTCTTCCATCATGGAATCGATGATCTCTTTCGCGGAGCGCAGTTCTGTGATGGCACCTGCGACTTCTCCCATAGGAAGCAGCGCCTCATCGACTTTCCCATCCCTGAGAAGCTGTTCGTCACGGGCCGCGGCAAAACGTTCCATGTAGACAGCGCTCTGCGCATCGTTTCCGTTCTCGTAGTTCTGCAGGTCTGTGACGATCTGCGTCTTAAGGCAGCGCAGGTGCGGGCCTCTGCGGAACATCGCGTCCACCGCTACCGCTTCTTTGGATTTGGCTGCGAGCATCGCTGTTTTGACATTTTCAGGGATCGTGCAGTCCGTCGAGAGCATGAACCGGGTGCCCATCTGGACGCCGCTCGCGCCCATGGCTATGGCTGCTGCCATGCCGCGTCCGTCATAAATACCGCCGGCGGCGATCACAGGAATCTTTACCGCTGCCGTAACCTGGGGAAGGGAAACCATGGTCGATACGGTCCCGACGAAGCCGCCGCCTTCCATACCGGAGCAGACGACCATATCCGCGCCGAGTTTCTCCATCCGGAGAGCCGTTTTCGCATCCGGGACGACCGGGCACACCAGGACGCCCGCTTCTTTGAGCTTTGCGATGTGCTCTGTGGGATCACCTCCGCCGGAAGTGATGATGCGAACATTTTCCTCGCAGATAACGTCGACAAAACTGGCGATCTTGGAAGATCTCATTGCCAGGTTCACGCCAAAAGGCTTATCCGTCATCTTGCGAAGCGCCCTGATCTCCTCGCGAAGCCAGGCGGCATCTCCTTTCGAAGAGTCGTCTCCGGGTGCGAAGATCCCGAGACCGCCGGCGTTCGAGACTGCTGCGACGAGGTTTTTGTCGGTTACAAATGTCATAGCGCCCTGAAAGATCGGATACTGGATCCCAATCTTACTGCAAATATCAGTATACATTTTTAGTCCTCCTTATCGGCAGGAATGCGGGCGCCGCGCCGAGGCGGCGCCGCAAACCGGGAATGCTTCTGTGCAGAAAACCGGAACAATTCCGGATTATGCCTCCAAGCCCATGGGCTGGTCCGTGAAGATCCGCGCATCCATCAGCTTCAGGTCATCGGCGATAATGGGCTTGAACTCCATCTGATCCAGAACGTCTTTCTGCAGGTCCACGCCGGGGGCGATCTCGATCAGCTTCAGGCCCTGTTCGGTGAGTTTGAAAACTGCTCTCTCTGTCACATAGAGAACGTTTTTGCCGGTCTTGGCTGCATATTCTCCGCTGAAGGTGATCTGCTCGACCTGCTTGACGTACTTCTTTACTTTGCCTTCCTGCTTGATGGTCAGCTTGCCGCCGCCGATCTCATACTTCGCGCCGCCTGCGGTCAGTGTCCCGACAAAAATGATATTCTTCGTGTTGGTCGTGATGTTGATGAATCCGCCGGGGCCGACGATCCTGCCGTTGAATTTGCTGACATTGACGTTGCCGTGCTCGTCGATCTCGGCGCCGCCCATGACAGTGAGATCGACACCGCCGCCGTCATACATGTCGAACGTGCTGACCTGGCTGATGATGCACTCCGGATTGTGTGCGGAGCAGATCTTCATACCGCTCATCGGAACGCCGCCAAAAATGCCGCACTCGACGCTCATGGTCAGGGTGTCCGCGAAGCCTTCCTCCGCCGCGACGCCTGCGACCGATTCCGGCATGCCGATGCCGAGGTTCACATGATAGCCCCTTCTGGCTTCAAACGCGGCGCGTCTGCCGCAGACTTTGCGGACGTTCAGGGCGGGGATCTCCATCTCTCCGACAGGGACCTTCGCCTCTCCGCACCACTCCGGATGGAAGTCCGGATCCGCGAGGCACTGCAGATGCTGCTCCGGCTTCGCAACGACGATGTGGTCGATCAAAAAGCCGGGAACAACGACACTGTGGGGGTTCAGGGAACCGGCTTCCACGTAGCGCTCGACCTCGGCGATGACAATGCCGCCATTGTTGTGGACCGCGAGAGCCATCTCGATCTGATCGTAGTGGATGGATTCTTTTTCAATCGAAAGATTTCCCTTTTCATCGGCGCTCGTGCCGCGGATAAAGCAGATATTGATCGGGAAGGGCTTGTAGTGCAGATATTCCGTGCCGCCGATGGTGAGAACATCCACGACTTCCTCTCCGCAGTCCCTGGCCGCCTGGTTGATCTTGCAGCCTTCCACGCGGGGATCCGCAAAGGTTCCGAGTCCGACGTTGGTGATGACGCCGACCTTGCCGCCGGCGATCGCCCTTGTCATCTGTGCATTCACGCCCTGCGGGAACAGGAATGCAGGGAACTTATTTTCGTTGATCATCGCGGCGAGCTTGGGCGAAGTCCCGACATGGGCACATTTGAGCTTGCCGATGAGACCGTCCAGAGCCAGGGCGTTCATGCCGCCCTCCGCGTTGTCACCAAGGCTTGCCTCGTAATAGATCGTCAGATTTTTGGGGGAAGCGGTCTTTTTATACCGCTCTGCCAGAGCGTCGACCAGGTACTGGGGGATCGACGTCGCTACGATTCCCTGAATACCGAGTGTATCATTATCCTTAACCAGTTCTGCTGCCTGTGCTGCGCTGATAACCTTAGACATAATAAACTTCCTTTCTTTTTTGCAATTTTTGCGATGACTGAATGATTGACTGTATGACTAAAACCAATTGGCGTTGTTTTTTATCCTAAAAGCATGCACAGCGGGACCTCGAAGCAGAATACCGCGATCAGGGGGATCAGCACCGTGGTCACGAAAACATGTCTGTAAGCCTGCTTATGATCCAGTTTGCATACGCCGAACGTCACAAGAAGCGCGCCGCAGTGAGGAAGCGTGTCCAGCGTGATCGCCGCCTGGCAGGTCAGCCTGTGGATAAAGCCCATGTTGTAACCAGCTTCTCCGAAGGTCCGGAAGATGTCTCCCAGTGTCTCCATCGACAGCGCGATGGAACTGGAGGAGGAGCCCAGGATACCGGCGAACAGTGCACTTGCGACAGGCGCCAGGATGTAGGGATTCCAGCTGCATTTTGCGACCCAGTCGATCACGGCTGTGTAGAAGGGCGTTGCGGCCACGCAGGCGCCAAAACCGATGATCAGGGCAATATTGAAGGTCACTTCGATGGAGGATGCTGCGCCTTTACTGAAGACATCGATCCACTGCTTCACATTCAGATACTTCCACATCAGGATCAGGGAGACGATATCGCCGGCGGCAACCGCCAGAGTAACGTTGACTTTCGCGACATTGAAGAGAACGACGGTCAGAATGACCGGTACCAGTGCCATCCACATGGGCGGGATCTTTGCCTGATCGTCGGCGAACGCGCCGAGCTCGTCATAAGAGTCGAATACGATCCCTTCCTTCGCTTCTCTTTTGGTCTCATACCGCAGATAGAGAAGCATGAGAACGCCCATCAGCGCTGCCGTAAGAAAGCCGGGTACCGTGCCCGCCATGGAGGATGTTCCGAGATAGTCCATCGGCACGATATTGTGGATCTGCGTGACGCCGGGCGCCACCTGGGTCATCGCCCATGCGGAGCAGCAGAAGCAGGCCGGGATCAGTCTCTTGTTGATATTGGCCTTCCTGCAGAGCTCCAGTGCGATCGGATAGATCGCGTAGATCGTTACGAAATTGCTGATGCCCGCATAACCGAGCACGATCGTTGCCAGCATGATCGGGATAAACGGATTATTTGCACCGAAAATCTTCGCCAGTCCGTCTGCGATGGTCTTGGCTGCGCCTGTGTCCTGATAGATCCTTCCCAGAATGGCGCTGAATGCAAACAGCAGGAGGTACTGTCCCACATAACCGCCTGTCTTGGCAGCGAAAACATTCAGCAGCGTGTCATAAAACGGAAGTCTTGCACACACAATGACAATAATAGAAGCAACGATGGAAAATGCGATCGGCGTGATCTGTTTGTACGCCAGATACATAAGTGCGATGACTGCAAGCAGGCAGCCAAACGCCGACAAAGCAACACCTGTCCCCATAAGCCTTTCCTCTCTTTCCCCTTGAAAGCTTCGGGCTGCCCCGCATTGCAGGGTTCCCGCATATCATTGATACCCGGCCGGGATATCTGTCTGATAATAAATAAGCAAACGACATGCCAATCTTTCCCACCGGCAGGAATCATGACTTCCTAAACTGCATATGTGGCTGTGAAAAGCTGAAATTTCCTACAGTTTTTCACTTTTATAGATAATCTGATTCTTGTTGAATTTTTTTTCTTCCTGCCGAAATAGCGCCCATTACAATCGATTTAAAAATGGATCGCCCGACAGCATCCATACTCCGGAAAGACTGGATCGGATCAATATTTCCCCGTGTTTGACGGTTTTCTCCCTATGAAAAGTCAAAAATGAATACTAATCATTTTTGGATCATTTTTCATCCGAATCTCTTCATGGCATATTCTTGGGTGAGAAAGCGGACAGATGATGTTATAATGACAGTGAAGTGCCGCAAGCCGGGACGCCCCGGCATAAAACAGATATGGACGCATTGGCTGATTATGTCGAAGGGAGGCTCAAATGAATGAGCAGAACCTGAGAGAGCAATTCAAGACCAAAGAAGAAGCGGAGAATCGTGTCGCATACTACCGTCAAATCATTGAATCTGCACCGGACGGCATCTACATCACAGACGGAGACGCGAACGCGGTCCTGATCAATCCGGCCTTTGAGAGAATCTCCGGCCTGGACCGGGACAAGCTCCTTGGCAGGAACCACCGGGAACTGGAGAAGAAAAAGATCATTCGTGAATCCTGCGCCCTCAAGGCCATTGACAGGAAGGAACCGGTGACCATCATCCACGAATACCTGACGACCGGCAAACAGGCTCTGGATACCTGTGTACCGGTACTGGACGAGAAGGGAGAAGTGGCGTTTACCGTCAGCTGCATCCGTGACGTGACCGATCTGTACGACCTGCGCCTGCAGCTGGAAAAGGAGCATGCGCTCCGCCAGAAATATGAAGGCCTGCTCCAGCAGATGCAGGAACAGGCCAGTGAGGAAAAACTGATTGCACACGACAAAAAAATGATCAATACCCTCTTTCTCGCAAATCGCGTCTCTGCAACCGATTCGACCGTTCTGATCTCCGGGGAGACCGGGGCGGGAAAGGAGGTCGTTGCCAATTACATACACGCACACAGCTTCCGGAAGGGCGGTCCTTTTGTTGCCGTCAACTGCGGCGCCATCCCGGATTCCCTCGTGGAGAGCGAACTGTTCGGATACGAGGAGGGCGCTTTCACCGGCGCACAGCGAGGCGGCCATAAAGGCATGATCGAATCGGCTTCGGGCGGCACTCTTTTTCTCGATGAAGTCGGGGAACTGCCCCTCAATGTACAGGTAAAACTCCTGCGCGTACTCCAGGAGCGGCAGCTGGTGCGGGTGGGCGGCAATAAGCCGGTCCCGGTCGATATCCGCGTGATCTCTGCGAGCCACAGGGATCTGGTGAAAATGGTAGAGGAGGGATCCTTCCGACAGGATCTTTTCTACCGCCTCAACGTGGTTCCCATCACAATTCCGCCGCTTCGCGAGCGGAAGGATGATATCATCCCGCTGGTCAATGCATTTTTAAAGGATATCGAAGAAAAATACGGTCTGCACCGCACTTTCACACAGATGTCTTTCCGCACCTTGATGGAATACGCCTGGCCAGGCAACATCCGTGAATTGCAAAATGTCGTGGAACGGGCCGCCGTCATGTGCCCCGAGGAAGTGATCACGTCCGATTACCTGCCGATGTATCCCGAGAATATCGGCAGCAGTACAGCGGCCGTAGAGAGCGGGACGATCAAGTCGCGCGTGGAACAGTACGAATATGCTCTGATGAAGGAGGCCTTCTCCCTGTATCCCTCGGCGCGGAAGGCCGCGAAGTACCTCGGCATGTCGGAGCCGACCTTCGTTCGAAAACGTAAGGAGTACCGAAAAAAATATGGCGGCTGACCTCGGGAGCCGACCGCGTCATAATCGTCATCCTTCTGTGCTTAAAGAAACCTGTTCATGTCGCTCCCCATGTTTACCGCCGTAAGATCTGAAGAGACATTTCAGTTTAAGCATATCCAATCATAGCACAAAAAACGCAGCGCAGACTCCCAGTCTGCGCTGCGCCCGAACGGATTGATCAAACCGTCATCTTATTTTTTCATGCCTCGATCTCGGAAAGCTTGACAGGTCTGCCCTCTTTCAGAGACTTCTTCGCGGCAATGGCGATGCGGACGGGCTCAAGGCCGTCCTTGCCGCCTACCGGGACTTCCTTGTTATTGAGGACTGCGTCCACAAATGCCTTTGTCTCGGCGACAAATGCGTCATTGTAACGCTCCAGGAAGAAGTAGGTGGGCTTTGCGGACTCAACGGTCTCGGCGGTGCTGATAAACGCCTCGTTCTCGAGATGGTTGTTGTCCTGCACAGCGCCCTTCTCGCAAAGGACTTCGACTCTCTGGTCATAGCCGTAAGGGGCCTGACGGCAGTTGTCGATCACGCCGATGGCGCCGTTTGCAAACTTCAGGGTAACGATCGCCGTGTCGACATCGTCATAATCGGCATAGCCGGGATCCGTAAGGACTGCGCCGGTCGCGGATACTTCCGTGACATCACTGCCGGACAGATAGCGGACCATGTCAAAGTCATGGATCATCATGTCCGTAAAGATACCGCCGGATACAGCGACATAGGACATGGGCGGGCCTGCGGGATCGCGGGAGCAGACCTTGACGACATAAGGCTTGCCGAGCTTGCCGGAAGCGACTACGTCACGGACTGCCTTGTGGCTTCTGTCAAAGCGGCGGACGAAACCGACCTGCAGCTTGACGCCTGCCTTCTCAACTTCTGCCAGCGCCTCATTGATCTTTGCCACTTCCGTGTCAATGGGCTTCTCGCAGAAAATGTGCTTGCCGGCCTTTGCTGCACGGATCATGAACTCCGCATGCGTGTTTGTGGAGGAGCAGATAAATACCGCATCCACATCCTCAGCGGAAAAGACATCTTCGGGATCCTTGGAGCATCTTGCGATTCCGATGCTCTTAGCCCAAGCTTCCATCTGCTCGTTCATAAAAGGATCTGCGACGATCACAACCTCTGCATCCGGAACGAAGTTCTGGATGTTAGTGCCATGCAGGTTGCCGATACGGCCGGCACCCAGAAGACCGATTCTCAGTTTTTTACCCATTTTTTTCTCCTTAAGCTATACTTTGGCGCAATCGCCTGTATTAATTGTTTTTACTGTGTACTATCAAGCCTTAGCGCCCGCTTCTTTTCTGCGTGCCTTGGCTGCCATAGCCTCACGGGTGACGTCGAGCAGGACCGCGCCGATGATAACGAGACCCAGGACCATGTTCTGGACTGCGGAGTCGACGGACAGCAGTGTGAAGCCGTTTCTCAGCGTTGCGATGACAAGCGCGCCGATGATGGTTCCGAACATCGTTCCCTTGCCGCCCATGAAGGATGCGCCGCCGATGACGCAGGATGCGATCGCGTCTGTATCATAGGGCTGGATCGCGTTCGCGCCGTTGCAGATGCCCGAACGGCCGATGGATACGATACCTGCGATGGCTGCCATGAAGCCGGACAGCGCGTAGCAGAAGGTCAGGACGTTGGCGGAGTCGATACCGGAAAGTCTGGTCGCCTCCATGTTCCCGCCCGCGCAGTAGATCGAACGCCCCAGCGCCGTTCTGGTCAGCAGAATGTGCATGATCACGTAGATGATCACGACTACGATGAAGCTCACCGGGAAGCCGCCGATCGTCGCGGAGCCGAGCGCCATCACGCCGTCCGGGAAACCGGAGATCATCTGGGAGCCCGTTACCAGAAGGGCTGCGCCCCACAGGAAGTTCTTCATACCCAGCGTGGATACGAAGGGGTGAGGCAGGTGCAGTCTTGTCAGAAGGGTTCCGTTGATCAGGCCGATCAGGGTACCCGCGATCAGCGCGATCAGGATCAGCAGGACGGGGTTGGTCATGCCGTTCTTGACCAGCATGCCGCACATGCATGCGCAGAAGGTCGCGTTCGCGCCTACGGACAGGTCGATACCGGCCGTGATCAGGCAAAGGAGCATGCCGGTCGACAGAAGCGCCGTGAAGGTCGTCTGCTTAAGCACAGACATGATGTTGCTGTATGTAAGGAAGTTCTTGCTCGCGATCGTCAGCACGACGCAGAGGATCACCAGTGCGCCCAGCGTGCCAAGATACGCTGAAAATCCGCCTAATTTATTCTTTTTCATCTTCTGTGTATCCTTTCTTTATCGCTGTCAGTCATCCAGTGTCCCGCCCCAGGCAGCCTTCATCAGGCTCTCCTGGTTGAAGTGTTTGCTGTCGCGGTCCACGACCGCCTTCACTTCACCTTCCCGCATGACTACCACGCGGTCCGACATGCCGAGGATCTCAGGCATCTCCGATGACACCATGATCACACATTTGCCTTCCTTGACAAGGCGGTTCATGACGTTGTACACCTCGATCTTCGCGCCTACGTCGATACCTCTTGTCGGCTCGTCGAAGATGAAGATCTCCGCGTCCGTGTTCACCCACTTGCCGATGACCACCTTCTGCTGGTTTCCGCCCGAAAGCTGGCCCACGATCTCGTCGATCGACGGCGTCTTGATACGCAGCGATTCGATGTTTTTCATTCCCGCTTCAAGGATCTTCTTCTGGTCCAGGAAGATCCCGTTGCAGAAGCCCTTGAGGTTGGCAAGGATCAGGTTGTTGCGGATCGGCTCGCCCAGCACCAGGCCCTGTCCCTTCCGGTCCTCGGTCAGGAACGCGATGCCTGCCTTGATGGCCTGCGCAGGGTTCTTGATCGTCACTTCCTTGCCGTTGATGTAGATCTTGCCGCTGTCCAGCGGATCCGCCCCGAAGATCGCGCGCATCGTCTCCGTACGGCCCGCGCCGACCAGGCCCGCAAAACCGAGGACCTGTCCGCGGTATGCCTCGAAGCTCACGTCGTGCAGGACGCCGCCCTCTTCCAGGTGCTCCGCCTTCAGTGCCACTTCGCCCTTTACGCCGAACTCCTTCGGGAACAGGTTGTCCAGGGAACGGCCGACCATGGCCGCGATCAGCGAGTCGTTGTCCCAGTCCTTGATATCCCTTGTGTCGATGTACTGCCCGTCGCGGATGACTTCCACGCGGTCACACAGTTCGAACAGCTCTTCCAGTTTGTGGGAGACGAATACGATCCCGATCCCCCTGTCGCGCAGGTCGCGGCAGGTCTTCATCAGCTGCTCGACTTCCTTCTCGCCCAGCGATGACGTGGGCTCGTCCATGATGATCATCTTCGCGTCGATCAGGACCGCCTTGGCGATCTCGATCATCTGCTGCACGCCCATGCCGAAGGTGCCGGCTGCCTTGGTCGGATCCACGTCCTGGCCCAGGGAGGCCATGACTTCTTTTGCCTTCTTGTGCATGGTCGCATAGTCAAGGAGTCCGCCGGGACCCTTGATCCACTTATTGATAAAGATATTGTCCGTGATGCTCAGGAGCTTCTCGATGTTCAGCTCCTGGTACACGCATGCGATGCCCGCCGCCGCCGACTCGTTCGGGTTGTGGAAGGTCATCTGCTTCCCGTCTACATAGATCTCCCCCTCATCCGGCTTGTGTACGCCGGTCAGGACCTTGATCAGTGTCGACTTCCCTGCGCCGTTCTCTCCGATCAGCCCGAGGATCTCGCCCGGCTTGACCGAAAGCTGCATTTTGTCAAGTGCCTTGACGCCCGGAAATATCTTTGTGCAATTTTTCAATTCCACAATATATTCGCTCATTCGGAAGTGTTCCTTTCTGTCCTGCAATGTTTAGAGAAAGGGCGGCCTCGTGGCTCCCTGACGGGAGACACAGAAGCCGCCCCCTGCCTCTTTCACTTACATTTCATGTGAAATGCTTCGATCTACATTCCTCGGATTATTTGCCGGAATAGCTGTTCAGAGTATCGATATGCTCCTGAGCGTTCTCGGCTGTGATGATCGTATAACCGGAGTCAACAACTGCATCGACCTGCTCGCCGTTCAGATGCTTCACCATGGTATCCACTGCCATGTATGCCATGTTATAAGGGTTCTGAGCGGTGGACATGGTCATCTTGCCGTCCAGGATAGCCTGTGCTGCAGGGATCTGGCCGTCGAAGCCAAGGAAGATGGTGTTCTTGTAGCCTTCCAGACCGACCTCAGCTGCCTTGTTCGCGGCTGCCAGAGCCATGTCGTCGTTGTTCGCGCAAATGATTGCGACTCCTTCAGGGTGATTCGACATGATAGCTTCCATGCAGGTAACAGCCTTGTCAGCGACAGCATCTGCATACTGCACTTCGTCCTCAAGGAAGTCGCCGCCATTCTCCTCGATACCTGCAATGTAGCCGTTCATACGGGCCGTGTTGGTGCCGTCACCCTGAACGCCTGCGATCTCGATGCACTTGATCTCTTCCCAGCCGGCTGCCTTTGCGGCTTCGACTGCTGCAGCAGCGCCTGCTTTAGCAGCCTCTTCGTTACCGGTTCCGATGAAGGAAATAACCTTGTCGGATGCGATCTTACTGTCGAGAGCCATGACAGGCTTGTCAGTGTCAGCGATCAGAGTTGCGACCGTATCAGTCTGAAGAGGTGCAATGATGTATCCATCATATGCGCCGGAGCCCAGATCAGTCTGGATCATGTTCATCTGCTCGTCGTAAGAAGTCTCAGACGGCGGTCCCTTGACGTCAACGGTTACACCGGGATGCTCCTTGGCATACGCTTCAGCACCGGCCTTGATGTAGCCCCAGTACTCGGAAGAAAGGGTCTTGCAGATGACGTCGATGTGATACTCGCCGCCTGCTGCCTCGCCTTCTGCCGCCTCACCCTCTGCGGGTGCTGCCTCTTCCGTCTTCTCCTCAGAAGCTGCGGAGCTGCCGGAAGAACTGCTCGAACCGCCGCATGCCACCATGGAGATGGCGACTGCACCGGCGAGTAGAGTTGCGAATAATCTGCGTTTCATAACTTCTACCTCCTGTTGTTTTGATGTTTTACCTGTTACCCTCTCTATATTCACAAATCCCACGCTGCCGGCTTTTCTGCAGCCACGCGATTTGTTCAATAGACCGCTTAATTATCGGATGGTCATGATCGCTTTCACTGCTTCCGCCGTAGTCGTTGCGGGGAAGAGTTCATATCCTACATATCCCGTGTAGCCGATCTCTTCAAGCGCTCTGTAAACCCTCGGAAAATAGATCTCGCCGGTGCCGGGCTCGTGTCTGCCGGGCGCGTCGGCAATGTGTACGTGTCCGAAGGTATCGCCGAAGTTGCGGATCGTATCACAGATGCAGCCCTCATTGATCTGCATATGATATGCATCGTAGAGCACTTTCAGCTTGGGGGATCCGATCAGACGGATCATCTCCGCTGCGTCGCTCGTGTATTTCAGGTAGTTGCCGACGTGATCCGTCGTGATGTTCAGCGCCTCCAGATTCATCTGGATACCGCTCTTCTCGGCCAGTGCCGCGCACTTCTCAAGATTGCGGAACATGGTGCAGGTCTTTACCGTATCAGACAGATTGTCGTAATGATTGATGACAATGCCGCCGTCTCCGAGGCCGTTGGAATGGATGGTCACGCAGGGAGAGCCGAGGAACTTGGCAGTCTCGACAGACTTCTCAAGATATTCCATGTAAGCGTCTGTCTGTTCGGGATCGATCAGGGAAAGATCCGCGTCACCGTTAAATCCGCAGATAGGGATTCCGGCCTTCTCTGCGGCTTCCTTGACCGCGTTCAGATCCTTCTCCGGCCATCCCCAGAACTCGACCGCGTCAAAACCGTCATCCTTAGCAGCCTGAAATCTGTCTAAAAAAGGAATCTCTCCGTATAAAGCATCGATGCAAGCAGAAGTTTTCATGCTCTGTTTTCCCTCCATATCATAGAATGATCATAATACAGGAACGCTTTTATTGTTTCCGTGCAGTGCACAATAATGCTGTGCTATGCACATTTTAATACATTTTTCCGCAGAATACAAAGTGTAATATGTGCCATATTATTGTGCCTTCTTTTAGCTAAAATGCACAATTCCAATTCTTAATTCTGTTTCGCACACATTACCTGGTCTTTTTAACGTATTGTGCTTCCAAATCCATCATTTTAGGGAAATTGTTCCGTGCTTTGCACAATTGTGTTTACACACAAAAATAAAGCGGTGCGGCAAATGTGCCACAACCGCTTCTCTTCTATACTAATATACTGCCTCTATCCGCTGCATACGTGCCTTTTCACGTCGCCCCCACATGCTGCACGCTCAGCGCGGCCTGCTCCAGCCCCGCCCTGCAGCATTCCTTCACGGCAAGTCCCCGCAGCAGCCCGTCAATGAAACCTGCGACAAAATTATCGCCCGCCCCGGTCGTATCCACCACGGGCACCTCGATGGCCGGGAGTTCATATGGCTTCCCGTCCCCAAAGACCAGACAGCCCCTTTCACCCGCCTTGATAATGACATGCCTGAAGCCGCGCTGTAGAAGCGTCTCCCCCATGTCGAAAAGATCTTCTTTTCCGCTGTAATAGGCAGCTTCGGTCTCGTTGGGAAAGAAATAGTCGATCATGGGCAGGACTTCTTCCAGTTCCTCCAGCTTCAATTGACGGAAAGTGGGGAGTTTGCAGTCCGCACAGACAACCGCCCCGGCTGCATGGGCGGCGCGCACCAGCCCGCAGACGATTTCTGCCTGGTCCAAAGGCGCGCGAAAAAGACTTGCCAGCGACATCACCTTGACGCCCCGCAGGTCGCCGGGATCCGGAATATAGCCTTCCAGGAGCGTCGCAAGGCTGGAGACGGAGCTCCGGCTCCCGTCCGCCGCGACGAACATATTTGCCACCGGCGTCTGCATGCCCGGGACCACCTGTGCCCTGTCCGTGCCGACACCTTTCTGCCGTGCCTGGTCCAGCAGATACTGCCCGGCAAAATCATCCCCGGTCCCGCAGACCAGCTCCGCCCGGCGGCCCATCCCCGCCAGCACGCAGGACTCGTTCATGGCGTCGCCGCCCGCGTTCAGCGTGATGCTCCTTGCCCGCGCCTTGCCCTCGCTGAAGGGCGCCCGATCCATCTCTCTCGTGATGCAGTCGATGACCGCCTGTCCTATGCAGATCACTTCCGGCGTCATATGATTCATACTCTTAAGACCTCCCATCCTGCTCTGCCGGACGCGATCAGACAAAAAGCGCCCTGATCCGCCCCAGCCTCTCCTCGAAGGCATTGTAAAAATCCTCCGGCGGATAGGGCCGCACGAAGAACTGCTGCAGCAGGTAAACATTGATCTGGCGGACCGTCTCCGGATCCGCGGGTTCCTCCTGCGTCCCGGCGAACATGGCCTTCATCTCCTTTGTAAAGGCGTGCCACTCTTTCTTAAAGGCTTCGTAGCGGCGAAGGCCCTCTTTTCCGCCGGGGATTCCAAGCCACTTGTCGATCCGTGTTTTTGTTTTGCCGGGTTCGGTGCATCCGCCTTCCACGACAAAATACAGACTCTCCCCCTCCGTATACTGCCTCCCCAGGGGAAAGAGCCGGCAGATGCCGGGCCTCGCCTCGTGGATGCCGCACAGCCCGTCTTCTCCCAGAAAAGCGCAGGCCTGTGTCCCTTCCTGCATCTTCAGGTGCGGAACGATCATTCCCTCTTCCGCGTGCAGGTCAACTTCCCGATCCAGCATGGAATCGAAGGGCTTTCCCAGGCGCGCCGTCAGATGCGCCGCGTCCCAGGGATCCAGGACGATGGTGTCGCCCATGCCCCGGCAGCACTTGCCGCAGCCGGCGCAGGTAGCGCCGGCGATCCGGACCATATCCGCGGGTGTATAAAATCGGTTGATATCGTTCATAGACTTCTCTCCATGCCGTAAAAACTCATATATTGCGGTAAGTCTCCAGAATGTGCCTGTACAGCGTGCGGACGGCCGGCGCCATGAGCCCCGCCCCGCGCACCGCGAGGCCTATGATCCGGGCGGCGTCCGGCTCCATCCGGTAGCTCCGCACCTTGTAGGGGATGTCGTTCATGACCAGCTCCGGCATGATGCAGATCCCGAAACCGGCCTCGACCATCACTACGGTGGACAGGTCGTCCACCACGTGGTAGCGCGTCGAGACATCCAGATTGTTCTCCCGCAGATAGTTCTGCACGTCGGCGTCCGTGGATTCGCGCTGCACGACAAAACGGCGCTTCGCCATCTCCGTCGTCGTCATGCGCTCCCCGGCCTCCTCCTTCACGTAATCGCCCGGCACGATGCACAGGAGCGGATCGCGGTAGAAGGGTTCGATCAGCAGGTCCCCCGCGCTGGATGTGGACAGAAAGCCGAAGTCCACGACTCCATTCTTGATCCAGTAGGAGACATCGTCATAGGTCCCCTGGAAGAGCTCGATCTCGATCCCCGGATACTTCTCGCCGAAGGACTTGATGATCTCCGGCATCCAGCTGGTGCAGACACTGGAAAAGACGCCCACTTTCACGGTCCCCTGCTTGAGGCCGTTGAACTCGGCCACCGCCTGCTGCAGGCTCTCGTCGCTGTTGAGCACCGCGTTGACGTAGGGCAGAAGATGGTCGCCGTAGGTCGTGAGCTTGACACCGGTCTTGCCCCTGGTGAATACGGAAAAACCCAGCTCCTTCTCCATGGAGGAGACCGCGTGGCTGATGGCGGAGGGCGTCAGCCCCAACAGGTCCGCCGCCTTGTGAAAGCTGCCGGCCTCGGAAACAGTTTTGAAGATCTGATAGGTAAGCAATGTCATCGTCTCCACCCTCCCTGCGGTTTTGTTCCTTTCCATGATACCACATCGGACACGCAAAAAGCGACCTGCCGGCACCTGGCCGGCGGATCGCCTTTTTCCTTCCATATTTTATGACCGCGCCAAAACCGCGCTTTCTCACCCCTGCGCGCAGCGGTACTGCAGATCCTCCCACCTGCGGTCGACCTCCTCCTGAAAGAGGGCGAGCAGATGCTCGTTCT
This sequence comes from Lachnospiraceae bacterium, assembly GCA_017405805.1. GTDB lineage: Bacteria > Bacillota > Clostridia > Lachnospirales > Lachnospiraceae > CAG-791. The sequence continues at coordinate 29,576 of JAFQZU010000034.1, forward strand.
CCGGCTTGAAAAGGTGCTTGAACCTTCCCTGGGGACGAAGGAAATCCTCGATGGGGAGTTTGTTTTTTGGCGTATAGCTGAGGATCCACTTCCCGTGGTCCACTTCGAACAAAGGCCAGTAGCAGGTCTCCACCGCCAGCCGGCAGATCTCCATGATCTCGCTGGTCTCATACCGCCAGCCGCGGGGGCAGGGCGTCATGACGTTCAGAAAGCAGGCGCCCTCCGTGTAGATGGCCTTGGACGCCTTCCGGTGCAGGTCCGTGAAATCCCGCGTGAACGTGGTCTGGGCCGCATAGGGAACGTGGTGCTCCGCGATGATGGCCGTCAGGTCCTTGCGGTACTGGACCTTGCCCGCAGAGCACTTGCCGGCCGGCGTCGTGGTGGTGTCCGCGAACATGGGCGTGGCCGAGGACCGCTGTATGCCGGTGTTCATGTAAGCGCCGTTGTCGTAGCAGACATACACCATGTCATGCCCTCTCTCCATGGCGCCGGACAGGGACTGGAAGCCGATGTCATAGGTCCCGCCGTCCCCGCCAAAAGTAATGAACTTAAAGTGCTCACTCTCCGGGAGCCGCCCCCTCTTGCGGAGCGCCCGGTAAGCCGTCTCCACGCCGCTCAGGGTCGCCCCTGCGTTTTCGAAGGCGTTGTGAATGTAGCTGTCCTCCCATGCGGTGTAGGGATACATGTAGGAGGAGACCTCCAGACACCCCGTCGCGTTGCCGATCACGGCCCGGTCCTCCTCGTGCAGGGCGCGCAGCACTGCGCGCACGCCTATGGTCGCGCCGCACCCCGCGCACATCCTGTGGCCCGGGGCAAGCCGCTCCGGACGCGACAGCATGGACTTCAGATTATAGTTTTCCGCTGCTCCTGTACTCATGATCACTGCTCCCTCAATCCCACGTATGCGTGCCGCGCCGCGGGGATTTTTCCGTCCGCCGCGTCCCTGAGCTGCGCAAAGATCTCTCTCGCATGCTCCACGGTAAAATCTCTTCCTGCCAGGCCGTAAATATAATCGGCCGTCTCGATCATCACCTTGTTTCGGTAAAGCGCCGCGGGGATCTCCATGCCCAGCGGTCCGCTGCAGCCGTTATAGCTCTCGCACCGGTCCATAATGGCCGCCGCCCGGCAGTTCTTCAGTGCCTCTGCGATTTCCTGATCCGGAAAAGGCCGGAAGACGCGGAGCTTTAACACGCCGACCTTCCAGCCCTCTTCCCTGAGCTGGTCGGCCGCCTCTTTGGCCGTGCCCGCGGCCGATCCCATGATAACCATGATGTAATCGGCGTCCCCCGTTCGATATTCCTCAAAAAAGCCGTACTGCCTGCCGGACAGTTCCCCGAACCGCGCCGCCACCTCGGCGATCACCGCGCGGGACTGCTCCATGGCGTCCTCCTGGGCTTTTTTGGCTTCCATGGCGTAGGCCGAGATGGAATAGGGCCCCACCGCAACCGGTTTCCCCGGGTTCAAAAGGAACTCCTCCGGCTCGTACTGTCCGACAAAATCCCGGACCGGCCCGTCCTCCAAAAGCTCGATATTCTCCACCGCGTGGCTCGTGATGAAGCCGTCCTGGCAGACCATGACGGGCAGGTGCACCCGCGGATCCTCCGCGATGGGAAACGCCTGGATGTAGTTGTCATAGGCCTCCTGGTTGTTCTCGGCGTAGATCTGGATCCAGCCCGTATCCCGCGCGCCCATGCCGTCCGAGTGGTCGCAGTTGATGTTGATGGGCCCCGACAGCGTCCGGTTGACCAAGGTCAGCACGATCGGAAGGCGGTTGGAAGCCGCAAGGAGCAGTTCCTCCCACATGAGGGCGAGACCTGCCGAAGAGGTCGCCGTCATGGTCCTCGCGCCGGCCGACTCCGCGCCGATGGCGGCGGACATGGCGGAGTGCTCGCTCTCCACCGGGACGAATTCCGTGTCGATCTCCCCGTTCGCGATATAGGCGGATACCATCTGCGGGATCTCCGTGGAAGGCGTGATGGGGAAGGCCGGCATCACGTCGGGGTTCACCTGCCGGATGGCGAAGGCCACGGCCTCGTTCCCGGACATTCTCTCCCGGATAGCTTTTGCTCTTTTCATGGCTCGATCCCCTCCTTCATTACTATGGCGTCAAAAGGACACACACTGGCGCAGATCCCGCACCCCTTGCAGTGGTCATAGTCAAACGCGCCCCGCTTTCCCTCCAGCACCGGGATGCTGGAGTCGGGACAGACCGGCACGCACAGAAGGCACTGCCTGCACTTGTCCTCTATAAGGACCGGCGTATTGGTCCTCCACTCGCCCGTGGCAAAGAGGCGGGAAGTCCCGCCCGCAAACATCTGCAGTCCCTCGGTAAGGCCTTGCCAGGGCGTCCTCTCATTGATCTTTGTGATATCCGTTCGCATACTCTCTTGTCTCCTGGTCCCTTTTCGATCGTCCGGCGGCCGTTTTCCGCGTTTTTGCGCGAGGAAAAGCCTCCGGACAGCGCCGGAGGCCCGTACCCTCAAATCTATCCCTCTGTTTGCATGTTTGCAGCCGTTTCAGGTCCCGCGCTTGCGCGCGTGGACGCCGGAACTCTTTTTCAATGACAGCGCAGCCCGTCAAGCATCCGTGCAGTCCGTCACACGACAGCGCAGCCCGTCACGCGATCTTCGTCATGCCCGCGGCGCTCTCGACAGCCCGGAAGGCCATGCGCAGCGCTCTCATGTTGCCGTCGATGACTTCCGGTTTTCTCGCGAACTTATGGGCGAAGGACGCCCGCATCTGCTCCGTGAAATCCTTCTTGTCCATCACGCCGGTCACTGCCACGGCGGCGGCCAGCATGGGCGTGTTGGGGAAATTCTTTCCCAGCGTCTCCTCGGAGATCGCCCTTGCGTCTACGGTATAGACCGCTCCCTTGTATCCCCTGAGCAGCGGACGGATCTCCTCTGCCGTGCGGGAGGTGTTGACGATGATGGCGCCGTCTCTCTTGAGCCCCTCGGTCACATGCACCGAGTGAAGAAGCATCTCGTCCACTACAACCACGAAATCAGGATGGTAAATATTGGAATGCACGCGGATCCGCTCCCTGCTGATCCGGTTGAACGCCGTGATCGGTGCACCCATGCGCTCCGGGCCGTACTCGGGAAAACCCTGTACGTTCTGTCCGGTCTTAAAGGCCGCGTCCGCAAGAAGAAGCGCCGCCGTCTTGGCCCCCTGACCGCCTCTGCCATGCCATCTGATTTCGAGTGTGTTGTCCATAGATCCAATTCTCCATCATCAGTGAATTTTGTTCATCGCCAAAATGAATGTATATCATCTTTTGACGCCAACAAAACTCATTATATACTCTTTTTCGTGAATGTAAATAATTTTAATGATGAATCATTTTCACTATAAAAGGACCGGCAGTGAAATTCCTCCACTGCCGGTCCATGCGACCTGCTTGCTCAGCTCAGGATCCACTCCGCCCTGCTGCCGCCCTTATCCTTGACGACCACGAGCTGATCCTCGATCTCCTGCTTCATCTCGGTCACGTGGGAAATGATCCCGATCAGCCGCTCACTGCCGGCCATCTGCTTGAGCACCTTGACCGCCTGCTCTCTGGCCGTGCTGTCAAGGGAGCCGAAGCCCTCGTCGATAAACATGATGTCCAGTCCGATCGCCGCCGTACTCTCGCGGATCTGGTCGGACATGCCCAGCGCCAGAGATAAGGCCGCCATGAAGGATTCCCCACCAGAGAGCGTCCTGACTTCCCGCTCCCGCCCGGTCACGTTGGAGTAGACCATGAGATCCAGCCCGCGGTTTCTGCCCGCGCCGGCTTCCTCCTCGCTGCACAGACGCAGCTCGAACTGGCCGGAGGACATGGCCTGGAAGCGAAGATTGGCCGCATACAGGATCCGCTCCAGATAATAGCGCTGCACATAGGTCTCGATGTCCATCCGTCCGCCGGTGATTTTGCCGGCCAGACGGTTATAAAGCTTCTCGACCAGGGAAAGCTCTCTCGTCAGAGCGTCCCGCTCCTCCTTCCCGGAGAGCAGATTGTCCAGCGCTTTCCTGTCCGCCGCCGCGCATTCCCTGTACCGCTCGAGGCTGTCCGCCGTCTCCTTCAGCTTCTTCTCGGCCTCCTCCAGGGAGGCTTTTAAAAGCTCCAGCACAGGACGTTCCCTCTTGCCGATCGCCTTGTCCGCTTCCTCCAGGGCGCGCTCTGCCGCGGCCTTTTTGGCTGTGTACGCGTTGATCTCCTCCTGGAGCGCCTGTGTCGCCTCCGGCCTGTACCTGCCTGTCAGCTCCATCCACTGCGCCCCGGTCAGGCCGCTCTTTTCAAGGGCCTCCGCATAGGCCTTCTCCATGTCTTTTTTTCGGGCCGCAAGCGACGGCAGTTCCTTTTCGTACCGCGCGATCAGCGCCTGCGCCTGTTCCGACGCGGTCTTTGCGGCGCGCGCCGCCGCCGCCTCTCTCTCGTGTGCCTGCTGCGCCTTGTCCCTTGCTTCCCGCTCTTTTTGCAGCGCTTCCCGGGCCTCCTTCTCTGTCTTATAATCCAGCGCCGATTCCAGCTGTTTGAGCATGGCGCTGCTCCGCGCAAAGCTTTCCGCGGAATCCTTCGCCGTTTTAGCGGCCTCCTCCGCCTCCCGGCGCAGACGCACTTTGTCTTTGGCCGCCTGCTCCAACTGCTCCCGGATCTTCCGGCTCAGCGCCTGATCCCTCTGCAGAGCGCGGTTTTCCTGCTCCAGCGCCGCTTTCCAGCTCTCCAGCTGCGCCTGCAGCCCCTCCGCTTCCGACATCCGGAAATCGGGTACACTCTTTTCCATGCGCGCGGTCAGCTTTTTCCAGCGCTCCTCGAAGTTCCTTCTCCCCGCCTTGCACAGCTCCTGGGCCGTGTTGGCGCTCTGCGCGGCGTTTTCCCACGCTTTGCGCAGCTTTTCCGCCTTCTCCCTGAGCTGGTCAAGGCTTTCCCTGGTGATATTTTCCGCGTGGGCGGGAACGGTACAGGGAGCGGGGTGATGGACCGAACCGCAGACCGGACAGGGCTTTCCCTCCTCCAGATCCGCAGCGAGGATCCCCGCCTGCGCGTCATACCAGGCCTTCTCTTTGGCCGCGTACTCGGTATTAACCGCCTGATAGAAATCCGCCGCTTTCTTATATTGCTTCTTCAGCTCCTCGTATCTGCGGTAATCCTCCCACAGCTTCCGGTTCTCCGCCTGCGCCTGCGCAAGTTCCTCCTCGATCTCCCGCGCCTCTTCCCTGCGCACGGTCCACCTGGCGATGCGCTCTCCCAGGTCACGCAGCCTCTCATCCTCAGCCCTCCAGGCTGTCTCTTTTTCCTCCAGCTGTGCAAAGGCAGCGGAAGCTTTTCCGCCGCGGTCTTCCGCCTCTTTTTTGTCCCTTTCGGCGACCTTCACGGCAGCGCGCGCCGCCTGCACCTTCCCGAGGTTCTCCAGCGCTCTCGACACCCGCTCTTCCGTCTTGGTATAGACCTCCGTGCTGACGTCCAGGTCTCCCCGCGCCTTTTGCTCCGCCTGCGCGCTCCTTTCTGCCTCCCTCCGCAGGCCCGGCAGTGCCTCTTTTTGTTCCGCCAGCCCTTTTTCCGCCGCATCCGCCGCCCGCCGGGCGTCACTGAGCCTGTCATGAACGGCCTTCACGGCATGCGCCGCCCCGATCTCCCGGATCAGCCGGCCTTTTTCTTCCATCTTATCCTTCTGCCGGGCGCACTCCTCCAGCTCCCCGGCAGCCCTGTCCCTTCCGGTAAAAGAACGCTGCAGCGCCTCCGCGCTCTGATAAGCGTCCCTGGCCTTGTCCCGGACGGCGGACGCCGCGCTGCTCTCTTTGTGCGCCCGCTCCAGTTCCCGCTCCAAAAAGGCGCAAAGCGCCTCCAGCCCGTCCGTGAACTTCTCCAGATCCGCGCCAAAAGTCCTCTGTTCCCCCAGCAGCCTCTCTTTCTCCTCCCCGAGCTCCGCAGCCTGCGCGTACTCCGCAGGGATCTGCACGTGGGCCGCCTCCGTCCGGCAGGCCACCCGGATCCGGTCCGCCGTGACCGTCATCTCATGCCGCCTTCTCCCCAGCTCCTCCGTGATCGCAGAGTACATCTGCGTGCCGAACAGTTTGCGGAAGATCTCCTTTTTGGCGTCTGACTTTGCGCGCAAAAGCTCCATGAACTCCCCCTGGGCGATCATGGCCACCTGCATGAACTGGTCCTTGGTCAGTCCCACGATCTCCTCGATCTTCTCGTTGGTCTCCCGTATATTCTGCGCATACTCCGCGCCGTCCGGCATAGTGAGGGAGACGCCCTCCTTCACCTCCACGTGGTCCCGCTTGCCCCTTCTTTTGGTAGGGCGTAGATGCCGCGGCACCCTTCTTACCGCATATTCGAGGGGCACGCCGCCCGTGCGCTCCGTAAAGACCAGCTCCACAAAGGGTTCCGCCCCCTGCTCCGCGAACTGGCTCTGCAGCTCCGCCCCCGCCTTTACGTTGCTCGAGGAACTGGCCTGCCCGTACAGCGCAAAGACCATCGCGTCAAAAATCGTCGTCTTCCCCGCTCCCGTATCCCCGGTGATCAGAAAAAGATTCTGCTCCGGCCTCGTAAAATCGATCACCGTCCTGGCCCCGTAGGAACCGAAGGCCTCCATTGTCAGTTTAACCGGTCTCATTTGATGTCCTCCTGCGCTTTACCGCCCCGCGCGAACTGTGTTGATGACGTCCTGCAGCACTTCTTTCTCCCGGTCGGACGGTCCCTCCCCGTCCTCTCCCGACAAAAAAGCGCAGCACAGTTCAAAGGGATCCATCTCCCTGGCCTTGGCCGCACCGACATTTCCGTAATTCACCTTGTACCGAAGTTCCCTCCGGATCTCCAGCAGATTGGGAAAGGCCGCATTCACCTGCTCCTGCATGGCAATCACGTCCAGATCCTCCGTGTCCGTCAGCTCCACCCGCACGTAGTCCTCACACGCTTCTTGCAGCACTTCCTCGAGCGTCCCGCGCACCACGCGCACCTGCCGCAGCGGCGTCAGCGGCAGGACCGTCACTTCGACATTCCCTTTCTCGCGCAGCTCCACCATCAAAACGCCCTTCTGCTGCCCCGCCTCGTCCACAGAGCACGCAATCGGCGTCCCGCAATATCGCCAAAAATCACTCCCCACCTTCATCGGCTTATGGATATGCCCCAGCGCGGCATAGTCAAACTCTTCCAGAACGTCCGCGCGCACCTGGTCGATATTCCCCACCGTGCAGATCTCGGACTCCATCCGCTCCACATCCTCCGCCTTTTCTCCGACAGGAAGATAGAATTGATGGCTCACCAGCACATTTCTCTCCTCCGTATCGATCTCTTCCCGGCCAATCAGTCTGTGCAGGGTCTCGTCGTAGGACAGGTTGTTCCCCGCCTCATCCGTGCCAACGATTTGTTTCACCATAGAAGGTTTCACAAAGGGCAGCAAATAGAAATGCACCGGCCCGAACGCGTCGGCCAGTGTCACCTTCTCGATATGTTCCTCTTCCTTTACGGGCGGCATTCCGATCATCCGGATCTTCTGCTGTGCCAGCACATTCCGGAAAATATTGACGCGTGGCGCGCTGTCATGATTGCCGCTAATCATCATGATCTCCGCCTGCGGCGCCGCCTCCCGTAGCTGCATGATAAACCGGTCGAACAGCGTCACGGCCTCGGCCGATGGAACTGCCTTGTCATAAATATCACCCGCGATCAGGATCGCGTCGGGCTGCTCGTCCTTTGCCCTGTCCGCGATCTGCTGCAATATATAGGCCTGGTCTTCTGCCAGGTCATGCCCGATCAATTTAAGGCCGATGTGGAGGTCGGAGAGATGGAATAGTTTCATGGGGCTCCTTTCTTGCTTTTATCTGTAGGCCTCTGCCAGTCCTCTGCCAGATAAAATTCTTATTTGATCTCTTCTAAAAACCCCCTCGCATCCTTAATAAAACTCGCAATGATCAGCACAATCACCATCGCCAGCGGAAACGCCGCAATGATCGACACCGTCTGCATGTTGTTCATGGACCCCTCCGAGAAGATCAGGGCGATGGGCAGCAGGATCAGCAGGATGGCCCAGAAGAACTTCATTCCCTTGCCGGCCTCTTCGTTCTCTTTGAATTCCTTGTAGCTGTACTGGGAGGCCACCAGCGTGATGCTGTCGAAGCTGGTCGCGTAGAAGGCGATCATGGAGACGCACAGAAGGACCAGGACCAGCTGGTGAAGGGGAAGCGTGGACAGGATCCCGATCACGGTGTGGTAGAGATTTCCGGTGCTCTCGTACAGGGCCAGGATGTCAAATTTGCCCGTCATCTGCATGCCCAGACCGTAGTTGCCCAGGACGATGAAGGAGATCAGCGTACTGCTGACGCCAAAAATATAGGTGCCCAGAATGACCTGTTTGACCGTGCGCCCGCGGCTGATGCTGCCCATGAAGAAGGGGGAGGCGACTGCCCAGACCATCCAGTAGGCCCAGAAGAAAATAGTCCAGTTCTGCGGGAAATTCGTCTCGCGCAGGGCGTCCGTCCAGGTGCTGAGCACGATGAAATTCTGGGTCATGTTGCCGAGGGCGGAGAAGCCCGTCTCGATGATGTATCTGGCCTCGCCACCGAAGAGGAGGACATAGACCAGGAGGGCGCCGAACAGGTACATGCAGGCGTTGGCCAGCCAGGAGACGCCCTTTATCCCCTTCATGACCGCCGTAGTGTAGACGATGCAGGTCACGACCAGGATCCCGATGGTGACGAACTTGGAGTCCGCCGTGCCGAAGAGGTTGGTCAGGGCTGCCGACAGGAGAGGCGTCGCCACGGAGAAGGTCGTCGCCGTGCCCGCGATCAGGGCAAAGACGGCAAGCACGTCGATGAGTTTGCCGGCTGCGCCGTCGGTTCTTTTGCCGAGGATGGGGCGGCAGGCCTCGGAGTATTTCTGCTTGTGCACGCCCCGCACGTGGAGCATGAAGCCGAAGCAGGCCGCCAGGATCGCGTAGAAGCTCCACGGGATCGGGCCCCAGTGAAAGAGCGGGTAGGTGGACGCCCAGTCCTGGATGGAGCCCATGTCCTGGATGTGGGGCTCGAGCGCGTAGGAGATCCACTCGCACATGGAGTAGAAAAGGATGTCCGCCGCGAGGCCGCAGGTGAAGACCATGGCGCCCCAGGTCCAGAAGTTGTACTGGGGCTTCTCGTCCTGCCCGCCCAGGCGGATTTTGCCGATGTCCGAGAAGGAGATCCACAAAGACACGATCAGGACGCCCAGGCCAATGACCAGGTAGTAGGTGCCGAAGGTATCTCCCAAAAAGAAGCGGATCTGCGTCAGCGCATCCGTGGAGCCCACCGGGTTCACGATAAAAAAGACGCACAGCACAAGGATGGCCCCGAAGGGCACCACCGTCGTCCAGGGATCCAGCCTGCGCAGGGTTTCTTCGTTTTTCTGATTGCCGTTCTTGTTCATGTTTCTTCCCTCATTTATTTACAGATACTTTTCATAACTTGGATCGATGGCCGCCAGTTCCTTCACGTCGTCGATCTCCACGATATCCCCGCGGGACATCTCCCGGATTCCCAGCTGATACTCCTTTGGGTGGCAGAACAGCGCCACGTCGTCCCAGAAGATCTGCCGGTTCCCCTTCTCCTCAAACTCGAGCTCCAGGTGCCTGCGGAGCCGTGCGCCGTCCTCCTCTGACCAGCAGCTGACGCTGTAAAGCTGCCAGCCCCGGCTGCCGCCGGTCCGCGAGCAGGACGTCACAATCCCGTCTTCCACGGTCATGAGCCACTCCCGGGTCTCCTCCTCGGTCCAGACCGCGTTGTAGCCGGACCGTGTGAACTCCGGCGACAGGATCTTCGGATTGTAGATGATCTGATCGCCGTCCAGGATGATCACGTCCTGCAGATGGTCCCTTGCGCAGTAAAGCGAGGAGATGTTGTTGCAGGTGTCGTACCAGGGGTTTTCGATCAGCTTCAGGCCCGGATACTGGTCCTCCAGCACCCGGAACTGCTCCTTTAAATAGCCGACCACCACATAGATTTCCGTGATCCCGTTCTCATGCAGCGCGCCGATGACCGTGTCAATCATGCGGACGCCTCCGACGCGGATCAGGGGCTTGGGGGTCGTCAGCGTCAGCGGGCGCATTCTCTGGCCCGACCCGGCCGCCATGATGATGGCTCTTCTTGCAAGATGGATCTGTGAAGCATTGTCCATTGTTCAGTAATTCCTCCAGGATGTCGTATTCTATATGCTCTGCCGCGCATCAGTTCCGCCGCGCATCAGCTCCGCCGCATACCGGCTGAAATCCTTCGCGTAGCGGTACTGGCGCAGGGAGTACTCGCCGAACTCCACGCCCAGCCTTCTCTTGTACTCGCACCAGTTGGACCAGAGGAGGCCGCAGGCGGCGATGTAGCAGTATATTTTGGCGCGTGTCGCCGTGTCGCACGCCCCGTCAAAATACAGGTCGATCAGCCGGTCAGCCTGCTCCTTCTCGTAGAGGCTGTAGATGCAGAACATGGCGATGTCCACGTGGGGATCCTGCATGCCCGCGTATTCCCAGTCGGTCAGCTGCAGGGCCTCTTCCGCCTCCCCTTCCTTGTGATAGAAGAGGAAATTGTCCGGCACAGCGTCGATGTGGGTCAGGACCCGGTCCTTCCTTAGCCCGTCGATGAAGGGCCTGAGCGCGAGGACCTTCTCTTTGGTCGAGCGGTAGTCCCGGTAGACGGAAGGATTTCCTTCCCACAGGCTTTCGTAAAAATCGATCTGCCCGAAAATATCGAAGGCGTGATCCACCTTCAGGCCCATCCGGTGAAAGTCGCGCAGCCGCTTCATACAGCGGGCGAGGTCCGTTTCGCTCTCCGGGTCCGCGGTGCGGACGCCGTCCAGGAACTTCGTGATCTTATAGCCGTTTTCCGGGTTGATGTAGACCGGATCGTCGCACAGTCCCTTCCCGGAGATGGCCGCGTAGACGGCCGCCTCCTGGCGGCGGTCGATCAGCTGGTCCGTCCCCTCGCCGGGGATGCGCATGATATACTTCTCATTTCTTACGGTGAACAAAAAGGATCGGTTGGTCATGCCCTTTTTCAGGACCGTGATGTCCACGATCTCCTCCTTGGACACGCCAAAAGTCTGCGCGATCACATCCAGCGCGTCCGACCGCAGATGCCCCGACTCGCTGTCCAGCTCGCGGAGCTGCTCGTAGGTGTTGATCTCCACAACGTTCCCGTCCGAAACGACCTTTGCGAGGATCCGCATGCGTCCGTCCTCCCGCAGCAGCGCCGCCTCCCAGTAGTCGCCGTCGTGCGCCGAATCCGCGGCCATCTCCCGAAGGCGGTCCCGCAGCGCCTCGCAGTCCTCTTCCAGCACATAGGCGATCCCGACAGGTGCGTTGCCGGTCCACTGGCCGCCCCTGCCGCCGGCCGCACCGGTGCCGCCTCCGTTTCCGGACCCGCTCCGCACATAGCCTGAAACTGCCGTCAGTTCCATCTTCCGGTTGACCCGGATGCCCGCGTCCGGCGCCTCCCTGTCGCTGACCATGTACCAGGAGTACAGCTCGCGGCGGTGAAAAGGGTTCTGCGCGCACCAGAGGTCGCAGGGTACGATATAAGTATTGGAAAGCCTGCCTGCTGCCAGGCTCAGCGAATACAGGTTATTCTTAGAGGCATACAGGGGGTTGCATACCAGCTTCACTCCGTACTGGTCGATCAGATAGTCAAAAGACTCTTTCAGAAAACCGACGACTACGGTGATATCAAAGACGCCCGCCTCGTGAAGCTGCCGGATCTGCCGCTCGATAAGAGGCTCTCCCTTTACTTCCAGCATAGCCTTGGGCACCAGGGTGTTGATGGGCACCATGCGCATACCAAACCCCGCCGCCAGGATCACCGCGCTCCTGGGCGCTCTCTTCTGAAAGAGGGCTTCCGCCTTGGCGGTGGGCCGTACGTCCTCGTCCAGATAGCCTTCCTTGCGAAGGATCTTAATTGATCGGTTGACGACGCCCAGCGAATGGCCGGTGGTCTCGGCCAGGATCCGCTGATTCACAAATGGCTCCTCTGCCAGTGTTCTCAGAATATCGCATTCCTGTATGTTCATGAACTGCTCCTTATGAATATTTCGTGAACTTAAAGGCATCATAGCACATGTTTTTTCATAATGCAAGAGCACGGCAAAGGGGCTGCCGCATTTGATGACAAATGTGACAGCCCTCCCTAAGAGTTCTACTCATAAGATTTTTCTATTGCATACCGACAAATATCCCGCAGGCAGCACTTGTCGCACTGCGGTCTTCTCGCGACGCAGACTGCCCTTCCGTGGAGGACGAAGCGGTGGCACAGATCGTTTCCCTCCTCCGGCGGGATGATCTCCCACAGGGCCTTTTCCACCTTGGCGGGCTCCTTGATCCCGTCCACAAGGCCGATCAGGTTGCAGAGGCGGATGCAGTGGGTGTCCGTGACGATGGCCGGCTTGCCAAAGATATCGCCCAGGATCAGGTTGGCGCTCTTTCTTCCCACGCCCGGCAGTGCCAGCAAACTTTTCATGTCGTCAGGCACCCGGCCCCCATACTGGTCCCGGAGGACCCGCATACAGGCTGAGATGTCCCGCGCCTTGCTGTGGCCCAGCCCGCAGGGCTTGACAATCTCTTCGATTTCGGCGGGATCCGCTGCCGCGAGGGCTTCCACTGTGGGAAACTTCTCATAGAGTTTGGGCGTCACCATATCCACTCTCGCGTCCGTGCACTGGGCCGCCAGGCGCACGCTCACCAGGAGCTGCCAGGCATCCTCGTAGTTCAGGGTGCAGGCAGCCAGCGGATATTCCTTTTTTAAGCGGTCGATGACCTCCAGCGCCTTGGTCTTTCGCGCGATCTCGTCACAGATCTGCGGGACTTTCCGGCCGTCCACGGAGACGGTGAGATCGGCCGCCGCCTCATAGGCCGCCCGCCGCTTCTCCATTAAGGAAGCGATAAATGCGCGGTTCATGTTGCCGTTGAGAATGGGCCTGTCCTTGCTCTTTCGCACCCGGCGCAGCACGGTGTCCGGCGTCGCCTGCAGGAGGATGATCCACCCAGCCTTCTTCATGAGGCGCACGTTCTCCTCCCGCACGGCGGCGCCGCCCCCGCAGGAGACGATCAGCCGCGGCGCACCAGGCGCCCGCTCCGCAAGCCGTCTCAAAAGGTCCGTCTCCAGATCGCGAAAATACGCCTCCCCGCGCTTCTCAAAGATCCCGGTGATGGGCATCCCCTGCTCCTCTTCGATCCGTTGATCCATCTCGATATATTCACAGGGGACTCCCTGCGCTTTCGCCCGCGCGTGGAGTTCCCGCGCGACGGTGCTCTTTCCCGTCCCCATAAAGCCGATCAAAAAAATATTTCCCATATTAATCACTCCTCCGCTCCGTGCAGCACCCGCAGGATCTCCCGCAGCTGCGGCACCGGGATCTGGCCCGGCGCGGACGATCTGCCGGCCGTTCCGAAGGTGGCCGCGCTGCCGAAGGTCTCCCCGCACAGGCGGCTCACGGCCCCTGTCTTTCCCATGGACATGGTGATCAGGGGCCTGTCCGCATACCGGCAGGCCATCTCCCGCGTCGCGTCGAGAAGGACCAGTACATCCGACGGATCCTGCGGCGTCACGGCGATCTTCAAAACGTCTGCTCCGAGCGCCTGCATCTTCTTAAGGCGCCGCAAAATCTCATCCCCGGGCGGCGTCGCATGAAAATCGTGGCTGGAAGCGATGACCCGCACGCCAAAATGGTGTGCCGTCTCTATGATCTGCCTCACCGTCTGCTCTCCCATGGACAGCTCGACGTCGAGCAGGTCCGCCTGCCCGCCTGAAGCCGCTTCCCGACACAGCTTCACATAATCCTCCGGACGGATCTCCATCTCACCGCCTTCCGCCGCCGTGCGAAAGGTATAAAGAAGGGGTATATTTTCGACTCTCTCCCGGATCTTTCCGAGTACTTCCTTCACCCGCACGCCGTCCATGACCTGCGCGAACCAGTCCGCCCGCCACTCCACCAGGTCGGGCGCCGCGGCGGCCGCTTTTTCGGTCTCCCGCAGGATCTCTTCCTCTGTTTTCCCGACGATGGGCACGATAATCTTGGGCATGCCTTTTCCGATCAAGACGCCCCGCACTTCGATGCTTCCTGACATTTTTTTCTCCCCGCACCGCTGCGGGATCCGGCCCGAAAACGGTGTTGAAACGGATTATTGACTCAATTTCATGTACATGGGGAAAGTGTATAGCAAGTGAAGCAATTTCGCAAGAGAGGCGGACGCGGTTGACTTTATCGCGTTGACGCATTAGTATGGAAAGGAAATGTTTATTTTTGCACTAAGAGGGGAATGAAATGTCAAAGAAAAACGAAACCTCACCAGTGGAACAGTTCACCGTGGGCAAAAACCCCATCTCCACCATCGCCGTGATCGTAGTGATCGCCTTTATGGTGATCGCGGCCTTTGTCACGAGCGCGGACACGGTCCAGCAGACCTTCTGGTCCCTGATCCCGCCCATCATCGCGATCGCGCTGGCCCTGATCACCAAGGAGGTGTACAGCTCACTCTTTATCGGAATTCTTTCCGGTGCGCTTCTGTTCTCCGGCTACAGCTTCGAGGGGACGCTGAGCCACATGTTCAACGACGGCTTTATCTCCGTCCTGTCCGATTCTTATAATGTAGGTATCCTGATCTTCCTGGTCATCCTGGGCATCGTCGTGCAGCTGATGAACCGGACCGGCGGAAGCGCCGCTTTCGGCGACTGGGCTTCCCGCAGGATCAAGACAAGAGAAGGTGCTCAGCTGGCCACCATCGGCCTCGGATGCCTGATCTTCATCGACGACTACTTCAACTGCCTGACCGTGGGCAGCGTCATGCGCCCCGTCACGGACAAGCACAAGATCTCCCGCGCCAAGCTCGCTTATCTGATCGATGCGACTGCGGCGCCCGTCTGCATCATCGCGCCGATCTCCTCCTGGGCGGCGGCGGTCTCCGGCTTTGTCGACGGAGAGAACGGACTGAGCCTGTTCGTAAAGGCCATTCCTTATAACTATTACGCACTGTTCACCATCGTCATGATGGTCTGCCTGGTCCTTCTCAAGATCGAGTACGGCCCCATGGCAAAACACGAATACAACGCCATCCACAACGGCGACCTGTTCACCTCCGGCGACCGCCCCTACGACAACGCGGCGGAAGTCGCCATCAACAAGAACGGCAAGGTCATCGACATGCTCTTCCCCATCATCTCCCTGGTCATCGGCTGCGTGATCGGCATGATCTATACGGGCGGATTTTTTGACGGGGAAACTTTCGTCAACTCCTTCGCCAACAGCGACGCCTCTGTCGGCCTGGTACTTGGCTCCTTCTGCGCGCTGATCCTCACGATCTGCTTCTACATGATCCGCCGGGTCATCTCCTTCAAGGACATCATGGACTGCGTGCCGGACGGCTTCAAACAGATGGTTCCCGCCATCCTAATCCTGACCTTCGCCTGGACCCTGAAGGCAATGACCGACAGCCTGGGCGCCAAGGAATACGTCGCGGGCATCGTGCAGAACAGCGCGACCGGCTTCGTGAGCCTCCTTCCCTTCATCGTATTTGTCATCGCGGTAGGCCTTTCCTTCGCGACCGGCACTTCCTGGGGCACCTTCGGCATCCTGATCCCGATCGTAGTTTCCTGCTTCCAGGGAACTGACTACACTATGATGATCATCGCCATGTCCGCCTGCATGGCCGGCGCGGTCTGCGGCGACCACTGCTCGCCCATCTCGGATACGACCATCATGTCGTCTGCGGGCGCCCAGTCCAACCACCTGAACCACGTGTCCACGCAGATCCCTTACGCGATGACCTGCGCCGTGATCTCGGCCATCACTTACATCATCGCGGGCTTCGTGAAGAATGTCTGGATCAGCCTGATCCTGGGTCTGGTGATCCTGTTTGCGGCCATGTTCTTCCTCTCCAAGCGGAGCGCAAAAGCAGGCAAGGCATGAGGAAACGATAATTAAAAATACAGCCGTGTATAAGCACCTTGGGCGCGCAAGCGGAGCTTGCTAAAAAGCCCTGCGGATGCTTATACACGGCTGTTTTGCTGTTTCTCCTTGCCGACCGTCCAAACATTGATGTTGGAAGATCTCTCTCAATATAGATCAGCAGACAAATTACCCCATCTTCTACGATTAGTCTGCCCAAATCCCTTATGTCAGAAAGGAAAATCTATAAAGAAGCGGATCATTGAACTCATAATCTTTCTTTCGTCCGCCGCGAAATGGCAAGATCAGAGTCGTGAGGGCTGGTTTTGGCGGACAAAAAATGATGAAGTTTCAATCTCGTCCGCTTACATGCTGGGAAAGGCAAAATTGATCGAAATTTGAGCGGATGATACGGATAGAAATGAACAAATAATCTGCTCCTGCCCATATCCCTGTGAATCATAGTTACGCGCTACTCTTTTCTGACCATAATATACGTACTTCCTTGAGTTCTCAATTCCTCTACACTCTTCCTCCTTCTCAATCTGAAAAACTGCCAGTCCGGGCTCAAAATGACACAAACTGCATTGAACAGGACGAAACGCCACACGGATGCAAGCTCCGCATTTGTTTGATATATATATATATATGATATAGTTTTACTTGATAGTATTTGAGATTTGTAAGACAGAAAAGATATTTACTACTTGGAGATATGGGGAAAAACCTGTCACATGGAGATGTGCTTAATTTAAGCATAATATGACAGCCGTGCATAATCTTGTTTTTATAGCATATGTATACATGCGTTTAGTTCATTCATAATAAGCAGGAGGCAAAATGAAAAAGCAAAGTTTATTATCTGCAATCTTAGTCAGTATTCTTGTAGTAAGCAATCTTACGCCCGCTTTTTCTGCTATGGCTGCCGAAACGACCGAGGCGGTTCCTGAAATGGAGGAGAACTCTGAAATCTTAGAGGCTGGTGAAGCGGAAGAGCCCGAAGAAGAACTGCCTGTGAACGAAACCGATGAACCGGAAGAAGTAGCGGCAACGGACGAAACCGATGAACCCGAAGATGTGTCGGCTTTAGACGTAACCGATGAGCCGGAAGAAATGCCGGCTGCGAACGATACTGATGAACCGGAAGAAATGCCGGCTGCGAACGATACTGATGAACCGGAAGAAATGCCGACTACGGACGATACTGATGAACTGAGAGAAGTGCCGGCCACGGCTGAAACTGACAAACAGGAAGAAGTGCCGGCTCCGGGAACAGACATAGAAACGGAAGAAGGCCGGTCTCCTGCGCAGGAAGTCCAAGATGTTCTGTATTATTGGGGCATTAATAAAGACGGCGAGCTTCGAATCAGCAGCAAGGAACTGCCGCAGGAATATATCGGCGGAGCAGTGCTTCCTGATTCAAGAATACGAAATCCATGGGTCGATGAAGGCGAGGATATCTCGTCTATAGTAGTAGGCGGAGAAGGGGATATCGTCGTTGTCGACAATGTCCGCGGCTTGTTTGGTGGAATGATGGAAATGGAAATTACACCTTACCCTTTTTATCCCAATGTAATTTCCATTGACCTCACATATCTGGATACCTCCAATGTGACAGATATGAGCGGCATGTTTTCCTACTGCCCCAATCTGACAGATCTGACTCTCGGAGATATGGATACTTCCAATGTGGAGAATATGAGTGAAATGTTCTTTGGCTGCTCTTCCCTGACATCTCTGGATGTAAGCAGCTTTAATACATCGAGCGTAAAGAGCATGTCCTTTATGTTCGCTCGCTGCCGCGCATTGGAGACACTTGATCTAAGCAGTTTTGATACTTCAAATGTTCGGGGAACAGCTTACATGTTCTACCGCTGCAGCAATCTGAAGACACTTGACTTAAGTTCTTTCGATGTATCGAATGTGGACTCTATGCAATATATGTTTTCTGACTGCTCTGCCCTCACCTCACTGGACATCAGCGGATGGAATGCTTCCAAAGTAAAGAACGTATACTACTTATTCAATAACTGCTCCAGCCTGACAGATCTGGACACAGCAGTTTTCACTTCTTACGACATAACGGACACACAATATATGTTTTCCAATTGTCAGAAGCTGCGCACTCTGGATCTTAGCAGTTTCCACACATCGAACGTAACAAACATGAAGGAAATGTTCAGTTACTGCAGTAACCTTATCGCACTGGATCTTAGCAGTTTTGACACATCCAATGTAACGGACATGGAGGGCATGTTCAGCTACTGCAGCAGGCTGCCCTCATTGGACCTGGGGCATTTCGATACATCCAGTGTTGTGAATATGAGGCGGATGTTCTACGAATGCCGGGGACTGACAAGCCTCGATGTCAGCAATTTCGATACCTCCAAAACCACAAATATGCGAGCCATGTTCTATTACTGCTGCACTCTTCCGGAACTGGACGTCACGAACTTTGACACATCCAATGTTACAGATTTCGCTTACATGTTTGCCTGCTTACATGTACTCCCGAGGATTGATCTGAGCAGTTTTGACATGGCGAAGGGAACCAGTGTCGACGGGTTCTTTACCGGCTGCAAGGTGCTGTCCGGGATCATCTCACCTGTTTCAGTCCCCCGTTACTATCCGGTAAAGCTGACAAAAACCTTCCGGGATATTGCAGACGGGACGGAATATAAGACGTTGCCAGCTGGAAATCTAACGCTGGAGCCCATTAGGGTGACAGGCATTATACTGAACAGACCAACGCTTACACTTTCCATGGGAGGTTCTGCTCAGCTTAAGCCTATAGTGACCCCGTCCAGCGCCCCCGATAAGGAAGTCATCTGGTCGACTTCCGATAAACTTGTTGCTTCAGTCACTTCCGATGGCATCGTAAAAGCAACCGGCGGCGGACGTGCAGTCATTACAGCCACGACAAAAGAAGGCGGCCTGAAGGCGACCTGTACTGTTACTGTCAATAATCTTCCAGCTCCGATACTGAAATCTGCCGCCTGTGTATACGGCGGTGTCAGGATCACCTGGGACAAAGTCAACGGGGCAAGGATGTACCGCGTTTACCGCAAAGAGCCCGGCGGCAAATGGCAGACCATCGCACACACCCCGGGCACTTACTCTACCGATGTAACTGCCGTCTCCGGCAAAACATATATTTACACAGCGCGGTGCCTGTCACGTGACGAGAGTTTCTCCGTCAGCCCCTATGATGCCAACGGCCTTCGCATCACCTATATCGAAACGCCGGAGATCATTTCAGGTACCAGCGTCCTCGGTGGAATACAGCTGAAATGGAACAAGCCAAACGGCGCGGTACGCTTCCGTGTCTACCGCAGGAATCAGTCCGGAGCATGGGCCTGGCTTGCAGATACGACAGGCACAACTTATACGGACAAGACCACAGCTTCAGGCTATGCTTATACTTACACAGTCCGCTGCATGGAGGCGGACGGCAAGTCCTATGCAAGTTCCTTCAACCATGAAGGCACGACGGTTCTGTATATCGCGGCGCCGGAACTGGTCTCCGCCGTAAAAGTCACCGGCGGCGTAAAGGTGACATGGAAGAAACCGGCAGGCGCCGTAAACTTCAGGGTCTACCGCAAGAGCGGCACAGAAAGCTGGGAGATCCTGGCGGACACCACCTCTCTTACCTATACCGATCAGAGTGTCCGCAGCGGAACGACCTACACCTATACCGTCCGCTGTATTCGAAGTGATGGGAAGAAATCTGTCAGTATGTATGACTACAATGGGAAGACTGTCAAGTACTGAGTTTCAAATTCAGGTATAATAATAAAGCCGTGTATAAGCACCTTGGGCGCGCAAGCGAAGCTTGCTGAAAAGCCCTGCAGATGCTTATACACGGCTGTTTTGTTTATTCATCCTGCCGACCGCCCGTACATTGATGCAAGATGATTTCCCTCAATATAGCTAGGCAGACGAATTTCCTCATCTTCAATGATTAGTCTGCCCAAATTCCTTATGTCAGAAAGAAAAATCTATAAAGAAGCGGATCAATTAATTTATAACTATTCTTTCGTCCGCTGCAAAACGGCAAAATCCGGGTCGTGACCTCTATTTTGGGCAGTCGAAAATTGATGAAGCTGCAATCTCGTCCGCTTACAAGCTGGCAAAGAGCAAATATGATCGAATTTTGAGCGGATGATACAGACAGAAATTGGCAAATTGTCTGCACCTACCCATATTCCTGGCTTCCAATTCAGGCATAATCATTCAGCCGTGTATAAGCACCTTGGGCGCGCAAGCGAAGCTTGCTGAAAAGCCCTGCGGCTGCTTATACACGGCTGTTTTGTATTTTCCTTTTTCCTTTTTAATGCAGCCAGGAAATACACGTGATAATTCCCGAAACGACGATGGTGCTGATCGTCATGGCCGCGACGTTCGGCACTGTTCCATGGATGAATTCAGGACGTCTGTCCTCGATCCAATGGGCGATCGGTGCACCGATAATGCCGCCGAGAATGCCGGACACCAGAATGATCGGCATCGTGGCTCCGTGAAGGAGGATGCAGGCGGGCGATGTGCAGACGACCGGGACATAGGTGCCGTACCAACCGCGCTCCTGATACCGGCCGGTATACAAAAAGACGCCCAGACCGCCGGCAATAAACTGCGAGAGGAGGATCGCAGGAAGAGCATTTGCTCCGCCGGTAACGAGACTGGGATGGATCATCCAGTCAATGATCACGCCAACGATAACGAAGAGACCGGCAATATCACTGCCGTAGAACTGGGGTTCCGTGAAATCCGCGATCGTTCTGCGAAGGATCCAGAAAGGGCTCTTATAGTCGATCCCGGGATCATTGATGTTGTTCGTTTCCGGGATC
The DNA here is from genome assembly GCA_017405805.1 of Lachnospiraceae bacterium. GTDB lineage: Bacteria > Bacillota > Clostridia > Lachnospirales > Lachnospiraceae > CAG-791. The sequence continues at coordinate 50,303 of JAFQZU010000034.1, forward strand.
GGATTTTTCTTCATCCAGGGGAGAACACGGCAGACACAGCCTGCAATGCATCCTGCGATGACCATGCAAAGAACGTTGTTGGTTGCTCCGGGTATCCCCAGATTAGCCGTGGCGCTCGAGAGCCAGTAAGCGGTCGGTGTACATAAAAGTGCACCAAGAACGCTGGCTGTCAGGAGGTTTACAATTCCGGGACCGTACATCAGCATCATTGAAGGCGGAACACTGACAATGACGATGAAGGTGGGAATCCAGGTATTTCCGAGATCAAACAGGTGCATATACCCGAACAGATATTCCGTGAGAAGCAGCGCGAGGATCTGAGACGCAAAAACCCAGGGCCAGATATGCGCACTTCCGTAGCATATCTCAATTCCGGCGTATTTGGACTTTCTGGTGCTGAGAAACCATGCGAGGATCGCGCCGATAAAAAGGAATATGGTCGAGATCGGCCCCGCAAAGAACTCGGGTTCCGTCCAGTTGATCAGGAACCAGAGAACCTGATTCTGCGGAGAATGGATATTCTGTACAAGCGCGTCGTATGCCGCCGCGCCCAAAGGACCGTGAACCGCACTGAGAATAAAATATAAGGCGAAACCAATGCCGATCGTTAGTGCCAAACCGGCCGGTGAGCCATATTTTTCATATTTTTTTTCTTCCATCTGATTTCCCTCTCTTATTAAAGACATCTGCCGAAAAAAACGAGGAGTTCCTGCCCCCCGGCAGAAGGATGTTCTGCCGGGGAGAGAAAGGGGGAGGCCGGAATTACCGGCTATTTCGGAATCCTCTTATTTGAAGAAGTCATACACGGGTGCTTTGGGATCTACGATCACGTCATACATAATCGGGTGACGCATGCAGACCAGATCTTTTCTGCGGACCACATTGGTGGGATAGACAGAGTCGGGGGAATTGGAATTGTCCATCGTGATACTGATGATGCCTTCATCCGCTGCGCCCATGATCTTCTCGTTTCTGGGGAACAGGAAGGTATCGGGATGGAAGATTCCGCTGCGGCCGAAGCAGCCGTCTTCTGTGGTATTGGCAAACAGCGAATAGACGTTGTTCTCGCCGCCGCGCACTCTCCACAGATGCCAGTGGATCGTGCTGAAGCCCATCGGGATCGGATAGTTGTGCCAGTTCTTCGTGCCTTTGAGGCCATAAGGCTTCGAGGTCTTCATGGCAGAAGGGAAGCAGATCAGGTCACAGCCCTGCAGGGCAAGAAGTCTTCCGGGCTCCGGGAACTCCGCATCATGACCGATCAGGATACCGACTCTGCCGACAGGCGTGTTGAAGTGCGGGAAGCCGAGATCGCCGGGGGCCGCCCAGGCTTTGTCCTTCTCCGCCACATGCATCTGTCTGTATTTTCCCGCAAGGCCTTCGGGACCTGTCAGAATTGCCGTGTTGTAAAGAGCATCGCCGTCCTTCTCCACCATGCCCGCAACGATGTAGATATGGTTCTTCATGGAAATGTCGATGATCTTGTAAACGGAATCGCCTTCCGCGGACTCTGCGAGCTTGGCTGCGGAAGCTGCGTCTACGGCGCCGGTCAGCATAAGCTCGGGGAATACGATGAGCTCACTGCCGGAAGCAGCTGCCTGTGCGGCTTTCTCTGCGATGATAGCGATATTGGCCTCTACATCGCCCTTGACAGGATTGACCTGCGCGACGGAGACGACAGATTTCTTTCCGGGCGGAAGCGGATCATATCCGTAAAGCGAATGGAAATCAAGCGGATTCCACAGATAGGTATTGTGCATGATATCCATATACTCTTTCGGGCGGCGCTCGAGGATCTTATTGCCGCTGCCCTCGAAATCTTTCTTTCTCGCCTTCTCGATATCGACTTCCGCATACATGATGGGAGCCGTATCTTCATAAGCAGCGATCGTGCCGTCGGGGTTGATCAGCACGCTGCCGCCGCCAAACTGCACGGTGCGCTCAAGACCGTTTCTGTTGGACTCGAGGATGTAAACGCCGTTGTCATAGGCACGGGTAAGCCAGTAAGGGGCAGGCGTTTTCTCGGCCAGCCAGTTGCTGATGTGAACGATGATATCCGCCGCGCGCAGACCCTGAAGCCTTGCGGTCTCAATGAAGTGGATATCCATGCAGATGGAGATACCGATGTTTCCGATCGGCGTCTCAAAGACCATGAAATCATGGTCTCCTTCTTTCGCCCACTTAGGCTCTGCGATATACTGGTGGTTCTTTCTGTGAACGCCTACGATTCCGTCGGGACCGATCAGCGCTGCAGAGTTGTAATAAATATCTGTCTCGGGATCCACTTCCGGCATGCCGACGACGATGTAGCAGCCGTATTTTGACGCGATTGCCTGGAAACGATCCGTGGTCTTACCGGGGATGGTCTCGACATAAGGGGCAACTTCCGCACGATTGTACCAGCAGTAACCGGTCGTGGACATCTCGGGAGTTGCAATCAGCTTCGCGCCGTTTTTCGCAGCTTCTTCTACCAGAGCGACCTGCTCTGACACATTGCGTTCCACTTCTCCAAGCTTCGGGTCTACCGTCAGGGCTGCCACTTTGTACTTGGTGAATTCGGGCTTCTTAGCGCTTCCTACCTGAATGTTCATGCTTCTTCCTCCTTTTTTATAAAAAAGCGAACGAAATATGGTACATTTGTCAGATAACACTGACCTTACGCCCACGATTATATGAAAAATTAACGCTCTCCAAACAGGTATTTTTTTTGTCGGGTCACAGTAAAATATTTGTCTATTATGAAATCTCGGACATAATAGATTATTTTTTATATATAATTACAATAAAGTAACTGTAACCTCAGATATGGCTCAGCGAATTGACTGACAATACAGCAACCTAACCGGGCAGGGAGAATATCATGTCAAAAAATGAAGTAAGAAACTTTTCGTCAGAAGAAGATGTGGACAGGTATTTTCTGACAGTATCACATGAACTAAAAGCTCCTTTGACAGAGATTGCGGCATACGCGAAGATCGTTGAGGAGGACTGCCGGGAGATCTTACCCGATCAGGCAAGAGACGACTTGAATTCCATTCGCAGGATCTGTGACAGTACCCTGACGCTGATCCAAGTCTACGTCGAATATTCACGCAGCCAGTTCTCAAAACTCGAATTGGAAAAGATCAATCTGCGGGAGATGATCGAAGAATCCTTCCGGCAGCTGACGGATCCCTTCCGGGAGAGAGAGATCCGGCTGATCCTGCCCGAGAAGGTTCCGGACCTCATAGCGGATCGTATGTTATGTATGCAGCTGATCAATAATATCCTGGCAAACAGCATTAAATTTACAACGTCCCGGAAAAACGCGCAGATCAGGCTCCGGTATGTCAGGAACGAGAAAATGACGCAGTTCTGTTTTGAGGACAACGGCGAAGGTGTCAGCGAAGAATTTGCGAAAAGGGCCTTTGATCTTTTTGAAAAAAGTGACGAAGAGAGCAATGCAGGCGGGAGCGGGATCGGACTGAACCTGGTAAAAAGGATCGTAGAACGTTTCCGTGGAAATGTTTCGATCTCTTCCGTACAGGGAGAAAGTTTTTCAATCCGGGTGGACCTTCCCAACGAAATGGTCGTTATGCCGCTGTCCAGAGAAGGGGATGAGAACAGCAGAGAGCTTCGGATCGGCGTGATCGGTGCCCTTTCAGGAGACTATTCCGGAATTGCGCCGTGCAGAAGATTTGCATATGAGCTGGCTGTAGAGGAAATAAACCGGACAGGCGGTATCCTGGGACGAAAAGTGCGCCTTCTGTTCCGGGATTTTCATTCCGATCTGTCGGCGGTTCCGTCGATTGCCTGGGAACTGGCGGCGGTTGACCGGGTCGACGTACTGATGGGCGGACAGCTCTCCTCTGCCCGTGAATATGTCCGTGACGTCGCTCACAAAATGAAGATCCCCTACTTTTTCAATGCGTTATATGAGGGGGGACTTGCCGACCACTATACCTTTTGCATCTCCAATACGCCCGAGCAGAATGTCTATCCCATGATCGACCAGATGCTCCCGGTATACGGCCGAAAGTGCTATATCATTGCAGCGGATTACAATTACGGCGTCCTCTCCGCGGAATGTACGCGGCATTATATTGAAAACAGCGGCGCCTCCGTCGTCGGGATCGAGTATTTTACGCCGACAAAACCGGATTTTAAAGATTCGATCGAAAAGATCAACGATGCGGATCCGGATATTCTCCTCTCTTTTTGCGTGGGCAATAATCAGGAGTGCTTCCACGAGCAGTGGTACCGCTTCAAAAAGCGGGATATTCCGCTCATTTCCACGATCGGGATCGGGCTCTCTTCTCTGCACAGGACGCTTCCGCCGCCCGTCATGGCAAATACTTTTTTCATGAGTTCGTATATTGAAGAACTGGATACGCCCGAAGCACTCTCTTTTTCCGCCAAAATAAGGAAGCGGCATCCGAAGAGCGAAGCTCCGTATATCGAATTCGACGCAGAGACCGCCTATACCGCGGTATATCTTTACAAGAAAGCAGTGGAAGCGGCCGGGTCGACAAATACAGAGGACGTCATCTCGGCCCTGGAAAGCGGCAGGATCACCTTCCACGGGCCCGGAGGGCAGGTCACCGTGCAGGGGGAGGACCACCATGTCATAAGAGACGTCACAATGTTCCGGGTCGATTCACAGCACAAAATAAAAAAAGAAATGTACTTCCCCGGATTGAAAACTAACTTTGTGGAGGAGGCACTGAAGGAAGACTGTAAAAGAGATACTAATCTTCGTGACTTGGGGACGGATGCCCCGAACATTCAATACAACGTTCTTTACAACAGAATCGTTCAGTAACCGGAAAAAACATCGACACGCGCATCTGAAAGCCCGCTATTATGCTCTCGGAGGTGGTCTATGTTCAGGATAATGGTAATAGATGATAAGGAAGTATTTCTGAGAGTGGTCAGCAGAATGCCGCTCTTTAATAATAATGCTTCGAAAGTGAAGGTTGCCTGGACATTAAGAAGCGCGGATCAAGCACTGTCCATACTGCGGAATGATCAGGTGGATATTGTCATAACGGATATCCGGATGCCCAAGATGAGCGGTCTTGATCTGCTGAGAGTCATACAGAGAGAGAAACTATGTAATTGCACGATCCTTATGAGTGAATATACAGAGTTTTCCTATGCCAGGCAGGGCATTCTTCTCGGCGCCTTTGACTATATGGTCAAACCCTTGGATGAAGATTCCTTCGAGACAGCCATAGCAAGAGCAGTGCGGTATCTGGAGAAACTGGAAACCATGCGCAAAAAGGATACTGTATCCTCCGAGAAACTGTTTCGAATGCTGCTGTTCAGCAGCAAAGAGGAGCTGTCTGAGAAGTTTTCCCAGATTGAAGAGCAGCAGCTCAGGAAAATGGATCCGGAAGAGATCCTCCAGATCGTGGAACAGGTCCGGAAACAGCTTCTGGATTCCTTCTCGGCTAACTATCCTTATCTCGAAAGATATCTTCCCATAAAGGAGCTGCTCTCCGCTCCCCTCCCGGGAGAACCTGAGGATGCAGCCTCCGCCTTTTTGCGTCTGAAAGAGAGCCTCCTGTTCCTGCACCGAAAACTGCCGCTGTTTTATACCAAATCCGAAAACCGCCAGGTGCAGAACATCTGGTACTATACCATCATGAACGCGGACAGTCCCTGCAGACTGGCTGATACGGCAGGGCGTTTTTTCCTGAACACCAGTTATCTGAGCAGCCTGTTCAGGAAGGAAACCGGGATCTCTTATAAAAGCTTTGTTCAGGAACTGAAAATGGAGCGTGCCCGATACCTGCTGGGGTTTTCGAGCTTGCGGATCTTCGAGATCGCGGCGCTTCTGAATTTTACGGATGCGGAGTATTTTCGGAAGAGTTTTAAGGCCTCCTCGGGGATGTCTCCTGCAAAGTTTGATTATGTGGATTATATACGCCGTACTATACAGTGAAGGGATAATTCTTGTAATCTCCTCAGCGGATCGGCGGATCGGCGGACGAATTCCCTCATCTTCATTGATTAGTCTGCCAAATTCCTTATGTCAGAAAGGAAAATCTATAAAGGAGCGGATCAATGAACTCATATTCTTTCTTTCGTCCGCTGCAAAATGGCAAAATCAGAGTAGTGAGGGCTAGTTTTGGCGGACAAAAAATGATAAAGCTTCAATCTCGTCCGCTTACAAGCCGGGAAAAGGCAAAATTGATCGAATTTTGGGCGGACGATACAGACAGAAACAGGCAAATAGTCTGCTCCCGCCCAAATCCAAATGAACCATAACAAATGAACCACAACAAGAAAACAAAAAACCCCGCAGAACTTCAAAAGCTCCGCGGGGGTCCTTCATAAGAACGCTTCAATTCATTCACTTCACCGTCTGCGCCGCGCAGGCCGCCAGCGACAGGTACGCCTGCTCCTTGGACTCGCTTCGTCCGACCAGGGCGATCGGGACCTTTGCGCCCATCAGCATGCAGCAGCCCTGTGCGTGAAGGTGGGTATCCAGCATCTTGCAGATGAGGTTGCCCGCGAGCAGGCTGGGCACGACGATGCCGTCGAACTCGCCGCAGTAAGGGCAGTCATATTTCTTGAGCTCGGCGGCTTCCTTGCTCATGATCAGGTCATAAGTGATCGGTCCGACCAGCGTGCAGTCCGCGATGGGATCCTCTCTGTGGTGCAGCACAATGGTCTGCGCCTCGACGGTGTCACGCATGTGGAAGCTTGGCTTTTCAACCAGTGAAAGAAGACCGATAATGGGGTTCTTGACGCCGATGATATTGAGGGCCTTGACCATATTGCGGATGACTTCTTCGCGCTGTTCGATGGATGGCTCCACAAGCAGTGTGCAGTCCGAGATCGCGATCGGCTTCTCCAGGCCGGGAACCTTGTAGATATTCACATGCGTGAGGAGGCCGTCCTCTTCGATCATATGATTCATCTTGTTCAGTATGGGCAGCAGGAAATCCCTGGTCTGGGTATTGCCGCGCATGAGCGCGTCCGCCTGCCCCGCCTGCACCATTTCAAGAGCGTACTGGACGGCGTTGACATCTTTGCTGATGGGCTGGAAGTCGTAGCTTTTGTCCGCAAGGCCAAGCTTCTCCAGCACCATGTTGACTTTCTTGAAGTTGCCGATCAGCACGGGCTCGACAAAACCATCGTCCGCCGCCTCAAACATGCCGGCCAGGATGTTTTCCACATCCGCCGCCGCAAGCGCTACGCGCAGGGGCTTCTTCACCTGCTTGGCTTTCTCTACTATTCCCCTGAATTCTTCCGGTATTGTATCGTACATTTCGTTATCCTTTCCCTTTTCTTATTCCCTTCTAAACGGTGTGCAAATAAAATCAGAATAATCCGCCGAATTTCAGAAACAGCGGTGCGAACACCAGCGACACCACGGTCATCAGCTTGATCAGGATGTTGATGGAAGGACCGGACGTATCCTTGAAGGGATCGCCGACCGTATCACCCACGACCGCCGCGTGATGGGCATCACTTCCCTTGCCGCCGTTGTGGCCGTCCTCAATGTATTTCTTGGCATTGTCCCAAGCGCCGCCGGCGTTGGACATGAAGATCGCAAGCATGACGCCGGTCACCAGTGCACCGGCCAGAAGGCCGCCCAGCGCATCAGGGCCGAGAATGAGGCCGACCACCAGGGGTGCAATGACGGACATGATGCCGGGCACCAGCATTTCTTTCAGCGCCGCATGGGTGGAGATTGCCACGCAAGTTGTGTAATCCGGCTTGCCGGTTCCTTCCAGGATACCGGGGATAGTGCGGAACTGCCTGCGGACTTCCTCGATCATCTTATAGGCCGCCTTGGACACGGAGTCCATGGTCAGCGCGGAGAACATGAAAGGCAGCATGCCGCCGATAAAGAGGCCGACGATGACCTTGTAGTCCAGAAGGTCGATGCCGCTCTCGAACAGGCCGACGGCCTGCGCGTAGGACACGAACAGCGCCAGCGCCGTGAGGGCTGCCGAGCCGATCGCAAAGCCTTTGCCCATTGCCGCCGTGGTGTTTCCCACCGCATCGAGCTTATCGGTGATCTTACGGACCCCCTTGGGGAGATGTGCCATCTCGGCAATACCGCCCGCATTATCGGCGATGGGACCGTAAGCGTCCACGGCGACCGTGATGCCGGTCGTGGAGAGCATGCCGACGGCTGCCAGCGCGATGCCGTACAGGCCAAAGCACAGATATGCGCCGATGATGCCGACGGAGATTAGCAGGATCGGGATAGCCGTGGACTGCATGCCGACGGCGATACCGCTGATGACGGTCGTCGCGGGGCCGGTCTCGGACTGCTGGGCGATCTTTTTGACGAAGCGGTAGTCACCGGAGGTATAGATCTCTGTGACGATACCGATGATCAGACCCACGATCAGGCCGAAGATAATGGCCAGCGCCGCTCTGGGCGAACCGAAAAAGACAAAACTGAACACAAGGGAAGCGACCACGACGACGCCTGCCGAGACATAGCTGCCCATCTTCAGCGCCTTGTGGGGATTAGCGTTATCGTCGCCCTTGACGAAGAAGCATCCGACGATGGAAGCTGCGATGCCCATAGCCGCGATGATCAGCGGGAAGAAAGCGCCCTTTGCCTCATAGGTCACGACGCCCAGCGTGATAGCGGAGACGATGGAACCGACGTAGGACTCGAAGAGGTCCGCGCCCATGCCCGCGACGTCACCGACGTTATCGCCGACGTTATCCGCGATAACGGCAGGATTTCGGGGGTCGTCCTCCGGGATACCGGCCTCGACCTTACCGACCAGGTCCGCGCCGACGTCAGCCGCTTTGGTATAGATACCGCCGCCCACGCGCGCGAACAGCGCGATGGAGGAAGCGCCCAGGGAGAAACCGGAAAGCGCGTCGGGGCTGCCCGTGACCATGTAGATCACGCAGGCGCCAAAAAGGCCGAAACCGACCACGCACATGCCCATGACCGCGCCGCCGGAGAAAGCGACGGACAGCGCTGCGTTCATGCCGTGATCTTTCGCGGCAGCAGCCGTGCGGACATTGGCTCTCGTGGCGATATTCATGCCGATATAGCCGGCCGCAGTAGAGAAAGCCGCGCCGATGATGAAGCAGACTGCGGTGATCCAGCTGATGCCGATCGCGATCAGCACACACAGGATCACGACAAAAATGATCAAAATCCTATACTCTGCCATCAGGAACGCCTTTGCGCCCTCATGGATAAAATTGGCGATTTCTTTCATGCGGTCCGTACCGGCGTCAGCTCTGGATACCTTCTGGATCAGGTAATACGCAAACGCCAGGGCGCATAAGCCCAGCACAGCCGCAATTCCTCCGTAGATGTACATGATGTGACTCCTCCTTAAAACTTTCTCGCATCTCCTCCCGATGCAGCATCCACAAAATGCACGCTTACAAAGCACGCACTTGAAATATCTTATATTATAGACGAATTTACTAAATTTGTCTCTATAATTTTGTGTTAATTTGCTAACAAGCTGTCTATTTACACAAAAAATCAAATTTGCTTTTGGTATTTTTTTGACAAAATTTGAATGCTTTGAAAAGTCACTTTCCCAGTCTCTTTTTTATGTAACCCGAAACTTCTTCCGGACGAATTCCCAGGCTGTAGGCCAGTTCCCTGTTGATCGCCGTCTCGGCCCTCCGCAGGTTCTGTATATCCGCAGCGCGATGGTCCTTTCCCTGCTTTCTTCGCTGTACGCCCCTTTGATACAGTATGGACACCTCTCCCATCAAAGACTCCAGATCTCCATCCCTGAGAAGGCTGCCAACCTGGACAGCGTCGTGATCCGGACCGTCCAACCGCCGCTCTGATTCCGGGATCGCGTCGATCATGGCGTCTGCTTCATCCTTTGTGAGCGGCGCGCGAAACCGGTTCTGCGCGTCCTGTATCTCCATATACACCGTCGTTCCTTCACTGTAAACAGGTTTGAGAATAAAGTACTCCTTCTTCACGCCGGGCATGAGCGTCAGGATCTGCCTGTCCTCGATCTTACAGACGCCGTCCGCCCCGCATCTCACCATGTCACCGACCTTCCACATTTTTCTTCCGTATCCTCTCTTTTTTCAAAAACCCGTCCGCCTGTTCTTACAGGCCTTATGTATAACAAAAAGCGTGCTGCAAAGCTGGATTTACGCACCAGTGCAACACGCTTTTATATGGTAATATTACATTATTTTTACGTTTTTTTCAAGTTGTCTCCGGCAGCCACGGAGGAAGCGGCGCCTCTATTTCGATCGTTTCTCCCGTAAAAGGCTGCAGCAGGCGGAGCCTGCGCGCGTGCAGGCAGATCCCCGGATAGCGTCCCTGATCCCTTCTTCCTTCTCCGCAGGGGAGCGGTACTTCCCGATTGCTTCCGTACAGTCTGTCCCCCACAATGGGGCATCCCATAGAGGAGAGGTGCACCCGGATCTGATGGGTCCTGCCGTGCTCGATCGTGCACCGCAAAAGACAGATGGCGCCGTCCTCCGTTGAGGACCGGCGCAGTACCTTATAGAAGGTGCGCGCCGCTTTTCCGTCCGGTGCGGCGATCATTTTGAAGGATCCCGGATATTCCCTGCGAAGGGGCAGGTCGATGACGCCGGTTACGGGGACCGATCCGGACGCCAGGTCAGACGCAGCGCCGGAAGCAGCGCCCGCACCCGGCACGCCCTCCGTCAAGGCCAGATACTCCTTGACCAGCGTCCCGCTCCCCCGCTGTCTCTGCAGTGCGGCGGCGGTCTCGGCGTTTCGCGCGAAGGTCACGATTCCGGACGTCTCCCGGTCCAGCCGCCCCGTGACGCGGATGTCCAGTGCGGTTCCCGCCGCGCCCAGATATACGGCCGCCTGATTGGCAAGCGTGTCGCTGTAGTGGCCCGGTGAAGGATGGCATACGATCCCCGCCGGCTTGTTGACGATCAAAAGATCCTCGTCCTCGTACAGGATCTCCAGCGGGGGGAGCTGCGCTTCCCGGGGCGGGGCTTCCCAGATTTTTGGCGGCTTGGCCCCCTCCGTGTCCCGCAGGTCCTTCTGCAGGGTGAGCCCCACTTCCAGCAGGTCCCCCGCCTCCAGTATGCGGTTCACATAGGCCTTCTCCCCGTTGACCCGGATGCCCGGCGTGCTGAATTTGAGCCGGCTGATCTGCGCGGGACGCAGGCCCAGTTCACGTAAAAGAAACTGCCGGACCGATTGTCCGGCAGCATTCCCGTCAACTATGCGCCGGATGATCCTTTCCGGTGCCCTTTCATGCCTTTTTTGCTCTTCCATATCCGCCTCAGCGGTCCTCCCGCGTCTTTTCCAGACGCTCTCCCCACAGGGACGATGTGCGCACCGTCTCGAGAAACTGATACAAAAGCTCAGCGGTGAAGCCCCAGATCACGCCGAATTCTGTTTTGAAAAAATAGTAGTTCCGCGTGATCTTCTGAAAGGGATAGGGCTGCCCGTTCTTCTCGATCAGGTCGAAAGGAAAATCACTTCGCGGCGAAATAACCATATCCGCCTCGTGGATCTCCGGGGAGTAGTCCAAAAGCCATTGCAGCGGGAGCCGGAAAATATGGTCCACCTCCGAGAGCCGGAAGGTATCGTGATAGTCGTGCAGAAGTCCTACATAGGACCGCACTTCCGCGCCGCCGGGCCCGGTGGAAGAATACATAGGGCCCAAGACTTCCACCTTGTCCTCGGGGAGCAGAAGTTCTTCCGAGGTCTCCCGCACGGCCGTGTGCCGGGCACTCTCTCCCTCCTCGATCCTGCCGCCGGGAAAACAGACCTCCCCGCCCTGCCGGATCTTCTGATTGCGCACCTCGAACAGGACGTCCAGCCGGCCGTCCTTTTCCACCAGCGGAATGAGCACCGCCGAATCTCTTCTTTTATTCAAGCTGAAGCGGTTCATCTTCCTGCCGGAGATGATCTCGCGGATATCCTTTTCCTGTCTGTTCAATGTCTGCCTCTTCCGGAGCCGGTCCGGCTCCTCACCTGATCCTTCTGACGCGGAATACGCCCGGGATCTCCAGTACCTTTTCCTTGAGTGTCTCCGAAGCCGGCGCGTCCAGATCCATCATGGTATACTCCACGTCGCCCTTATTCTTGCTTGTCATGCCCGTGATGTTGCAGCCGCCCTCACCGACGACCTTGGAGAGGAGATTGAGCATGCCGGGCTTGTTGGCGTGGAAAACGGCGACTCTCCCCGCGGCCTCGCAGGGTCCCATGCTGCAGGCGGGATAATTCACGCTGTTGCGGATATTGCCGTTCTCCAGGTAATCCCGCAGCTCGTCCACCGCCATGATGGCGCAGTTGACCTCCGACTCCTCCGTGGAAGCGCCCAGGTGGGGCGTCGTGATGCACTTTTTATGCCCCGCGACGGTCGGATTGGGGAAGTCGGACACGTAGCAGCGGATGGCGCCCTTGTCGAGCGCACTGAGCACGGCCTTCTCGTCCACGACCTCGTCCCTTGCCATGTTGATCAGAATGGCATCCTTTTTCATCAGACCGACCATCTCTTTGCTGATCATTCCCTTTGTGGAGGGGAGAGCCGGTACGTGAATGGTCATGATATCGCATTTTTCAAAGATGTCCTCCAGCTTCAGCACGTGGCTGATGCGGCGGTGCAGCCTCCAGGCCGCGTCGACGGAGACATAGGGGTCATAGCCGTAGACCTCCATGTCGAATTCCTGGGCCGCGTTGGCGACGCGCACGCCGATGGCGCCGAGGCCTACGACGCCCAGTTTTTTGCCGGCGAGCTCGGTGCCCGCAAAAAGCTTCTTCTCCTTTTCCGCTTTTTTGCCCAGGTCCTCTGCCCCGCTGTTGTCGCGGACCCACTTGATGCCGCCCGCCACGTCGCGGGAGGCCAGAAGCATCCCGGCAAAAACCAGCTCCTTCACGCCGTTGGCGTTGGCCCCGGGCGTGTTGAAGACGACGATCCCCTTCTCAGTACACTTGTCCAGCGGAATATTATTGACGCCGGCGCCGGCCCTGGCGATCGCCAGGAGGTGCTTTGAAAAATCCATGTCGTGGAGGGAGGCGCTGCGAACCAGGATCCCCTGCGCCTCTTCCATCTTGTCTGTCTGCTCATAAGCGGATGCAGGAAATCTGCACAGTCCCTCTTCCGCGATCGGATTCATACAACCGTATCTGAACATCCTCTACTCTCTCCTTCTTTTTTCGTTAAAATCTTATGCTCGCGCCCCCTCACAGGCATCCGAAGTCGATCATGGCCTTTTTGAGTCGCTCCCTGTGGGCGGGCTCCAGAGGCGTCAGCGGAAGGCGCGGCCTTCCCACGGCAAAACCCTGCATCTCCAAAGCCGCCTTGACCGGGATCGGATTGACCTCGCTGAAAAGACAGGCCACCAGCTCGTTGGCCTTAAGCTGGATCTCGCGCGCCTCCTCGTAACGGCCTTCCAGGCACAGCTCCACCATGTCGTGGGTCTTCTGCGGCGCCACGTTGGACAGGACCGAGATCACGCCGACCGCGCCGACGGAGCAAAGGGGAACGACCTGGTCGTCGTTGCCCGAATAGATATCGATGCACCCTTCCGCCATGGCAGCCAGGGTCACCACCTGGGAGATATTGCCGGAGGCCTCCTTGATGGCCACGATATTGTCCACGTCCTTTGCCAAGCGGACTGCCGTCTCCGGAAGGATGTTGGACCCCGTTCTGGAAGGGACGTTGTACATGATGCAGGGAATGTCGACCGCCGAGGCGATGGTCTTAAAGTGTTCGTACAGACCGTTCTGGGTCGCTTTGTTGTAGTAGGGCGCCACCAGAAGGCATCCGTCTGCCCCGAGCTTCTGCGCCTCTTTGGACATCATCACCGCATGTGCCGTATTGTTGGATCCCGTACCCGCGATGACGGGGATCCTGCCTGCCGTCTGTTCCACGCAGACGCGGATGGCCTCCAGATGCTCGTCGTCGTCAAGCGTCGGCGCCTCGCCGGAAGTCCCGCATATTATGATTGCGTCAGTGTGATGAAGGATCTGGTCGTCCACCAGGGCGCGAAGCACATCGTAATCAATGGTTCCGTTCTCCTTCATCGGCGTCACCATGGCGACGCCCGCACCTTTGAAAATAGCCATGTCTGCCTCCTTATTCATTACTGCTCTTTGCGGACACAAACAACGAGTGTTCTCATTATTATATATAGTTTGCCCCGTACCTGTCACCGTTAAATCACCTTTAAATCATTTTTAACCTTTTTTAAACTTTATTACTTAGATTTGGCGAATAATTATTTTTTAATTAAAAATATTTACATTTTTGTTACAAAGCTATTAACATTTGCGTTTACTTGTGTTATGATATCCAAAACAAGGAGTATTTGTATCTGATTCCATTTTAAAAAGATGAAAAAGATCAGGAGTAACCCATGACTGAGAGTACGATCAAGACCAAAGCCATTTCATCCGTCAACCAGGGCAGCGCGCTGAGGCGTCTGCTGCTCACACTTGCCGCAGGACTGATGCTCACCGCTTCCATCCTGTCCGCAGCCATGCTCTCCCCCTCCATCAAGGCGGAAGCGAACAGCGGCAACATACGGATCACGCCCATCGACTTCGGGCCCGACACCTGGGGCGACTGCACCATGGTATCCAGCGGCGGCAAGAACCTGCTCATGGACACGACGACGTCGGACAAGTACGACACGATCACGAATTATCTGAACAGTCACAACTATCACAGTTTTGACATTTACGTGTCGCACTATCATTACGACCACATGTACTATGTCCCCTCCATCATGCGGGACTCCCGTTTCCATGTCAGCAAGGTCTATCTTCCGGATCCCGCCTACATCAAAAAAGGTGCCTCCAAGAACTCCTACTGCGACTTCAACTACGACGGCTATCTCGCCATCGTGGACGCGGCCAAGGACATGGGCATCCAGATCGTCTATCTCAAAAAGGGTTCCTCTTTCACACTGGGTAACGCAAAGGTCCAGGTCATCTGGGGCTGCAGCTATGACAACGGGATCTACGACACGCACTTTATCAACAACAACTCCCTGGTGACCCGCGTGGTCTCCGGAGACACCGTATACCTGACCGCGGGCGACATCGAGAAGCCGGTGGAGAACCAGCTCCTCAGCAGCGGCCTCAATCTCCGCGCGGACATCTTCAAGCTGTCTCACCACGGCGGCAACACCAGCAACTCCGCAGCCTTCGTGAAGGCGGTCAATCCTTCCTTCGCCTTCTACAACTACGACGGCGACAGCCCGAGCTCCTACGGCAAAAGCTGGGCGGCAGAATCCGTGGCCAACATCAAAAATATCGCCAACGTATACAGTTCCCGCTACAACGGCATGTTCTCCTTCAGCGTCAAAAACGGACACATCAGCGTGGCCGGCGAGCGCAACATGGAATCCTATACCGCTGTCATCAAGAACAGCGCCGGCACGGTCGTCAACCGCGTCACCTACATGTTCAACAACGCCGACCCTCACGTGATCACGAGCCGCATGAAGGCGTCCGCTGCCACCGTCTCCGCTGCCAACGCCACGACGAAGATCCCCGCAAGGATCAAGACCGGCACCTGGAAGCAGGCGAGCAACGGCTACTGGCAGTACTACAACGCGGCCGGAACGCTCGTGAAGAACAAATTCGTCACCATCGACGGCAAAACCTACTATCTGAACGGCAACGGCTACCGCGTGACCGGCTGGCGCCAGATCAGCAAAAAATGGTATTACTTCCAGAGCAACGGCCAGATGCTGTACCGCTGGAAGCGCGTCGACGGGAAAAAATATCTCTTCGACTATCTTGACGGCCACATGCACACCGGATGGGTGCAGGAAAACGGCAAGTGGTATTACCTGCACGGCACCAAGGGCTATCTGGTCTCCGGCTGGCTGACCCTCGACGGCGTCAAGTACTACATGAACGAAGACTTCACCATGTTCAAGAACGGCTGGAAGAAGATCGGCGGCAAGATGTATCATTTTGACGGGTACGGCCGCATGCAGAAGGGCTGGCTGAAGGTCGGCTCCAACACCTACTACCTGGGCTCCGACGGCGCCAAGGTGACCGGTGTCAAGACCATCGGCGGCAAGCAGTACACCTTCAATTCCTCCGGCGTGCTGCAGGGCAAGGCCCCGGCTGCCGCCAAGACGACGACTTCGACCAAGACCACGACTTCGACCAAGACCTCGACCTCGACAAAGACCTCGACCTCGACGAAGACCACCACGTCCTCGACCAAGACCTCGACGTCCACTGCTAAGAAGACCGGCTGGGTGACCACCGGCGGCAAGACCTACTACTACGACGCCAACGGCAACAAGCTCCTTCGCTGGAAGCGCATCGACGGCAAAAAATATCTCCTCGATCCCGTGGACGGCCACCTGCACATCGGCTGGACCTTCGCGGAGGATACGGGCGGCTGGTACTACCTGGATCCCGCAAACGGCGGAGCTATGGTCTACGGCGCCAAAAAGATCGAGGGACGCGTCTATTACTTCGACACCGACAACGGCAAGATGGCGATCAACCGCTGGGTGACGACGAACGGCAATCGCTATTTTTACGACGGTTACGGCCGCAGGCTCCAGAAGACCGGCTTCCAGAAGATCAATGGAAACTGGTACCTGCTCGGCACGGGCGGCAAGATGCTCACCGGCTGGCAGACGAACGGCGGCAAAAAGTACTTCATGAGCAAAGACGGCATCATGCAGAAGAACAGCTGGATCAACACCAACGGCTACTGGTTCTACGTCGACAGCTACGGCAGAATGGTGACCGGCAAACAGACCATCAACGGCCAGTCCTTCACCTTCTCCTCCAAGGGCGTGCTCAGCGGGCTTCCCCCCGCAGTGACCCAGGAGAACACCGCGCTGTGGGACAAGGGCACGGATCCCGACAGACCGTATGACGTCACGACCCCCCGCACGCAGGCCTTCGTCAATGAGATGCTTACGTACGCGACGTATTTTGACGGAAAGATCTCCTACGGATCTTCCCAGAACAACACGGACCCCCACAACCTGCGCTTTGAGCGCCTTCGCAGCGGCGGCACGACGGACTGCTCCTGGTTCGTCTACCACGTCCTGTACAAGTACGGCCTTGTGGGCGAGGACTTCATCCACTCCTACGAGTGGGGCAACAAGCCCTCCTGCTATCCCGGCGCCGTCAACATCGGCACGGACATCAGCAAAGCTTCGCCCGGCGACATCCTCTGCACGGGCAAGGGCACGAAGTCCCAGAACAGCCACGTTATGATCTACCTTGGAAACAACATGATCGTCGAGTGCGCAGCCGGCTACGGCCTGCAGATCACGCCCCTGTGGGGCGGCGTCCGCCAGATCGTGCACTTCAAGTGTCTCCCGACCAACCCTTCCGGTTCCTTTACCAAGGGAAACAGCAATCTGTCCACCGGTATCACCACCACGAAGGGTTCCTGGGTGAAGGATTCCAAGGGCTACCGCTATAAGGTCGGCTCCTCCTACATCAAGAGCCGCTTCTACACCATCGGCATGAACACCTTCTACTTCGACCAGAACGGCTACAGGAAGGTGGGCTGGCAGAACATCGGGAAGAAGAGATATTATTTTGACGAGAAGGGCGTCCTGCTCCGCAGATGGAAACGCATCGACGGCAAAAAATACCTTCTCGACTACGTAGACGGCCACCTGCACTACGGCTGGACCTTCGCCCAGGATACGGGCGGCTGGTACTACCTGAACCCGAATGGCGGCGCCATGATGTACGGTCTGCAGATGATCGACGGGCAGCAGTACTACCTCAATCCCAGCGACGGCAAAATGGTCAAGAGTACCTGGGTGACGGTCAGCGGAAAGAGATATCACTTCAATTCCTACGGCATATGTGATAAGGTACAGTAATAGGATGAGACAGGGGGACAGTCCCTCTGTCTCACTTTCTACGTGAAATAGAAAGGATTGTATAAAAGCCGTGGCAGACAGCAGCTTTCTCCCCCTGAGCAGGGCGGACTTGGAACAGACAGGGATCTCGCAGCCGGACTTCGTATACGTGTCCGGCGACGCTTACGTGGATCACCCCAGCTTTGGAAGCACCATCATCTGCCGGCTTCTGCAGCGGCACGGCTACAGTGTCGCCCTGCTCTGCCAGCCGGACTGGAATGACCCGGACAGCGTCACGGTCTACGGCGAGCCGCGCCTTGGTTTCCTCGTTTCCTCCGGCAACATGGATTCCATGGTCAATCACTACACCGTGGCCGGAAAGCGCCGCGGCAAAGACGCCTACAGCCCGGGCGGCCGCATCGGCTGCCGCCCCGACCGGGCCGTCATTGTGTACTGCAATCTCATCCGCAAGACCTACAAGAAGACGCCCGCCATCATCGGCGGGATCGAAGCCAGCCTCCGCCGGCTCGGCCACTACGACTACTGGTCCGACAAGGTGCGCCGCTCCATCCTTTTGGATTCCGGCGCGGACCTGATCTCCTACGGTATGGGGGAGCACAGCATCCTGGAGATCGCAGAAGCGCTGCGTTCGGGGATCTCCGTACAGGACATCACCTATATCGACGGAACGGTCTATAAGACGCGCAGCGAAGAAGACATCTATGACGCCGTCCGTCTCCCCGACTTCGAAACAATCCGCACAGATAAGGCCGCCTACGCCAAAAGCTTCGGGATCCAGCACGCCAACACGGACCCTTTCCGGGCAAAACGCCTCTACGAGGCCTACGACGGAAAACTCTTCGTGGTCCAGAATCCCCCTTCCAAGCCTCTGACCACCCGTGAGATGGATGACATATACGCGCTTCCTTATACAAGACGGTACCACCCCTCCTACGAAAAGGACGGCGGGATCCCAGCGCTGCAGGAAGTCCTTTACAGCCTCACGTCCAATCGGGGCTGTTACGGGGACTGCAGTTTCTGTGCCATCACTTTCCACGAAGGGCGGATCGTCCAGACCCGCAGCCACGAATCCATCCTTGCGGAAGCTCGCCAGTATCTCAAGGAACCGCAGTTCAAAGGCTACATTCACGACGTGGGCGGCCCCACCGCGGAATTCCGCGCGCCCGCCTGCGCAAAACAGCTCAAGGAAGGCGCCTGCCCGCACCGCCGGTGCCTCACGCCCAAACCCTGTCCCAACCTCAAAGTGGACCACCGCGACTATCTGTCCCTCCTGAAGAAGCTCCGCTCTCTTCCGGGCGTCAAAAAAGTCTTCGTCCGCTCAGGCATCCGCTTCGACTACCTGATGGCGGACAAAGACCGCACTTTCCTGCGTGAACTCTGCGCCCACCACGTGAGCGGCCAGCTCCGGGTCGCCCCCGAGCACATCTCGGACAATGTCCTGAAGCTGATGGGCAAACCCACGGTGGACGTCTACGACGCCTTCGTAAAAGAATTTGAAAAGACCAACGAAAAGCTGGGCATGGACCAGTACATCGTCCCTTACCTGATGTCCTCCCATCCGGGAAGTACCCTGGAGGACGCCGTCGCACTCGCGGAATACGTGCGTGACCTTGGCTACATGCCCGAGCAGGTCCAGGACTTCTATCCCACGCCCGGCACAGTCTCCACCTGCATGTACTACACGGGACTTGACCCGCTGACCATGAAGCCGGTCTATGTGGCCCGCGCCCCTCACGAGAAGGCCATGCAGCGCGCCCTCATCCAGTACCGCAAACCGGAGAACTATGATCTTGTCAAGGAAGCCCTTCTGCGCACAGGAAGACAGGACCTCATCGGATTTGGCCCCACGTGCCTGATCCCGCCCAGGAAGATGGCGGGGCCGGGCGGCGGCGGGCATGCCAAGCCTGGTGGGGGACATAGTGGGGGACGTGACAAGTCCAGGCGGACCGGGGCTGAAGTCCGGCGTTCTGGGACTGAAGCTCGCCGCTCTGGGACTGAAGCTCGCCGCTCTGGGACTGAAGTCCGGCACTCTGGGGCTGATTCCGGGACCAAGCGGACCGGTTCGAGGCGGACCGGGGCTGATTCCAACCGTTCCGGGGGCGGGGCCGGGCGGAACGGGGCCGATTCCAACCGTTCCGGGGGCGGTTCCGGGCGGAACGGGGCCGATTCCAAGCGTTCCGGGGGCGGGGCCGGGCGGAACGGGGCCGATTCCGGCCATCGGGGGCACCGTGGAAAGGGCCGGAAGCACATGGGATCATGATTTATACCTACGAAAGCCTTTGAAGCATATGCCTTCGTCGGCACTATTTCCCAATATCCTGCCTTTTCAGAATGTCTGAACTTGCGTGGACTTCACTTTATGCCGATGAGGCTCCCCATTATTTCTTGCTTCGTCGGTACAGGGAAGCTTCTGACCTGCTTCAGGCAGATGCCAAGGCAGGTCCCAGGTGCTCATTCCCATGTCATTTTCACTATTTGTACCGACGATCTGGCCAAGGAAATCTTGTTGCGTAGGTATATTTCGCAGTCCACGCCTCGGACACCAACAGGCAGCAGTGGTTGGGAGCGTGATCCGACCGACGCAAGATCACGGTAAGCAAGGTTTCGTAGGCAGAATCGGCCATCCCACCTCAAATACCTTGAAAAAAGGGCGTGTGAAAAATGAGAAATCGTTTTTCACACGCCCTTTTTGTGTTTGAAAATTTTGCTCATTCAGGTTAAAAATGGGCAAAAGCCCCCTACCCCATAAGATCAGCATTGCTGATATTTTATGCGGCCATCG
>JAFQZU010000035.1 GCA_017405805.1 Lachnospiraceae bacterium
AGCGTGTCCGGGGCAGTCAACGTGTGCATAGTGTCTCTTAGCAGTCTCATACTCGATGTGAGCTGTGGAGATGGTGATACCACGCTCTCTCTCTTCGGGAGCCTTGTCGATCTGATCGAAAGCAACTGCCTGGCCGCCCTGTCTAACAGCGAGAACGGAAGTGATAGCAGCGGTCAGAGTGGTCTTGCCGTGGTCAACGTGACCGATCGTGCCGATGTTGCAGTGCGGTTTTGTTCTGTCAAAATGAGCTTTTCCCATCTTTTTGTATCCTCCTTAAATGATTTGAGTTACAATCTTAGATTTCATAATGCTGCAATGACTGTCCTCAATTTAAGGTGTTTTTTCACAGTCACTGCTTCGATTATAATAAAATAGTCTGTATATTGCAACGAAAACTTCGCTCAGGCAGGGCCCGAACTATCATTTCTGATTGAGAATCTTCTCCTGAACGTTCTTCGGAACGGGTTCGTATCTCTCGAAGAACATGGAGTAGTTGCCTCGGCCCTGCGTCTTGGAACGCAGATCCGTAGCATATCCGAACATCTCGGAAAGCGGTACATATCCGGTGACCTTTCTGCCGCCGCCGATATCATCCATGCCGGCCACGCGGCCGCGTCTGGAGTTGATGTCGCCGATGACATCGCCCATGTACTCATCGGGCATGGTCACTTCGACTCGCATGATGGGCTCAAGGAGCACAGGCTGTGCCTTCTTCATCGCTTCCTTGAAGCACAGGGAACCGGCAATGTGGAATGCCATTTCCGAGGAGTCGACTTCGTGATAGGAACCGTCGTAAACTGTGGCGTGGATGCCGACTACCGGGAAACCGCCGAGGCTTCCTGCCTTCATGGCCTCCTCGATACCGTCGCCGACTGCGGGGATGTATTCCTTCGGGATGTTGCCGCCGACAACTTCCGTATCGAACTTATACAGCTCCTCGCCGTTCGCGTCCATGGGCTCGAAGCGCACCTTGCAGTGGCCGTACTGGCCGCGGCCGCCGGACTGCTTGGCGTACTTGTAATCCTGGTCCACAGATTTTGTAAAGGTCTCTTTGTAGGCAACCTGGGGTGCGCCGACATTGGCTTCCACCTTGAATTCGCGCAGCAGTCTGTCCACGATGATCTCCAGATGGAGCTCGCCCATACCGGCGATGATGGTCTGGCCGGTCTCGGGGTTCGTGTGCTGACGGAATGTCGGATCTTCCTCTGCGAGCTTCGCGAGCGCTTCTGCCATCTTGCCCTGGCCGACTTTCGTCTTGGGCTCGATCGCCAGCTCGATAACCGGCTCCGGGAACTCCATGGACTCGAGGATGACCGGGTGCTGCTCGTCGCAGATGGTATCACCGGTCGTGGTGAACTTGAGTCCTACCGCAGCGGCGATATCGCCGGAATAGACCTTCTCCAGCTCCGCGCGCTTATTGGCGTGCATCTGCAGGATACGGCCGAGACGCTCCTTTTTGTCCTTTGTGGCATTGAGCACGTAGGAACCGGAATTGGCCACGCCCGAATACACACGGAAGAACGCGAGCTTGCCTACGAAGGGGTCTGTCATGATCTTGAATGCCAGCGCGGAGAAAGGCTCCTCGTCGGAGGAATGTCTCTCAACTTCGTTGCCGTCAAGATCTACGCCCTTGATCGAAGGGATGTCTGTAGGAGCAGGCATGAATTCGATCACTGCGTCGATCATCTTCTGCACGCCCTTGTTGCGGTATGCGCTGCCGCAGGTGACCGGCACAGCCGTGCACTCGCAGGTAGCTTTCCGCAGGACAGCCTTCATCTCTTCTACGGAAGGCTCTTCACCTTCCAGATACTGCATCATAAGGTCGTCGTCCAGCTCACAGATCTTCTCGACCAGCTCGGTGCGGTAAAGCTCCGCATCCTCCTTGTACTCGTCGGGGATCTCGGTGATGGTGATGTCGTCGCCCTTATCGTCGTTATAGATGTATGCATCCATCTCGAACAGGTCGATGATGCCCTTGAAGGTATCCTCCGCACCCATCGGGATCTGGATCATAATCGCATTTTTACCCAGCCTGTCGCGGATCTGCTCCACGCTGCCAAAGTAATCGGCGCCGATGACGTCCATCTTGTTGATGAATGCCATACGGGGAACATTGTAGGTATCTGCCTGACGCCACACGTTCTCAGACTGAGGCTCTACGCCGCCCTTTGCGCTGAAGACGCCGACCGCACCGTCAAGCACACGCAGGGAACGCTCTACTTCAACCGTGAAGTCGACGTGTCCGGGGGTGTCGATGATGTTGATGCGGTGCTCGAGAGCACCTTCCTTGGGCATGTTGTGATCCTGCAGTGTCCAGTGACATGTGGTTGCCGCAGAAGTGATCGTGATACCGCGCTCCTGCTCCTGGGCCATCCAGTCCATGGTGGCAGTACCGTCATGCGTATCGCCGATCTTGTAATTAACACCGGTATAGTAAAGAATTCTCTCAGTCAGAGTCGTCTTTCCGGCGTCGATGTGCGCCATGATACCGATATTCCTGGTCCTCTCCAGGGGATATTCTCTATTTGACACAGGTTTAAACTCCTCCCAGTATAACCGGAACGAACAGATCAGAATCTGTAGTGCGAGAACGCTCTGTTCGCATCCGCCATCTTATGCATATCTTCTTTTCTCTTGACGGAAGAGCCCGTGTTGTTGAACGCATCGAGGATCTCTCCTGCGAGCTTATCCTCCATGGTCTTCTCACCGCGCTTGCGGGAGAACATGACCATCCAGCGAAGTGCCAGAGCCTGCCTTCTGTCAGGTCTGACCTCGATCGGCACCTGGTACGTGGCACCGCCGATACGTCTTGCTTTAACTTCCAGGACAGGCATGATGTTGTTCATAGCTGTCTCAAACACTTCGAGTGCAGGCTTGCCTGCCTTCTCTTCCACTTTTGCGAACGCCCCGTATACAATCTTCTGCGCTACGCCCTTCTTGCCGTCAAGCATGATAGCGTTGATCAGCTTGGTAACGACTTTGTTGTTGTATAAGGGATCCGCCAGAATTTCTCTCTTCTGTACATGTCCTTTACGCGGCACGTTACTTCCCTCCTTATCAATGGATAATTCATCGGTACTCACTAATAGATATTGTGTTCGTGCTGTTGCTTCTATGACACTGCTTATCTATGACAATAGAATTCCAACACTTACATAGCTTCCATATTAGTAAATATCTTACTTACCAGCCTTAGGTCTCTTGGCGCCATACTTGGAACGGGCCTGTCTTCTGTTGGCCACGCCTGCCGTATCCAGGGTGCCGCGGATGATGTGGTATCTGGTACCGGGCAGGTCCTTGACTCTTCCGCCTCTGATCAGAACAACGCTGTGCTCCTGCAGATTATGACCTTCGCCGGGAATGTAGGATGTAACCTCGATTCCGTTGGAAAGACGTACTCTCGCGATCTTACGAAGAGCAGAGTTAGGCTTCTTGGGGGTAGCCGTCTTGACTGCCGTGCAGACGCCGCGCTTCTGGGGAGCGCTGACATCGATCGCTTTCTTCTGAAGGGAGTTAAAACCTCTCTGCAGAGCGGGAGCAGTGGACTTCTTGACGGAAGTCTGGCGACCCTTACGTACTAACTGGTTAAATGTTGGCATTCTATTTCACCTCCTTCTTTGAATAATAAAAACATGGTGTGGCCGAAGCCACACCATGATATTATATGAGCCGCTCAATTCAATGTCAACAATAACTTTTACTAAAATTACTGCTCAGTGATGTCCTGCACCGGTGCAAGAAGCGCATCTTCTTTCACCTGGCTCTCCTCGAGATCAGGCGCTGTCTGTTCCGCTTCAAAATACGCTTCGTTTTCCGATTCGTCCAGAACAGACGCCGCACTCTGAATATCCGTGCTCAGTTTCGTGTTGCGGTACCGCTTGAGGCCGGTGCCCGCGGGGATCAGTTTGCCGATGATGACGTTTTCCTTCAGGCCGATCAGAGGATCGATCCTTCCGTGAATGGCTGCATCCGTGAGGACTTTGGTCGTCTCCTGGAAGGATGCCGCGGAGAGGAAGGAGCTGGTCGCCAGCGCGGCCTTCGTGATGCCGAGGATGATCTGCTTGCCTTCCGCAGGCGTCATATCCATGGCGGACATTCTCTCGTTCTCTTCCTCGAAATCCAGGACGTCCACAAGGGAGCCGGGCAGGAAACGCGTGTCTCCGCCGCTCTCGATCCGGATTTTGCCGAGCATCTGCCGGACGATGACTTCAATATGCTTGTCGCAGATATCCACGCCCTGACGGCGGTATACCTTCTGGACTTCGCAGAGCAGATAATTCTGCACCGCGCGGATGCCCTTGATCTTGAGAAGGTCGTGCGGATTGACGCTGCCTTCCGTGAGCTCGTCGCCCGCCTCGATCTCCATGCCTTCCACGACCTTGATGCGGGATCCGTAAGGAATAGGATATTCCTTGGACTCGCCCGTCTCGTCATTAGTGATCACGACCGATCTGCTCTTGCGGTTCTCCGGGATGGATACCGTGCCGCCGATCTCCGCGATGATGGCAAGACCCTTGGGTTTTCTCGCTTCGAACAGCTCCTCGACACGGGGAAGACCCTGTGTGATATCGCCGCCCGCGACGCCGCCGGTGTGGAATGTACGCATGGTAAGCTGTGTGCCGGGCTCACCGATGGACTGTGCCGCGATGATGCCGACCGCTTCGCCGACCTGCACCATCTCGCCCGTCGCCATGTTGGCGCCGTAGCACTTCGCGCAGATCCCCATGTGGGAACGGCAGGTCAGGATCGTCCTGATCTTGAGGCTCTCGACCTTGCCGCCCGTGCGGCTGACGCCCTTGCTCAGAATGGCCGCTGCCCTGCTGGGCGTGACCATGTGGTTTTTCTTAACGATCACATTGCCTTCGGCATCCTTGATCGTCTCGCAGGAAACTCTTCCCACGATCCTGTCCTTGAACTGCTCGATGCACTCGTTGCCGTCCATGAAGGCTCTCACAGTCATGCCCGGAAGCGCCTCTTTGCCTGCGCAGCAGTCGGTCTCCCTGATGATGAGCTCCTGGCAGACATCGACCATTCGTCTCGTCAGGTAACCGGAGTCCGCGGTACGCAGCGCCGTATCGGACAGACCTTTGCGGGCGCCGTGGGCCGACATGAAGTACTCCAGAACGTCCAGTCCTTCCTTGAAGTTGGACTTGATGGGCAGCTCGATGGTACGTCCCGTGGTATCCGCCATCAGTCCGCGCATGCCGGCGAGCTGCTTGATCTGCTTGTCGCTTCCTCGGGCACCGGAGTCTGCCATCATGTGGATGTTGTTGTAATCATCAAGGTTCTTGATGGTGAGATCGGAGAGCTCCTTATCGACGTTCTCCCATGTCTCCACGACCGCCCTGTAGCGCTCTTCCTCGGTGATCAGACCGCGCCGGAAGTTTGCGGAGATCCGGTCGACGTTGGCCTGCGCCCTCTCCAGCATCTCCTTCTTCTGCTCGGGCACCTTGATATCGGCGATCGAGACCGTCATGGCGGCGATCGTGGAATACTTATATCCCATCGCCTTGATCAGGTCCAGCACCTCGGCCGTCTTGAAGGTACCGTGAATATCGATGATATTCTGAAGGATGTTCTTGAGCTTCTTCTTATCTACGAGGAAGTCCACTTCCGGCTTGAGGAAGTTTTCGGGAATGCTCCTGTCGACAAAACCGAGGTCCTGCGGAAGGATCTCGTTGAAAAGAAGTCTTCCGAGGGTCGTGTCGATCACGCCGGTCACCGTCTCGCCCTCAGCATTCTTCTTGCTGGTGCGCACGTGGATCTTGCTGTGCAGGGTGATGTAGTGATTCTCGTAGGCGAGGATCGCCTCATTTATATTGTGGAAATACTTTCCTTCGCCGGGCTCTCCCTCTCTCTCCTGGGTCAGGTAGTAGATGCCCAGGACCATATCCTGTGAAGGAACCGCCACCGGTCCGCCGTCGGAAGGTTTGAGCAGGTTGTTGGGAGACAGCAGAAGGAATCTGCACTCCGCCTGCGCCTCTACGGACAGCGGAAGATGGATCGCCATCTGGTCGCCGTCAAAGTCGGCGTTGAAAGCGGTACACACCAGCGGGTGGAGCTTGATCGCCTTGCCTTCGACCAGGATGGGCTCAAACGCCTGGATACCCAGTCTGTGCAGGGTAGGTGCACGGTTCAGCATGACGGGATGCTCTTTGATCACGTCCTCGAGGATGTCCCATACCTGGGGATCCACGCGCTCGACGAGTTTTTTGGCGTTTTTGATGTTCTGGGAGATCTGCCGCTTCTCCAGCTCCTTCATCACGAAGGGCTTGAAGAGCTCCAGCGCCATCTCCTTGGGAACGCCGCACTGATAGATCTTCAGTTCGGGGCCCACGACGATAACGCTTCGGCCGGAGTAGTCGACACGTTTTCCCAGAAGGTTCTGTCTGAAGCGTCCGCCCTTACCCTTGAGCATGTCGGACAGGGACTTGAGCGCGCGGTTGCCGGGGCCCGTGACGGGTCTGCCGCGGCGGCCGTTGTCGATCAGCGCGTCGACCGCTTCCTGCAGCATGCGCTTCTCGTTCCTGACGATGATGTCGGGCGCGCCCAGCTCCAGCAGTCTCTTCAGACGGTTGTTGCGGTTGATGATCCTTCTGTAAAGGTCATTCAGGTCAGAGGTCGCGAAGCGGCCGCCGTCCAGCTGCACCATGGGGCGCAGATCCGGAGGGATGACCGGGATGCAGTCCAAGATCATCCAGGAAGGGGAATTGCCGGACTCGCGGAAGGCCTCGAAGACCTCCAGGCGCTTGATGTTTCTGGCCCTTTTCTGTCCGGTGGCCTTTTCCATCTGCTCCGTCAGTTCCTGATATTCTTTCTCTACGTCCACGGCAAGGAGAAGCTCCTTGATGGCCTCGGCGCCCATGCCGGCGCGGAACTTGTTGCCGTACGTTCTTCTCGCTTCCTGATACTCGTTCTCGGAGAGGACCTGCTTGACCGACAGGTCGGTCTGGCCCTTGTCCAGCACGATGTAAGAGGCAAAATACAGCACCTTCTCCAGGATCTTCGGAGACAGGTCAAGCATCAGGCCCATCCTGCTGGGGATGCCCTTGAAGTACCAGATGTGGGATACCGGCGCTGCCAGCTCGATATGTCCCATGCGCTCGCGGCGGACGCTGGACTTGGTGATCTCCACGCCGCAGCGGTCGCAGATCACGCCCTTATAGCGGATCTTCTTATACTTGCCGCAGTAGCACTCCCAGTCCTTTTTGGGGCCGAAGATCTTCTCGCAGAAGAGGCCGTCCTTCTCGGGCTTGAGTGTCCTGTAGTTGATCGTTTCCGGTTTGGTCACTTCGCCGTGGGACCATTCCCTGATCTTTTCCGGAGAAGCCAGACCGATCTTAATGGCGTCAAATGCGATAGGCTGATACGTTTGCTGTTTGTTATTAGGCATTAAATCTCCTCCTCGAAATCAGCGCCGCTGTAGCTCTCACTGTCGGAATCCGCGCCGGCATCGCCGTAATCGGAATATCCGTCGGACGTGTTCTCTGCGGTCTCAACGGGCACGTCTTCCAGCTGGCCGGAGGCCGTAAACTCCTTGCTGCTGAAACCGCTCTGCGCCAGCGTCTGCTGGTCGGGAGCCCCGTAGTCTTTGAAATTGTTCTTCATTTCGAAGCGGTAGACGGAGGATTCGGCGTAGTCGATGTCTTCCTTGATCTCGACGACCTCTCCGTCCTCGCCCAGTACCTGCACATCCAGACCCAGAGCCTGCAGCTCCTTCAGAAGGACCTTGAAGGACTCCGGAATGCCGGATTCAGGGATGTTCTCACCTTTGATGATGGCTTCGTAAGTCTTCACGCGTCCCACGACATCGTCGGACTTGACCGTGAGGATCTCCTGCAGCGTATAGGCTGCGCCGTATGCTTCCAGGGCCCAGACTTCCATCTCGCCAAAACGCTGTCCGCCGAACTGCGCCTTGCCGCCCAGAGGCTGCTGGGTGACCAGGGAGTAAGGACCTGTGGAACGGGCATGGATCTTATCGTCTACCAGGTGATGGAGCTTGAGGTAATGCATGTGTCCGATGGTGACCGGGCTGTCGAACAGCTCTCCGGTGCGTCCGTCGCGCAGCCATACCTTTCCGTCTCTGGAGATGGGCACGCCCTTCCACTCTTCCCTGTGATCGCGGTTTTCATAGAGGTAATCCATGATCTCCGGTCTCACGGTGTCTTTGTATTTTTCCGAGAAATCTTCCCAGCTGGTATTGACGTAATCGTTTGCCATATCCAGCGCATCCATGATGTCGTCCTGGCTGGCGCCGTCAAAATTGGGCGTCGCGACGTTGAAGCCGAGGGCCTCGGCCGCCAGGGACAGGTGGATCTCCAGGATCTGTCCGATATTCATGCGGGAAGGCACACCCAGCGGGTTCAGCACGATGTCCAGAGGACGGCCGTTGGGAAGATAAGGCATATCCTCGATGGGAAGCACGCGGGAAACGACACCCTTGTTGCCGTGACGGCCTGCCATCTTGTCGCCGACGGAGATCTTTCTCTTCTGCGCGATGTAGATGCGGACTGCCTTGTTGACGCCGGGGGAGAGCTCGTCGCCGTTCTCGCGCTCGAACACCTTCGTGTCCACGATGATGCCGTACTCTCCGTGAGGCACCTTCAGGGAGGTGTCGCGCACCTCTCTCGCCTTCTCGCCGAAGATGGCTCTCAGGAGCTTCTCCTCCGCGGTCAGCTCCGTCTCGCCCTTGGGCGTGACCTTGCCGACCAGGATATCGCCTGCGCGGACTTCTGCGCCGATCCGGATGATTCCGTTCTCGTCCAGGTCCTTGAGGGCCTCGTCGCCCACGCCGGGCACGTCGCGGGTGATCTCCTCCGCGCCAAGCTTGGTGTCACGGGCTTCGCAGTCATACTCCTCGATGTGCACGGACGTGTAAACGTCGTCGCGCACGAGGCGTTCGCTCAGAAGGACCGCGTCCTCGTAGTTGTAGCCTTCCCAGGTCATAAAGCCGATCAGCGGGTTCTTGCCCAGCGCCAGCTCGCCGTTGGCGGTGGAAGGGCCGTCCGCGATGATCTGTCCCTGTGCGATGCGCTCGCCGTTGAAGACGATCGGCTTCTGGTTGTAGCAGTTGCTCTGGTTGCTTCGCTCGAACTTGGACAGGTGGTACTCGTCCTTGCCGCCGTCGTCGCGGCGGATCCGGATCAGGTTGGAGTCGACGTACTCGACCACGCCGGCGTTGTCCGCGATCACGCAGACGCCGGAGTCCCTCGCCGCCTTCACTTCCATGCCCGTTCCGACGACCGGCGCTTCCGTGGTCAGAAGCGGAACTGCCTGCCTCTGCATGTTGGAACCCATCAGGGCGCGGTTCGCGTCGTCGTTCTGCAGGAAAGGAACCAGGGACGTCGCCACGGAGAAGACCATTCTCGGCGACACGTCCATATATTCAAACTCTGTCTTTCTATAGGAAGACGTCTCGGTCCTGTAACGGCCGGATACGTTCTTCTCGACAAAATATCCGTTCTCGTCGAGCGGCGTATTCGCCTGCGCGACGTGGTAATTATCCTCTTCGTCCGCGGTCATGTATACGACCTCGTCCGTGACCCTCGGGTTGGCCGGATCGGACCGGTCGACCTTTCTGTAGGGTGCCTCGATAAAGCCATACTCGTTGATGCGGGCATAGCTTGCCAGGGAGTTGATCAGACCGATGTTGGGACCTTCGGGCGTCTCAATGGGGCACATTCTTCCGTAGTGCGTGTAATGAACGTCACGCACCTCGAATCCTGCGCGGTCTCTGGACAGACCGCCGGGGCCCAGTGCGCTCAGACGGCGCTTGTGAGTCAGCTCGCCCAGCGGGTTGTTCTGGTCCATGAACTGGGACAGCTGGGAAGATCCGAAGAACTCTTTCACCGCGGCCTGGACCGGCTTGATGTTGATCAGGCTCTGGGGAGAGATCTCCTCCGACTTGTCGTATGTGGTCATGCGCTCGCGCACGACTCTTTCCATCCTGGAGAGGCCGATCCTGTACTGGTTCTGGAGCAGCTCGCCTACGCTGCGGATACGGCGGTTGCCCAGGTGGTCGATGTCGTCCTCGTTGCCGATCTCGTACTCCAGATGCATATTGTAGTTGATGGAGGCAATGATGTCCTCTTTGGTAATATGCTTGGGGATCAGCTCATGTACGCTTCTGCGCAGCGCCTCGGCGAGCGCCTCGGGATCCTCGTTGTCCTGATACTCGATCAGGATCTCGCGCAGAGCGGGATAATAGACCATCTCCGTGATGCCCAGTTCCTCCGGAACGCAGTCCACGTAGTGCGTGATATCGACCATCAGGTTCGAGAGCACCTTGACGTTGCGGTCCTCAGCGCGCACCCAGACGGCCGGAACGGCACTGTTCTGGATCAGGTCCGCCATCTCGCGGGTCACGATCTCGCCGGCGC
This sequence comes from Lachnospiraceae bacterium, assembly GCA_017405805.1. Taxonomy (GTDB): domain Bacteria; phylum Bacillota; class Clostridia; order Lachnospirales; family Lachnospiraceae; genus CAG-791. The sequence continues at coordinate 10,380 of JAFQZU010000035.1, forward strand.
TTCCCAGGATCTCTCCGTTCGCCTCGTCCACGACGTCTTCCGCCAGCTCATGGCCGGTGATCCGGTTGCGGAGGGCCAGCTTCTTGTTGAATTTGTAGCGTCCCACCTTGGCCAGGTCATAGCGGCGGGAATCGAAGAACATGGAGTTGATCAGGCTGTCCGCGCTTTCCACGGAGACCATCTCGCCGGGACGGATCTTCTTGTAGAGTTCCTTCAGGCCCGTCTCGAAATCGGAGGAAGGATCCTTTGCGAAGCACGCCTGGATCTTGGGCTCGTCGCCGAACAGTTCCAGGATCTCTTCGTTGGTGCCCACGCCGAGCGCTCTGATCAGAACGGTGACCGGCACCTTTCTGGTGCGGTCCACTCTGACGTAGAATACGTCGTTTGCGTCCGTCTCATACTCCAGCCAGGCGCCTCTGTTGGGGATCACCGTGCAGGAATAGAGCTTCTTTCCGAATTTGTCCTTGTCGATATTGTAGTAAATGCCGGGGGAACGGACCAGCTGGCTGACGATCACTCGCTCAGCACCGTTGATCACGAAGGTTCCCGTGCGGGTCATCAGCGGCAGATCGCCCATAAAGATCTCCTGATCCCTGGGCGGTACGATGTTTTCCTTGTCAAAAAGACGCACCGTGACATTGAGCGGCACGGCGTAGGTTGCATCCCTCTCCTTGCACTTCTCAATCGTGTACTTGATCTTCTCCATATTGAGCCTGTAGCTGATAAAGGAGAGGCTGAGACGTCCGCTGAAGTCCTCGATGGGCGAAATGTCGTCAAAGACTTCCTGCAGTCCCTTTTCCAGGAACCACTTGTACGAATCGGTCTGGACCTCGATCAGATCAGGCATCGGCAGAACTTCCTTCTGGCGCTGATAGCTCATGCGCACGTTCTTGCCTTCGCCTGTCGGATGCATCCTGTATTTTTCCATCTGCTCACCCCGTTTTCGCATAAAGTCGTATTAGAAACGTAACACTTTTGTCTTTTTTGATATTATTGCACAGCAAAAAAGACCACATCCGAAAAAGATGCGTTTAATATTATAGCACCGGGGTATTCTATCGTCAACAATCTATTTTGTCGGGATATTATAATTATTTGATACAAATTTGTCGATATTGACGAAAGAACCCGGCCGCTCTGCACGGCCGGGCCTAGAAAGTTTAAAAAGAAATCCGGGAAGATTATTTGATGGTGATGGTAGCTCCCTGCTCCTCAACCTTAGCCTTGATCTGCTCAGCCTCTTCCTTGGTAACGGCTTCCTTGATCACCTTCGGAGCGCCCTCAACGAGCTCCTTGGCTTCCTTCAGGCCAAGGCCGGTGATCTCACGGATAACCTTGATAACTTTGATCTTCTGTGCGCCGAAGCTGGTCAGCTCAACGTCAAACTCAGTCTTCTCTTCCTCAGCTGCTGCTGCGGGGCCGGCGACAACAGCGACACCTGCTGCTGCGGAAACGCCGAACTCTTCTTCACAAGCCTTGACCAGCTCGTTGAGCTCAAGGACTGTCATCTCTTTGATCGCATCAATGATCTCTGCGGGTGTAAACTTTGCCATTTTCTTTTCCTCCGTTAAAATAGGGTAATTTTTTCAATAAGTAGTACTTACCGTCGGCAGTCCTGATTATTCTGCCGCTGCTTCGGCTGCGGGAGCAGCCTCGCCGTCCTTCTCCGCGATCTGCTTGATAACGCGTGCGAAGTTTGCGATCGGTGCATTCCAGCTTCCGAGCAGCTTGGAGATGAGCACCTCTCTGGACGGGATCTTGGAGACACCTTCCAGCTCTTCGACGGTCATCACTTTGCCTTCCACTACGCCGCCCTTGATCTCAAGCTTCTTCGCGTTCTTTGCGAACTCGCAGAGAATTCTGGCAGGAGCAGTGGCGTCGTCCTTGGACACAGCCAGAGCACTGGGACCGTTCAGCAGATCGGAGAGACCTTCGCAGTCAGTTCCCTTGAAGGCGAAGCGCATCATGGTGTTCTTGTACACTTTGTATGCGACGCCGGCTTCACGGAGCTGTTTGCGGAGCTCGGTATCCTGCTGAACTGTCAGTCCTCTGTGATCCACGAGGATCGCGGACTGCGCGCCGTCGATCACGGAAGAGATCTCTTCTACGACGGGCTGTTTCAATTCAACTTTTGCCATTTCCTTACCTCCTTGCAGATTGAACCGAAGTGGAGGATCGAAAAAACCCTGCCGCCATGTGAATGATCACGTGAAGACAGGGATAATCATCAATCGATGAACCACATCCTCGGCAGGTAGTATACGTTACGCCTTGCGGGCACCTGCTGTCTTCGGTCTGGTCTTTAACCTAAAATAAATTATCATTTATGTGTGCGTCTGTCAAGAGAAGATTTCTCTTTTTGCGAATCATTCTTCCCCGCTCTTCCAAAAATATCCGTCCTCGTCGATCTCCACGCCCGGAGATACGGCGCGCATGGCGTCGAGGACCCGCTCCTTCTCGTCTCCGTCCAGTGTATATACACCCTGGCGCTGCTGCATTGGGGATGAACTGGAGCGCCGCGATCTCTCCTTTTTTCGTATCCAGCGTGACCCGCAGGACGCCGTTGTCCCGGGTGGCCGCGCTGAAAAAGTAATTGCCCAGGCTGTAGAAGACGGGGACGTCCCCGAAATATTCAATGTTCTGCAGGCAGTGGGGATGCGCGCCGATCACCAGGTCCGCCCCGGCGTCCGACAGCTCCTGCGCCTGCTCCACCTGCATGGAATCCGCCGTTTCCATGAGCTCCGTCCCCCAGTGGTCAAACACGATCACGACGTCCGCGTGCTCCTTCGCCTCTTCGATCTTTTCGCAAAGGCGCGAGGCGTCCAGGCACCGGAAGACCCCGGGCGCATCTTCTTCCGCCCCTTTGGTGTCAGGATTTTCATAGCGCTCGATGGTGGTCGCGTTCAGGATGGCCACCGACATGCCGTTTGCCCTGAAGTAGGCGGTCTTTTCGGCGTCCTCGAGGTCTCTCCCGGCGCCGATGTAAGGAAGGCCTGCCTCGTCGAGCGTATCGAAGGTATCCATCACGCCCTCGTAGCCGTAATCATAAATATGATTATTGGCCAGGCAGATCAGGTCCGCGTTCAGGTCCTTCATCCACTCCGCCGTCCACGGGCTGCAGCGAAACGTAAACTTTTTGTCGGGAAGCGGGGAACCGCCGTCCGTGTAGGGAAACTCATTATTGATCACGAACAGGTCGGCGCTGTCCATGATCTCCAGCGCCTCCTCGTCAAAACAGGCTCTGATCCCCTCGTCGTACGCCCTTGCCGCTCCGGGATTCTGGTATCGGTCAAAGATGATATCGCCCGCGAAGACGATGGAAAGGGTGTCAGGCGATGCGGGCTCGACGTCCCGGCCGACTATTTTGCCGTCTGAATCGCTCATGGATTTGCCGGTGACAGAGAGGAGGGCTTCGGGCGTGGGCTCTTCTGCAGGGGCGGGTTCCGCCGGCTGTGCGGCCGGCTCTTCTGCAGGAGCAGGTGCGGCCGGCTCTTCTGCGGCAGGCTCTGGAGCGGGCTCTTCGGCCAACTCCGGTGCGGTTTCTTCCGCGGGCGCGGGCTCTTTTGCCGGCTCCGGTGCGGTTTCTTCCGCGGGAGCGGGCTCCGGCGCGGTTTCTTCCGCGGGCGCGGGCTCTTCGGCGCCGCCGCAGGCGGCGCCGCCCGCCGCCACAGCTGCCAAAAGGAGCAGTACAGCTATCTTGTATGGCATTTTCCTCATGCCTTCCTCCTTGTAAAATGTCCCAGCCGGCTCGCCGAGGTGTGTGCGTACATGGCGCCGGTTCGTTGAGCGGACGAATAATCTGCTATTAATTGATACATCCGCTCAAATTTCTCGTGTTTTTTCAAAAAACTTGCTGTAGAGCAGATATACGAGCGAATAACTCGTTTTTCGTCCGCCCTGACAAGATGTAATCAAAGCCTCCGGCTCTGTTTATGGCGGACAAAACTGATGACAAATCAATCCTTATCCGCTCACAAGTTCCCAAAGACCAAATCCAACCAAATAACAAGCGGACGAAACGGACAGAAATTAAAATATGGGCCGCCGCCCTATGAATTAATAAGAATTAATCCTTAGTGCGACAGCCCATCTCACTTCATTTTGGTTGTGCGGATCAATAGCGGTTAGCCACGATCTTCACGCCGGGGCCCATGGTGGTAGCCATGGAAATGCTCTTCAGATACTGGCCCTTGACAGCAGCGGGCTTAGCCTTTACGATCGCGCCCATCAGTGCGTCGTAGTTCTGCATCAGCTGCTCTTCCGTGAAGGAAACCTTGCCGATCGGGCAGTGGATGATGTTGGCCTTGTCCAGTCTGTACTCGATCTTACCTGCTTTGATGTCCGCGATCGCCTTCGCGACGTCCATGGTGACGGTACCGGCCTTGGGGTTGGGCATCAGGCCCTTGGGACCAAGGATACGGCCCAGACGGCCGACAACGCTCATCATGTCGGGTGTAGCGACGACTACGTCAAAATCAAGCCATCCTTCGTTCTGGATCTTGGGAAGGAGCTCCTGTCCGCCTACATAATCGGCGCCTGCAGCCTGTGCCTCATCCAGCTTCGCGCCCTTGGCGAAAACAAGGACTCTGACGGAACGGCCTGTGCCTGCGGGCAGGACGACCGCACCGCGGATCTGCTGGTCGGCGTGACGGCCGTCGCAGCTGGTGCGGATGTGCAGTTCGACGGTCTCGTCGAATTTGGCAGTGGCTGTCTTCTTGACAAGAGCGATCGCATCAGCGGGCTCATAGACAACAGAGCGGTCAACGAGCTTTGCTGCCTCAACATACTTCTTACCGTGCTTCATAGTATTCTTCCTCCTTCAGTGCAGCTGTTACTCTGTGACCGTGATACCCATGCTTCTGGCGGTGCCTTCGATCATGCTCATTGCCGCTTCGAGAGAAGCTGCGTTGAGATCGGGCATCTTCTTCTCGGCGATCTCGCGGATCTGGTCCTTCGTAACGGAACCGACCTTCTCCTTGTTCGGAACACCGGAAGCCTTCTGCAGGTTTGCTGCCTTCTTCAGAAGAACCGCTGCGGGCGGAGTCTTCGTGATGAAGCTGAAGGATCTGTCGGAATAAACAGTGATGACGACAGGAATGATGGTATCGCCTTCCTGTGCCGTCTTGGCGTTGAACTGCTTGGTGAACTCAACGATGTTGACACCGTGCTGTCCGAGCGCCGGTCCTACCGGGGGAGCGGGGGTCGCTTTGCCGGCGGGAATCTGTAATTTGACATAACCAGTTACTTTCTTTGCCATATTTCCTCCTTTGTGGTATCTTGCGCAGACTTTGCTGCTCCCACTTCTTACGGCAGCCGCCATGACTGCCTTCTCTATACAAAGGACCTTTGCTCAGCGCGCCGGTCTCCATGTACCAGTGTAATGCTCCGATCTTCTGCTCCGAAGTCTTCCTCAGGAGAGGCGCCTCACTTCCGCGAAGCTGATCTCTACCGGGATATCGCCTCCGAACAGCTCCACCTTGATCGTGGTCGTCTGTTTGCCGAAGTCGATCTTCTGCACGAGGCCCTTGGTATCCTTCCACACGCCGGCCACGACCGTGACCATGTCGCCCACTTCGAAGTCGACGGTGATGTTCTTCGTCTGGATGCCGAGCGGCTTCATCTCCGCTTCCGTCAGCGGAACCGGCTTGCTCTCAGGTCCGACAAAACCGGTCACGCCCCTCGTGTTGCGGACCACATACCAGGTGTCGTCGTTCATGACCATGTTGACCAGGACATAACCCGGGAAAAGCTTTTTGGAAACGGTCTTCCTGACGCCGTCCCTGACTTCCACCACGTCCTGCATGGGAACTCTCACCTCGAAGATCTGGTCCTCGAGATGCCTGTTCTCGATGGTCTTTTCGATGTTGATCTTGACCTTGTTCTCGTAGCCCGAATACGTGTGTGCCACGTACCAGCGGGGCTCGTCGCTGATCGCACTCTCGTCGAGCTGATCCCCTTCCGCGCCCTCTTCCTGGGCCGCCAGGGATTCTTCCACAGCTGCCGCCTGCACGGCATCTATATCCTCGTCCTGCATCAGTGTGCGCTCCGCATCCGCGCTCTCGACCTCGGCCGCCTTCTTTGTGAAGTCGGGTCTTTTGATCTCACGGACACCCGGAAGCACGCCTCTTTTGACGCGTACGCCTCCGCGGGACTCTGCTCTCATATCTGCCATTTATTCACCTCATCCGCTCCACGCATTGTTCAGGCTGCGCCGACAGTCGTCAGCCAGTCGATCAGATTCTGTGCGCCAAAGTCGATGATCGCGATCAGGATCGCCACTACAGCCGTCACACACAGCACCGCTAACAGCTGCTTGAGCAGTGTATCTCTGTCAGGCCAGATGATCTTGTGAAACTCGGTCTTAACGCCCTTAAAGAAGCGACTAAGCCTCGATTCACCGGCCGTCTTCTCCTTCTTGTCCATAAGATCTCCTTATTACTTGGTCTCTTTATGAGGCGTGTGCTTTCTGCAGAATCTGCAGTACTTCTTGATCTCAAGCCTTTCCGGATGAGCCTTCTTGTCCTTTGTGGTATTGTAGTTGCGCTGTTTGCACTCCGTGCAGGATAATGTAATTCTTGTACGCATTATTTTTCCCTCCGCTCCCGATTCTTTCCAGTGGCAGGCCCCATTTTGGAGCATAAAAAAAAGACCTGTCACAATCTCAAACAATAAGCTATCATAAAACAATTCCGCCGTCAAGCGATTCCTGAAAAAAGGGAGGCGTCCCGCGCCTCCCCCGTAAGTTCTTCTTTGTGAGGTCTTCCCCGTAAGGATCTCAGCCAAGCTCTTCCTTCACCGTGTCCAGCGCGGCGCGGATCACTTTGTCCATATCGTAGTAGCGGTACATGCCGAGGCGGCCGCCGAAGATCACGCTGCGCTTCTTTTCGGCCAGGCTCCTGTACTTCTCGTAGACCGCGTCGTTCCTGTCGTTGTTCACGGGATAGTAGGGCTCCATGCCCTTCTCCCACGCCGCCGGATATTCCCTCGTGATCACGGTGCCTTTAATGGGCTCGCCGGTCTCAGAGTCCTTTCCGAACTCGAAATACTTGTGCTCGATGATCCTGGTGAAGGGGACCTCGCGCTCCGTGTAGTTGACGACGGCGTTGCCCTGGTAATTGTCCACCTCCGGAAGCTCTTCCGTCTCGAAGCGGAGGGACCTGTACTCCAGGGGCCCGTAGCACTCGTCAAAAAACTCGTCGATCATCCCGGTGTAAAGGACTTTCGCGAACCGGTCGTCTCCCATGACGAATCCGGCGCCTTCCTCCTCCCGCACGGCCTTCCGGAAATCCACGCCGAGCTTTACGGGCGTGCCCTCCAGCATCTTTTCCACGATCTTCGTGTAGCCGCCGACCGGGATGCCCTGGTACGGATCGTTGAAATAATTGTTGTCATAGATGAAGCGGAGCGGGAGACGCTTGATGATGAAGGCGGGAAGCTCCGTGCAGTCCCTGCCCCACTGCTTCTCGGTGTAGCCCTTGATCAGCTTCTCGTAAACGTCCCTGCCCACCAGAGAGAGGGCCTGTTCCTCGAGGTTCTGCGGATTCTCGACCTTCGCTTCCGCGCGCTGCCGCTCGATGATCTCCATTGCCTCCGCGGGCGTCTGGATCCCCCACATCCGGCTGAAGGTGTTCATATTAAAAGGAAGGTTATAGAGTTCCTTCCCGTACCTGGCCACCGGGCTGTTGACAAAATTGTTGAAGCGGGCGAACTGCTGCACATACTCCCAGACTTCCGTGTCCGATGTGTGGAAAATATGGGCGCCGTAGCGGTGCACATGAATGCCGTTCACGTCTTCCGTATAGATATTGCCGGCGATGTGGTCTCTGCGGTCGATGACCATGCAGGTTCTGCCTGCTTTTTTCATTTCATATGCGAAAACGGATCCGAACAGACCCGCTCCCACGATCAGATAATCATACTGCATTGTCGTCACCTTGCTCCCTTGCTGCGTCCTCTTTTACGTAGAGAGGATTTTTCGTGTAGTCGTCCAGAATGTCCATGACTTTCCTGCGGCCGGCTTTGTTAAGGAGGTTGAATTTGCCCATCACCTTCTTGGTCGTGATCTGCGCGGAGAGTTCATCCCCGTCCTCAAGGGGCGTAAAATCAACCGGATTGAGCATCAGCGCCTCGCAGATCCGGATCACTGTACTGTAGGCCATTCCCTCGATCCCTCTCTCGAGGGCGGTGACGAGCGTGCTGTAAGGGATATTCATCTGGACCGCGAACTGCCTCACACTCTTGTATCGGGAAAGAATGACCGCACGCAGAATGTCTGCTTTAGATGAATTGTTATTCATTCTGAAACCTCCTAATCAAGTTAAAAAAGAATGTCATGAAGTCTCAGACTACGCTAAGTCTCATTGACCAGAAAAACGGCATGATACCGCATCATATGCGGTCCCTCTATTATCTCTACTGCTTTTTCTAACTTCATGCCCTCTGACCGGGTTATAGTATTTGTAACCGGCTGTCGTACTTAAACAGACAATATATTATATCACTAACTGCACCGTAAAAACAATATTGTACTCTTCTTCGTACATAGCGTACGCCGCGCTGATGGAACCGCGGTTGGCCTCCGCGATGGCCCTGGCTGCGCTCAGGCCGATCCCGTATCCGCCTTTTTTTTGCGTTCTCGCCTTGTCCTGCCTGTAGAAGCGGTCAAAGAGTCTCTCCGGATCCTCCTCCGCTTCCTCCCGCCTGACGGTATTGCGCTGTATGAGCAGCCCTTTTCCCTCGGACCTGCAGACTTTTACGCAGATCGTTCCGCCCTCCGGCGTGTACTTCACCGCATTGTCCATAAGGATCGCCGCCAGCTGGGCCAGCGTATCCCTGTGCCCCTGCACCGTAACCTCCTCCAGCTCCTGCACGACCGCGATTCCCTTTGCCCCGGCGGGCTGGGAGAATTCCTGGATCTTTTCCCTTACCAGCGACGTCAGGTCCACCGGTGCGACTGCCAGTTCATACCCGATCTCGTCCATTCTCGAGAGCGTGAGCAGATTCTGCATGAGGCCGCTCAGGCGCTGCGTCTGGGTCCGGATATTGCGGGTCCACTTGCTCTCCCCCGTGTACAGTTCCAGGGCGTCCGTGTTGGCGAGGATGATGGCGAGCGGCGTCTTCAGCTCGTGTCCCGCGTTGGTGACGAACTGCTTCTGCCTCTCCATATTGGCCGCGATGGGGGCGATGGCCCGCCGCGAGAGCATGATCACGAACAGGAGCATCAGGACCCAGGCGCCCGTCGCGATGGCGGCGGAGATGCCAAGCACCGAGACCATGTCGCTGATCCGCCCGGTGATATCGAGGAAGACCACGACCGTGTCCTGTTCCTCCTCGTTTTCCTCCTCGCCATATTCAGCGTAAGCCGCCCCCGCGAAGGGATCGAAATGATCCTCCTGCGGCACTTTGCGGATCACATAGAGAAATCCGTCCCTGTACCCTGTTTCCCTGTTCCCGCCGCAGACCGACTGCGCGTACTCCCTGGCCTCATCCGCCGTGACGGAATAGATCTGGCCGATATCCGTTCTCTCGATCTCGCCGTCCTCGTTAAAGCGCACCAGGAAAAAACGCTCCGCCATGGCGCTGTCCATGGAAAAGCCGTCCCGGCCTTTTCTGCCGAGACGGTCCTCATCGCCGTATTCTCCTCTTTCCTCTTCGTCAAAATGCCGCGGCACGCCGCCGCTCATGGCCAGCATCTGCGCCATATTCGCAGCGCCGTTCCAGACCGACCACGCGTTCATCAGATTGATGGCGCCGATCATCAGGACGATCAGCAGCGTCACCGCGATCATGGCAGTGCGCACGAATTTTTTCTGCAGCGTCTTTGTCATTTTTTCTCATCCACCAGCGAGTATCCGATGCCCCGCCGCGCCTTGATGGTGACGCGGGATCCGACGGCGGCGATCCTTTTTCTGAGATAAGAGACGTACACCCAGACCGCGCCTGCCTCCGATTCCGTGTCGTATCCCCACACCTTCTCCAGAAGATCGTCCGTGGAGAGATAGATCCCCTGGTTGATCATGAGCGCTTCCATCATCTGATATTCCACCTTGGGGAGCACCACTTTTCTGTCCCCGCAGGACAGTTCGCCCGTCCCGGTGTTCAGTGACAGATCCGCGAAGGACATGACGTCCGGTCTGAACTCCTCCCGCCTTCTGAGCATGGCGCGCACCCTCGCGAGCAGCTCCCCCATGGCGAAGGGCTTGGGCAGATAGTCGTCCGCCCCCGCGTCCAGACCCTGGATCCGGTCCTCCACCTCGGCCTTGGCCGTAAGGAGGAGCACCGGCGTGCTGTTGCCCTCTCTCCTGATGCGGGTCAGGACTTCCAGCCCGCTCATGCGCGGCATCATAATGTCCAGAATGATCCCGTCATACTGCCCGGCGTGAATGTAGTCCAGCGCCTCCTGCCCGTCGAAGACGGGATCCACCTGATAGCGGTGATAGGTAAGTATATCGACCACGGCCTCCGACATGGCCGGTTCGTCTTCCGCCAGAAGCAGTCTCATCCGTTCTCCTCCGCTGCCGCTTCGTCCGCCGTCGTCTCCTCAGACGTCTCCTCTGAAGTCTCCTCCTCCGGCGCCGCCTCCTCATACGATTCGGGCATCTCTACCGCGGCGTACCCCTCGCTGTTGGTCCAGCCCAGGGCATCCGCCATCTCGGGGTTGTACTTGACGGCCATGGTGTCGCGGACGCGGTCCACGGACATCATGGTGATGTCGCCGCGGTCGTCGTACTCGTCGTCGTCGAGCTTGGCCATCCAGGCATATTCCAGAATGTTGTATGCCATCTCCGAAGCGCGCCTGCCCAGGACGTCCATGTCGATGGTGACGGTGATGAGACCGCCGTTCCTGCACATCCACTCATCGGAGGTCATGACGGGGACCTTTGTCTCGAGGGAGACTTTTTTGACGAGGTCCATGTGCACGGCCAGCCGGTTGTCCGCGGGGAGATAGAGGACGCTGCACTCGGCGGAAGCCTTGCGGAGCACCTCCTCCACAGCGGCGTCGCTGTCGACAAGATACTCGCCGTAAGAGACGCCGTCTTCGGTCAGATATTCCTCCACGAAGCCGCACTGGAAGGCGGAATTCACCTCGTCCGAGCTAAGGACGAAGCCGACCTTCCCGCCCTCGGGCACGAAGCTCTCCAGGACCTCCTTGGTGGTCTGCATGGGCGGAAGATCCGAGATCCCGGTGACGTTCCTGTCCGGTTCGCTGTAGGAGCTCACCGCGCCGCACATGATGAAGTCCGTGACGGCGAGCCCGATGATCGGAATGGTCGTCGTGGCGTCGGCCGCGCTCTCGAGGGCTCTCGTGCCGGCCACGATGATCATGTCGTCCTTGTCGGAGATAAAGGTCTTGACGATCCTGTCACAGTCCTCCCTGGTGCCGTCCGCCGTCCGGTAGTCGAAGACCACGTTTTCATCGTAGTACTCCTCCATGCCGGCCATGAAGCCCTCGACCGCCCTGGTGAGGGATTCGTGGTCCGCCTGCTGCAGGATCCCGATGTAGTAGTAACCGTCCTCATGACGCACCTTCACAGGCTCCTGCTCCGGCTTTTCCTCCGTGCTTTCCGCCTGTGCGGCGGCGTCCTGGGCCGCGGCCGCGTCCTGGGTCCCCTGCTCCTCTGCCGCAGGCTGCGCCGTCTCCTGCGCGGGCGCCTCCTCCTTGGCCTTTGCCCCGCAGCCGGGAAGAATGAGCGCTGCCGCGCACAGGAGCGCTGTGATCTTTTTCCAATAACCTGTCTTCATCCGTATTCTCTCCAATTGCTCGGTTTTTCCTCAGTATACCTTACTGCCGCTTCAAATTGAAGCGCTCAGGATTTTTTTTCGCGCAGGATCGCCCGCACCGCTTCCCGGTCCAGCTTTCTCCCGTTCAGGGCCACGTCCGTCAGCCCGCCGTTCCCGTCGTAGACCAGCTTGAGGGAAAAAAAGGGCTCGTCCCGGTCGATCAGCCTGAAAAACACCTTGTCCCCCTCCCAGATATTCAGCTCCATGATCTTATCGATGTCGACCCATTCCAGCACGCCCTCGTCGCAGGGCACCGGCTCCCCGGCAAAATCATCCGACGTAAACAGGTGCATATACTCCGTGACGCCGTCGCCGGAGACGAAGGTCACGATCCCCCGGAAGCGGAAGCTGCGCAGCGTGTAGCCCGTCTCCTCCCTGACTTCGCGCAGAAGGCACTCCTCCGGGCTCTCGTCCTTCTCGAAATGGCCGCCCACGCCGATCCACTTGTCCTTGTTGACATCGTTTTTCTTGACCACCCTGTGCAGCATCAGGTAGCGTCCGTCCCGCTCCAGATAGCACAGTGTACTGAGACTTGCTTCCATAAGACCGTCAATATCCTTTCACGTAAAAACGCCGCTCGTCCTCCTCTATGGGAACGATCCGGCTCTCCAGATGCTCGATCCGGATCCATCTGCCCTCCTCCAGCGCGCGGAGCACGCCCTCGATGTCCCCGGGCCTCCCCTGGACCTCCATCTCGACGGTGCCGTCCGGCATATTCTCCACCCAGCCGGTCACGTCGAGGAGCTCTGCCGCGTGCCTTGCGCGGTAGCGGAAGCCGACGCCCTGCACCATGCCGCTGAAGACGAAATGCTTCCTGATCAGCCTGTCTTTCCTCATCTTTTCATCCGCCTCCGAAACCTGCCTGCGGGTCCGTTTCTCCTTTTCCAGCTTCCCGTTCTGAATGAGAAGCACTGCCATAAGGAGCGCGATCACCGCGGCCGACAGGAGCGCCGCAAGAACCGTCGTCATATCTGGCCTCCCTTTCCTGATCCGGCCGGCCGCTGCCCGCTCAGGCCGGGGTGTACGCGTGCATGCCCGAATACCATGTCCGGATCCGGCCGCTGCCGTCCCTCGCCGTGATATACCCTATGCTCCATACGGTCCCGCCCTCCGGGATCAGCTTTGCGATAAGCATATTGCGGCTTCCGGGCGCGTTCATCCGCATCGCGCCAAAAGGGGAATCGTCCTGTACGAGCGCCGCCAGCGCATCCCCGGCGCAGGAATACTCCGTATCCGTGCAGAAGCGCACCCCGATCTCCAGGACTTCATATCCTTCCGGGACATCACTGTTATACCATAGAACCGCCCGGTCCGCACCCGAACCGGATCCCGCATGGCACTCCGTGAGCGCGGACACCGGAACCTGCGGAATGTCCTCCCCGCCGGTCTCTCCGAAGCGCGCCGTCACGCGGAGCGCGCTGCCGCAGGAGAGCGCCGCCTCTTTGCGCGTCGCAAGAAGGACTTCCTTCCCCTCCGGGTCCGTCACGTACCATCCGTCAAAACCGCGTCCGGAGATCCCGCCTTCCTCCGCCAGCGCGTCAGCGTCCAGGACCGCCTCGGTCCGCGGTCCCGCCGCATACTGCCGCGTCACGTCCGAAAGTCCCCCGGGCGTCAGCGCGGAGGCAGTGATCGTATACATATCCTCCCGGGGCACGTAGACCGGCTCCACTGTGACCGGTGCGCCGCCCCCCTCCGAAAGGAGGGCTCTCATGGCCGCCTCGTCAATGCTCCAGCCCGCCGCGTCATACCCCTCCCGGACAGGGACGTCCGGGTAGACCGGCATGGAGGACGGGGAGCAGTCCTGACTGCTTATGATCTGTCCCGCCCCGTTCAGAAAAAAAACGCGCCGCAGGTCCTGTCCCTGTGCGCCTGTACGTGCCGTGATCCTAAGGGAGCGCACCGCCGTGAAGACATATTCCTCCCCGGAAGAGAGAAGCTCTCCTTCATCCGTGTACCAGCCGGCAAACGCTTCCCCGCCGCTGTACCGCAGCGTCACCGCGGCTCCCTCGGCGCAGCTTACCGACCCTTCCTTTTCGATCGCGGTCTCAGCCGGTTCCGCATCCGCCTCCGCGGTGTAGGCGGTGCATTTTCCCGCGATCTGTACGGTCACCGTCCGGACCGGTTCATAGAGCGCGAGAAGGGTCCTGTCCTCAAGGACGTCCAGCGACAGCGCCCCGGACGATCCCACAAGGCTCCCGTCCTCGTCAAACCAGCCCGCGAACCGGCTGCCCTCCACGTCGGGCGCCTCCACCTGCGCGGTCTTTTCCGGCGACCCGTCGTCGGCCAGTCCGTAGATCCCCGCGCCGGAAAGTACGATGCCGTCCTCCTCCGCGGACACGGCGCGCAGCGTCAGGTGCCGGACGGCTCTTCCGCACACGTCGCACTGTCCGTCCGCGGCTTCGTCCCGGTGATGCGCGGCGAGCGCCGCCGCGGATGTCCCCGCATAGACCTGCTCCGTATAGACAGGCTCGTCCCCGGCTGTCCAGGAGTTCTGTCCCCTGTCTCTTATCCTTACGGAAAAGGAGGCCGTCACGGTCTCCTCTCCATCCTCGTAACAGCCCGGCTCACGCGTGACCGCCGAAGTGATCGTGCACGCTTCCCGCACTTTTTCGCCGCACAGTCCGCACTCATATTCCACCTCGCAGGCAGTGCCGTCCTCATTCCAGATGAGCCGCGGCTCCCCCGTGCACAGGTGGTTCTGATGGGCGGCGTGATCCGCGAAGAACAGGTCCTCCGCTCCGTACACTGCCGTCGAATCGCTGTCAAATTCATATGTGATCCTGGAATTCAGGAATTTGAAGGTATAGGTCCTGTCGTAGGAATCCGCGCCCGCCAGAAAGAGCTTGGCCGGGGCGCCGATCGTGCCGGAATCGCAGTTGGTCAGGTCCGCCAGGTAATTCTCGCCGTCCGGCATCTGCACCACGTTCCACATGTGCTTGGAGCCGGCGCCGGTCCCGCCGTGCATCTCGCCCGTTGCGCTCAGGCACCGGATGTCCGACCGGAAGTTGGTCAGGTCGCACAGGTACTGGAAAGCCTTGGAGTAGCCCTCGCAGACTACATTGGTCGCGTCATTCCCGTCGAAGACGCTGATGATCTGCCAGGGATCGCCGTAGGGCGTATCGTTTTCCAGCGCTTCGTAATCGTATTCCACCGCATCGCAGATCTCGGACCGGTAGTACTCCAGCCTCGCCAGATCCGGCAGGTCTGCGGACTCGTCCACGATCGCTCTGGCGTTCTGCGCCGCCACGGAGGCCGCCTTCGTCTTCTCCGTGTCCAGCTTCGTGTACATGGACACGCCGTATTCCGCCAGATCCTCGTCGTATACAGACGGATCGGCCGCGTACGCCTTCGCCACGGGGAGATAGAGCGTCACGCTGTTGTCCGCGTCCCCGGTCTTGTCCGAGACCGTGATCCGGATCTCCCCGCTCGCGTATTTTTTGTATCCGACAGAAAAGTTTCCGTACAGGAAGCTGGCTGTTTTGTCGTACCAGTAGAACTCATAGGGGGAGTCCGCCAGAAGCGCCGTCACGACCAGTTTGTGGTTCCAGCCCATTTTGGAGTAGACCGCCGCCTTGGCCGCCGACGTGACGGCCCCGTCCTTTACGAGCTCCTCCTGCGCAAGGCCCAGGTCCTCCGCTGTAAAGACGGTCTGCTCACACTCGCTCAGATAATCCCCGATCGGGATCGTGATCCTGGACGAATCCAGGGTCCCGTTCGCGATGGCCGAGATCTCGGAGCGCATCGCCCCGTACACATAGAGGCTGAGACCGGACAGTTTTCTCGAGGCGCTGGCCAGGAGTCTGCGCCTGCGCACGCCGTACAGCTGCTGCTGCACGTATTCGGCAAAAAGCGTATCCGGATCGGCGAGCGCATCCTCCTCGATCTCCTCCGCCTGCAGGTCTTCGGGCCCGCCGGCGTAGCTTCTTTCCTGCCCTTCTTCCGCTTCGGCCTGCAGCTCCTCCCCGGTCTGCGGTTCCTCCTCGGCCTGCGGTTCCTCCTCGGTCTGCGGCTCCTCCTCGATCTGCGGTTCCTCCCCGGTCTGCGGTTCCGCTTCAGCCTGCGGTTTCTCTTCGACCTGCGGCGCCTGCCCGGTCTGCGGTTCTTCCTCGGCCTGCGGTTCCTCCTCGGACTGCGGCTCCTCTTCGGCCTGCGGTTCTTCCTCGACCTGCGATTCCTCTTCGGCCTGCGGTTCTTCCCCGGCCTGCGGTTCCTCGCCGGCCTGCGGTTCCTCTTCGGACTGCAGTTCTTCCCCGACCTGCGGTTCCTCCTCCGTCTGCCCGGAAATGAGGGCGTCGTCGGCCGCCGCCATCGGATGCATCGCCTGCCCGGCGGCGAGGAGCACTATGACCGCCGCCGCTGCGGCTCTTTTTATAATACTCAGCTTTTTCATTCTCTACTTTCTCAGTCTTCCCTGTTAAAGGCATACTGCAGAAGCCGGTTGTCTATGCTGCCATACTCGATGTACTCGATCTCTTTTACCTTAAAACTGCAGCTGCCGTCCTCCTGTGCCGTCGACGGGTCCACGAGATCCATGGAGACCTTGCCCCTGGCGAGGCTCCGCACAAATCCGCAGAGCGGATATTCCTCCTCCGAGACGCCGACCGTGACCAGGTCGCCTTTGTCCATGGCCTTTTTCAGGGTCTGGGTCAGCAGCGGCCGGTCCGCCTCCAGATCGAGGGGCGGGAGCGAAAACCATCCGGAATAGGGATGTTCGTCCGCGTACTCCATGTACCTGCTGATCCTTGCAAGATAGGGCGTCCCGCGCCGGCTCTCCAGGATCATCTTCGCCGGCATCACGAAGTAGCCGCACCGCTTGCCCTGTTCGTCCACTCCCTCGATCACCAGGTCCTCCCCGCTTTGCAGGGCGATCCTGCCGACCGAAAAGGCACCGCTGTCATCCGTATAAAATTCCTGCAGTTCTGTGTCGGAAATCTTCAAATCCATTTACCTCTGTCCTGTGCATAATTATTTTGAGTATACCATCTGTCTGCCATGTTTTTCCACCCCTTCTTTTGGCGGGTGCGCACCTGCCGGCGCCTCCTTGTCACAGCCCGCCCGTCTGTGCTATACTGACGTCAAAAATCGAATGTACATTCGATTTCCCGCAGCCACTCTGAGAGGTTTATTTATAAATGAAACTGATCCACTGCAGCGATCTCCATCTGGATTCGCAGTTTACGGCCCATTACAGCCCGGAACAGGCCGCGCGGCACCGCGCGCGGCTCCTGCATACTTTTCTCCGCATGACCGATTACGCCCGGGACGAAGACGTGGAGGCGATCCTCCTATGCGGGGATATCTTCGACACGCAGAGCGTCCGCCCCGAGGCGGTCCGGGCCGTGGAGCAGGCAGTGCGGCGCAGTCCCGGCGTCCTGTTCTTTTACCTGTGCGGCAACCACGATCCGCGCTGCCCTCTCTTTGAGGGGGAAGAGACGCCCGAAAATCTTATCCTGGCCGGCAGGGAGTGGACCGGCTATACCCTCCGCAGCCGCCGTCACCCCCGGAGCGCCGTCCGGATCACCGGACTCTCCTGGACCGGACAGTCCCCCATCCCCGCGCTGCGGCAGCTCTCCCTCTCTCCCTCCGCCGTCAACATCGTCCTTCTGCACGGCACTGTCACCGCCGGCAGCGCGGGAGCGGAGGATTCCGCGGATCACATCCCGCTGCCGCTCCTTAAAGGCAAGGGAATCGATTATCTGGCGCTCGGCCATCTCCACGCGCCGGCGGAGGGGCGGATCGACGGAAGGGGCGTCTACGTATACCCCGGATGCCTGGAGGGACGCGGCTACGACGAGTGCGGGGACAAGGGCTTTATGCTCATTGAAGTGACGCCCGGAAGGGGGCTCGATCACCGCTTTATTCCTTTTGCCGGGTCCAGGATCCATGACCTGGAGACCGACTGCACCGGCTGTACGGACACCTGGGAGATCGCCCGCCGCATGCGTGCCGTCATGGAAAAAAGCGGCTGCGGCAGGCAGGACCTGGTCCGCATGACGCTGACGGGGGAGGCGGATCCGGACTGTACCCCGGCCCGCGGGATCCTGTGCGAGGAGGGAGCCTCCCGGTGCAGTGATTTCGAACTGGTCAGCCGGCTTCACAGCGCCCTGAACCCGGAAGCCTATCTCGGCGACCTGTCCCTGCGGGGCGAATTCGTGCGCGCCGTCCTGGCCGACAGCGCGCTTCCCCAGGAGGAGGCGGACGCCGTGATCCGCTGCGGCCTCCGCGCGCTTGACGGAGAGGAGGTATTGTTATGAAGCTTCTCTCCTGCCACATTGAGAATTTTGGCGGACTGAGCGATTTCCGCCTCCGCTTCGAGGACGACATCACGGTCATCATGGAGGAAAACGGCTGGGGAAAGACCACGCTGAGCGCCTTTCTCCTCTCCATGTTCTACGGCCTGCCCCAGAGGGGGAAGGACAGCGCCCGGGAGCGCGCGCGCTTTCTGCCCTGGAAGGGCGGCACCTGCGGAGGCAGCCTGACTTTTGCCCACCGCGGGACGGCCTACCGGATCCTGCGCACCTTCGGCACAAGCCCGGCCAAAGACACCTTCCGCCTCTACGACCTTCAGACCGGCTTTGCTTCGGAGGACTTCTCGGAGCGGATCGGGGAGGAGCTGTTCGGAATAGACCGCGCCTCCTTCCTGCGCACGGATTTTGTGACCTCCGACTCCCTGCTTTTTCCCGGGAGCGCGGCCCCGGATCCCACTGCCTCCATACAGGCGCGGATCAGCGGCCTGGCGCCCGGGGCGGAGGACCTGACACAGTATGAGGGCGCAGCAAAGCGTCTCCGCAAGGAAATCGCGCGTCTCTCCCCCGACCGGCCTTCCGGTGAACTGGCCAGGGCCAAAAGCGCCCTGGATTCCCTGGCTGCGCGCGCTTCCTGCACGGAGGCCGCTGCGGAAGCGGTCCGGGAGTGCGCGGCGCGGCTGGACGAAGAGAAAGCCGCCCTTGTGCAGCTGCAGAGGGACCGCGACGATCTCCTGAGGCGCTCGGCAGACGAGGCGGGGGCCCGGGAGGCCGCCATTCTCCTGGACCACTACGATTCGCTGCGCAGACACGTCAGAGAGGCCGGCGAGGCCCTGGACCCTGCGCCTGTTGAAGACAGTACGCAGCATACGGACAAAATCCATGCGCAAAAAGCAGAATATATCCGGACGAGAAAAGCGCTCTCAAAGGTGCGCCATGCGATCGATGACGCATCGCAGGAAGAAGCGGCCGCAAGGACCGCCCTCCTGGCGGGGGCCTGTGTGACGGTTCTTATGGCTGCCCTCGGGACCGCCGCCGCCGTCCTCGACATTGCATCACCCCTGCTTCCCGGGCTGTTTGCCGCAGCCGCCTTAGGCGCGGCTCTCTTTACGTTTTCCCGGCGCCCGAAGCAGGAGACGCGCGACTGCCTGCGCGCGCTTTACGAAAGGGAAGAGCAGCTCTCCGCGCTGCTTTCCCGGCAGAAAGCCCGCCTGCGCGCCTCTCTGACAGACACATCGCGGGGCCGCGCGGTCGCCGCAAACGGGACGGCGGAAAAGGCCCGCAGAGCCCTGGCGGACTTCCGCCGGGAACACGACGTGGATCTTCTGCGCAAAAGGGCGCGGCGCGCAGATACGGGCGCTTCCGATACGGATCCCTACAGGCTCTCCGGGCAGCTGCGGAGGATGGAGGACGAGATCTCCGGATCCCGCCGCCGTCTGCAGCTTCTTTCGGACCGGCTCGAGGAAGCCCGCGGACAGCTCCGGCAGTGCGAGGAGGCCGCCGCGGAGAGAACCCGCATCCTTACGCGCATGGACGCGCTGCGCGGGCAGTACGACACCCTTGTGCGCACGGCGGACTATTTGAAGCAGGCGCACGACGCCCTGACGGCGCGGTGCATGGATCCTTTCCGCGAGGCTTTCCTGCGTTACTGCGGCACCTTGTCCGACATCGATCCCGAAAGGATCTTTACGGATGCGGCCCTCTCCGTCTCCGTCAGCATGGACGGCGTACCCAGGGAGTTTTCCTCCCTGAGCACGGGCACCCGGGAACTGCTGGAACTGTGCCGGAGGATGGCCATGCTGGACGCCATGTACCCGCAGGAGAAGCCCTTTCTGATCCTGGACGATCCGTTTGCCAACATGGACGACGAACATCTGGAAAAGGCCCTCACGCTCCTTCGGGACATCGGTCTCTCGCGCCAGGCGGTCTACTTTACCTGCCACTCCTCGAGACTCCCCTGAGGGGGGATATCCGGCCCGGCGTCCTTGCGCCTGCAGGCAGATATGGGTATGATAGGGAGTAGAAAAACGATGCAACAAGGAGGTCAGCGATGCCTGCTTCTTATGCTCACGACCGGTTCGGACGGGACGTGCTGCGGGCTCTGCCGGGACGGCATGCAGAGGCCGCCGGCGCAGATATGGACCTGTTCAGCTTCGGTCTGCAGGGGCCCGACATTCTGTACTACTATAAACCGCTCTCTCACCATGTTCTGCACCGGGCAGGAAATGCACTGCATGAGAGGGCGGGCCTCGATCTCTTCCCTGCTTACGCCCGCATTTTTGACGAACGGGGAAAGCGCAGGTCCGATTATTCCTACCTGTGCGGCATGCTCTGCCACTTCGCTCTGGACCGGGCCTGCCACGGAACGGTCATCGCGTGCGCAGCGCAGGGCGCCGTCTCCCACGAGGAGGTCGAGAGCGAGTTTGACCGCATACTCCTTGAGGAGGACGGCCTGGACCCCGTCCGCACCGTCCGCACCCGGAACCTGCACCCCTCGCGCAGGGCGGCTTCCGTGATCGCGCCCTATTATGAAGGCGTCTCCACAGGAAAGATCCTGCGCTGTCTCCGCTCCTTTTCCCTGTACGGTAAACTTCTGACCGTCCCCGGAAGGGCCGGGTACCGGCGGGTGGATGCCCTTTTGCAGCATCTTCCGCAGTACCCCTTCATTCACGGTCATCTGATCAACCTGGATCCGGACCCGGACTGCGAAGAGGCGGTCCGACGGATGCGCGCGCAGTACGACGCGGCCGTATCGGAGGCCGTTTCCCTCATTCTCAGTTTTGTCCCTGCGGCGGAGGGACGCCGGAAGTGGCCGGATACGGCAGCTTACAATTTTTTGTCGGAAAGGCGGTATGAAAAATGAACAGACAGGACAGCCTGACATCACTTGAAAAGAAATGGATCCTTTACGATGTGGCCAACTCGGCCTTTACGCTGCTGGTCTCGACCATCCTTCCCCTTTACTTCGGCCTTCTGGCCTCCGCGGACGGACTGTCCGACGTGGACTATCTCGCCTACTGGGGATATTCCATCTCCGTCTCGACGCTCATCGTAGCTGTCACCGGGCCTTTTACGGGCGCCCTGGCGGACCGCAGGAACCGCAAGAAGCCCCTGTTCCTTCTGACCATAGCCGCAGGCGCGATCGCCTGCATCGGCATGGGGCTGGCAAACCGGTGGCTCGTTTTCCTCGTCGTATTCGTGATCGCAAGGACCGCCTACTCCCTCAGTCTTGTCATCTACGATTCCATGCTCGGCGACGTCACGACCGAAGACCGCATGGACAGCGTCTCCTCCCACGGCTACGCCTGGGGGTATATCGGGAGCTGCATCCCCTTTATCATCTGTCTGGTCTTTATCCTGAACGCCGAGAAAATAGGCGTCCCCCAGAAGACCGCCATGGTCATTTCCCTCTTTGTCACGGCCATCTGGTGGGTCGTCATGTCCCTTCCGCTCGCCCGCGCCTATAAGCAGCAGTTTTATATCAGCGAGAAGGAGGAGCGCTCTGAAGGCATCATCGCGCAGCTAGGAAGGACCCTTCGCGAGATGGTACAGAATAAGCGGATCCTCTTCTTCCTTCTCGCCTTTTTCTTTTACATCGACGGCGTCTATACCATCATCGACATGTCCACCGCATACGGCAGCGCTCTCGGCCTCGATTCCACGGCGCTTCTCCTGGCGCTTCTCGTGACCCAGTTCGTGGCTTTCCCGAGCGCCCTGATCATGGGCAGGCTCTCCTCGAAGTATCCCTCCGAGAAGCTGATCACGGTCTGTATCGGCGCCTATTTCTGCATCGCGGTCTTCGCCTTCTTCATGGCCCACGCCTGGCAGTTCTGGGTGCTGGCCATCTGCGTCGGTATGTTCCAGGGCGGCATTCAGGCCCTGTCCCGCTCCTATTTCACAAAAATTATTCCTCCCGAGAAATCCGGCGAGTATTTCGGTTTTCTGGACATCTGCGGAAAGGGCGCTTCCTTCATCGGCACGCTGGTCATGAGCGCGGTCTCCCAGCTCACGGGGAATATCAATCTGGGCGTCCTTCCGATCGCCTGCTTCTTCCTGATCGGCATTTTCCTCTTCCGCATGAGTGTGCGCGGCAAATGATACGCCTGCACGCCGGCGGCCCGGAATAAGAAAATGGCGGTGCCGCCCCCCTGCATGGGTGCGGCACCGCTCTTTTTTCAGGATTTCAGATCCAATTCTTTTCTTATTCTCTCACTGCGCCGGCTTTTCCTGCAGCGCAGCCTTCATTTTCAGTGTATTGAGGACATCCACCAACTGGTCGATCTCCAGCGGCTTGACGATATGCGCGTCCATCCCGCACTCCAGTGTCCTGCGGATATCCTGCGGCATCGTGCCCGCTGTCATCGCAAGGATCGGGATCCGCTTGGCGTCCTCTCTGGCCATGCTGCGGATCTCTATGGCAGCGTCGTAACCGTTTTCCACAGGCATCTGGATATCCATCAGGATCGCGCCGTAGTAATCCGGTTTCCTGAAACGGAACATGGCGACCGCAGCCTTTCCGTTGCCGGCAATGTCGCACCGGGCGCCCTCCATCTCCAGAAGCTCCTTGAGAATGTCAGCGTTGAGCGGATTGTCCTCCGCCACAAGGAACCGCATACCCTCAAGGGGATTGTCCAGGGCCGGCTCCTCTTTGACCTGCTCGGCGCTGCCGGTCACGGCGAGCCTTGCGGCAAGCTGCCTGAATACGGAATAGAAGAAGGGCTTTGGCATGATCCCCGTGATCCCGTCCAGCTCCACTTCATCCATAAAGTGCTCCGGCTTATCCGACAGCAGAATGATGGACATATTCTTCGAGAGCTTCCTCGCTCTTCTGCAGAAGTCCTTATAAGGCATATCCTCGAGGTCCCTGTCCACAAGGATCAGATCGTAGAGATCCTCTGTCCCGGACAGCTTTCTCAAGGCGTCGCTTCCCGTAAGGCATTTGTCGCACGGAATGCGCTTGGCATCCATGAGTTCCTCTATGCGCTCGATCTCCTGGGGGTCCTGCACGATAATGAGAAGCCTCCGGATCCCCAGATCCTTGAAAAAGTCTCTCTCTCCGCCGTGGGCTCCCTCCAGACGAACGCCCACATAGACCTCCATCCCGGCGCCCGGCGAACTCTGGACCGATATCGTTCCTCCCATCTGGTCCACCAGCTGCTTGGTGGCGCCCATATTATAGCCGATCCCGCCGCTGTCAAAGCCGAGGACGGATTTCTGTCTGCCGCCCTCAAACAGTCTCTTCTGAAGTTCACTGCTCATTCCGACGCCGTTGTCCGTAATGACAAACGACACCTCATACTGGTTGGGCGTCTCCGTGCGCAGCGCACTGATCTTCAGGGATACCTGTCCCCCTTCCGGCGTCACGCGGCAGGCGTTGGTGACCAGATCCAGCAGAACTTCCGTGAGCCGGCTCCTGTCACCGATGAAGTGATCATCCTTTATGCCCCTTACGAGCACATTATAGCGCAGGCGCTTCTCATCGCGGATCTGCGCGGTAGCGCCGTTGAGCTCCTCCACCAGTTTCCCGAGCGAAAATTCCCTGATACTGGTCGACTTGCCGCTTCGAAGACTGTTCTGCTTTTCCACTGCAGACCCCAGAAGATCCAGTATCTCTTTGCAGCACCCGTTGATCCCATCCGCATATTCTCTGACCCGGCCGGTATCGGCGGCATTTTTCTTTAGAAGCTGCACATATCCGGTGATCGAATTCAGAGATGTACGCAGGTCATGAGACAGTTCATAGACGATCCTGTCATGAAGCCCTGACACTTCTGCGGACGGCTTTTTCTGTCCGTTGGGACGCGTTGACTCCGTCCCGGTCTCCTCCCTCTCTTTCTTCAGATCATCCATACGACCTTCCTCCAAAAAACAAGAAATCACGACAGATAATTACTGATTTTATACTATTATTCTATCTCTGCGTAAAAAAATTTACAATATTATATAACAGAATCCGATATCGATATCTTTTTAACGCTTCCGGCAGCCCTTATATCCACGGTTCCGCTGAACTATGTTATACTATTCGCAGCTACTTTTTTCTTTTCAGCATCCATTACTACAGGAGTGATTATGCAGCTTTCTATTCCCGAATCCTTTTACCAGGAAGAGGTGCGCTGCGACTATACAGTCAGCGCCAAAATGAAAAAGATCTGGGCTGTCGAGCTCGATCTTCTCTATCAATTGCAGCAGGTCTGCGAAAAATACAATATCAAATATTTTGCCAGCGCGGGCACCATGCTGGGCGCCGTGCGCCACGGCGGCATGATCCCCTGGGACGATGACATCGACATTATGATGCTCCGGGATCAGTACGATCTCCTCTGCAGCCATGCCGACGAGTTTAAAGACCCTTATTTTTTCCAGACAGCGCACACCGATAAAGGGTATTTTCGCGGGCACGCACAGCTCCGCAACAGCAACACGACCGCGATCCTGACCGACGAGGCGGACCGGCATCTCCCCTTCAACCAGGGGATCTTCGTCGACATCTTTCCGCTGGACGTGACCGTCTCGGACAAGAAGGTCCTCGCCAGGCAGATCCGCAGGATGCACTACTACCAGGAGGCGGCCAGAAGGAGTTTTCGGAACTCGGACGGCTACAATCCCCACAACGTCTCCATCCGCGGGAAGATCGCCCACTATTTCATGCCCCTCATGAACAGGATCCGTTCCTACGACGAGTACTATGATCTGTATGAAAAGGAGATGACCCGGTACAGCCATCTGCACACCAAGTACGTGTCCAAGCTCTGCTTCGCGCCGGGAGATTTCCGCATGTACGACGAAGTCTCCGAGTTCGACGACACCGTGATGTTCGACTTCGAGATGCTGCAGATCCCTCTGCCCGTGGGCTACGAAAAGCACCTGGTCCGCCAGTTCGGCGACTACATGAAATTCGTGATCGGGACCACCTCTCACAGCGGCGTCATCTACGACCCCGACATCTCCTACAAGGAATGGTTCCGCCGGCACCCGCAGACCTGAAGCAGACCTGAAAAAATGTCTTTAAGGGCAAAAAAAATGGATTCGCAGGACTTTTGCACGCTCTGCGTGCATTGGCCTGCGAATCCATTTTTTTGCCATTCTTAAGACATCAACGAATATCCAAATCCGTTGCAGATCGCATCCACCGCCTGATGATTCTTGCACATCCTGCAGTCCTGCGGCGTATAGAACCGGTAATCCGGCAGATCCTGGACGGTGTAAAGTGCGTGGATATCCTGCCCGAAGATCCTGGAGGCCGCGGAGAAGATCGCCGTGATCCCGACCACCAGTCCGCCGTAATAATCTATGCTCTCCGCCGCGCGCAGGATCGTATTGCCGGTCGTGGCCGAGGCCAGAAGCAGCAGCACATGCTTGCCCCGTATCATCATCTTGGAATTCTCACGGAAGATCATCTGTCCGGAGGAATTGAATTCGGGCGTATAGATGTAGATGGTCTTGTGGGCGTTCATCGACATGATGCCCGCGTTGGTCAGTTCATCCGCGAGATAGGCACCGATGACCTCCATGCCGTCCATGCACACGATCGTATCGATGATCGTATTGGAGGAGTAAGTGCCCGCCATGGCCCTTGCGGCGGCTCTCGCTTCATTCTGCCTGGTCTTCATGGTCGTCATGTCGATATAGTAGTTGATATGCGTATTCGGCGTTACGAAATGGCCCGGTATCACCTTCATTATAACATCCGGAAACTTCCGGGATCTCATCTTGGTATACGGCTGCATAGACACCTCCTCTCCCGTAATACGTCATTGTACGGCGAACGATCGCTATACTTTATTATACTACGGCAGCGGCCTTTTTTCTTTTCACGCGGGAAATTTTTTACTCTGTTCCGCCTTTTTCACTCCACCTTCACCATGCGGTAACCGATTCCGATCCTGGTCTGGATATAATCCGGGGAGCCGGGCTCCGCCTCCAGTTTCTTGCGGAGCGCCGCCATGAAAACTCTCAGAGAGGCAAGATCGCTCTTCCAGCTGCTGCCCCAGATGTTCTGTGTGATATAGGTGTGGGTCAGGACTTTTCCCGTATTTCTGGCCAGCAGGCACAGAAGCTTATACTCGATGGGCGTAAGTTTCAGTTCCTCTTCCCCGAGAAAAGCGGTCCCGGCCGCATAATCAATTCTCAGTTTCCCGTTGACAAAGACAGAGGCTCCGGACGGATTGTCCTCCTGCAGGATGGCCAGCCTGCGCAGTGTCACGCGGAGCCTCGCGAGGAGTTCCTCCACGGAGAAGGGCTTTGTGAGATAGTCGTCCGCCCCCGCGTCGAGGGCTTCGATCTTGTCGGCGTCATCGCTTCTTGCACTGATGACGATGATCGGCATGTTGGACCAGCTGCGAATGCGCCGGATGACTTCCACGCCGTCCATATCCGGCAGTCCCAGATCCAGGAACACCACATCGGGATTATGACTGGACGCCTCCATCAGGGCTGTCTCTCCCGTGGGGGCGGATATGTACCGGTAATCGTGGGTCTTCAGTGTCGTCGTGATGAGATTTCTCACGGGCACATCGTCCTCCACCACCAGAATCTGCGGTTTATTCATTGATCATCACCTCCCCGGCCGGCAGCGTAAACGAGAAAACACATCCCGTCGGAACGTTGTCCTCCACGCGGATCTCCCCGCCGTGCGCCTCCACAATGGATTTGCAGAGCGCCAGTCCCAGCCCGAGACTGCGTTTTCCGTCCGCCGCACTGCTCTGCCCGGTATAAAACATGTCGAAAATATGCTGCTGATCTTCCTTTGAGAGTCCCGGCCCGTTGTCCTCGACGCGCACCTGCACGAAGCTGCCCTTTTTTTTTGCCCGCACCAGGATCCGCGATCCTGCAGGGGTGTATTTGAGCGCGTTGTTTACGAGATTGATGAGGACCTGCACGATCAGCCTGGCGTCCATTTCGGCCAGCAGCAGTTCATCCTCAAAGGCTGTTTCTATAGTATGGCTGATGCTGCTGCGGTCGATGTGCTGCAAAGCCTCCTCAATCACTTCCTCCAGAAGCTGCGGAGACATGGTCAGCTTCATCTGCCCGTCCTCAAGCCTTGTGACGGACAGCAGGTTCTCCACCAGCCCGATCAGCCACTGCGCGTCATCGTAAATATCCTCAAAGATCTGCCGCCTCGTGCTGTCGTCGAAGACACCGTAATGCATCAGGAGATTGCTGGCATTGCCCGAGATCGAAGTCAGCGGCGTGCGCAGGTCGTGGGAAATCGTGCGCAGGAGGTTGGCGCGGAGCTGCTCTTTTTGCGCCATGACTGCCGCCTGTTCCTTCTCTCTCGCATTTCTGTTGTTATCCAGCGCCAGCGCACACTCGCCGAGGATCGACAGAAGAAGGCTGTACTCGAAGATCTCCAGCGGTTTTTCCTTTGCCCTTACGCTCACCACGCCGTAGATCCTGCCCCCGATCTGAATGGGAAGATACAAAAACGCGGCGCTGCGGAAGCGATCCGTCGAGAAGCCGGCGCGCTGACCGGTGTCGAATACCCAGTCGACCGCCTCCCGGCACTCCTCCTCATTTTTATGCTGTTCCGCATCTTTATCCGCATAAAAGAAGATCCCGTCCCCGACTTTGTCCTCCCTGACGGGGTAGATCGTGATATCCCGGTTCAGCATGACGATCATCTGCCTGGCCGCCATCTCCAGGATCTCGTCCTCATCCGCCGTTCTCTGCAGGAGCTGATTGGTATCGAAAAGCACCTGCGTCCGGAAGGCGGAACGGGCCGCCGCCTTGGCGTTGTCCTTGAGACGGTTCGCAAGCGTTCCCGTGATCAGGGAAGCCGCCAGCATGATCCCGAATGTCACGAAATATTCGGTCTCGTACGCGTGAAAGGAATAGCGCGGCTCGATGAAAAAATAGTTGAAGACAAGGACGCTCAGAAGTGAACTGAGGACGCTGCAGAGGTGGCTTTTGGCCAAAATGGAGTTGATCTGCACCGCCAGTATATAAACCGGGATAATGTTGGGAGGCGAAAAACCAAAGCCCGAAAACAGTGTGCCGATCCCCGTCGCGCCGAGGATGACCAGGGCTGTGATCAGCAGATCCTTCCAGGACGGCACGATGCGGGAAAGCGGCCGGATATCGCTGCTGATCCTCTTGATGTTGTCCTCCGAATCGGGAATGATGAAGATCTCAACGTTGGGGGCAGTGGCGATAAGCTGCTCCGTAAGCGTCGTCATATTCATGAACTGCGGCCTGTATGTGCGGCTCTGGCCGATCACGATCTTTGTGACGCCCGAGATCCTGGCATACTCCGCGATCTGGGCCGCCGTGTCGTCCCCGACCACCGTTGCGACGGTGGCTCCGTTTTTCTGTGCAAGCCGGATATTCTTCCGGAGCCTTGCCCCGTCCTGTTCAGACATGGCATCCGCGGAAGAAGGCTGCACGTAGAGCGCCGTGAACGCAGCGTCAAAAGCAGCTGCCATGGAGGAAGCTGCTTCGACGATCCTTGCATTGGAGGGGGAGGGAGAAAGGCATACCAGAAGGTGTTCCTTCCTCCCCTGCTGCGTTATTTCTCTGTTTTTCATAGTTGTTTTTCCGGCATCCGCCACACTCTATTTCATTATATATTTTATATTATACCGCGTTAATTTGAAACGGCTGCTTTATCACGTTCGGAAACACTTCTGCATCGCCTTCTGCTCGCCGAGGATCAGCAGCTTCATGTCCTTATTCAGGATCATGGACGGCAGGACGGAGAGCTCCATCTTTCCCCGGTCCTTCACCGCCATGATATTGATGCCGTATTTCTTGCGGATATCGATCTGGCTGATGCTTTTTCCGATCCATCTCGACGGGATGCTCACCTCGAAGATGGCGTGGGATTCATCGAGCTGTATAAAATCCAGAATATGCTCAGAGGTATACCTGATCACCGTCCATTTGGCAACCTGCATCTCCGGATTGACCACTTCGTCGGCGCCGTTTCTGAGGAGGAATTTCTCCTGAATGTCCCTGTCTGCCCTGGCGACCACCATTTTGGCGCCCATCTCCTTCAAAAGAGAGGTCGTCTCCAAAGAGCTCTGGAAATCTTCGCCGATCGCGACGATGCACAGATCAAAGCCGGCGATCCCCAAAGACCGGAGAAAGGCGGGATCCGTGCTGTCCCCGATCTGCGCGTCGGTGACATACCGCATGATATCCGTCACTTTGCGCTCATCGACATCCACTGCCATGGTCTGATGTCCCATCCTGTACAGTTCCTTCGCCACAAGCGAACCGAATTTTCCCACTCCGATCAGCAGTACTGATTTCATGTTCTCCGCTCCTTTTTAACCTACCATGATCTTTTCCACGGGATACTGGGACGGAACCGCAATTCTGCCTGATACGGCAGCCATGATAAAGGTCAGGCTCCCGACCCGCCCGAGAAACATAAGCGACATGAGGATGATCCTGGACATGGAGCCAAGCGTCGGCGTCATCCCGAGTGAAAGCCCCACCGTGCCGATGGCGGAAGCCGTCTCAAACAGACACATCTCCATCGTGATATTCTCCAGGCTGCTGATGGCAAATCCGCCCGCACCAAAGAGCAGGATGTACAAAGTCATGATCGTAGCTGCACTCTTGACCGCCGTATCGTCCACCCTGCGCCTGAAGAACCGCACGTTCTCCTTCTGCACAAAGACCGAGGATACATTTCCCAAAAGTACGGCAAGAGTCGTGATCTTCATGCCGCCCGCCGTGGATCCGGGCGCCCCGCCCACCAGCATGAGCCCCGTGATCATGGCCCTGCCGGCACTGGACATCTCAGAGATCTCCACGGTGTTAAAGCCGGCGGTTCTGGGCGTGACTGCCTGAAACAGGGATGCGCAGATCCTCTCTCCGAGTGGCAGCTCCGCAAAATCGCCCCAAAAAAAGAAGGCCGCCGGAAGCGCGATCAGCAAAAAGGTCATGGTCAGGATCACCTTGCTCTGCATGCGGAAGAGGTGGATCCTCCACTTGTGTTCCGCTATGTCCCGCCATGTGAGAAAGCCGATGCCGCCCACCATGATCAGGGCGGACACAGTGAGGCAGATGACCGGGTCGGAGGAAAAAGACGTCAGTGACGAGTAGTGCCCGGTCCTGGTCCCCATGAGGTCAAATCCGGCGTTGCAGAAGGCAGATACCGCGTGAAACACCGCCATCCATATCCCGTCCGCGCCGTACCTTCCGCACATGACCGGCATCATGATCAGAGCGCCGGCGGCCTCAAATAAGAGCGCCGTCTTCACGATAAATCCCGTGAGATTGACCAGGCCTCCCATCTGATGGGCGGAAATGGCCCCCTGCAGCGTCTGCCTCTGCAGAAGCGATATTTTTCTGCCCGACACCTTGGAAAACATGACGGCGACCACGATGACGCCCAGTCCGCCGATCTCGATCAGTGTCAGGATCACTGCCTGGCCGAAATAAGACCAGTACGAAGCGGTATCCCGCACCACCAGCCCCGTCACGCACACGGCGGAGACGGATGTAAAGAGTGCGTCGTCAAAACCGGTGACTGTCCTGTCCGCGGAGGAGAGCGGCAGCATCAGCAGCAGCGCGCCAAGCAGGATCACGAGGGCAAAACCCGCGATGATGATTTGAAAAGAATTGATCCGGTTCCGGATCTGTCCTGCCATATCCATAAAAAAATCCTCTTACTGTCAGATTTGGCAAAGTTCTGATAGTAAGAGGATACTCTTTCCGGGACAAAGATGCTGTTAAGAGTTGCCCGGCCGATATTAAGATTACATAAAGATGACTCAGCGGAAGCTCTTCACCCAGTTGAGAAGCGAATCGCGGTAGACGTTTTCCCGCACTTCCCGCCGCATCCGGTCGGTCACCGGGCCGTTCTCAGCGAGACGCTCGAGCACGGCCGCCTGCAGCTGCGGCACGGTCATCTCCTCCGGAGGCGTTCCCGCAGGTGCTGCAGCGGGCTCCTCCGCCGCCGGCTCCGTCCCGGCCTGTGCCGGTCCTGCAGCTGCCGCATCTGCCGCCGCATCTTTCTCTGCGCCCGCTTCCCGCACCGGTTCGGCGGGGGCCTGCGGAGCAAAGTCACTGCTCTCCACTACGGGCTCAAAGGCGCTCTTTTCCCACTCCGGTCCGTTTTCGGGAAGCCAGATCTCTCCGCCGCAGGCGTCCAGTTCCGCGCGGATCCGCCCGTCTTCCACCGGGACCCTCTTTCCGGAGAGAGCGCCGATATAAGCTTCCACCGGCGTGCCGTCCGCCCGTCTGACATCGGGCACGGCCAGCTCCATGACGCAGGGATTCTCATCGTTGTTGACGCTGACGATTACGGCCGCGCCGCCGTTCTCCCTGACAAAGGCATAGCTGCGGTTGGTCAGCTGAAGCTCCCTGTAATACCCGTAGGACAGGACCGGATTCTCTTTTCGTATCCTGCCGAGGGCACGGACGAGGCGGGTGCATGCATTGGTCTGCGCAGCATCCGCAAAGTCCTTCAGACAAAGGGCGGGCCTGAGCGATGCGTCGGACCCCCACTCCTTGCGGCCCTCAATGCCGAATTCCGAGCCGTAATAGACGGAAGGGACGCCGGGCAACGTGTAGAGCAGGATGTGCACCGGCATGTAGTGCGCCTTGTTCTGCAGTTTGGTCGCGATCCGCTCCACGTCGTGGTTGTCGACAAAATTATAAAGGCGCAGCCCGTCGGGCCTGCCTCCGCCCATGTCATACAGCCGTTTCACTGTGTGAGCGATCTCAAAATAGTTGTGGTCGTTGTGGCCGGAGTAGAGGGCCTTGTGCAGATGATAGTTGGTCACGCAGTGCAGCATACCCCCGTTGACCCAGCGGCTGTACTCGCCGTGGATCACTTCGCCCATCAGCCATAAATCCGGTTTTACCGCGTCGGCCGTCTGCCGCAGCACATGCATGAAGTCAAAATCGAGAACGTCGGCCGCATCCAGCCGGATCCCGTCGATATCGAACTCGCCGACCCAGAAGCGGATCACGTCGCAGATATAGTTCTGCACCTCGGGGTTTCTCTGATTGAGCTTGACCAGCAGATTGTATCCGCCCCAATTGTCATAGGAAAAGCCGTCGCCGTACTCATTATTGCCCCAGAAGTTCACGTTGCAGAACCAGTCTTTGTACCGGGAGGCTTCCCGGTTTGCCTTCAGGTCCTGAAAAGCGAAGAAATCGCGGCCGGTGTGGTTGAATACGCCGTCAAAGACAACCCGGATCCCCTTCTCATGGCATTTTGCCACAAAAGCTTTGAGATCCTCGTTGGTCCCGAGGCGGCTGTCAAGCTTTCTGTAATCGGTGGTCTCGTAGCCGTGCCCCACCGATTCGAACAGGGGCCCAATATAGAGTGCGGTGAATCCCGTATCCGCGATGTGATCGATCCAGGGCTCCAGTGCCCTGAGCCGGTGCACCGGCTCCCCGTAGTCGCTCTCTGCCGGCGCTCCGGCCAGCCCCAGCGGGTATATATGGTAAAAGACTGCCTCGTCGTACCAGGCCATCATCTGTTCCTCCTGTCTCTTAAAAACCGCAGGCACATTCCTGCGGCGGGTTGACGCCGCACCTTGCGCACAAGCGCTAAAGCCTTATAAATATAAGCATATTCATGCAAAAATAGCAATATTAACCGCCGCACGAACTGTTTATATGCAGTAATGCTTTTTTATGCAATTGTTTAGAAGTTTTTCATATTTCCTAAATAGTTTTATTACAACTATAGGGTATGATATTAAACATAAACAGAGAGACATTTCCCCCTCTTATAATCTCAATGTTTAAGCGATTTACATTTCCCCCTTTCAATAAGCCCTTCGCAGTGTTCTCCCGAGGGAGGCTGCTGCGAAGGGCTTATTCCCTTTCTATCCCTGTTTACGCTTCCGAAGGCTTCGGACCGCCCCTGCCGCGGCGGTAAAAAAACACAAAATCGTCACGCCTGCCCTGGCGCCCTCTTTGACCGCCTCTTTTACATAGACAGGGTATTCCTCCGTCACCAGCACGGTGTAGGAGATCCCGCCGCGGTTGCCGGCGCCGTCAAGCGCCTGTGCCTCGACGGTCTGCAGACCGTCGGCGGAGGACAGCTCCAGCGGAATGCCCGCCGCACACTGTTCCCTGTCCCGGCAGATCTCTTCCCAAATGACTTTTCCCCGCCGGTCGCGCACGCGGACTGCGGCCTCCCCGATCTCCTGATCATCGATACAGATCACCCGCAGCGGAAGTGTCCCGGTCATGAACCTGTGGCGCCCCGTATCGATCCCCGCGATCCTGCACACCGGTGCCTCCGTATCCACCCGAAAGCGCAGCGGGAGGTCCGCGGCGCTGCTGCTCCGGTTTCCGGCTTCATCCTCCGTCTGCACCAGGATCCCGTATTCCCCCTGCCCGTCAAAACAATGTCCGTCCAGGCGGTAGATCGTCCTGTACACGCCGTCCTCCTGCGTTTCCGACACACTGTAGTCCGTCCCTTCCTGCAGTTCCCGGGGCGCGCCGCCGCAGAGCAGCGTCACGCTCCGCTCCAGCGCGGGGCTCACATTCCGTTCCAGAAGCTCCAGATCCGTGCCGGGCTGGAGATAGCCGGTCTTTAAGGCCTCCTCTGCGGCCTTTGTCAGCGCATATTCCGAACCGAACCGGTTGATGCAGTATCGCTTCGTGATCTGCGTGCGGTTGCCCGCCTCGTCCTGCGCCGTGCATTGCAGGATCCAGATCCCGTCCTGTTCCCTTTCCCGGGCCGGTTCCGGACAGTTCAGAAGCAGTGTCTGTCCGCTCAGCTCCTTTTGGGGCTCCAGGCTCACGCTCTCCCGCGACTGTCTGCTGAGCTGTGCGCCGCACCGCTCCCAGGCAGGCCAGTCGTCCGTGATCCGGATCACCGGACGGAAGACGCCTTCGCGCCCGCTCACAAATGCAGGGGCGGTGCCGCCGATCGTCACGGCAGGCGGCGTCGTGTCGATCACAAAGGCCGGCGACGCGAGCGGCTGCGCTGCATTGCCTGCAAGATCCGTACAGGAGGCGGACACACGGTACTCCCCGTCCTGACTGAAAACACAGCGCGCGACGTATCCGCCCTCCGTTTTTTCCGGGGAGGACGCCACGGGATCCACTGCAAGGCCGGACGGGTCGAAATTGTCTTCCCGGATATAGAGCTCTGCGGTCCTGCTCCGGGTGAAAAAGGGGCCGTTTTCCCGGATCTGCCCTACATCTTCCTCCTCTCCCGCAAAGCGCAGTTCCATGACCGGGGGCGTCATATCCACGACAAAACTTCTCGCCGCAGCCCCCTCATACAGGACTTCCGCCTCATTTCCCGCTGCGTCCGTCCCGCTTACGCTCAGTCCGCAGGACGCATCGCTGCCGTAAAGGACTTCGCAGACCAGGTCTGTATCCGGTCCCTGCGCATCCGCATGCCAGGGCGATATGCTTCCGCCCGGCGCCCGGATGACCATGCTGCCGCTCTCCGGATTATCGTCCGCCACCCGGATCGTCGCCGTCCGCGGCGCGGCAAAATACCTGCCGTTTAGGACACTGTCATTGTCGTAGCTCACGACTACCTGCGGCGGTCTCGTGTCGATCCCGAACGGGAAGATCCCGCCCTGTGAGGGATCCGTGCTGTTCCCGGCGCGGTCCCGCGCGTAGACGATCAGCTGCAGATCATTGCTCTGCGTCTCCTCCCGGGCAGGGACGACCACGGTGCCGTCGTAGCTGCAGACGGGCCGCTCCTCACTGGCCGTAAAAAGGACGGCGCCCTGTTCCAGATATTCCCCGTCTGCCAGCAGATCATAACAGACCTCCTCCAGACCGGTACTGTATACATTTTCGCCGCTGTCCTCCGCGTGCACGAGGATCCGTACGCCGCTCCCGAACAGGGGATATCCCTCTCCAGACCATCCGGAAAATCCGGTCATGGAATGAAGGGAGATCTGCGGGACGTCCAGGTCGACGCCCGGCACGTGGGCATCCAGATAAAACAGCGGCGTCCTGTCCAGGACCGCGCTCGTGTTCCCCGCCCGGTCCTGCACATATATATTCTCCGCATAGAAGATCTGCTCCCCTTCAAAGCCTGCAGCCACTGCCGCGTCCGCTGCATAACGCTCTCCGCTGTCCTCAGTCCCGGAGGAATATATCTCCATCCCGCCGGTGGATACCGCCTCCCAGCTGATCCGCGTCGGAGACATGTCATAGGCCTCCACCTTCATGACCGCGGACTGCTCCCGCCTGTAGGGCATAAAGGAAGACGCCTCATTCTCCCACGCAGATCCGTCCGCATACATGCGGCAGAAAGCGGTCTCTTCCCCGTCTTCCTCCGTATACACGGTCAGCACCGCTTCCGGGGCTGCGGTGTCGATCACCATTCTGCCAGTTCCGTATACCCCTTCCTGCGCGTCGATGGCCCGGGGCGTCTCCGGCGTCAATCCTGCGCCGCCGGGTGTTGCCTCGGCCGCGTCCGGAGCCGGCGTGAGAGGGTTTCCCGCAAGGTCCGTCCCCCCGATCAAAAAGCGGTAAACACCGTCGGGCGCCGTCTCCGTCCCAGGCTGCAGGAGCGCCGTATACACAAGGCCCCCCTGCCAGGACTGCGCCTGCATGGTTTCCGCAGCCGAGAAATCCGCCCCCGGATCACTCTGCTCGCACCCGTCCGGCCCCGGCTGCACAAAGGTGTATCCCGCCAGGATTCCTTCCGGATCGGGATTTTCTTCCTCCACGAACCACCGGACTTCCAGCCCGGGCACCCCGTCCGCATAGCAGTCGGGCGCGGCGCCGTAATAGGTGATCTCCTTCTCTTTGTCTGTGCTGGATGCCGGCTGCACGGGTCTTTTGACGGCGCATCGAAGAAGCGGGGGACAGGTATCCATGACGAATTCCTCTTCCGTCTCCGCAAGACCGCCGTCCGCATTCTCCGCCTGCACGAAGAGGCGGATCCTTCCGTCCCCAAGGGCCGCGGCCTCCTCCGGGGAAGCCGTCCATTCCGCCGCAGCAGTCCCTGAAAGCGCCTCTTCGCCAACCTCCTCCCCGAGGACGCCGCCGGGTCCCTCCGCGCGGATCCTGTACCATGCCAGCGCCTTCTCACCGGCATCAGAACCGTATATACGGACCCGGATCCCCGCGTTGTCCGCCCTGTAGTACCGCAGGCCGCTCTCGTCGGTCCGGACCGCTTCCATCTCAATCGTGATCACCGGAGGCACGGCAGCGGTCTCTTCCTCAGACTCTTCTCCGGTCCCTTCTTCGGCCTCTTCCCCGGTTCCTTCACCGATCTCTTCCGCTGCTTCTCCTGCCTCCCCCGCAAAGACCGTCACCGACAGGCCCGCTGCCGCCAGCAGCGCCAGCGCGGCCAGGATGGCGTAGCCCGACGGTGCCGCGGCGGTCACTTTTCCGGCCAGCAGGCGGAGTCTGCGCGCCGCTTCGCGCGCAAAGGTGTGCAAAAGGCCGAAGCGCGCCAAAAGGAGCACTGCCGCCGCGGCGGAGGCGATGAAGACCGTCGCGCTGCTCCAGAGCGCTGCCGTATATACGGTCTCCCAATCCATTCCGTTCCAACTTCCCATACATTACCTCCTTCGCGCCTCTCCGGACAGCACTTCCCCCGCCTTGCGCACGGTATCCCGGAGCCGGGACAGCCGCAGGCCGGGTACGGAATCCTGCATGGTACCAATCTGCTCTATGTAATCTTCTGCTTTTTCGATCACCTCCCTGATCGCACTTTCATCCGCGCCGTCCTCCAGAAAGGCAGCCGCGTCAAAAATGATCTCCTCCATCACCCCCTGCCAGACGGCGCCCGCAGCGCGCAGGTTCCGCGCTGTCTCCGGATCCGGGGTCCCGCCGTCTGCACGCAGTTCCGGGAAGCCGGCCATTTGCTCCGCGTCCGCCGCAAGTGCGCGGCAGAGGCTCCACTTTTCTGACACGGCGCGCTCTCCGGGACCTGCACCGCAGAGGAAGAGCATGTGCTCTGCGAGCACCCGCTCTTTTTCCGTGAGACCTTCCCCTTCCGCTGCCGCCCTAAGATACGGGAGTGCCGCCGCCCTTCCGCTCTCATGGCATGCATACAGTTCCAGGCCGGTCCTCAGCATGAAGCGCTCACAGGCTCTTTCATGCTTTGTCCGGAAGACTTCCAGGCAGCAGGGTGCGTTTTTTTCTCCGGATGCCGGTGCGTACAGGACGTCCTCCATCATCCGCTTTTCTTCCGCGGTCACGACGCCGTCCTCCGCCGCCGAGGCAAGAAGCCGTTCATAGCCCTCCTCCCGCTCAGGCGCCAGGATGACCGCTTCCGCATAGCGCTCCTGCCTCACTAACGTCCTGAAATGCAGCTCCCGGACCTCTGCCCGTCCTGCCTGCAAGAAGAGGAATGCCCCGCCCGAGACGACAGCCGCCGCGAACAGTCCTGCCGCCGCTCTGTACACCCATCCGTCTCCGCGATACAGCACGCCCCTGCGAAGGATGGCTGCAAGCTTTCCTCCCAGCTCCGCGCAGTCGCGACACCGCATGGCCGGGCTGACGCTCAGGCACCGTAAAAGGAGCTTTTCCAAGGCCGTGCCGCGCAGCGCTGGAACGAATTCTCCGAGCGGCCGCAGGCCTGTCTCCAAAGGGCTGGTCCCGGTCAGCAGAAAATGGAGCAGCGCGCATACGCCGTATACATCCGTGCGGGGATCCGACTGTTCCCAGCCGCCGAACTGCTCCGGTGCCGCGTAGCCCGGCGTTCCCAGAAGCAGCGTATCCCTTGCCGCGCCTTTTTTGAAAGCCCTGGCGCTCCCGAAATCGAGGAGGATGATCTCTCCGCCCCTTCCCGCGAGGACATTGGCCGGCTTGAGATCCCTGTGGATCAGGGGAGGCGAGCATCCGTGCAGCTTCTCCAGTATCGCGCAGAGTGCCCGCGCAGTGCGCACAGCCTCCTCCGCGTCCATTCTTCCCCTGCGGCAGACTATCTCCTCCAGCGTTGTCCCCCCGGCATACTCCATGATCATGAAGCCCGTCCCGTCCTGTTCGAGCCATTCGAGCGCCGCGGGCACTCCGCTCCCGCAGACTGTCCCGGCCTGCTGCAGAAGGCGGAATTCCCGCCGTCCGGATGCCGGATCCTCCAGGACCTTGCAGAGGACCTTTTTCCCCGCTTCCACGTCCTCCGCCAGCCATACCGACGCCGTGCCGCCCTTTCCCGCGGGGCGGAGGATATGATATTTTGCCGCCACGATCATCTCTTCCTTCACTTTAATAAAGCGTCGTACACCTCCTTGTCCGATTCTCTCCCGCTTCGGCATAAAAAGCGGTCTTTTCCTTCAAGTTGGAAGCTTCGGGCGAACTGCCCCCGATCACGACGCCGCAGAACGCGGCGCAAAAGAATCTGCCCAAAAACGCGGTAAAACGAATTGAGCCAGCCGGTATGGGCTCCGGCTGACT
Source organism: Lachnospiraceae bacterium (assembly GCA_017405805.1). Classification (GTDB taxonomy): domain Bacteria; phylum Bacillota; class Clostridia; order Lachnospirales; family Lachnospiraceae; genus CAG-791. The sequence goes on from JAFQZU010000035.1 coordinate 48,707, forward strand.
CTCAGCATAAAAAATATTGTTTCGCCTGTCAAGACGTCCGTCTCACGAACAGTAGAGCTTTAACGCCAGATCCACCACTTTGTCCGGCGTTTTCGGATCTTCGCACAGCGAGTGCCCCTGTCCGGCAAAAAAGGTGATCGGAATCCCGAAGCGCTCTGCGAACCTTGCCGCAGCGGCCGGATTGATCACGGCGTCCTTCTCCCCGTGGGCCATGGCAAATTTGTGATGTCCGTACCGTTCCGGGTCAAATTTTTCGAACAGGTCATTGCGGGCAAGATCGTCGAACATTGCCTTCGTGACCTTGACCGGGCTCCCCAGATCCAGACTGGGCTGGATATAGCCCTTCTCCTCCAGCTCTGCCAGAAGTTCGAGATCATGCTGGTCCGGATCGCTCTTTATAAACAGCGTGGGCATATTCACAGCGGCGCTTCGAAAGAAAGCCTTTCTGCCTCTGTGCGGCCTGCTGCTGATGTAGAGGCCGGTTATATACGCGCCAAAACTGGAGGCAAAATAGGCGATCTCTTTTCCCGGGTACTCCCTTTCGATATAGGCTTCCGCCGCCGCAACGCTGTCCTTGCACCCCTCGATCCGCAGCTCTTCCTCCCGGGATTCCTCCGCGCCGTGCGCAGGCAGATCGATCCCCACGACACCGATCCCCGCCTCCGGAAGGCGCTTCAAAAGAAGTCTAACGGTCGGGCTCTCCTTGCTGCTTGTAAACCCGTGTATGGCGATCACGACCATGTCCGAATCCGCCGGCACATCCTTCACACAGGCCACGATATGGCCGTCTCTTTTCTGTAATTTAAAATTCTTCATAATGGTATTTTCCTCAATAGCAAGTCTAATTAACGAAACATTTCGTTTTTATTCGCTTTATGAGTCCTGTATTTCACTCGCCTATCTGGAATGTTTCATTTTTTTCCCACGCTTGACATTATTTAATACTACTTTATCTTACATTATTGTAACGTGCGCATCTTTTTTTTATAGTAGGATTATGAATACACAAAAGCCTTATAAAACCAAAGTAAGTATCACACTGGACGAAGACGTAATCAGGAAAATCCGGTATCTTGCGGAAGCAGACGACCGAAACTTCAGTCAGTACATCAATCTGGTTCTGCGCAAACACATAGAGCAGAACCTCAAGGAAACCAACTCCTGATAGAAGTCGGAATATAACGGGATTCAGCATCCCCTGCTGTGTCCCGTTATGTTTTTTTGCGCTGTCCCAGAAACCCGAACGGCTCTTCATCCGCCGCGAAGTGCATAAGTTGGTATGCGCACATGATGGCGACTTTTTCCTCCCGCAGGATCCTGCGAACCTCTTCCCTGTCCGCAAGTACGATCTCGATCTCTTCACTGTCTTCCATATATTTCCGGCTCACCGTCCCGGAAGCATAACCGTACACTGTCGCGCACGATTCGTCCGTGAGGCCCACCGTCATATACCTGGGTCTTTCAAAGCACGGATCCACATCCAGCGGCGTCAGGGTGAGCCCGGTCTCCTCATGCAGTTCCCTGATCGCTGCCTCGCGGTAATTTTCGCCCTTTTCCACCAGTCCTGCCGGAAATTCGTAGACATAGTCATCCAGGGGGAACCTGTACTGCCGCACCAGAACGACGCGGTCGTGTTTCTCGCCGTAAAGACAGTAGATCCCGACGCCGTCGGGATGATTTTCATGCGTCACCAGCTCGAGCTCATCCGTGTTCGTCGCCCGGGAGGCCACGTAATAACTGCCGCTTTTGCCAGTCTTGTAGGTCACGTCCAGATCATAAAGATTGACGAACCGGTTGTGCGTTTGCTGCGTGATTCCTCTGATCTGCGCCATCGCGTCCTCTCCTTTACCCCTCTTTCTGATTCTGCAAAGACGGCCGTCCCTTTCGGAACGGCCGCCAGTCCGCATCTTACGATCGATCAATAATAAACCACTACCGGCATGCCGGGACTCACATAGCTGTAGAAGGTCGGTACGATCTCCTTGGGCAGGTTGATGCACCCGTGCGACCCGTCATAGGTATAAATATTTCCGCCAAAACTGGACCGCCAGTCCGCGTCATGGAACCCGCATCCCCCGTAGAAGGGCATCCAGTAATTGACGTGGGAAATATAGGAGTACTGTCCGTTGGCCAGCTGCTGTCCCTTCAGGTCCACGTCCGTATCCTTGTACAGGATCTGGAAGATGCCGGTCGGCGTCCCTCTTCCCAGGTTCGTATTGCCGGAAACACAGGGCGTATCACAGACCATCTGCCCGTCCACGTAGATCCACACGTGCTGACTGGACAGATTGGCCTCGATATAGGTGTCTCCGATCCCGTCGTTGACGGAGTGATCGCCCCCATATTCCTTCGAGTAGAACATGGGCTCTCTCTCATCGCTGTCTCCGTTTTCCAGGAGCTCCCACAGCGCCTCCCGCTCCGCGACCTTGTTCACGGAATAGCCGTAGTCGCCGCCGTTCATTTCGATGGTGCCCGCGTTGGTCGTCTTAAAGGACCGGGTCTCTCCCACGGTATTGACCTTCATGGCGAGCTGATCCACGAACAGTTCGATCTTCTCCTCCCAGACATCGTCATCCTTGTAGTACTTTCCATCCTCGTCCGTGGAGAGCCACTCCTTGGTCACCGAGCCGTTGAGGGACATCTCTTCCCCGTTGGGCAGATGGTATACCATGCTGCCTTCGATCCACTCGTTCAGCTGATCCTTGTAGGCCACAAGCGCTTCATCGTCCGCGCGCACGGCCGGCTCCGCATAGGCGCCCAGCGCCGCGACGTCGACGGCCTGTTCTTCTTTGCTGACAGTCTCCAATGCCGCCGCCACGACCTTGTCCCTGTCGATCAGAGACCCTTCCGTATGCGGCACGATGGAAAAAACATCGTCCTGATAAACGACGTAGGCGTCCGTCGGCACAGCCATATTGCTGTCCTGGAGTTCGGGAAGCGCCAGGACTTCCTGCTTTAGGAGCGCCTCGTCATAGGTCTTGTTTTCCGGGATCTGCGCGTCCCGCCTCTGAAAGAATCCCAAAAACCACCAGTATGGATCCTGGGCAGCAAGGATCTTGTTCAGGCTCCCGTCCGGCTGTGAGTGATACTCGAACCGGCTTCCGTCGATGGTTTCGGTCTCCCCGTCGCGGAAGGTCACGTCCAGTTTGAAGCCCGCCACTTTCTTTTCAAAGATCCCCTCGACCTCTTCCACGGTCTTATTGCTGACATTGATGTCATTGATGTACGTCCCGTGAAGGAAGTGGCTGCGCGCATAGGTCATACCGTAATAATATGCGCCGCCCGCCGCAAGGATCAGCAAAAAGATCAGAAGGAGCAGTCCATGTCCATAGCGCGGTTCCGGCTCACGGGCAGGAAGACGCGCGTCGATCTCCTCCTGTGTGGGCACATACTTGGGTGCGATCACACGGGCTGTCGACGGTGCCTCCGCCGGCTTTTCTACGACAGGTGCTGCCGCTGCAGGCGCTGCTGCCGGTGCTTCTTCGGCCGGTGCTGCCGCAACAGGTGCCTCCTCAGCCGGTGCTTCTTCGGCCGGCGCTGCCTCCGCAGGCGCTTCTTCGACCGGTGCCGCCGCAACAGGCGCCATTGCAGGCGCTTCTTCGACCGGTGCTTCCTTCACAGGTGCCTCTTCAGCCGGTGCTTCTTCGGCCGGTGCTGTCTCCGCAGGCGTTTCGGCCGGTGCTTCTTCGACAGATTCTGCCTCCGCAGGCGCCTCTTCGACCGGCTCTGCCTCGAACCCCCGTCCTTCTTTGGCCATGTCCTCCGGAACGGCTACCGCATACGCTTCCTCTTCTGTATCCTCCTCCGCAGCAGTCCCGCCCTGCGCCTCATCACTGAGCGTGTCTGCCGTGTTCAGAGCCGTTTGCTGATCGGCGGTCTCTTTATTTTTTTTCTTAAACCAATTTCCGAACAATCAGTTTCTCCTTCTTGCTCATGCACTATTGATCTTCTTCCGTCTCCGCTGCCTCTTCCGCGCCCTCGGGCGCTTCGGCAGGCTCCTCCAAAGGTGCGTCAGGCGCAGGCGCTTCATCCGCCGGCGTTTGGGGCTGCGCCTCCTCTGAAGCGGGGGTCTCCTGGGTCTGTTCCGTGACCACAGCCTCCTCCGGAGCCTTGGGGTGCTTCATCTGCCAGATATATACGCCGCAGAGAATAATGATCAGCACGACGATGATCATCGAGGAAAACGCTTTCCCTGAAATATGATGACTCTCGTTGAAATCGTCCAGTTTGGTGATCGCCTTCTTGGCGTCTTCCATATATTCGCTGGCAGGCCTCTTATCAATCATTTTTTTCCATCCCTATCTGATATTTTTATGATTTGTCCCTTGACAGACTTCCGGATTATTGTAACACACCTTCCAGTCTTAGTCAGTAAGGACAAGGACACGTTTTTTGTACTCTTTAAGCCTCCGTCACGCCCCGCAGCGCCCTGTCCCTGAGTTCCGTAAGCTTTTCCACGGGGAAAGTATACTGCTTTCCGCAGAACTGACATGTCATTGTGACCGGTTTTCCGTCATCGATCATGGACTGCAGTTCCTCGGCCCCCAAAAGGACCAGACCCCGCTCGCAGCGCTCACTGCTGCACTCGCAGGAAAAGCGGACCGGCATCCGGTCCGTGACGGTCACGTCCATTCCCCGCAGCACTCTCCCGAGCATATCCTGCGGCGTCATGCCCTCTTCCAGCATGGCTGTGACCGGCGGGATATCCGAGAGGTTTTTTTCGAGCAGGCTGATGGTCTCCTCGGCGGCAAAAGGCATGAGCTGCACGATAAAACCGCCCGCCTGCCGCACCGTCGCATCCTCTTTGTTCATCAGTACGCCCAGCCCCACCGAAGAGGGGATCTGCTCCGAGACCGCGTAATAATACGTGAGGTCCTCCGCGATCTCTCCGGTCCGCAGGGCGATCGTGCCTACGTAGGGGTCCTTGAGACCCAGATCACGCAGTACCGTCAGCGTGCCGTTTCCCACTGCGCCGCCCACGTTCAGGTGTCCCTGCGCGTTGGGGGGCAGAATGACGTTCGGATTGCGCACATATCCCTTTACGCCGCCCTTATTGTCGGCGGTCACTACGATCCCGCCAAGCGGTCCGTCCCCGTCTATGCGGATGGTCAGGAGGTCCTCCGGCCCCTTGAGCATGTCCGCCATCATAAGCGCGCCGCACATGGTCCTGCCGAGCGCCGCCGTTGCGATCGGGCTGGTATTGTGGGACTGCCTGGCCTCTTCCGTAAGATTTCTTCCTGTGACAGCAAAAGCGCGGATCTGTGCATCCGCGGCTGTTGCTCTGATCATATGGTCTTCCTGCATGTTTGCTTCTTTTCCTGTATTACTCCTGCGTTTCTTCGCCTGTTGTTTCGTCTGCTTCCGGTTCGCCGTCCGAATCACCGGAATAGGATGCCTCTACGGGCACTTCCACGGTCTGCGGCTGCACGGTTTCCTGTTCCGGCTCTCCGCGCACAATCCTTGTGCCGCAGTTGGGGCAGAATTTTGTATTCTCACTGACCGGGGTCCCGCATTCGGGGCACACGCCCTCCCCGCGGATCCTGCTGATCTTCTGCGTATTCATGGCGACCAGCTCCTCCTCGGACCGAAGGAACATGATCAGCCGGTACAGCCTGTGCCAGCTCTGTACCGTAATGGTCCGCTCCGATAAGGCGGATTCCTCCTCGAGGAGCTTTTTGAGCGTCTCCTTGTCGTAATCTGCGAACGCATCGGAGGCAACGAGTTCCCCGATCTCCCGGTACAGCTCGCGCATGCGGGACTGGGCGCTGCCGATCTCTGCGTTCAGCGCGATCACGTCCGCCGTATCCTTTGCCTTCTGCCCGGCATCTTTTCCCTGCTCCACGACCTTCGCCAGAAGATCTTCCAGAATTGACATCTCTTCACCCCCTCCTGCAATGAGAAACGGTTACGCGTATTTCTGGATCACTGCCGTAAGCTGCGGCAGGATCTGCGACTTGCGGGACAGTACGCCCGGCTGGATGGACTTGGTCTCTCCCTCCTTGTCCGGGAAGGCCTCCATGGCCCAGGCCGCCTTTTCGCCGGCCGCGAAGAAAATGGATCCCTTGTCCAGAATGCTGGTAAAGGCCATCACGCACAGGTCCAGATTCTTTTTGCCGGTAAAGATCTCCAGCTGTTCCTGCACCTGGTCCTGCAGGCTCCTCGCCACGTCCGCCGTGGAGACAATGACCTGCGAGATCATCGTCTTGCAGCCCTCGATGTCGAAGAACTTGATGTCCTGATTGAGAAGCTCCGAGACGGTCTTTCCCTTGATATCGGAGCTGACGGTAAACATTTCCTTTGCGAATTCCTCGATATCGAGCCCTGCGACCGCAGCCAGGAAATCGGCTGTCTGCACATCCTTCGGCGTCGTGGTGGGCGACTGGAACTTGAGCGTATCCGAGAGGATCGCGCCGAGCAGGAGCCCGGCTATATTCTTGGGCAGCGGGATCTGGTTCTCACGGAAGATCGTCGCCACGATGGTCGCGGAGCTCCCGATGATCTCATTTCTGAACGACACCGGGTGCCTCGTGGAAAAGTCGTTGATCCTGTGGTGGTCGATGACCTCCAGCACCTCCGCCTTCTCGATGGCGCGCACCGACTGGGAGAACTCGTTGTGGTCCACCATGATGATCTTTTTGTTTTTGGCGTTCATGACGTGGTACCTAGCGGCATAGCCGAGAAGGTGTCCCTCGTCGTCCGTCACGGGATAGGCGTGGTACCTGCTCCTGAGCATCTTGCGGCCCGCGTCCTCCACCAGCTCCTTGTCGTAAAAACGCACCGGGTTGCGCGTCATGATCCGGCTCACCTGCGGGGCGAAAAAGACATAGCGGGATGTGTTCATGGTGCTGTGGCCCGAGAGGATGATCGAGCAGTGGCTCTCTTTGGCCGCCTTGATCACTTCCTCGCTCACGCTGTCCGCGCGCACGACGATCAGAAGGCCGGCGCCCAGGCGGATCACTTCTTTTTGCGCTTTCTCGTCGTCACCCGTGATGACGATCTTGTCCTTTACGTCAAAAATCGCGATCTCCCCCGCCATGATCGCAATGACGCTCACCTTGCCGTTAATGTGGCGCACCGGATCGTTGTAGATCATCCTGCCGCTCACGGCTGTCCGGACGCATTCGGGATCGATATCCTCCAGAAGCCGCGCCGTGCTCGCCGTATCGCCCATGGCTATATCGGCGGCGTCGCTCCTCGTTATGATGCCCTGCAGCACACCTTCTTCGTCCACCACGCCGCAGATCTGGCGGTTCCCGGACGACAGAAGCTCGATCGCTTCGCAGAGCGGTCTGTCCGGCCCGATCGACACCGGCTCGTCCAGCTTGATGTCGCTCAGCCTGGGGCGGGCGTCTTCCAAAAGCATGGGCTGCTCAAATCCGAACCGCTCCAGAAGATAGGAGGTCTCAGAGTTCAGTTTTCCCAGCCTGCACGGTATCGCCTTGACGCCGTTTGCTCTCTTGTAAAAAGAATAGCCGATCGCAGCCGCGACCGAATCTGTGTCCGGATGCTTGTGTCCGGTAACATAAACGAGATTCTGATCCATTCTTATCCCTCTGCTCCTTCCCGTGTGCTGTCAAGAAAGCGCCTGAGCGCTTCCAGCTTCTGTTCCATGACGCTGCGCCCGGTCTCGTAGACCCGTCCGAGTTCCTCAGGATCCCTTTCGGTGTGTCCGATGCCCAGCGACTCCGGCGGGCGGATCACGAAAGCTGCGCCTGCGTTTTCCCTTCTTTTGACGTAATCGAGTTCGCCATTGTAGCGCTGATGCCGGACAGCCATGACCCTGTAGGCCGCCGGATACTCCCGAAGCGCCAGCTTCATCACGGGCAGCGCCTTACTCTTTTTCTTGCGGTACCCCTCCGGCTGCGTCAGGATGACGACATTTCTTTCGTATCCCATTTTTTCGAACTGCTTAAGCGGGATCGGATCCGACATGCCGCCGTCCAGATACCCTCTTCCCCCGATCTCCACGACCCGCGAAAAGACCGGCATAGACCCGGAGGCCTGGAACCATTTCATGTCCTCGTCGTCTCCCCGGTCCACCCTGTGATAGACCGGAATGCCGAGCTTTACATCCGTGCAGACCACGTAAAAGGGCATCGGGTTCTCCTGATAGGTCCTGCGGTCAAAGGGGTCAAGTCTGTCCGGGATCTCGTGGTAGCAGAACTCCGCCTCGAACAGGTCCCCCGTCTTTATGAGGGAACGCAGGCTGCAGTAGCGGGGGTTGTCGTGAAAACGCAGGTTGTAGCGGACAGACCTGCCGATCTGCCTCGACTTGTAGTTGCAGCCGAACAGCGCGCCTGCGGATACGCCGATGGCCCCGTCCAGTTCGATCCCGTTCTCCATCATGACATCCAGAACGCCCGCCGTGAACAGGCCGCGCATGGCGCCGCCCTCCATGACAAGTCCTGTGCGGGGATCCCGCCTGTCCAGATCACTCATTTTCAGCTTCCTCTTCGTATTCCTCTTCGGCTTTCTCATAGTCGCCGATCGGTTCCGTTATCCCCAAAAACTCCTCGAGGCACAGATCGTGCTCCCAGATATACTCCGCGGCTTCATATCCCACATACCGGTAGTGCCACGGCTCGTACCCGATGCCCGTGAGATCTTCCTTATCCCTGGGATAGCGGAGAATGAAACCGTATCGCCAGCAGTTCTCCATGAGCCACTGCTGTGTCTCCGTATCCTCCTGTTCGTCGTCCAGTCTCTGGTTTCCCTCGGAGACGATGTCCGCCGCAAGGCCGATCTCATGCTCGCTGGTGCCCGGAATGGCAACGGACTCAGCCGTCAGCTCGATCGCTTCATCCTCGGAATATCCCTGTCTCTCGAACTTGCGCACATCCGCCTCGAAAAGCCGCTCCTGCTTGTCGATGGGCCTGTATCCGGAACAGACGATGGGCACATATCCCTCGTCCCGGCAGTCCTGCAGCATCTCTTCCAGGTCATCGGCGACGCGTTCATCGATCCTCTGCCAGTCATCCGTATCGACCAGCTCAAATTCATAGTCCTCCGGGATCAGGTGCTCCTTGTTGACCAGGATCAGGTTCCAGTCATCCAGGGACATCCCCAGTCTCTCATAGGGCTCCAGCTCCGCCGGCGCCTCCTCCAGCTGCTCTTCCTCCTGCAGGATCTGGTCGATCTCGATCTGCTCCTCCAGCGGCGTTTCGTCCTTCCCGCCGGCCGCAAGGCGTTCGCCTGCCTTCGAGACCGTCGGTGCATTTTCCGAAGCTGCCGGCATGACCTGCGCGACGATCGTGCTCTTCTGCGCCATCTCGCTGAAAGCGCTCGGAGTTCCCGCTGTCACTGCCGCAGTTTTGTCTTCTGCCGCACTCTCTGCAGGCGCGGGTTCCGGGTCCGGACTGCCTGCAGCAAAAGCTGCCGTACCCGCGATGACCAGGATGCAAAAACCGGCGGCGGCGTCCCGTACTGACGGTTTGTATGGGTGTTTGGCCGAATCAATCATAGATGTCCTCTCGTTCAGGTGTGTATTCAGCCTATTGTAGCATTTTTTCGTTTACTGCACAAATATACGTTTTGTTTTCCGACTTTTGTTATACGACAAATCTGTCTCATACAACAGCGGCAAGGCGAAGAAGGCTGCTAAGCTTGAATTAAGGTTTGACTGTTAGGATTTTATGCAGGAACCGCAAAACTGACAGCTTTTAAGATTTGAAAGGAGGCACACAGCTATGCAGCTCAGAAAACGGACTTTCTTATATATCGCCTGCCTTCTGGCATTTACGACGTATGCAGCGCTGGATACGTTTGCGATCCGGGATGTGTATATGACCGAGGCGGCGACGATCAATGAGGCGTTGTTTGAGGAGGAAGCAGAGAATTCTGATGCGGAGGCGGAAACCATTGCTTCCGACAAGGCGGCGGAAGTCCCTGATGCAGATGCGGAGACAGCACCGGCAGAGACGCCGGCTGCAGCGCTGACGACCGGCGCGCAGACGGCAAACGGCGGTACGGTCATCGGAACCTACCAGAATGAAAATATTTCCATCACGCTCAGCCAGTATGACGTGAGCGGGACCGCCGTCTATGCGGCGGATGTGACCCTCAGCTCGGCACAATATCTCAAGACCGCTTTTGCTGACGACGCCTACGGGAAGAACATCACGGACAAGACATCCGCCATCGCCGAGGACAACGACGCGATCCTGGCGATCAACGGCGACTACTACGGCGCCCGCGAGGCGGGGTACGTCATCCGCAACGGCGTTCTTTACCGGGAAACGGCGGACGACGAGGAGATCCTGTGCATCTATGCGGACGGCACGATGGACGTGATCAATGCCTCCGAGGCCAGCGCGCAGACGCTTTTGAACAGCGGCGTCTGGCAGGCCTTCAGCTTCGGTCCGGCCCTGGTGGAGGAAGGAGAGATCGCCGTCACGACAGACGAGGAAGTGGGACGGGCCAAAGCCAGCAATCCCCGCACTGCCATCGGCATGGTCGATCCGCTGCACTATGTTATGGTCGTGTCGGACGGAAGGACCGACGAGAGCGAGGGCCTGTCTTTGTATGAACTGAGTGAATTTATGAAGAGCCTCGGCGTTTCGACCGCCTACAACCTCGACGGCGGCGGCTCCTCCACGATGGTGTTCCAGGGCGAACTGATCAACAATCCGACCAGTTCCGGAAAGAGTATCAAGGAAAGGAAGGTGAGCGACATTGTATATATCGGATGATCCTTTGATGAAAAGTGCTTTTGGATGTTTTGGAGGCGCCGTGTTCTGCATTCTGTTCGGAGCGGTCTATGAACTGTTCAGCCACGAAGTCTACTCCTACTGGATGATCTATGCTTTCGCCATTCCGCTCCTTCTGGGCTTTCTTCCGCAGATCCTCCTGGCGCTGCGCAGCAGCGTCCGGCCGCGTGAGATGTCCGTCTGGGCCTGGAACGCCGGCATAGCGGCTATGACCGTGGGGTGCATCTTCAAGGGCGTGCTGGACATCTACGGGACGACCAATCCTCTGCTCCTTGTGTATCCTGCGGCGGCGGTCATCCTGATGCTGATCGGAGGGGTGACGGGAGGGATTTCCCTGGCAGAATAGAGCTGAAGAGTCAAGTCTTTACTTCAACGCTTTCTGATTTCTCACATCCACCACTGTCACTGCCAACAGCAGCACGATCAGCACAAAAATGGCCATCATCCCTCTGCGGATATCCCACAGGTCGGCCAGCACGCCGATCAGGCTCGGCATGAAGGTGGAGACAAGGCCGGGTATGACGATCAGCATTCCCATACACATGGAGTATTTTTCCAGCATATCGCCGACGTCGCCGATCGCTGTGCCGTACATGCCGCCCATGAAGAGTCCGAGTCCCACGGAGCCGATGGTCACGGGAACGATCGAACCGCCAAAGATGAAGAGAGTAAAACTCACCGCGACGCCGATCGACATGACCATGAGCATCTGCGCCGGTTTGAACCGGGTGCTCAGGACGGAGCAGGCAAGCCTTCCCGCCAGGACTGCCACCCACAGGAGAACGGAGAGCATCTGAGCCCTGCCCTCATTTACAAGTCCCGTGTCCACATAGAAGGTCACAAGGAAGCCCATGATACAGGCCTCGATGGCCATATAGCAGGAGAGGAAAACGGCGCAGATCCAGAATACTTTGCTGCGGAAGAAGCCAAAGTCGGCCCCTCCTTTTTGATCGGCGACGGGATAATCTCCCGCTCCGATCTTCATTCCAAGCGAATAGATCAGGATGAGCCCGGCAAAGACGATCTCGACCATGAAGGCTCTTCTCCAGTTGCTGCCGCAGGCCGCCGCGATCAGCGGTGCGATGCAGGCGCCGATGGCAAAACAAGCCTGCAGAAAATTGAGAAGGGACGCACTGTTTCCGGATATACTGCTCACGATCGCATTGTTGTAATTCCCGCAGGCGCCCTTGCTTATGCCGGTCATCAGCATGGCGCACAGCAGAAGGAACGGGTTCCCGGTGAGCATGATCACTATGAGGCCGATCAGGGCCAGATTGAGCAGGATGATGTAACTGTTTTTGATGCCGATCTTCCTTGGAAGAAGCGGTGCCGTGACGCCGGCAACAAAATAGCCGGCCGACTGCAGTCCCATCATGATGCCGCTCAGCCTGTAGCTCAGCCCGTATTCCGCCCTGATCAGGGGCAGAACGGCGCCGATCAGAAGAAGATATACGCCGAGTGAGGTCTGGTTGAGAAACAATGCAAGTAAAAGGCGTTTTTTGGCACGTGTCATGTTATTCTTCACCCTGTCCCTGTTTTTCCGGATCGCTCTCTGCTGCCGGTGCTGCCGATGCAGCCTCCGGGGCAGGTGCGTTTTCCGCGGCAGGCGCAGTCTCTGCAGCAGGTGCAGTCTCCGCAGCAGGCGCAGTCTCTGCGGCAGGCGCATTCTCCGCCGCCTCATCCTCGTCTTCGATCTCCTCTGGTTCTACGAAGGGCTCGTCTTTTTCCTGAAAATACTTCAGATCGATATAGTACCCGATCATGAAGCCGACGGCGGTCAGGACCAGCTTGAAGATGTCCCAGAAACCGCTCTCTACGCCAAAGAGTCCCTGCAGGATAGTGCCCACCGCGTAGCCAAGGACAAAACCGTAAAACTCCGATCTCGGAATCGTGTTGAAGTAGAGCGTCTGGGTGCTGTGATATCCTTTTTTCTTGAACATATGCATACTCCCCTTTTCGGTTTTAAATAACACTTATTCGGGTGAAAAAATCCGTCCTGCCCCGGCCGTACCTGATTTACAGCCTCCACCCCGGCTTTCTTCCCGAGAGCGCGAACAGGATCACATCCGCAGCGCACAGTCCCAGCAGGATCAGGCAGACGGGATGCATCACGGAACGGTTTATCCATGTGACCGGCTTTGAGAGCAGCGGGATGATCATATAGATCAGGAGAAGTCCAGCCGCGCCGAAGACCATCACCGAGCGCGCACAGACGTAGCCGCCTATGTTGCCCCAGTTCCAGATCTCGACGTTGTAGTCCCAGAGCCTTGTGTGAAAGACCTCAAACAGGATCCATCCGGTGACCAGCTCCAGAAGGCCGGAAACGACGACACAGGAAAAGAAGACCGCTATGGGATTGGCCTTCAGCCGGTATACCAGCAGGGTAAACAAGGCGCCGCCAAAAAAGTAGATCGGCACCCAGGGCCCGTAGGTCGATCCCCGCTTCACGAAGTAGCCCAGGTCGATCCGGTAGAACAGCACCTCATAGATAAAGCCGAACACGCCGCTGCTCACCATGACCAGTATCAAAAGATCGATCGCGCCGGTCATATCAAAGCCATAGTCTTTCATCAAGGGTCCCATATCTTTCTCCCCTATTTCTTAAGATCTGTTCACAGCGCCGGATCTTCCACCCCGTTTGCCGCAAAGGCTTTGGCGCGGTCGAGGCAGGTGGCGCAGCGGCCGCAGGGCTTGTCCCCGCCTTCGTAGCAGGACCAGGTCAGCTCGTAGGGCACGCCCAGCTCCAATCCGATCTTCACCACGTCAGCCTTGGTGATCCCGACAAAAGGCGCCTCGATCCGAAGCTGGTGCCCGGATCCCTCCCAGATCGCTTCGCTCATGGCATTGTTGAAGACCTCGGAGCAATCCGGATAGGCCGCGCCCGCCGCGTCGTCCGCGTGGGCTCCGTAGTAGATCACGCCGCAGTCCTTGCTCAGCGCGATGCTGGCTGCCGTCGAGAGGAACAGACCGTTTCTGAAGGGTACGTAGGTGCTCACCGGTTTTGCCCCGCCCGTCTCTTTGATCTGCTCCGCGTAGCTCTCCTCGGGGATCTCCTCCGTGGACTGTTTGAGCAGGGAACAGTTGCTGTACTGGAAGATCCTGGCGAGGTCCAGTGACAGGTGCTCCACGCCGTAATACTGCGCCACCGCGTCCGCCGCTTTGATCTCTTTATCGTGCTTTTGTCCGTAGGAAACCGACAGGGCAATCACATTATCTTTTCCGTATTTTCTGACGGCCATGGCCAGCGCCGTGGTCGAATCCAGCCCGCCGCTGGACAGTACGAGTGCTTTCATCTTCTTTATTATCTCCAATCTTTGACGAGGGAGCAATCCCTCATTTTCACGTATTTTAGCGAAGGTAAAGCTGCAGCGACGGATCCGTCCTGAACCTGCCCCGGAGCTCCGCCGTGACTGTCTTTACGTCATTTTTTTTGATGCCCCTCGCGGACACACAGCTGTGTTTTCCCTCCAGCAGCACTGCCACGTCGCCGCTCCCGGATATCTCCGCGATGATGTCCGCGATGTCGCGGCCGATCCTTTCCTGCAGCTGCAGCCTTCTGCCCACCATGTCGCAGACGCGCGCGATCTTGGACAGACCGATGACCTTGCCGCACGGGATATAGGCCACGGTGGCCTTCATATCGTACATCAGGGCCATATGGTGCTCGCAGTAGGAAAACAGATCGATATCCCGCATGACGACCACTCTGCCGGGTGCGGCGCTCTGCGTATATTCCTCTGCATCGCCGCAGGGAGCCTCCGCACTGTCCTCCAGCAGTGCGTGATCCGGCTCCTCGTCAAAACCCTCCGCGAAGGTCTTTCCGAACATCTCCGCGATCTCATGGTTGGAATAGTTCATCCCCGCAAAAACTTCCTCGTACATGTTCGCCACTCTCTGCGGGGTCTCGCGCAGACCTTCCCTGTCGGGGTCGTCTCCCAGGGCGGTGAGGATCCCTCTTATGTGTTCTTCGATTGCTTTTTTGTCGATCATATCAAACGCCTCTCTTTTCCGGATCCCAGATAAACTTGTGGAGCTGCAGCTGGAGCCTCGAATCACACAGTCCGTTCCCAAGCAGGAAATCCACGATCCGCACCGGCTCGATGGCGCCGAATACCGGACTGAAGTACACGTGGCAGCGCCGCTCCAGGTCATACTCCCGGATCACCTGCAGGGCTCTCTCCAGATCCTGTGCGGATGCGGACACAAATTTGAGCGTATCCTCCTTTTGCAGCAGCTCCAGGTTCTCCTTGCGCATGGCCTCTTCCATCCCGCTGGAGGGAAGTTTGTAGTCCATGGTAAAGGTGAGCCGGCCGCCATAGCGCTCCGGATCCCGCTCTCTCATTTTCGCAAAGGGTGCCAGTTCCGCGGCGCCGTTGGTCTCGATCTCGATCCGGACCTGCGGGAGCCCTGACAGCGCCTCCAAAAGCGCGGGCATTTCCCTCTGCAGAAGGGGCTCTCCTCCCGTCAGCGTGACGTTCTTCACGCCGGTTTTACTCACGAAGGCCGCCAGTTCCTGCGGCGTCTGCTCCGTATACGGACAGTCCGCCTCGTTGGCCCACATGGTGTCGCACCAGCTGCAGCGCAGATTGCAGCCCTTAAAGCGCAGGAACACGGCCGGCTCCCCGGCCCTCTGCCCCTCGCCGTTGATGCTGATAAATTTTTCCACTACCTGCATCGTTCTCTTCACTCCTCGTAGGCCGCGCAGTTGGAAGGCGTCTCATACACCTCCACACGATGCGGCCTTAGTCCCGCGGCCCTGACCTTTTCAAAAAAATATCGGGCGAAATGTTCGGCCGTGGGCCGGAAGGGAACTTCCGCGACCCGGAAATTTTCCTCCCGGAAGGCTGCCAGGGTGGCGTCCCGCAGGGATCCCTTCTCGTAGATCAGACAGTGATCCAATTCGTCGCACATTTCCTTTACGACTGCCTTCAGATCTCCGAAGTCGACCACCATGCCGCGCGTCTGCGCCGCTTCGCTCAGCGTCTCCCCTTTGATCTCCGCCACGACCCTCCAGCGGTGGCCGTGGAGATTCCTGCATTTGCCCTCGTACCCCTGCAGAAAATGGGCCGCGTCAAAACTTGCTTCCGTCTTCAGATAATACATTTTTCTCGCTTTCCCCAGACATAAAAAAGCCCGCGGCGTACCGCGGGCTGCTCTATCCGTTCAAGATGCATGAAAGATAGTCCCGGTTTTGTTTTACGACAGGAAGGTACCAATGAACTGTCGCCGCCCCGCGGGCGGATCTTGCTGTTCCTCTATTATTAACTCCGGGAGGAGGAATAGTCAAATCCTTTTTCACAGCGCAAACGGCACAAAGGCCAGTGCCGCCGCGATGATCAGCCCCGGCAGCATGTTGGCCACCCTGAGCATCCTCCCCCACACGAGATTGACGCCCACACAGAAGATCATCACGGACCCCGTCAGGGAAATATTGCTCAGCGCCTGCTCCGTCATCAGGGGACTGATGAACTGTGACAGGATCGTCACCCCGCCCTGCAGGATGGCGACCGGCACGGCCGAGAAAACGCACCCCTTTCCCAGTGATCCCGCCATGGCCAGAATGATGATAAAGTCCAGCACGGCCTTCGCGATCAGCGTAGAGGGATCGCCGAGGATCCCGTCCTGAATGGATCCGATGATGGCCATGGCGCCGACGCAAACCGTCAGGGAAGCCGTGACGAAGCCGTCTATAAAGCGCGCGTCCCCCGAATTTCCGCTCTTTTTCTTGAGCCACTCCCCGAACTGCTCCAGGTGTCTTTCCAGCTCCAGGATCTCTCCGATCAGCGTACCCAGGACCAGGGAAATGATCAGCAGCATCGTGTGTCCGCCCACCAGGCGGCTTCCCTCGACGTGCGTCATCTCCTCCATGACGCCCTCGATGGCCAGAAACAGTACGCAGACGCCGCTGACCTTCTCCAGCGCCTCCTGGTATTCCTTTTTCAGAAACCGGCCGAAAGCCATTCCCAGAAGCCCGCCGAGGATAATGGCGGCTACGTTGATCAGCGTCCCGGTTCCCGGTATCGAGTGCATGTTTTTTTCTCTCCTTACTCCTTTTACAAAAGTCCTGTTCTGCGCAGCACCGCTTCCCTGAGCGCCGCAAGGGAGCGCTCCGCTTCCTCTCTTACAGCGGACTTCGTATAAAAATAAAACTTGATCTTGGGCTCCGTCCCGGATGGACGCACAGCGAACCAGCTCCCGTCCGTCATGCGGTAGGACAGCACGTTGGAAGGAGGAATGTCCTCATATCCATGGAGGTAATCGATGATCCGCTCCACTTCAAAATCCCCGAACCGCATGCATTTTTCGGCGCGAAAAGCCCTCATGGTGTCCCCGATCTTCTTCATCCCGTCCAGGCCCGACAGCGTAAAGGACTTCTGGTACTCCCTGTAATAGCCGTACCTTTTGTAGAGGGATTCCAGATAGGATCCGATGGTCATACCTTTTTTACGAAGCCATGCCGCCATCTCCATGATCAGCATTCCCGCGCAGATGCCGTCCTTGTCCCGCACCTGCGCGCCGGGGGCGCAGCCGATACTCTCTTCGTATCCGAAGAAATAAGTATACCCCTCTTTCTCGGCTTTTGGAATCACACCGCAGATATTTTTAAAGCCCGTCAGCGTCTCATACACTCTGATCCCGTACGCCTCGCAGATGGCACGGCCCATATTTCCCGTCACGATCGACTTGATCATGGCCGCTTTCTCAGGCAGGGTCCCCTTTTCCTTCATGCTCTGCGCCATGTAGGCGATGAGCAGCGCACCCGTCTGGTTGCCGTTCAGGGGCGTATAACCGCCCTTTCCGTCCGGGATCTCAATGGCCATGCGGTCGCTGTCCGGATCGGTGGCGATCAGGACCTCTGCCTTTACCGCTTTTCCCAGTTCCTCGGCCATGGCAAAGCCCTTGGGGTCCTCCGGATTGGGATAACCGACGGTGCTGAATTCGGGATCCGGATCCTGCTGCGCCTCGACGATATGGAAGCCTGTATAGCCTTCCTCCGCCGCCAGGCGCCGCATGGGAATGCTCCCTGCCCCGTGAAGCGGCGTATATACGACCGGAACGGTGCGGTCCAGTTCGCTTTCCGGCCGCTGTCTCATCGATTTGACATAGTCCAGATAGGATCTGTCCATCTCTTCCCCGAGCACGGTCAGAAGGCCCTTCTCTCCGGCCTCTTCCAGGGACATTTCCCTGAAGGGATCCAGAAAAGTCAGCGTCGCGATCTCGGCCTGGATCCCGTCCGCCACCTCTCCGAAGATCTGCGCGCCGTCCTCCCAGTAGACTTTATAGCCGTTGTACTCCTTGGGATTGTGGCTGGCCGTCATATTGATGCCGGCGGCAGCGCCCAGCTTTCTCACGGCGTAGGACAGCTCCGGCGTGGGCCGCATCTCCGGGAACAGATAGCTTTTTATGCCGTTTCCGGCCAGTATCCGTGCAGACAGTTCGGAGAACTCCTTTGAGTGATAGCGGCAGTCATAGGCGATGACCGCGCCGCGGGAAGCCGCTTCCTGCCCGGCCTTCAAAATGTAATTCGCAATTCCCTGCGTCGCCCTTCCGACGGTCCGCTCATTCATCCTGTCCGTGCCGGCGCTGCAGATCCCCCTCAGTCCCGCGGTCCCGAACTCGATATCCCGCTCAAACCGCTCGCGGATCCCGGAATCGTCCCCCGCGATCGCAAGAAGCTCCTCCCGCAGAGGATCCCCCGCGGGGAGCCGGTCCAGCCATTCTTTGTATTTCTGCAGATAATTCATTGTTTTTCCCTTATCAGTATCTCCATGGCCCGCACCGCGATCCGGATGGGCGCATCCACGTCAAAAGTCACTTGATCCGGCAGCCCCATCTCCCGCCTGGTCTGGTTGGCGAGCACTGCCATGATACTGCCGGTACGGACCCCGCGCACGGCGCCGAGCACATAGATCGCCGCCGACTCCATCTCGCTGGCCATGGCCCCGCACCGGACCCAGGCCTGCCACTTGCTCTGCAGCTCATAGTCGACCGGCATGGTCTCCGGGCTGTGCTGCCCGTAAAAGCTGTCCTTGCACTGCAGGACGCCCGTGTGATAGCGGTGGCCGGATTCTGCAGCCGCCTCCACCAGGGCATGCAGGACCTCATAGTCCGGGACAGCGGGGAATTCTATGGGTGCATATTCCCTGGTCGTCCCCTCCATGCGAATGGCACCGGTCCCGATCACGACGTCGCCGCTCAGCACGTCGGGGTGCATGCCTCCGGACGTTCCCACACGGATGAACGTGTCGGCGCCGCAGTGGATCAGCTCCTCCATGGCGATCGCTGTAGACGGACCGCCTATTCCGGTGCTGCAGACGCTGATCTTCTCTCCCTTCAGCGTGCCGGTGTAGATATTGTACTCCCGGTTGAAAGCAATCTGGCGGGCATCTTCGAAGTATGCCGCTATTTTTTCGCATCTGCCGGGATCGCCGCACAAAAGGACATAGCGGCCCACATCGCCGGGTTTGATCCTGAGATGAAACTCTTCATTTACCGAGTAGACTGTTGCCATAAAAGACCTCCTTTCACCCGCTCTTTACGTCCGGGGCAGGACGATCCGGATCCTTGTCCCCAGACCTTTTCTGGATAGGATCTCAAAGTGTCCTGCGTGCTTATCCACGATCCATTTTGCTATGGAGAGCCCCAGTCCCGTCCCGGCGCTGCCCCGCACTTCGTCGGAGCGGAAGAAACGTTCGAAGATATGCGGCAGTTCCGACTCCCCGATCCCGGTCCCGAGATCCTGAACCTGCAAAAATGCCTCATTTCTGTCGGTGCATCCGTAGGACAGGAGGATCTCCTCCCCTTCGGGCGTGTATTTGGCGGCGTTATCGACCAGGATCCGCACGGCCTGCTTCATCAGGCCGGGATCGGCCGTCACTTCCGCCGATTCTCCGCTCGCCGACAGGCGGTATCTGTGCTTCTCGTCGATCATGAGCGACTCCTCATAGACCTCCCGCATCAGTACTTCCGTCTGCAGCGGCTCCTTGCTCAGGGCCGTTCTGCCGCTGTCGCCCCTTGCGAGGAAGAGGAGCTGCTCCACCAGATAGTTCATGTGGTCCGCCTCGTTTTTGATGGCGGTTATGCTCTCGTCCAGTATTTTTTCGTCCGTCTTGCCCCAGCGGTCCAGCATGTTGGCGTAACCCTGGATCACGGCGATGGGCGTACGCAGTTCGTGGGAGGCGTCGTTGACAAAGCGTGACTGCTGCAAAAGCGTCTCCCGCATCCGGAGCAGAAGATTGTTCATGGCCGCCTCTACCCCGGAAAGGTCCGCGTCGCCAAAAGACAGCGGTCCCTCCCCCGCCTCTCCCGGCCGGATGTGCTCCAGGGCGTCTTCAATGATCTGATACTTATCTTCCGAGAAGGACATCCTGCTCAGCTCGTCCGCCCTGAGGGCGATCTCGTTGATCGGCGCAAGGATCTTACGGAAAGCACGGTCCTCGCTAAAATAGGAGAACAAAAGCCCCAGGATCTGGAAAAACAGCATGACGCTGATCACCGTCACGATCACGACGAAGGGAATCAAACAGGAGACGGACAGCATAAGCTTCCCGTCTGCCGAAGTGACATTGTATAAAAGATCGATACCGGGCTCCTGCGGAACTGCCCGGGTTACGAATTCCCGGCTGCCGTCCCACGCCAGCCTGCCCAGCACCGCATATTCCTGCGAGGCGCACCAGCCCGCCGTGAGGAGCACAAAGACCAGGAGATCCGTGAAAAAGGACCGGAGGATCTTCTTCCGGATCCAGTACCAGTGCAGTTCCCGCGTGATCGACGTCACGCGGCGCTGTGCCTTATTCATCTCCCGCTTTGATAACATAGCCGACTCCTCTGACCGTGTGGATCATTTTGACGTCATAAACGTCGTCGATCTTGGAGCGCAGATACCGGATATATACGTCCACGACGTTGGTCTCTCCCGCGTAATCATAGCCGCAGACACGATTGAGCAGTGTATCTCTGGATAGCACGATATCCCGGTTCTCCAGGAGCGTCTTCAGCATGAGGAATTCCCTGTTGGTGAGCGCGATCTCATGCCCGGCGTAGCGGACCTGGTGCCGGCGGTCATCCAGCGTCAGCTCCTTCCATGTGAGAATGCCTTCCTCTTCCTTTGCGTTACTCTCCTTTTCGCCGCCGGCAGGATGTGCGGCATAGTGTTTGAGGGCTGCCCGGATCCGCGCCAGAAGCTCCTCGATGGCGAAGGGCTTCGTGATATAGTCTACGGCGCCTGCGTCCAGTCCCGATACCTTATCCATGACGGCGTCCCTGGCTGTGAGAAGGATCACCGGGACCTCCTTTTCCTTCAGGAGCCGCCGCAGCACTTCCAGACCGTTCAGACCCGGCAGCATGATATCGAGGAGGACCAGGTCATAGTCCTCCTCCAGCGCCTTTTCCAGTGCTTCTCTTCCGTTGTCTGACTTGTCCACCCGATACCCTTCGTGTACCAGCTCCAGCTCCACGAACCTGGCGAGTTTCTCCTCGTCTTCTACCAGCAGAATGTTTGTCTTCATCCGTTGACCTCTTATCGGTTCTCATCCTCCGGTCCGGCTTCCGGCTTGGACAGCTCGTCGCGCACCTCCTGCGCGAAATCACCGGCTTTCCCGAGAATTTCGTTGGCTTTCTCCGCGTCCTTTCCTCCCTCAAAGGAGTAGCGCACGTTGAAGAACAGCGCTATGATCAGGACCGGCACCGCGATCTCCCAGAAGAAGAACAGGATCAGCACGAAAACGATCGTCGGCACCGTGAAGATCGTCTCTTCATTCCTGGTCACCGTAAAGAAGGTACGGCGGGCAAACGCGAAAATGGCCTTGATGAGCCTTACAAAGCTCCGTCCCAGTCTGGGCGCCCCCTTTTCCTGTTCCTCTACCTTGTCTTTCACCCGGATGTAATTCTCCTGCTGCTCATATTCCGTAGAGTAGGTCGGCTGCTTCGGCATCTTTACCTTGCCCTGTCTCTCCAGCAGCACCATGGCGTCCAGCAGGTCGTCCCCGGCTGCTTCCAGCGCTTCTTTCGCCTCCTCGTAGGACACGTTTGCTTTTTCTCTGAGACGTTCGACTTTTTCCATTTTATCCATTGCAGTACCTCCAAAATGTCTTCTGCTGCGCCTGACAGGCGCCGGATCTTTTTTCTGTCCCCGACCGTTTTCCCGATCGATGTAAGTAAAGGATACCGCCGCAGAATAAAAACATCCTGAAAGAAATATTAAAAACAGATTAGAATTTCGCTTTGTCCAGACTGCTGAACGCGTGCGGCAGCAGGTCTCCCAGGGTCAGGTGCTTCACCTGGTCACGGCTTTTTACGACGTAGATGTCCAGCTCCGGTCCGCAGAACTCGCGCAGCGCCTGCCTGCACATGCCGCAGGGCATACAGTAGTCATGGGGCGCGCAGCCCCGTTTCCCTCCGCTGACTGCCAGCGCCGCAAACCTCCTGTGCCCGGCGGCCACCGCACTGAACAGCGCGACCCGCTCCGCGCAAAGACCCGCGGGGTACGCCATGTTTTCGACATTGCAGCCTGTAAAGATCTCCCCGTCTTCCGTCAGCAGCGCCGCGCCGACGCTGAAATCAGAGTAGGGCACATAGGCCTTCTCTCTGGCCCCTTCCGCCGCTTCCATGAGGTTTTTGATCACATCCTTCTGATCCATATCCGCCTCCACGAATCATTTTATCTGTTCCCGCTGCGGCCCGCCGCGTACACTTTACAAAGTGCGGCGCCCGCGCAGAGCATTATGAGCAGCCAGACTTCCGTCCTTGTCCCATCCCCCGTGTCGGGAGAACGGCGGGCGGAATCTCTGTCCGCAGCGCCCTCTCTGCCCGCAGCACGGCTGTGTTCCGGCTCTTCTCCGGCGCCCGCGGGCTCTGCTGCCTCGCCTTGGGCCGGCGCCTGCGGCTGCGCTTCCTCTTCCGGTTCGGCGCTCTCCCCGGGATCTTCTCCTCCTTCGTCCGGCTGCGGTTTCTCCTCCGGCGCCTGCTCTTTCTGCTCGCTGACCGTGAACACGCCGCTGGCCCAGCCGTCGCCGTACACGAACATAATACTGTGCTCTCCCGGCCCCAGACGCTTTACAAAGCCGGGATCCAGCCGAATGTCCTGATCCGTCTTTCCGACCCGGTACACATCCGGATCCAGCAGCTTTCCGTCCAGCATCACATACGCCAGTTTCTGACTGCCGCTGTTCGTACGCATGAGGAGGGCCTGTGCGCTGCCGCGCTTATAATCCGTCCCGTTCCCGTCGGTGATGCGATAGTCTGCGGCGTCTTTTGTCATGGCGCGCAGGATCACATTGCCCGCCCCGGTGATGTGCATATCCGTGTCAAAATAGCGGTCCGTCAGCTCCAGATCCAGATCCCGGATATCCTTCCATGTCCCGCCGGACTGCACATAGCTTTCTCCGGCGCCCGCAGCCGCCTTTTTCAGCCTCCCGCCGCCTGCGGCTTCGACCGGGATCTGGCTGCCCTTTGCGCCGAGGATCCTCGTGACCACGGAGAAGACCTGCCCGGCCTGCAGCGCGATGGGACGCATCAGATCGAGCACCTGGTAGCCCGCGAACTGCGACTTGTAACTGTTCTGATCGGCGGCTCTGAAAATGAGTTCCCCGTCTTCGGGGTCCTTGAAGCCGCTTTTTAAAAGATAGACCCAGGTCTCCACGACGGATCTGGGGCTCTCGACCATGACGCCTACAGACGTAAGCATCTCATTGTCCTGCGCCGTAAAAACATTCGCCGAGCGGGCCGTCTCGCTCCTCTCGATCTTCCCGTTTCCGTTGGTATCCCTGTCGTATACGCCCTCTCTCAGCTCTGCGTTGAAAGAATTCCCCATGCCGGTGTAGTCATGCATGTAGAGATGGTCGCTGCTGAATTTTCCATTCTCGTCCGCAATTTCCGCCGTAAAAGCCTGCGGCGCGATCAGCGTCGCGTCATAATAGGAGAGCCAGAAATACCCCTCCCTGTACAGGCAGGCCGGATCAGCCGGATCTTCCTGCGTCGAAGCGCTGTAATCGCCGTAACTGTTTTTGCACAGAAAGGCGCCGTTGCCCGGCGGGATATAATTTCCGAATTTCTGCCTGTCAAAACTATCATCCCAGCCCACGATCAGTATGCCGTGATTGGCCAGGGTATCGCTCTTTAAATAAGGCGTATAGTTGGAGCCATACTTCCAGTTATTGTAGAGCGCGGTCCCTTCTCCATCCATTTCCTTCGTGAGGCTGTAATGGAGTATTCCGGAGACCGCTCCGTTGTTCTTAAGAAAATATTTGATCATGTCAATCCCTTCCGGATTGACCTCATATCCATAGTATGCCCCGTCCCTCTTTTCCGCCTCTGTCTTCTCCGCAATATGCAGCGCGGGATTGCTCAGGAACAGGATGTCACGCACACGGACTGCCGCTTTGCTCCTGTCTTTCTCCTCTATGTCATACATGCCTGCCGCATTGGCAGGTGTGGGAATGTCTTCTTCCGAGGCGGCGCCGTTCCACGAAGAAACCAGCTGCGCATAGGTGTAGTAAGGCGCCGTACCGCCGAGCGCTCCGTAAAACCCTTCTCCATACTGGGACGCTTCCACGCCTCTTCCCGCAACGATCGTGCTGCCGCTGACCGGATTGGCATACGCCCAGGACAGCTGCCACTCCGAGAGATCCGGGTCCGTCCCGGCCAGCTGACTGTTATACGCCTTAAGGATCGAGCTCTCCACAGCGCCATTCCCGGCATAGGCCCAGCAGATGTTCAGATCTCCCTGATCTTTGACGGACGTGACCTGCTCTCTTCCCTCCGAGGCCTGAATGGGCTGCGTGCCGTCGTCGCCCCCGCCCGTCGGAAGCGAGACCAGAGAATACGATTCCGGCAGTTCCGGCCCTTCGCGCCAGTCTGTGCCGGCAAAATCCCGTTCCAGCTCTTCCCGGAGATCTCTGTAAGCAGGGTCCTGCGTGTCATTGTAATCGTGCGGGAAGCTCGTCATGACCTCCTGCTTCCCGGTCGGCGTCACGCCGATCTCGCCGGGCGTTCCCGCCAAGGGCTCTCCGATCTCCTCCTGGGTCGGCTCGGCCTCGGCTTCCTCTTGGATCGGCGCCGGTTCCGCTGCCGCCTCTTCTCCGGCCGGTTCCGGCTCCGCTGCTGCCTCTTCTTCGGCCGGTTCCGGCTCCGCTGCCGCCTCTTCTTCGGCCGGTTCCGGCTCCGCTGCTGCCGTCTCTTCTTCAGCCGGCTCCGGCTCCACTGCGGCTTTTTCTTCGGCCGGCTCCGGCTCCGCCGCGGCTTCCTCTTCGGCCGGCTCCGGCTCCACAGCTTCTGCCGCTTCGGCGCCTGTCACTCCCGGATCGATCTCCAGGGCGTAAGCAGGCACTGAGGAAAAGAGCATGCTGCAGATCATACTAATCAGAATCAGTTTGTTTTTCTTCATACGTCCCATACTCCCGCAAGGCCGGGGCGCGCCCGGCTGCACTGATGTCATTCCCCTCTATATTATCATAAAACAGGCAAAAACATGCCCCCGTTATAAGCTTTCGGCAGCAGCGGGCCGGAGGCCCGCCAGACTGCGCCGCTTATAACGGGAGCGGAGTATTCATGACTTTTGACGTCGGATTACTATTACTTGTCGATGAACTCCATAACTGCCTTGTTGAAGTTCACAGGATCCTGCAGGAAGTGGATGTGTCCGCCGTCGAACGCAGCGATCTCACAATCCGGGATGTGTTCCTTGAGCCACTGTGCATTCTCCTCAGTGTAAAGAGACTTTCTTGCACCGTATGTATACAGGCAGGGCACCGTGATCTGATCCAGCATGTCCCTGTAGTCCTTCTGGATGATGGCAAGCCACATTTCCACCATGACATGCGGCGTGTTCTTGAGCGCCATCTCCTTGATCCAGGGGACCAGGTCCTGGCGCGGTCCGTCCGAGAACATGGCCGGGACAAAGCCGTCCACGCAGCCGGGCCAGTTGCTCGCGCACTCCTCGAGATAAGCCATTCCGTCTGCCCTGGTATAGGAGTCAAAAATGGTGTGCGGCCAATTTTCCTCCGGCTCAGCCATCATTTTGGCGGTCATGTCAATGAGGACGACTTTTTTGAGGTTGGCACAGCCGTAATTCTTGATGTATTCCCAGATGATGTGCACGCCCATGGACCAGCCGATCAGGACAACGTCCTCAAGACCGCGGTTTTCGATCAGGTCTTTGACATCCTTGGCAAAGTGCGCCAGGTTCATGCCGGCTTCCGTTCTGTCGGAATCGCCGTGACCGCGAAGGTCAAAACTCAGCACATGGTACTTTTTTGCGAATTCCGGAACCTGCTCGCAAAAGAAGTGTCTGTTGCAGTCCCATCCATGGATGAAGACTACATTCTGTCCTTTTCCTCTCTCCTCATAATAGATCTTTGTATTGTCATCTGTGCAAAAAAACGGCATCTGACACCTCCTTTTTCAGACAAATAATTTGTTTCATAAATAATTATAGATAATTTGTCCTTGTATGAGAATTCCCGTTGCGCTACAATAGTTATAACCAAAAGGTTCATACAAAAAGGAGGCGCAGCGCCATGTATGATCGATATTTGGAACTCTTTATCCGCGTCGCGGACTGCGGCAGCTTCTCAAAAGCCGCGCAGCAGCTCTTCATCTCTCCCAACGCTGTAATGAAGCAGATCAACAGCTTTGAATCACATCTTGGTTTTCCGCTTTTTACGCGAAGCCGCAGAGGTTTGAGCCTCACGGAAGAAGGACAGGTCATTTACGCGGAGGGCCGCCGGATCATCCGTAAATCCGAGCGGATCCTGCACGAACTCCGCAGCAGGCACAATACCCCGCGTCACGTCGTCAGAATCGGCAACTCCCTTCTGTTTCCTTCCCGCAACATTCTGGGGCTCTGGCCGAAAGCCCTCGAATACTGCCCGGATCTGGAACTGAAGATCGTGCCCTTTTCCGAGACCGAGGAACTCTATATCTCCGCAGACAATCACCTTTGGAACGAATTTGACATCATGTGCGTGAACTTTGGAAACGAGCGCTCCAAAGAAGAACTCGCTCAGCTGCAGCTGGAAGAGCGCCGCCTGTGTATCGGCGTTCCGCTGCGGCATCCGCTGGCGCGGGCAGATCTCATCCGGATAGAGGATCTCCACGGGGAACGCCTTATGGTCGTCCACAAGGGCCTGTCCCATTATATCGACGCCGTGCGGGAGGAACTTACGCTTCATCACCCGGAGGTCACTATCGTCGATGTGCCGGTCTATGACGCCAACACTTTCAACCGGTGTGTCAACGAGAACCTGCTCATGCTCTCGGTGAAGGAATGGGACGGTATTCATCCATCCGTCATCAATGTGCCCGCGGACTGGGATTTCCGGGTTCCTTACGGCCTGATGTACCGAAGGGACGCGCCGCCGGACATACAGAGATTTGTGCACGCGATCCAGAAGGCCGTTGCAGAGGATGCTTCCGCGTGAAAAGAGGCCGGGCACCCAATCCGTGCCCGGCCCTTTTTTCTCTTCTATCTCATCTGCTGATCGACGCCTTCAGCGCATCGATCGAAGTCTCCAGTCCCGCCTCGACGCTCATGGTCAGATCCTCCATCTCCAGCGAGACATAGCCGTTGTAGCCCATCATGCGGCAGACCGAGAAGAACTCCTTCCACCACTGCAGGTCACGGCCGCAGCCGACAGCGACGTAGTTCCAGTTGCGCTGTGCGCTGCACTCTACGGGAAGGCTCTCCAAAAGGCCGTCAATTGCCGCATTATGCTTCTCAATCCTGGCATCCTTTCCGTGGATATAGAAAAGCTTGCCGGCTTTGCCCAGTGCCCATGCTGCCTCAATCGGCTCCGCGCCCTGGATCATGAGGTGGGAGGGATCCAGGTTCAGACCCAGCACGTCGGCGTCCTCTCCGACCGCTTCGCAAAGCTGGTTGAAGGTGCGCACATTGTGGACCAGCGCGCCGGGGAACTCCTCGATGGCGATCTTCTTTACGCCCGCTTCCTTGGCGATGCGGCAGGTTTCCTTCCACCACTCTCCCGCGACCTTCCACTGATATTTGACCGCTTCCGCCATGTAGTTGAAGCCGTCGTACTCCGGCCACGAGATGGTGGAGACGATCCAGTTGGGGGTCTTGTCGCCGGGAGCGCCGGCGGGAAGACCGGACATGGTCACGACCGTGTCTACGCCCATCAGGCCGGCCAGGACCATGGTATCCCGCATGGTCTTGGAGTGTGCATGTCCCATGGGTGTGTCGATCAGCGGATTGCCGGAGCAGTTGAGGGCGGAGATGGCAAGACCGCGCTTTTTGATCTCGGAAAGGAAGGCCTCCCGCTTTGCCCCGTCATGGATCAGTTCCTCCGCGGAGGGGATAAAGTGGCAGCCGCCCCAGCCCCCTGCGGTCATTTCGACCGCGTCCAGGCCGTAGGCCTTAACCTTGTCGAGCATTTCCGTAAAGGGAATTTTGCCGAAAACATCTGTGCAGATAGAAAGTTTCACAGTACACCTCCTTGTAAATACATTCTCGTTCGTATTCTCAGTTCACATCCACCCACACGGCGCCGGCTTCTGCGGAGTCCACGCAGGCGTTGATCCACTTGATGCCGTCGATGCCGTGATCGATATCGGGGTACACGAGGTTCCTGAGCGTCTTCTCATCCCCTCTCTCCTTGGCGTCCATGGCGATGGCAAATCTCTTGTAGAGATTGGACCAGGAGTCGATCAGTCCCGTGTAGTGAAGGGCGCCGAGCCGCTCGTCCTCGAGGGCTTCGGGATAGAGGTAATCCATGGAGCGGATCAGGACCTGTTCCGGCTTCCCCTGCACTTGATAGCGAAGCTCATCGGGATGCATGTCGTTCCACTCCAGGGATGCCTTGGAGCCGACGATGCGGATGGTCTGGGAGGAGTGGTCGCCCGCGTTGACGGCGGAAGCCCACATCCGGCCTACCGCGCCGCTCTCATAGCGCATCAGGCAGTAAGCGTTGTCCTCGAGGGGATATCTGGATCCGACAAAAGCCTGCCTGTCGCAGAGGACCTGCTTGAGCTTCTCGTTCGGGCAGATCAGCTGGGACATATAGTAGGTGTGGGTGGAGAGATCGCCCAGAACAAAGGCGCGGCCCACTTTGGCGGGATCCACACGCCACTTCTGTCCCTCTGCCTTTACGTCTGCCTCGGGATCGCAGCCAAAACCGTGTGCATAGCGCAGATCGATCATATTCACCTTGCCGATGTCGCCGTGCTCAATCATGGCACGCATCTGCAGGAGCAGTTCAAAGCCGGAAAAACCGTATGTCACGCAGACGACTTTGCCCTTTTCCTCGGCCAGTCTCTTGATCTCGAGTCCCTGCTCGACCTCAAAGAAAAGAGGCTTCTCGCAGATGACGTGCAGCCCTGCTTCCAGTGCGGCTTTGGTCGCTTCGTAGTGAAGGAAGTTGGGCGTGGCGATGTCCACCGCTTCGATCCCGTCGGGGCGCTTTGCCTCCTCCTCAAACATGGTCTTGTAATCGGGATACAGACGATCCGGATCCATGCACAGATCGATCCCGAACTGTCTGCCGCGCTCGAAATCCACGTCAAAAGCCGCCGCAGTCAAGACGAAGGACGTGTTGTCGCGCATGGCGCCGAGGCGATGCTTGTAACCGACGTTGCTGGTGGAGCCGCCGCCGACGATGCCCCAGCGGAAAGGTGCCCTGTGAATGATCTTCTGTCCGATATACATGATTTTCCTCCTTTTTTAATCTCTCTATAGTTTGGTAATGTTGTGCGTATTTGTTTTTATCTGCGCTTAGTATATAATGGGAAATGAGGGATGTAACTACTCTGTATTGTCAAAAAGTTCATCGATCTTGCGCAGCATCGATATTGCTGAAAGTTCATCGATCCTGCTTATTAAGGAGGTTCTCTATGAAGAGTGCGGACATCGGCGTACTGCCCAATTCCATCTGTTTTGCCTTTACGCCGCCGGAGATTGCAAAGCAGCTCTATTTCTACCCGACCTGGTGCGGCCACTACCACTGCACCGCAAGATACTTCATGAAGCGCGAATCCTACCCGCCGCTCCTTGTGATCTATGTGCGAAGGGGCGCTTTGAATGTCGAATACAGGGGGGAGGAAAAACAGGCGAGAGAGGGAGACGTGGTGCTGCTGGACTGCTCGGAGCCGCATTACTACCGGGCGGAGGACAAGCTGGATTTTTTGTACATGCATTTTGACGGATCCAATGCCCACGAGATCACAAGACAGATCATCGGGCAGAACGGCTGGCTGATGAGACGGGAGGAAAAAGACGCGGAGGGGCACCTCACCCGGGACAGCCGGAACGAACAGGTCGGCCTCCTCCTGCAGGACATGGTCTATCTGTATGAACATCATCACGCGGAGAGCATCTTTGAGAGCTCCATGCGGATCTACCGGCTCTTTGAGATCCTGCTGTCACCGACCCAGCAGGAACTGAAAAACGAGCTGCCCGTCACCGCGGCTATTGAATATATCCGCGCCAACATCGGCAGCCCGATCACTTTGGACGAGCTCGCGCAGAAGGCCGGGCTCAGCCCTTACTATTTTTCTCACATGTTCAAAAAAGAGACCGGCTTCGCGCCCCTCGAATACGTGATCAACACACGGATCGATCACGCGAAGACGCTCCTCCTGCGGACGGGGATGTCCGTCTCGGAGATCGCGGAAGAAGTGGGATATGCTTCCAGTGGGAGTCTGATCAATGTATTTTCCAAGAAGGTCGGAGAGTCGCCGGCGCAGTACCGGAAAAGTCACCGATGAGACAGGACAGTCCCTTTTTATGAAAACAAAGCGCTGTCACTCACCGCTCCGGTATGGCGATCGCAGTGATCGCAATCGCCGCAATGGCGCCGATCGCCGTGAGTACCATGATCATTCTTCTCATCATTCTCCTTCCTCCCTTGCTGTATAGTATCCGATTTATGAAAGGACTGCCTTCGCCGCCCGATCGAGCATTTCCATCTCTTCTTCCGACAGGGTCCAGTCAAGGCACTTAATATTGCTTTCCACCTTCTGCCGGCTCTGCGCGCCGAACATGCTGGTGTCGATGAAGTCCTTCTGCCTGGACCAGTTGATGGCGATCTCCGCAAGCGTCACGCCGCGCTCCTTCGCAATGGGCTCCATGACTTTAAGGAGCTCCATGACCCTGGAGAACAGCGGCTCGCGAAAATAGGGATAAAACCGGTTCCGGTTGTCCATGGGCGCATACTGCTCCAGCGTGCGGTAGCGCCCGGTAAGGATCCCGCCGCCCAAAGACCCGTAGGTCATGACGCCGAGCCCCTGCCCGTGGGCCCACTGCAGAACGTCCGCATTGCCCTGCTCCACCATGGAATACTGGAGCTGCAGCGCCTCCACGTCCGCGCACTGCATAGCCCTTTGGAGCTGCTCCTGATTGAAGTTGGAGACGCCGATATGGCGGATGCAGCCCTCTTCCTTGAGCCTTGTCAGCGCGCCAAACGTCTTCTCGTACGGGATCTCCGGGTCCGGCCAGTGCACGATCAGAAGATCGATGTAATCCGTTCGCAGATTCTTAAGCGAATCCTCGCACTGCTGCAGGATCAGCTCCGGTCTTCCGGAGCGCACGTACTGGCCGTCGATAAAGGAGTTGGCGCATTTGGTCGCGATCTGCACCTTCTGCCTTGTGCCGGGGCCCATCTGTTCCAGGGCCTTTCCGATGTATCGCTCTGCCTTGCCTGCATTGTAGGCCGGCGCGGTATCGATAAAATTGATGCCGCACTCCACCGCCGCCGCGATGGCGTCGAGCCTCGTCTCATCTGTGTTCTCATCCCAGCCCGCGCCGCCGATGCCCCAGGTGCCAAGCGTAAGCGGCGTGACCATCATACCTGTCTTTCCAAAGCGTACTGTTTCCATCGCTCTCCCTCTTTATCAGAACTTCACGGTCTCCGGCGCCGCCGTGAAGGAACTGAAGGTCGCGGCCGCATCCTCAAAGTACAGTACTTCGGTATTGTCGTCCTCCGGATCATACATGGCGCGAAGATCCGGATAAGCCTCCAGCATGGATCTCTTGGGCTCGACACGGTTGTCATCCACAAGCTTCCCCGCTACGCGGAGCCAGACGCCGTCCTTGAAGGCGCAGATCTCTGCCTTGGGATTGGCTGCAAGCTGTTTGGCCACATCCTTGGACCTTCCGGTCTGGATGTAGAGCTTTCCTTCAAAAATATGCGCTGTTCCAAAGGGACGGACCCTGGGCTGGTCGCCGTCCACGGTCGCAAGGTAATACGTCTGTGCTTCTTTCAGGAAGCTGCACACTCTTTCTATCGCTGTCATTTTTGACTCCTTTCTCATACCGGATCCGGTGCGGATCGCCGTTATAGTATCAGTATAGTGGGCGGCAGTTTATTTTTCCACAGTTGTTTTGGGAGGCAGTGCTTGACATGGCCGTGATCCATTGGAAATAATACCCTTAGTAGCGATCTTTTGAACGGAGGTGTCCACAATGCCGCATAAGCTCTTTTTTACATCCGACTACATGGAAGGCGCCCACCCCGCGATCCTGCGGCGCCTTGCTGAGACAAATATGATCAGTTCCCCCGGTTACGGCACCGACGAATACACGGCCCATGCCCGTGACCTGATCCGGTCTGCCTGCGGGGCGCCGGAAGCCGACGTCTTCTTTCTGACGGGCGGTACACAGACCAACGCCACGGTCATCGACGCGCTCCTGCGCAGCTACCAGGGCGTCATCGCAGCGGATACAGGGCACATCAGCACCCATGAGGCCGGCGCCATCGAGCTGGGAGGACACAAGGTACTCACGCTCCCCCATAAGGACGGCAAGATCACAGCCACCGGCATCGCCAGCTTGATAGACGGCTTCTGGCAGGACGGCAACCACGAGCACATGGTCATGCCCGGCATGGTCTATCTCTCCCAGCCCACGGAATTCGGCACGCTCTATTCTCTTGCGGAGCTGCGGGAGATCAGCGGCGTCTGCCGCGACAGAAAGGTCCCGCTCTACGTGGACGGCGCAAGGCTCGCCTACGCCCTGGCCTGCCCGGAAAACGATGTCCGGCTGCCCGACCTGGCGGAGCTGTGCGATGTCTTTTATATAGGGGGGACCAAGTGCGGGGCACTTTTTGGCGAGGCAGTCGTCATTCCCAGGCACGGGCTGATCCCCCACTTCTTCACCATCGTCAAACAGCACGGCGCGCTGCTCGCGAAAGGCCGGATCGCCGGGATCCAGTTCGAGACCCTCTTCACGGACGGACTGTACGAGGCGATCGGCACGAATGCCATAAAAGCCGCCGACCGGATCCGGAGCGCGCTCAAAGAAAAGGGATACGACCTTCCGATCGCATCCCCTACCAACCAGATATTCATTTCTGTCGACGATGAAACGTACGCGCGTCTGCAGCAGCAGGTCGAACTGAGCTTTTGGGAAAAGCTTCCCGCCGGGCGGACCGTCCTGCGGATCGCCACCAGCTGGGCCACTGTCGCAGAAGCCGTGGACGCCCTGATCCGGATCCTGTGATCCAACCGTAAAAAAGACTCCTGTTTCCTGCCCTTTCAGAGGACATCCTCCGAGAGCGGCAGGATCATTTTTGCGTGGAGCCTCCGAAACAGAACGATCGACAGGGCAAGCGACATCACTTCCGCGATCGGGAAGGCGAACCACACGTTTCGCAGCACCCCGGTCTGCGCCAGGAGCCAGGCAGCGGGGATCAGCACCACGAGCTGCCGTCCCACGGAGACGATCAGGGAATTGATACTCTGGGAAAAGGCCTGGAAGGTCGACCCCATCACGATGCACACGGCAGCGACCGGGAAGCAGGTACAAATGATGCGGAGCGCGGGGATCCCGATCTCCTTCATCTGGTCCGACGCGTTGAACAGATCAAGCAGCGTTCCCGGGAACAGCTCGAAGACCGCCACGCCGACAAGCATGATCCCCACCGCGAGGCACATGGCGAATTTGAGCGCCTCCTCGATCCTGTCCCGGCGCCGCGCGCCGTAGTTGTAGGCCAGGACCGGGATCAGGCCGTTGTTGAGGCCGAAGACCGGCATGAAGAAAAAGCTCTGCAGCTTGAAATATACGCCAAAAACCGCTGCCGCCGTTGTGGAGAAGGTGATCAGGATCCGGTTCATCGCGTACGTCATGATGGAGCCGATGGACATCATGAGGATCGAGGGTACGCCGACATAGTAGATCATGCCGATGATCTCCCGGCTGGGATGCAGGATATCCTGCATGGAAATATGAATATCCCTGTTGATCCGCAGGTTCATGAAAAGGCCCAGAACGGCCGCGACAAACTGGCCCAGGACCGTCGCGTAGGCGGCGCCGGCCACGCCCAGGCGGGGGAAGCCGAAGAGCCCGAAGATCATGATCGGGTCGAAAATGATATTGATGATGGCACCCGTTCCCTGCGAGATCATGCTCTGCACGGTGCGCCCCGTGGACTGCAGAAGCCGCTCGAAGGTCATCTGGAAAAACAGCCCCACGGACAGGCAGCTCACGATCCTGAGATAAGTGGAGCCGTACACAATGATCTCCTCCACGTCCGTCTGGGTCCGCACAAACGCTTTTGCGCCAAAAAGGCCGATCAGCAAAAACGTCACAAAACTCAGGAAAGTGAGGAACAGGCCCGTATTGGCCGCCTCATCCGCCCTCCTGAACCGCTTCTCTCCAAGGGACCTCGACAGCAGCGCGTTGATACCCACCCCGGTGCCGGACCCGACGGCGATCATCAGGTTCTGCATGGGAAAGGCCAGCGTGACCGCAGTCAGCGCGTTCTCCGATATCTGCGCCACGAAAATACTGTCCACTACATTGTAGAGCGCCTGCACCAGCATCGACAGCATCATCGGCAGGGACATCGTGATAATCAGTTTTTTGACGGGCATGACGCCCATTTTGTTCTCTTGTCGTTCCACTTACTATCCTCCTGCGGGATCACGGCTCCCGCCGTTTTACTCTCCGTCCTGCAAAACTTCTTCCGGCACCTGCGTCACCGGCTCCTCCACCTGGTCCGGCAGCATTTCCGGCACGCCCGAAGGATCCTCCTGCGCGCTCTCCTCTTCCTGCGCCGCGGGCGTCTCTGCGGGCGTCTCCACTGCGGCGGCATCCGCGGGGATCTCCACGGAAGAAGGGACCTGTGCGGGCGTCTCCACCGGTGTCTGTGCGGGCTCGGCGGCCGGCTCTTCCGCAGCCGACGTGCCGTGTCCGGGACCGGCGGAGGGATCTTCGTCGTCAAAAATCCTTCCCTCCTTGACCTCTTCTTCCTCTTCCTCTATCTCCTCAAAGTCTTCCTCCGACTCCTCGAAGTAACCGGCCGCCACATATCCCTCATAGTCCTCATAGCGGACGGGATACCAGCCGTCCTTCTCCTTCCCCGTGAGATAAACATGCTCTCCGGCGGGAATGATGATGAGTACTGTTCCGTCGGGCTCCTCCCGGAGATTGAGCGTATCGGTCAGTGTCCGTCTGGTCGGATCTTTGGCTGCCTCCGCCTCCTCCTCCGCGCGCTGTCTGGCCTCCTCAGCGTTGGCGACCGCCTCCTCGCGGCGTGCTCTCGCCTCTTCCTCCGGGGAATTTTCGGCATAGACCGGCACATAAGGTTCCTGAGACAGACGCGACGTGTCCTCCTCGGGCCCTATGACTTCCACTTCGTTGAGCTGGTAGAGGCCGCAGCCGCCAAGCGTAAGTGATGCAGCCAGTAAAAGAGTTCCGGCGAGCAGTTTTGCTCCCGGAATCCCGAAATATCGCATATTCATAAAAATCAGATCGTTTCTCATGTTCTCTTCCCGCTCAGGATGACATATCTTTGCATTATTATAGACATGCCGGTTTAGATGGTCAATAACGATGTCGTATATAAGCGCCTTGAGCCACTCCGTTTAAATGCTTGTCGTATATAAGTGCCTTGGACCACTCCGTTTAAAGTCCGGCGGCACTTATATACGACATAACGTATCAGCTTGAAGGCCGGCGGCACTTAGATACGGCATAACGTATCAGCTTGAAGGCCGGCGGCGCTTATATACGACATGCAATATCAGCTTGAAGGCGGCGGCGCATACGACATAAAAATATCCGCAGGTTTTTCTCCTGCGGATATTTTCAGTTGAATTTGCGAAGCCGCTCACATCTCCGAATAGAGCTTCCTGGCGCTGACCAGTCTCACTACCAGCGTGAACAGTCTCATCGCCGTCTTCAGCTCATCGATGGGCGGGTAGGAAGGCGCGATACGGATGTTGGAATCCTGCGGGTCCTTTCCGTAGGGGAAGGTCGCGCCGGCCTTGGTCATGACGACGCCGGCCTTCTTGCAGAGCGAGACGATCTCCTTCGCACAGCCCGGAAGCGAATCAAAGCTGACAAAATAACCGCCGTAGGGCTTGGTCCACTCGCCGATCCCCAGACCGCCCAGCTGCTCCTCCAGGATCTGGTCCACTGCCTGGAACTTGGGGCGCAGGATCGCCGCATGCTTATGCATATGCAGCACCATTCCGTGAATATCGCCAAAAAATCTCGAGTGGCGCAGCTGATTGACCTTGTCGTGGCCGATGGTCTGAATCTTCAGCTGTTTCTCGATGTCCTCCAGATTGTTGCGGGACGTCGCCAGCGCGGCGATGCCGCTCCCCGGGAAAGTGATCTTGGAGGTCGAGGAGAACTTGTACACGAGATCGGGATTGCCAGCCCTCTTGCAGGCTGCCAGGATCTCGAGAATGTGATCGTGATGATCGGGATACAGATGATGGATCCCGTATGCATTGTCCCAGAAGATCCGGAAGTCACTGGCTGCGGGTTTGAGCTTGGCAAAGCGCCTGACCGTGTTCGTGGAATAGGAATAGCCCTGGGGATTGCTGTATTTTGGCACGCACCAGATTCCCTTGATGCTCTCGTCCTCTGCGACGAGCTTCTCCACTATATCCATATCCGGGCCTTCCGGAGTCATGGGGACATTGATCATCTCAATGCCGAAATACTCGGTGATCGCGAAATGCCTGTCATACCCGGGAACAGGGCACAGGAATTTTACCTTGTCCAGCTGGCACCAGGGCGTATTGCCCATGATCCCGTGGGTCATGGCGCGGGAAACCGTATCGAACATGACGTTCAGCGAAGAGTTTCCGTAGATGATGATATTGTCGGGATTGTTCTCCATCATGTCGCCCAGAAGGACCTTCGCCTCCTCAATGCCGGACAGCACGCCGTAGTTGCGGCAGTCTGTTCCGTCGTCGCAGATCAGGTCCGAATCGGAGTTCAGGATATCCATCATCCCCATGGAAAGATCGAGCTGCTCCTTGCAGGGCTTGCCTCTGCTCATGTCAAGGTGGAGATCCAGTGCCTGGAAGTCATGGTATTTGTCCCGCAGTACCTTGATCTCTTCCGCCAGCTCTTCCTTTGTCATTTCATGATAAGCTTTCATAATCACCTCTTTTGCATCTTCACAACAATATAGCCATTAGTATAACTGTTTTTTTGCGCCGTTGCAATGAATATTTGTATACAATTATACCTCTCAGACTGCCAGCATTTCTCTCCAGACGCCGCCGGTATAACTGCTGATCGCCTCGATAAAAGGCGCGCCGTAGACGGCGGAATTGCGTTCGCCGACGCCATAAAGCTCCTTCAGCTGGTCCAGATCCACCGGAAGCATTTTTACCATAGAAAACAGGGTCCTGTTCGAAAAAATCAGATACGGAGGCAAATGATACTCCTTTGCGATCTCGGCTCTCACCCTGCGCAGCTTCTCGTAAAGGAGTTTTCCGTCGTCATTGAGCAGTACCAGAAAATCGCTGCCGCCGCGTCTTTTCACGGCCGCGGGGCGCCGCTCCATTTCCGTGACCACGGCTTCCCATCCGCTCTTTTTGTACAGCTCATAGAGCCCTGTGACAGAGACGATCCGCAGG
Organism: Lachnospiraceae bacterium; assembly: GCA_017405805.1. Classification (GTDB taxonomy): domain Bacteria; phylum Bacillota; class Clostridia; order Lachnospirales; family Lachnospiraceae; genus CAG-791. The sequence goes on from JAFQZU010000035.1 coordinate 86,242, forward strand.
TCGTAAAAAGGACCGATCTCCGTCTCCAGTTCCATGGTGTCCAGCTCCGGGTCTCTCTCCGAACTCTCTTTCTCCTCCCAGTCAAAGGTCACCGTCCAGATCCCGCAGTCCGCATAGACCTCCCTGAGTGCACTGCGAAAATCCCTGTAGTTCATATATTCCATCTGCTTTCTCCTTCCTGGTCTGCGCGCTTACGCGTGACCTATGCGCTTACGCGAAAAAAACAGGCCGCGCAGCAGCGCTTTTACCCGTGTTTTCCCATTTGCTCGTCTTAATGACCATGTCAGTCAGGGATTTCACCCGCGGAAGAATACCACAGCATCCGGCAGAAATGCCGGCACATCAATCGTAATGGATTTTTAATACTTTTGCAAGTATTTGTTCATGGATATACCAGGTGCGTTAATGTATAATACAGTAAGATATATCAAACTAACCTCTTCGTTAATCACGTACGCCACATCACATTCTCACAGGAAATGAGGTGACCTCTTGCGAATCATCAATCTGATCGAAAATACACAGGGCCACACCCGCTGCGCTTGTGAGCACGGCCTCTGCTTCTATGTGGAGACAATCCGCCACAAGCTTCTCGTAGACACCGGCGCCAGCGATCTCCTTATGCAGAACGCGCAGCGGCTGGGCGTCGACCTCACCAAAGTTGACACCGTCTTTTTAAGTCACGGCCACAGCGATCACGGCGGCGGCATCCTCCCCTTCTCGAAGATCAACCCCGACGCGCGGATCTATATGCAGGCCTCCGCGGACGGCGCCTTCTATTCCTTCAGTACCGGAACAGAGCGCTTTATCGGCCTCTCCGAAGAGACGCTGCAGCTCCCGCAGATCAACTTTTTGCGGGACGAGAGCGGCTTTAAGCGCATCGACGACGAGCTCTCCGTCTTCTGGAACATAAAGGACGCCTGTCCGTCGCCCGGATCCAACGCTTTCCTGAAAATAAAAAAGCCCGGTGAGACCGGCGCTTTTGTGCAGGATGACTTCCGCCACGAGCAATGCCTGGTCATCCGGCAGGGCGGCCGGCACATCCTCTTCTCCGGATGCGCCCACCACGGCATACTCAATATCCTGGAGCGCTTCCGCGAGATCTACGGCACGGATCCCGACGCCGTCATCAGCGGTTTTCACATGATGCAGAAGTCGGGCTACAGCGACGCGGACATCGAGCAGATCATCAGCACGGCCCTGGCGCTCAAAAAAACCGACACCGTCTTCTACACCGGCCACTGTACCGGCGTGCAGCCCTACGAAGCCATGCGCAAGATCCTCGGAGACCAGATCCGTTACATTCACTGCGGCGACGAGGTCATCCTGCCGGAGGCCGGACGCCGCACGGGAACGATCCTGCCTTTCCGACCCGCAGGAGCCCCCGCGTCCCGGACATCAGCCGAACCATCACCTGAACCGGACCAGGCTGCCAATCGTTCTGCAGTCTCCGATGAAAAAGCGGCTTCGGAAAGCGCCGCAGCTGCCATGAAACCTGCTTCTCCCGCCAAACACAAGAAAGGAAGTACCCGTATGAAATACCACAAGTTCTTTGCGTGGGCTACTGTTGTTTGTTTTGTCATGACTATGATTACGGGCTATCAGAAAAAGTGAATCAGAGCCGTATAATAAGTACCTTGGGCACGCTCGCCTATACTCGCTCGTTCACGCCCCTATGGGCGTGAAAAGGCCCTGCGGTTACTTATTATACGGCTCCTGCTATGAAGGCAGTAGAAGGCCCTTAAAGTTGCTTTTTTTACGGCTCCTGCTGTGAAGGCAGTAGAAGGCCCTGCAGTTATTATTTTTACGGCTCCTGCCGCGAAGGCAGTAGAAGGCCCTGCAGTTACTGTCCAGTAGAACTGATTTGCAAACTTATACATCTTACGCTGACAAAAAGGATGAAAATCATGCTGCCCAAAAGCACACAGTACCGAAAACAACGAAACCTCGCCTGGCTCCTCTATCTCCTCGTTTCTCTCCTTCTATTTTATCTCACAGGGCGTGCGCCGGAAGGAAGCAACCTGTATATTTTAGGAACACTTCCCATTCTGGCCCTTTTTCCCATGATCATTTATACCTGTGTTTTGACGCATAGAGCACGTGTCGAAGACCATAGAGAGTTCACGGAAGAGATGAAACGCCGCAATGTGACAGCCGAATCCGTCAGCCGTTTTCTCACCGACAAGACGATCAAAGGCGCCAAAAATGCCTGGGCAGAGGATGTCCTTTTCTGGATCTTCGGGGTCCCGGCAATTGGCATGGGAGTGTTTATTCTGTTCCTGATGGATGATACCTCTCTTGCGACCCGCACCATGGGCTCCATCGGTTATCTTGCCATGGCTTATGTTTTTATCTACCTTCTGCTGAACAGCAAAAAGCAGAGAAAGCTCGCCAACCTGTACGCACTTTTGTTTGCCGCTTCCACGCAGCCCGAGTACACTTTTCCCGAGCTGGCCTCTTCAGCCAGCCGCCAAAATGCGGGACCGGAAGTGGCCCGACTGGTGGATCGGAACTACATGATGAATCTCGAAGTCGAGCCGAGGGAAGATCGTGTCCGAATCGTCGGCTTCCGCAGGGTTCCAAAGAATGCCTATGTATGCAGCAACTGCGGCGGAGCCTCGTCCATCCCTGTCGGAGCCGCCAAAATCTGCTACTACTGCGGCAGGCCGCTGCACAATTAATTCAGGGAGGTGCACAATGGAAAAATATCTCGGAGAAATCGGTTCTTCCTACAGCCGCAAAACCATGCAGCTCCTCACCCCCCTGTACGTTCTTTTCTTCCTGGCCGCGCTCTCCCTGCTCCTGCAGGCTTTTGCTGAAATCTCCTCAGGCAGAAATCTGAGCGGAGAATATGCTCCTCTGGGTGCTGCAGATTACTTGGCCCTTGTGTTTGCCATCGTACTGGCGGGCGCCATGTTCTATGTCCTTTGGTACCTGCGCACTAACCGCCGCTGCGGAGACCTTGCGCCCCGCCTCGCCCGCTTCATGGCGATGAGCACCAATGAATATGTTCCCATTCGGGTCATTGCAGAGATCCTGCGCGTGAAACCGGAGGAGACCGTGCCGCTACTGAGAAGCATGCTCAAACGCAAATATATCCGCAATCTTGAGATCACTCCTGATGGCGGACAGATCAGAATCCTGCAATATCACAGGATTTACGTATTCGAAGTCTACTGCAAGAACTGCGGGGCTACGTACACGCAAACCTCCGAGGATGACTATATTTGCCAATACTGTGAGCATCCCGTAGTGCGCATCACCCCCAATGGCCGGTGAGTCACTGCACCTGAGTCACTTGGTCAGTGGATTTTTTTTACATTTTCATGATAGACTAAATGGTAGCGAACGGGGATATCAGTGGTGACACAATCTATATCGGGAGAGAAACACCATGGACGAAGTTGATCGTACTTTTTCAGAAATGTAATAGATCATAGAAATGCTCGTGGCGAGAGGTACATCATGTTTGAAATAGTATTTATAATAATTCTGGCGGTATTTGCCATCGGCGGGATCTGGGCATTCGTGGTTACGAAAAAAGTAATAAAAGAAGGATGCGAAACCGACGCCGTAGTCTCGCGTGTTGATCTGCAAGAATGGGGCGGAGGAATCGGAGACAACTGGGCTGGTAACAATGTAACGGAAAACTATTATGTCACTTTTACGAATCAGGAAGGACAAACTGTTGAGGCACTGCTCAGCAATCCAGGGGATCATTCTTTTAAAGTAGAAAAAGTCAGGGTGAAATATCTTCCGGGCCGGGAGGATTATCCGGTACTGGTGAAAATTCTCTGAGCAAGTACTGTCTCAATCAGCGAAATGCAACGCAGGAACTGAAAGAAGGGGAACAGTATGAATTATATTCTAAAACACTTTGATACACCTCTGATCAGGTTTCATGCATCTGAGGATACAAATGATCCTAAGATCACAATTCAGTGGATCAATGAAGAAAAACGATATTTGTTACCCCTGGATCTGGGCAAACCTTCTGAAGAACGAATCAGTAAGTGGCTTCAGAGAAGAACGATTCCAAAAAACAGGGCGTTTGTGAGAGACTTTCTTGCCAGATGCGGACTGAGTATTAACAGACCAATGAGTATCATTTCCGTAAGCAAAGGTCTTTCGCTGAATGACTGCTATTGGATCGTTGACGAAGGTTTCACGGGGCTGTTTGATCAGTGTAATCTCTATGAAAACAGATTGAGCCGAATCCTTGCTAATATAGCATTTACCGGCTATGGAAGCAGTATCAGGAGTTCACTGGCATCCAGTCCGGAATTCACCACAAATGGTATGCTGCCTAAATGCTGGCGTCGCTTGTCAGGAAAAGTATTTCTCTATAAAGGTGGAACTAGCGGTTCGTCAAATGCTGGTAATGAACCGTACTCAGAGTTCTATGCTTCGCAGGTCGCTGAGGCGATGAAGATCAATGCAATTCCTTACGGACTTGTAAAATGGAAAGGAATTCTTTGCTCCACATGCGAATTATTTACGAGCAAGGATATTTCATACATTCCGATTGGAAGAATCGTGACAAAAGGAGGATTGGAGGCAGTCGCTGAATATTACCGTTCTTTGGGACCGGCTTTTGAAAAATCGTTTAGGGATATGCTGGTTTTTGACGCAGTAGTGTGCAACACGGACCGCCATTTCGGCAATTTCGGTCTGCTGGTTGACAGCGCCACGAACCAGATAACAGCACCGGCACCACTGTTTGATCATGGAAACTCACTTTTTAACTATGCCGGGCCGGATTTCCTTCGTTCAGCGGAATCGCTTGATGCATATGTGAAGACGCTGCAGCCTTGTGTCTACGATGACTTCGTTGCAACTGCAGCATCTTATATGGACGATGAAAACAGGGAGCAGCTGCGGCATCTATTAACATTCCAATTCAGGAAACACAGCAGGTACAACCTGCCTGCAAAGGATCTCAAATTGATAGAAGACCACGTGCGGAAAAGGGCACGGCTGCTCTTAGAGTTCAGAAAATAATGCGCATGAAGGGAATCTTCAGGTTCCTCCTCAAGCCTCATTAACAAGCTTCCCTGTCATATGCTCCGGCTCAAGGGCAAAGACAAGCACGTTCGGCCCGGAGTGTACTAACTCATGTTCGATATAGGCTTCATCTTTTGTGAATTTGTAGCTGAGGCGGCGGCTGATCTCCAGCGCCTTCTCGTGATCCTCTACGAACCGGATCCGCCCGAATACGATCACGCTCTTAATATTGAAGGCCCACTCGCCCTCTCTTCGAAAACCCTGGTCATAGACGCAAAAAGAAGCCTTGTCACAGGCGCGCAGGGCGTCGATTTTGTGCCCTTTTTTCCCGCTGTGAAAATAGATCTTTCCGTCCCGCTCATCATAGTAATGATTGATCGGCAAGCCGTAAGGATAGCCCTCGTCTCCGATCACAGAGAGAACTCCCCTGGGCTCCCTTTTAAGGATCTCAATACACTCTTCCTTCGATATCGCCTGTTTTTTCCTTACCAATTCCCTGAACATACTCTTAATTCCTTCTATTCAAACTTCATTTAAGTAACCCGCAGGCCTTCTCTGCCTTCACGGCAGGAGCCGTATATAAGTAACCCGCAGGGCCTTTCTGTCTTTCGCGGCAGGGACCGTATATAAGTAACCCGCAGGGCCTTTTCACGCCCATAGGGGCGTGAACGAGCGAGTATAGGCGAGCGTGCCCAAGGGTACTTATATACGGTCCCTGCCTCAACACACGATAGTGCCCAAGGGTACTTATATACGGCTTCGGCCCTGCAACGCATCAAGGCGCCCAAGGGTTACTTCACCCCTGCGGCTTTCCTATGCAGAACATCGTAATCGTCGTCCTGCTCAACTCCTTCCCCACCTCATCCTTGATACTGATATCCATAACCACCGTAGTCCGGCCCCTTCTCACTACGATCCCTTCCCCGTAGATCTTCCCGGAACTGGCCGCCCGCAGATAGTGGATCTCCCCGTCCAGCGTCATGTACTGCCGCCCGTCGGCACGGGAGAGCAGCCCTGCCACCGTGTCGGCAATCGTATACAGCACACCGCCGTGCGCCGTCCCGTGCGGGTTCTTCTGTTCATCCCTGAGCTTCATGCTGACGATGCAGTGATCCACGGTCAGCTGCTCCACCTCGATCCCGTTGAAGATCATATAGGGATTTTTGGCCGCCTGGTCCATGGCAAACGCGATGCCCGGATCGTTAAGATTGATATCCTTCTCGATAATGTTCATGATGCGATCTCTCCTCAGCTGCACTCCTATTGCTTCACTCTTTGCGCCATTGTCGAATATGTGCCACAGACATCAAACTGGTACATTTAGTCGAATATATGTGCCGCAGGACTTTAAACGAAGTGGTCCAAGGCACATATATTCGACGTACTAACAGTGGTCCAAGGCACATATATTCGACGTATTGACCCTGTTATCAGAAGGGCCACATAGCTCTTCTCTCCGCTTCCTCCTCCGCCTCGTCGTAGGTCGTCTGCTCTACGCGCTCGCGAAAATACTCTTCCCTCTGCTTCCGCCGCAGCTCCCGCTCGGCAAGGTCCTCCGGCGTGGGCCGGCCCAGGCCCTGCTCCCGGCGCATCTGCCAGAAGGCCTCGTCCCGGTTTTCCCAGACATCGGCGCCGATCTTCCGGTCCCCCGGCCACCCGCTGCCGGCATGCGCCCCTTCTGCGTCCTCGCCGCCGCGGATCCGGTCCGCCTCTCCTGCCATGGCGCCCTTGAACTGGGTCTCATAGAGTTCCTCGTACACGCCGCCGGCGTTCACAAGCTCCTTATGGGTGCCGCGCTCCGCGATCCTGCCGTCCTTTACCACCAGGATCTCGTCCGCCGCGAGGATGGTGGAGAGCCTGTGGGCGATCAGGATGCTGGTCCTGGATGCCACGAGCGGGTCGATGGCGTCCTGGATCTTCTTTTCCGAGATCGAATCCAGGGCTGAAGTAGCCTCGTCAAAAATCAGCAGCGCAGGGTCCTTGAGCAGCACTCTGGCGATGGAGATGCGCTGCTTTTCCCCGCCGGAGAGCTTGAGCCCGCGGTTGCCCACCATGGTATCCAGTCCCTTTTCCTGTTTTTTGACGAAGTCATATACGTTGGCCTTCTCCAAGGCCTCGATCAGCTCCTCTTCCGTGGCTTCCGGTTTGACGTAAAGCAGGTTGTCGCGGATGGTCCCGTTGAAGAGATAGGTGTCCTGGGTCACGACGCCGATATTGCCGCGCAAAAAGGCCAGATCCAGCTTCCGCACGTCCGTCCCGTCAAAAGTGACCGTCCCGTCCCACACATCATACAGCCGGGGGATCAGGTTGATAATCGTACTTTTCCCGGAGCCGGAAGGACCGACGATCGCGATGCTGTGGCCGCTGTCGAGCCTGAAGCTCACGTCGTGCAGGATCTGCCGCTCCTTCTCGTAGCCGAAATTCACGTGGGAAAATTCCACATTTCCGTACGCCTTGTCCGGCCGCACGGGATCCGTCGGCTGCTCGATTTCCGCCGGCATGTCAAAATACTCGAATATGCGCGTGAACATGGCCATCGCACGGATCCAGTCCACCTGAATGTTGAGGAGCGAGTTGACCGGCCCGTACATCCTTCCCAAAAGCGCCACCAGCACCGTGATATCGCCCACGGTCAGGTCCGCGTCATACCGCATCATCAGGATGCCGCCCACCAGATACAGCAGCATGGGGCCGACGCTGGTGATGGTCGTCAGCACCACGCGGAACCATCTGCCCGCCATGCTCTCCCGGATATTGAGGCGGATCAGGCGCCGGTTGGCTTCCTCATAGCGCCGGTACTCATAGTCCTCGCGGCAGAAGAGCTTGACCAGCATCTGGCCGCTGACGGACATGGTCTCGTTCAGGATCCCGTTGATCTCGTCGTTGCACTCCTGCGCCTCCCTGGTCAGGGTCCAGCGGGTGCGGCCGGCCTTTCTGGTCGGGATGGTGAAGAGCGGGACGATCACGATCCCCACCGTCGCCAGTACCCAGTTTTTCCGGTACATCGCGATCAGGGCGACGATCAGTGTGATGGAGTTGGACAGGATGCTGGTAAAGGTCCCCGTGATGATATTCTCCACGCCGGAGATATCGCTGGTCATCCTGGTGATGATATCGCCCTGGTTGTTGGACGTAAAGAAGCGCTGCGACATGCTCTGCAGATGGCTGTACATCTTGTTGCGCATGTCAAAAGTGATGTGCTGGGCGATCCAGGTGTTGAGATAGCTCTCCAGGACGCCGATGAGATTGGATCCTGCCGTCACGCAAAGAGAGAGCACAATGAGAAAGACCAGCCGGTTGAAATCCCGGCCGATCAGTCCCTCGTCAAGGATCCGCCCTGTCAGGACAGACGGCATGATCCCCAGTATCGATGATATGATAATGCAGCCCAGCGCAATGAGGAGCTGTTTCCAATAGGGCTGAAGCCATGAGAAGATACGGCGTAAAAGCTCCGGCGTCACCTTCGGCTGGTTCTTTTTTTCCTCCTCTGACAGGAAATTCCTCCCTGCCCCGTGAAAACCCATCCCTCCGTGCGGTCCTCCTGGCGGCATATGCGCTTCCTCCCGTCCTTTCGATCACTTATAAGATTTTCGTTCTCTGGTACTTCCGATGCCCATCTCTTCCCTGTATTTTGCCACGGTCCTTCTTGAGATCGGGATCCCCTGCTCCTGCAGCATGTCACACAGCTTCTGGTCGCTGCGCGGCTTGCAGGAATCCTCTTCGTCGATCAGCTGCCGCAGGGCTGCCTTGATCTTTCTCGTGGCGATCTGCTCCTCGTCCTCTCCCTGCCCGATGGCGGCGGAGAAGAAATAGTTGAGCGGGAAGATCCCCCACGTACACTGCAGATATTTGTCCCGGACCGCGCGGCTCACCGTGGATTCGTGCACGCCCATGATCTGGGCGGCGTCCTTCATGCGGAAGGGGCGGATGGCGCTCTCGCCATGCATAAAGAAGTCTCTTTGCTGCTCCAGAAGGCACTTGGCCAGCTCCATGAGCGTAGAACTGCGCCGCTGGATATGGCCCTGCGTCTGTTCCAGCTGTTTGAACTTCTCGTTGAGGTATTCCTTGACCTCTTTCTCACAGTCTGACCGCATCAGCTGCAGGTAGAAGCGGTTTACATGGATCTCGGGATAACTGTAATTATTGAGGAGGATCTCGAAGTGGTCCTCGAAGCGCACGATCGTGATGTCCGGCGTAACGTAGCGGAGCGTCTCCCCGGTATCAAACCCCTGTGAAGGGATCGGATTGAGCTCCCGGATCCGGTCCACTGCCTCGATGATCCGGTCGAGCGGCTTGTCCAGGGCTTCGGCGATCGAAGGAAGGCGGTTTTTGCCGAGCTGTTCCAGATGATCCTCTATGATCTCGCGCTCCACGATCCAGGTATCGTCCTCGGGATCGCGGTAGGAGGCGTCGAGTTTTTTGTCGATCTGCTTGAGGAGGCATTCCTTTGGCCCGGCGGCGCATACGCCGTCCGGTTCCAGGTCCCGCATGATGTCCAGATAGGATTCCGCCTCTTCCTCCGAAATGTTAAAAGTCCGGGCCAGGTCCCCCACGGGCATCGTAAAAAAGCCGCGCTCATCCAGAGATTCGATGATATAGTCAAAGACCTCCATCTCCTGGGGTGAGTAGTGGCCGCTCAGCAGCTGCAGATGCAGCACGTCGCCCAGGGTCTCTGTCCTGTGCCCGCCGATATTGTTGAGAAATCCCGTGTCCTCTTCATCTTCCTTGTCATACCGGTAGAAGGCGCGGTTCTGCTCATCCAGTCCCGCCAGCCACTCCAGTTTCCGAAGACGCAGTTCACTTTCGTCGCGGGGCAGTTCCTGGGCGATCTCCACCATGGGGTTCTCCAGGGCAAGATCCTTGATATAGTCGGTGAGCTCCTGGGAATTCATCTGCAGGATCTCCACCGACTGAATCATCTGGTGAGAAAGGATCTGTACCTGTTTCTGGTTTTGTACTACACGAATGGAACTCATGCATTTCCTCGTTCAGCGTTTCCGCTTCTTTGTTTCTGCCAGTCTGGCTTCTATTGCGTCATTGATGATCCGAATGGTCTTCACACGCGCATAGAGCTTGTTATTTCCCTCTATAATATGCCATGGGGCGAAATCAGTAGACGTATAGCGGAACATGTCGTTCACCGCCTCCTCATACTGCGGCCATTTCTCCCTGTTGCGCCAGTCTTCTTCCGTGATCTTCCACTGTTTAGACGGCGTGTTCTGTCTGTCCGTAAATCTGCGCAGCTGCTCCTCGCTGTCGATGTGGATCCAGAATTTCAGGATCACCGCGCCCCAGTCGTACAGCTGACGCTCGAAATCATTGATCTCCCCGTAGGCCCTCTGCCAGTCCGCCGGCGCGCAGAACCCCTCGATCCGCTCCACCATGACCCTTCCGTACCAGGTGCGGTCAAAAATGGCGATATGGCCGTCCTTGGGAAGCCGCATCCAGAATCTCCACAAAAAGTGCCGGTTTTTTTCCTCCCTGGAGGGAGACGCGATGGGAATAACCTCATACCCCCTGGGATCCAGTGCCTTGGTGACCCGCTTGATATTGCCGCCCTTTCCGGCCGCGTCCCAACCCTCATAGGCGATGATGACGGGTATTTTTTCCATGTACAGGCGGTTGTGGAGATCGGAGAGCCGCTCCTGTTCCTTCCTGAGCTCCTTTTTATAGTTCTCTTCGCTCAGGACCTTGTCGTTTAAGCTGACGTCCTTCAGAAGGGGCATTCTGACGAAATTGTACTGGCCGGGCATAATGACCGCTCTGTGAAGGGCCGCCGCCGCGTCCGTATCCTTCTTGCGGGCCATGGCCGTCTCGATGCTCTCGGATACGATCCTAAATACCTCGTAGCGGCAGAGCCTCCTGTCCATGGCGGAGATCACGTGCCAGGGCGCCTGCGTGGTATTCGTGGCCTCGAGCATCTGCTCGCTGGCCTCATAGACGCGGTCGTATTCCTTCAGGCACCTCTCGTCTTCTTCCGTGATGCGCCAGCTGGTCGTCTTGGAGGACTTCAGTTCGTTCATCCTCTTTTTCATCTCTTTTTTGGAGATGTGCAGGAAGAACTTGATGATCAGATAGCCGTTGTCGGTCAGGCCTCTCTCGAAATTGTTGATCTCGTTCATGTGGCGGAGATTGGTCAGATCGTCCACATTGTTGAGGACCCGGAGCGTGCTGACCTCTTGGTACCAGGAGCGGTCCAGCACCGACATGCGGCCCGCCTCCGGGATCGTCTTCCAGTGCCGCCACATCACGGGCTCCCTGAGTTCTTCCGCGGAGGGCGCGAGGGTATCCCAGAGTTTAAACCATCTGGGGTCAAAGCACTGGATCAGACTGGATATGATGCTGCCTTTTCCGGCGCACTCCCATCCCTCGAACAGGATGATCACGGGCAGTCCGGCTGACTTCATGGGCGCATCCAACGAGACGAGTTTCTCCTCAAGAGGGCCGATCTTCTCCTTATACTCCTCTTTGTCCATCTTTGCTTTCAGATCCACTTTTTCCAGCATCTGTCCCTCCTAACGCTTATCTTTGTCTATAAATTCAAGGAATAACACCGCAAGAACCGCAAAAATAACAATAAACAGGATCAGATGAAACCAGCAGTTCGTGACGTTGGCCGCCGTGGAGACGTAATCCGCGCTCTGGTTGTATTCTCCGGACCGCAGTACGATCTCGTCCACCATGTTGCGCTGTTCCAGATCCTTGATGGCTTGAAGGAGCGGCTTCTCCCCCTCCACCTCGATGTTGCGGAACTTGAATACCGTATTCCACAGCGTCACCATTCCCAGCTTGTTGTAGTTTCCGATGGCGCAGAGCGAATTGAGGCCCCACTTGGAGACCGTGAAGTCGGAGACCCTCGTGACCGGTCCCTTGAGCTCGAAGAAGCCGCCCGAAAACAGGAGCTGGAAGATCAGCAGGAAGGGCATGACCGTCATGGCCGTCGTGGTGTTGTTGACCATGCAGGAAACCATCAGGGACAGGATATCCGCCGCGTAGGTGATGAGAAAGAGCGTGATCGCCAGATCAAGGATGAAAGAGTTCGTCACAAGACCTCTGGCGGGGAATGTAATGTTGGCGATCCTGCAGATCACGATGGTGATCAGGACCTGGGCGGCGCACAGGCACGCCTGGTAGATCATGTGGGCCGCGATGTAGGAGGTTATGTGAAGTCCCGCCCTGTGCTCTCTTTTGATGACGCCTCTCTCCCGGCAGACCACCTGTATGGAGTTGAAAAAACCGTTCCAGACGCAGATGCACACAAGGGCAAAGCACCCGGTAAGGGTCCCTTCCTGGGTCACATACAGATTCTGTCCCACCACGAATGTCACGAGTCCGGCGATCAGGGCAGCCATGGGCAGCGCTTTCCAGTCATTCTGATAGATGAACATGCGGAAAAGCTTTCCCAGATAGATCAGGGTCTGCTCGAACCGGCCTCTGTAGTGGAAGCGCTTCTGCAGGTTGATCTGTTTAGTCTCTTTTCCATCCGAAGAATCGATCATTTGTCTTCCTCCCGGCGGTCAGCCGGCGCGCCGGCCTCCTTTCCGCCGTCTTCCTGCCCGGCCGCTTCGGCGACCATCCGGGCGTACTTCTCGATGAATTCGTCCGCTCTTCCCTCTCCGCCTTCTTCCTTGCGGTTGACAGATCTGACAATGCTCTCCATGGTAGGCTTGCCGAAGAAGGCCCTGCCCTCCTCCGGGCTCCCGTAAAAGGCCAGTCTGCCCACGCGGTTGGCGTCTCTTGCCAGCACGATGATCTTGTCAAAGAGGTCGATGACGCGGTCCGGCGTGTGGGTGATCGCGATCACGATCTTGCCGCTGTCCGCGATGGTGCGCAGTCTCTCGAAGAGTTCTCTCGCTATGACGCCGTCCAGACCGGAATCCGGCTCGTCGAGGATGAAGAGCTCCGGATCCGTGATCAGCTCCATACCGATGGAGATCCGCTTTTTCTGTCCGCCGGATTTTTTGGAGACAAGTCCGTCCTTGCCGCCCTCCAGCCCCAGGTTCTGCATGACTTCCACCACCCTGTCGTGCCTCTGTTTCCGGTCGAACTCCGCGGGGAGGCGGAGCATGGCCGCGTCCTCCAGCGTGTTGTGGACCGTGTCGTTGAGACGCAGGAGCTCCTGCTGGGGCACCATGCCGACCTTGTATTTGAGCCTGTCGTAGTTCTTGTACAGGTCCTGTCCGTTCAGATAGATGGTCGCGTCCGCCTTTTCATAGCCGGTGATCGCGTTGATCAGTGTGGTCTTGCCCGAGCCCGAGCCGCCCAGAAGGAGCACCAGAGAGCCGTTCGGGATCGTCAGGACGATGTTGTTGAGAAGATATCGTTTCTTCAGGAATTCCTGCACGGTCCTCTTTCTGACATTGATGTACAGTCCCGAGCGGGAGGGCGCCGTCTGGGCCTCGATGCCGCCGATCTTAGCCGGCGCATAGCCCGCGACCTTGGCGTTCTCCTCGTCCTTGCCGAGGTTGACGGGATCATAGTGTGCGCCGTAGCCCCAGATGACCAGGCACAGACCGGGGGAGAAGAACCAGAGCAGCATCCAGTTCCGGGACACGCCGAACATCCGGACGACCCCGGCGCAGACGCGCATCTTATACACGATGCCCATGATCATAAGCGTAAACGAGAAAATGCTGAACAGGATGGCAAGACGGCTGTCCCCGTTAAAAATACCGAACTGCCCGTCGAATACGGACAAAAGGAAGCTGACCACCTCCAGGACACCGGCCATTCTGCCGTCCTCGTCCCTGCCGGACAGATCGCCCAGCACAAAAAAACGCTTGCCGGGTATCAGGGCATAGTAGCCCTTCTCCCCGCACAGTTTAAACACTCTGAAAGCGCCGACTGAAAACAGCGCATACTCTATTACGTCAAAGACCAAGTTTAAACTGATAACCATAGACCTATCCTCTTTCTGGATATTTTATCATTTTTCGACTGTCTTCGCACCTTCCGCTTCCAAATCCTTCGCTTCGTCCTTTTTGTCGTTCAGACGGCTGGACAATTCCTGGTACATCCTGTCGGCCCCGCTCCGGAACAGGCTGGACAGCGTGTCGACCAGGATCTTCTGGTCCCTTTCCCCCATTCCCAGAAAGGATTTGATCAGCATGTAGCTGCCCAGAAAGTTCCTTGTGACGTCGGTCAGCTGCTCTGCGCCCGTGCGCGCGAACATATCGAAGAGGGAATCGATGAATTCCTTTTTTTTCTCCGCAGGGATCCCCTTGATCCACTTGTCCAGCACCTGCTCCACCAGGATGCTTCCCTCCGTGCGGCCGGCGCCCCGCACCACGCGTCCGCCCATGATCTCCCAGCTGAAGGCGTCGTGCTGCATGATCCCCTTGGCGGAACTGCGGATGATCGTGTGCGGAAACCTCGTCTCCAGGAGCAGGCCGAAGATGGACAGCTCGGGGATAAAGCTGCGGATCCGGGACAGCATCTGCTCATACTCCCTGGTCTTCGTGATCGAGTCGATAAAACCGGGGCCGTCATTGGTATAGATTTCCGTGATCCGTTCCCGCAGCGCTTCCCGGCAGAAGCAGGAGGCATATATGGCAAAATTGCCGCCCTTGGAATGGCCCCCGACCCGGATCTTCACGTCCGCCGGAAGAGAGTCCGCAACGCGGTTCAGATAATCGACGGCCTTCTTCTGGCCGGCCGTCCTCTCCATATAACTCAGGCAGAAGTCCTCCTTCCAGCCAACGAGGGATTTATCGGTCCCCCGGAAGGCCACGAACACGGTCCCGTCATCCAGATGAAAGGTCACCGCGGACATCTGCTCCCCGCTCTCCCCGGAGACCGAGTTGACGAAATGGCTCAGTTTCATCTTTCCGAAGCGTTCGGTGTCGCGCGTGGGGTTAAGCAGCATGGGCGGCATCCTGAAGGGCTCGACGTCCTTTTTGATCTCTTCCTCTGTGTGCCGGGACCAGAACCGCTCACAGACTTCATCGATCGGCACGAGCGTGCCGTCGCCGGGTACCGAACCCTCCAGATCCGCGTAGGCAAGTTCACACAAAAGAACGTTGTCCGCCTCGCCCAGCGGGACGTCGCGGAGCGGCAGATCTCCTCTCCACTCCAGATAATCAAACAGATTTCCCATATCTATCCCTCACAGCAGTATTTTCAGTTTCAGAGTTCGCCCAGCATCTCCCAGGCATACGAATCTTTGAGCTGGTCTTCCCGCGAGAGGTCTCTGTATGGCAGCAGCATCGGATGTCGCCTTCGCGCGTTGTCCCGGACGGGGGCATAGGCCCAGTTGTAAAGCCGGTGGAAGCGCATCCACCGCCTGTGCTCCATCTCCCTGCAGCGCTCCTTGTCCGGCTCGGACAGGCCGCAGTATACCTTATATGCTCGTTCGCACAGCGCCGGCGTGACCTCTGTCAGCGTGCCGTCTCCCAACAGGAACCGTATTTTGACGGCCAGATGATCGGCCGCCGCAATATTGGACTGCTGCAGGAAATCGCTCAGCGCCTCCCAGGGCACCGGCTGCGCGGCGCCGCGGCTGTA
The DNA here is from genome assembly GCA_017405805.1 of Lachnospiraceae bacterium. Lineage (GTDB taxonomy): Bacteria > Bacillota > Clostridia > Lachnospirales > Lachnospiraceae > CAG-791. Next base: position 101,749 of record JAFQZU010000035.1, read on the forward strand.
GATCTCGTGGAGCTTGACCGCCTGCTGGTTCAGCGCCTTCCGGATCACCAGCTCCTTTGTGACGATCGCCTCTCTCCCGCCAAAAGCGGTGACGCCCGGGATCTGTGCCCCGCAGTACACGTGCAGCGCCCCCTGCGGCGCGTACCAGCTTCTGAGCGCGGCCAGAACGTCCAGATTCTCCGCTTCCGTATCCGCGCACACAATGATCCTGCCGGCCTTCTCCAGCAGGTCTCTCTCCTTCATCCACCCGTCCGTATGCAGGGCGAGACGGTCCTCCCCGGGCGTCCCCGCTGTCAGATCCGCCGTGATGGCGCTGTGGAACCGGACGAAAACTTCGGTCTCTTCCTGTCTTCCGAATACATGGTAGGACACCGGCAGCGTCCGGCCGGTCACATTGATCAGGAGGGCGCGCTCCATCAGGGCCCTTCCCACGGCGCCGCACCCGATCAGGACGATATCCGTCTCCTCATCCCGGAGCGGATGCTCCTTCCAGTAGGAGCGGGAAATGCACTCACTCCGGCTGAAAACATGGAGATTTTTGGGGGCCTCCTGCGAGCCGGCGTGCAGATCCGTCATGCAGTAGGTCGTAAGGCCCTCGCGGGCGGCTTCCAGCGCTGCTATATAATTGGAATCCTCGTCTTTTCCCATGAAAAAACAGGCAATTCCTTCCCTGTCGCCGCCTCTGAGGCGCATGACTTCCCCCATATCCGCACTGTAATAGACCGCTTCCGGAAGGATCGCCGCGGCGGATCCTTTGTCCTGCAGGAAGACGCAGAGCGCGTTCTCTTCCTGCAGCAGTTCCCCCGCAAGCGTACAGGCGTCTTCCGACGCCTCCGGGAAGACGTACCAGGTTTTCCCGCGCCCGCGCCGGATTTTCAGGCCCGGCAGGAAACGCCCGTTCAAAAGGCTCAGGATGAGGCCGATCAGGGCGGACAGGACGCCCACGCTGCACAGGGCCAGTACGGTTCCCAGGACTTTGCCCGCCGGCGTCACGGGATAGAGATCCCCGTAACCCACCGTCGTCAGCGTGATGACGGAATACCAGAGCGCGTCCCCAAACGACCGGATCCCCGAATCCGGCGATCCGCTCTCCGCGAGGACAAGCGCCAGGAGGACCAGCAGGTAGGCTGCGACCGCAGCGGCCAGGATCCGCGTTTTTTTCTTAGCCGACATGTTCATTGCACCTCAATACCGAAGGCAGGGCCATAACGTTGTTTATATCGATCTGTCTGTAATCGACCTCCCGGCCCGTCGCCTCCTTCTCGAGGCGGGAGAGATCGCCCAGCTCCTCCCAGGGGATCAGGCAGGCGTGCAGCCTTCTCTCCCGGTCCTTCGTGATCCGGATATCGCAGGGCTCTCCCTTATCCAGCCGCTCACGGTAGATCCTGCCCCGCTCTTTCACCTGCTCCCTGGTCATGGCCGCATAGCCCGAGGCGAAGTGGAAAGCGCACCATCTCCGGTGCTCCGTCTCGCCAAGGACCTCTCTCTGCGCCGCGGAAAGATCCCACTCCTCATTGGAGGCGGGAACCTTCTCTCTCCCGGCTGCCCGCAGATAGGCGGGCATAAAGTCAGCCGATGCCCTGGAGGACATTTTGCTGAAGGCGTCGCAGGCCACCCACTTGTCCCAGTCGGACTTGTCGGACCGGTCGTAGACCGCATTGAGGCGGATGGCTTCCCTGTCCGCGTCCTCCGCCGAGAGGATCTCGCGGCTGAAGATCTCTTTTTTCAGGATGGGGCTGCCCACCGACTCCTGATACCGGACCCCCGACCTGCTGCACTGCACCACACAGATCTGCTGGGCGCGGCGGCGCTCCAGAAACAGCATGAGATTGTCCGAGATCTCCCGGTTCATGTTGTCGTTTCCAGTACAGACCGCGATCAGCTTCAGGGTAGACAGTCTCCCCGCGATGTAGTCGTAGAACTCCCGGCTGCGGCCGTCCGCGTTATACCCGCGGATATCATACTGCTTCATCAGCTCGGGGCAGTCCGTCAGGAGATATCCCGATTCCCTGGTGTAGTCGGCGGAGAAGACCGCCGCGTGAAATGTGCTCCCGGCAAACTGCCCGTTCATGACCAGGGACCGCAGCGCCTCCTGCCCAAAGCGCCCGAAGCCCACGACTGCGCAGTCGTAATCCTGCAGCGCTCTTCCGCTCTCGTCGAAGCGGATCTGCTCCCAGGGGGGGCACATCCGGATCATGGCGCGGGCCGCGGCAGCCGCGGGGTCGAACACATTTACATAACCGTATCCGTAGCGGTCCTCCGACACCTGCAGCATCGGCGTGATGATGTCGTCCGCGCCGGGCAGCGTGATCCTCGTATCCTGCGGGGGCACATTCGCGTCCTCCAGCGCGCCGCACAGTTTCTGCGCAAAAAACAGGTTTCGGTCGGTCTCCGTTTCCAGCGCGTAGACCGTGACCTTTCTGCCGTGAAGATGGAGGAGCCTGCGGGCGTTTCCGGCGGCGGAGACCGCGTCCGTGCCGGTCAGCACGGACATGCCCTGATTGTTGATGTCCCGGACAACTTCCTGCGACGCGTCCGCGGCGATAAAGACCACTGAGTTTCCCGACTCCTGCAGGCGCTCCCTGCCCACCTTCAGGCAGTTCTCGTTTATGCCGTAGATGATGGTGAGATCTCCCCGCATGGACAGGATGAGACGCAGGTGCCGCACTGCCTCCGCACCGATGGTGATCATCGCGGCGCTGGCCATGGAATAAAAGGCCATCAGGTGCATCAGCCAGAACAGCAATTCTCCCGCCTGCGAGCTGACCGGTGCGGTCCCCGCGATGGCGGACAGGTCATTTTTGCCCAGGAACATCCCCACTACGGAAAAAGGAGTCCGGATTACCGCCAGCCCCATACTGTGAAGGGATTGGGAATAGCCCCATCCGTAAATGATCAGGCCTCCGATGACGGATACAACCATCAAAAAAGTGGTCAGCCTGGCGGAATAGGCAGGCGTCAGGGCCAGATTTACGACCAGGGCCATAAATACCGCACCCGATATAAGTATGATCAGCAGTGATGACATATCTCTCCTTACTGTGTATCTACTGTCTGCTGCGCCTGCAGGCGGCAGCGCTCCTTCGTCTCGAAAAGTACCTGGTCCCCGCCCGCCGTCAGGATCCTGACCCGGAAGGCGATCTCCGGCAGAGAGGTCTGTTTCCCGGCGGGAACGCGTATGACCGCGCTCGTCACGGCGGAAGCGCCCGCGCGGCAGGCCATCCCGTATTTTGCCGCGGAAGCGGTCCCGCCCGTCACTTCAAAGTCGTCGTAAACGATCAGCAGGTTGTCTTTGGTCTTGTTTTCTACCGTAAAGTACCACTCCAGCGTGCCGTCCTCCGTCTCGAAGGGCGTGCCCTGGAAAAGATTCGGGGGCATGGTCTCCGGCAGTTCCTCCGCGTCGCCGCTCGTGACATAAGCGCCGCCTCTGCAGCCGATCCGGACCAGTTCGTTCTCCAAAAAGTCCGTACCCTCTGCCAGCGGCTCCCCCGCACGGCCGTGCGCGGAAAGCGTCACGGGGATCCATTCCCCGCCCCTGCGTATGTCGTACAATCCGTCGCTCCCCGGCTGCGAGATGAGGACCTGCAGAAGAATGTCCTCCACTTCCTCTATGCCGCAGTCCTTCAGGACGGTCTCGTCCAAAGAAAACGACGTGTACAGGGTCTTCCCCGGTTTCAGCTCTCCGCCGGCAGCGCCGTACCCGTCCGAGAGGCCCGCGTACGTCCCGTTGATCTTTGCTCCCTGTACGTCCACCCTATATGCGCTGTCGGACAGGTTTTCCGCTTTGAGCACTCCCTGCAGGGCATGCGCGTGATCCGCGCCCACATATCTGCCCAGGGTCAGGAGCGTCAGACGGACTGCCGCATCCTCCCGCAGGACCTGCGGTTCCGCCTGCAGGGACAGAGCGGGCTCGCACACGGCGCGGGGCTCCAGTCCGGCGGGAAAACGCACCATGCAGGGCGTGCTGCTGAGCACTGTACCCGCTCCTGCGCTCGCACCGGTCTCCGCTTTCAGGCTGCAGGAAAAACTCTTTACGCTGCCCGTGTCCCGCTCGATGGTCTTAAAGGCCGAGAGGAGATCCGCACAGTCGTACAGGACCTCTTCGCCCGGTTTTGCCGACAAAAAGACGTTTCCCCTTGCGTGGTAGGTGTCATTGATCACGAAATTACGGAGCGTGAGGTAAAGGGGCTCCTCGCCGCCGCAGCGGGCTCTGACGAGCGTCTTCCGGCCTCCCGTCTCCAGGTTCTGCACATACAAAAGCTCAGCGCCGGATCCCCCTTCCGAAAAGAGAGGAAACGTATATGCCGTCTCAAGCCCTGCCGGATCCTCCTGCGCCTCTTCGGGCTGTGTCTGTTTCTCCAGGGCAGGTGCCGCCGCGTTTTCCGTCTGCCCGGTGCCAAGTTCGACCGGACACCAGACCTCCTCCTGCCCGCTCCCGATCAGGAGAGAGAGTTCTTCGATCGCATCGGGCCTGCCGGCCGTGCCGACGCTCCCCAGGGCGCGCAGCTGCCGCTCCCCGATGGTCACCTCGGGATACCATGTCTCGCCCGGCCCCGCCGTATAGCGGCTGGTCAGGTCCATCACGGCCCCGTTGACGGAGATCCCCTTCACGGCTTCCTCCATCGTCTCCCCGGTGCCGTTGACAAATTTGAGCCTTATGGTCATTGTCCCGTCCAGAAGGCGGACCGGCAGGTACTGTCCCAGCTCCAGAAGCTCTGCCCGGACCCCGCCTGTCTCCGTCAGGAGCTGCCTCCCTGCCTTTGCGCCCAGGATCGGCTCGCAGGCGGGAACAGGCTTCACGCCGCCCCCGATCCGCACGCGGAAGGGGACTGCGTCCGCCAGGGCTTCCCCCGTATCCGGCCGGACGATGTCCGCGCTGAAGGAGAGGGACGAAGGCGTTTTCAGCCCGGCCATCCTGCAGATCTTCATCACACCCGAGAGGGCATTCGCGTATTCCATCCCGCCCTCGGCGCGCACCGTCATGGGATAGGCGCCGGCGGTGATCACATCGTCGATGTACAGATCCCTGAGACTGACCTGCACCGCGAAATCATTCTCGTTGCGGACGACGAACTGCAGGACCGGGATCCCCGACGGGGTCTCCTCCAGCGCCCGCAGAGAGAGCGATACGCCCCCGCTCTCCAGGAACCGGCAGTTGTATCCTTTTCCCCACTGTATTTCTTTCACGCGCTGCAAAGTCTCCTCCTGTGATTGGCCGGCCTTAGCGGGCGCTCCGGGCGCCGCCTCCGCTCCGGAGCAGGCCTGTGTCAGCAGCAGTATCCCGCAGCCGATGGCGCAGACAAGCGCCGCAGACCGTCTCATTGGGTTCCTTTCACACTGTCAGTCATCTCTGCAGTGATTGTCGTGTGCTCCTTCGAGTATTGATAAAGCGTCCCGCCGCCCGGCGACTGCACCCGCACGCGGAAGGATACTTCCGGGAAGGGTGCGTTCTTCATCTTCACGTTTCTGGACAGCTCCGCGTTGGTCCTGCTGCCTCTGCCGACAGAGGCGATCATGGAGTAATTATAGCCGAACTCCTCCTCGTGCAGAACGCCGTTCTCCAGGTAGTCGTCAAACCTTACCTCAAGGTCCCGGTCCGTCTTATTGACCAGTGACAGCTTCCACTTTATAGATGTAAAGTCGCTCGTCTCATAGCTGTGCGAATCTGCGTGCAGAAGGCCGATCCGGACATAATCATCCTCATAGAGCGGGATCCCCTCCGATGCGTCCCCTCTCTCCGGGGCGCTCTCCGCCAGCGTGACCGGATACCAGGCGCCTCCGGAATGGGTAAAGCGCACGCCCGTGTTCTCCTGCTCGCTTGTCATGACCTGAAGCGAGGCGCTCGAAATGCCGGTGATATCGTTTTGCCGCAAAGAATCAGCTGAGCACTGAAAGGGAAGATAGACCCTGGCGCCCGGCTCGAGCATCCCTTCGTTTGACACGAGAGGCGTTATGGTATAGCCGTTGAATTTGATGGCCTGGAGATAGACCGGAATGCTCCCGTCGGAGAGATTTTCCGCCATGAGGATCCCCTCGACAGCGTAGTAGTTGGAAAATCCGATATATCGTCCCATACTTTTAAGGACAAGCCGCACCGTGTCGTCCTCCCGCAGGATCTGTTCCTCGACCCGCATGGACATTGCGGGCTCACAGATCATTGAAGGCTCATATCCCTCGGGGATCACGGCCGTGCAGTCTCCCCTGTACAGGACCTCGCTCCTGCCGTCTTCCCCCGGGGCGTAAATATAGGCCTGAAATGAGACTTTGCTGATCTTCTCCCCGTTCTCCTCCATGTCCGACGCCCTGTCCAAAAGGCCGGAGACCGTATAATCCTTAACCTCCCCCGGCTCTGTGGTGACATAGCAGTAGCTGTCCGTCATGATCTCGCCGCTGAGCAGAAAGCCCTCCCCGGAGACCGTCACCGGGCGTTCGGAACTGTTGCGGAGCTGCAGGATGATTTTTTCGTCCCCGCTCTCCCAGTCCAGCACATAGTAGAGGCGCACCGTAAAATCATCCAGTTCCAGCATGGTAAAATAATCCGGCTGTACTTTCTCCTGCGCCGCCTCCGCGGCTGCCGCCGGTACAGAGGGCGCAAAGGGGCACAGAAACAGCAGGAAACAGAGTGCAATGATCCGGGCGGCCTTACCCGCCGCTCTATTCTCCCGTCTTCCCATATTTCTCTTTACTCCGCCGGCAGTTCGAAAACCGCCGTCTCCCATGATTCTCCCGTCGCAAAATCGCTGATCCGCAGATAGACCCGCGTGGGGCCGCTTCCGCTCTCCGCTTCTTCCGCCGCCTCCAAGAGCGACCTGCATCCCGACGGGATAATGTCCAGGAAATAATAATCAAAGCGCTCCGCCCCTTCCCGAGCCAGACTGATATACAGGATCCGGTCACTCAGGTTCTCCACCCAGACATCCCGGACCCGTGCCGGTTCTTCAGCCGTCCCCGCGCTGCGGCAGGGCTCCGCGAGAAGCCGCACGTTCTCGTCCTCATAGATCACCGTACCGCCGGGAGACACTGCCGTCTCATCCCCATGTTCGTCCAGGACGACAGGGCAGATCTTTACGGTATTGTCAGCGCCCAGTATGAGATTCACGGTGCCGATGGCTTCGAGCCTTTTCTCCCTGTCATACGGGGAGTAGCGGCACATGAGCGTCTCAACAGCCTTCTCATCCAGTTCACAGATCCCGTACCACCGCTGCCCGGGCTCCAGGGTACAGCTGCTGTTCCGGTTAAAAAACACGCCGTTGATCGAGGCGCCCATGCAGAACGCTTCCAGGGCCCGGTCCGATGTATTTTCTACCACAAACCGCGCGGCAAAAGACGTTTTGTAAGAGTCCACATGCGCCCCGAGTCCCAGAAGCTCCGCCCGGATCTCTCCCTCCTCCACGAGGGTCTGGCGGGAGGCGCGGGCCGACAGGACAGGCGGCACCTCTTCCGGAGCCGTCGGGGGCGTCTTCATGTAGACCGCCAGTGGCCTCGAGTAGATCATATACGCCCCGTTGTCGTCCCGTTTTACCTGCAGGGTGCAGAAAAAACTCTCCGGCGAATCGATCCCCGCATACCGCAGGGCGCTGTCCATGGCGTTAAGCTTTAACACGCGCTCCTCCCCCGCTTCAAGGGTCCTGTAAAGACCGCCTTCCCCCAGCGAGATATTGCCGTTTACATACTGATTCCTCGTCTGGATATTCACGGCATAATCGTTGTCGTTCCGGCACTTGATCTGATAGCGGAGCCCGCCTCCCTGCGCGGCCCGCACCGTCTCCATGGAGATCGACAGTCCCTGTTCCTCTACAAGACTGACGGAGGAACCGCCCTCCCAGACGATTTCCTGTGCGGCGGCCGCCAGCTCTTCCGGGGGCGCCTGCGCCAGCGTGACCGGCAGAAGCTCCGAGGAGTACTTGTTGTCCTGCAGGTCCGCCACCTCGAACATGATGTAATATTCACATCCGTTGTCATACAGGGGCTCGTACGTAAAATGAACGCCGTTCGCGATGGCGAGCTCGTTCCAGGTGATCCAGTCCCCCTCGGGCCAGTCGAAGAAGGAAGGGATCCTTCCCTCCTCGTCGCGGGTCAGATAGCGCTCGCGGATATTGTAAAAATGAAATTCGTTCCACTCGGAAGGATCCAGCGGGAGTCTTTTGCCGGTGGTGAGATCCTCGTCCTCTCCGGAGGGGTATATTCCCTTGACGACGAGTTCTCCGCTCTGCCGGTCCACGCTGACCTGGATGTCACAGGAGACGTATTCATTCTCTCCGTCCACCGTTCTTTCCAGCGTCCCGATCAGCGAGTAATTGGTCACCCCGTCCAGTGTGTCATACATCCTTGTGACGGGGATCCCTTTTTCGCCGTAATCGTCGCTGTAGTAGATGATCCTGCCGTCGAAGCGCGCCGTCAGCGTGCCGTTTTTTTCCTCCACATCCGTGCTGATATATACCGGGGCGTAAACGCCGTCACCGCGCCGCTCGAGAATATAATAGCGCGCGTAGGCGAACTGCTCCTTCTGCTCCGGCGTCAGTTCCATTGTAAAGACAGAATCCGCCTTCCCCTTTTTTGGCGCCAGGGCGCCCGCGCCGGCAAAAATGTCCTTCAGCTCCGCTCCGAGCCACACCTTGTCGTACCGCGACAGGAAGGACGCGTAGTCCTCTATGACGCCGAGCTTTGCGTACTCCTGCTTCCAGGTCTTCCGGTAATAGTTTTTGTTGTAGTAGGGGTAAAACAGGCTCACCCCGCAGCTCTCGCCGACGTTTGCGTCCGAGGCCAGCACCGCCTTATTTACCGCGTCCAGCACCGCCTTTGTCTCGTCGGGATACCGCTCCTGCATCTTCTGCATCAGACAGGCGATGTCCACCAGGTCGTATTCGGAACCCGTACTAGCTCTGCCGAAGCCGTGGCTCTGGACCCTGGCCGAGACGAGCCTCTTGAAATCTCCGCTCACGTCCCGGATGGCCCGCCGGAAGAGGGCGTTGAGCGAGGCCTCCAGCTCCGGCGCGCAGGAGAGATCCACGACGGAGAGCGTGACGTCGCTCTTAAAGAATTTGTTTTTATCAAAGTAGGCGCCGCAGTACTCCATGTACCCGCGCACGATCTCCCTGGCCAGATCCTCCTGGGAGATCCTGCCGCACAGGGCCAGGAAGTCATAGTTCCAGCCAAAGCTCGGTTCCGTCTCCTGGGAGGCCACCATGTAGCGGGCGTGCGGCTCCATGACGCACATGAGCTCCGCGGAGGACATCAGGCACGCGTCAAAACCCACGATCGCCAGCTTGTTGTCCCCGGAAAAAGGAGAATCCTCCAGGGCCTGCCGCATCTCGGGGAGCGTCAGGGCATCGCCGCCGTGGGTGATATCATTCCCGTAGCCGATCACTGGCCCGTTCCCGTGGTCCCACAGGATCAGGTCAAAAGAATCGGCGGGGTAATTCTCATAGCTGTAGTTTAGGAATCGGGACAGGTTCGCGGGATCGCCCATGGAGAGCGCCTCGAGCCGCTCCACCTCCTCGAAGCCGTCCGCGGTCAGGTGATAAAGGGCGTTGGCGTCGGTGGGGATCAGCGGATCCTCACTGTGCCAGACGGGCGCGCCGCCCGTCATGACCAGCAAGTTGACCCGGTCCGTGTCCACGCCGCTCACCGCGATCTCGCCCATATCCCGGGTAGCCGCCTCTGCGGCGGATTCCAGGTCGGAGCCCGTCATGTACAGCATGAGCGTGACGGTTTCCTCCCGCGGTTCATAGAGGGACGCCGGATCCACCGGCGCCACCGGCTCCTGCGCGGCCTCCGCCTGTTCCGGGTTCTCACTCTGCGCGGGGGTCTCCTCCTGCTCTGGGGCCTCCTCCTGCTCCGGAGCCTTTTCCGGTTCGGGGTCCGCCGCGGTCTCCGGCTCCTGCCCCGTCTCCTGCTGCGGCTGCGGGGCGGGCTCATGCGCGCCGGCGCCGCCCGTTCCGCACGCTCCCGTAATAAGAGGCAGCGTCACCAGGACGCTGACAAAGCGCTTTTTATCCCACATGACCCTGTCTCCTGTCATTTGCATCATTCCACGGTCACAAGATCCGTCACCGTGTTGAAATTCTCGTCAAAACCAATATAGATCAGTCCCTTGTCCGCGTCCTCCGGCACGGCATAGGAGCCGTTTTCCGTGGCGACCAGCATGCGCCCGCCGCCCTCGATCTCCTGCTGGTTGATCTCGGTGTACAGCATGTATCTGCGGGCGACGTCCTCCGCGCCGACCAGATGGGCCAGATCCATGTCCATGGTGGTCAGGTAGAAGTCGAGCGTCATCTTGCTCATCCACTGCTCCTCCTCGCCGGACAGCTCCGCCTTTACGGAATCCGGGAAGGTAATGCCGTTGATGTAGGCCTTGAAATCGTCCGTCACGGAGTTATAGATGGCCTGCGCTTCGCTGATGTCCCCGCGGTAGGAGTTTCTCCAGAAATCATGGATATTGGAGAAGACCTTTTCGTCCGAGTTTTTCGACAGATAGCGCTCGAACAGGCACACCGCCCCGTAGGCGCCGATGTCCTGCGACGTCACGCCGAAATCGTACAGCGACTGTCCCTTGCGGTAGCTGTCGCTCAGATACAGGAGCTGGTTGTAATATTCTGCGTCCATGATGTCATCGTAGATCAGCTCCTCCGCGTAGGCGGACATGGCTTCGTTGAGCCAGGTGCGCATCCAGGGCGTCTCACTGTAGCCGAACTTATCGGAGGCGCAGATCTGATGCTGGTATTCGTGGGCCAGCGTCGCGTACACCATCTTCTCGTTGTAATCCATCATGGAAGAATTGATGTTGATGATGGCGTGATCGAGGTTGAAGCCCCTGGATCTGGCAAATCCGGGCGGCACCTCTCCCGACGAGAAAATGTCGTACAGGTGGAAGAAACCGCACAGGCCGCCCTGCATGGGATACATGAGGATATTGACCTTTCCGCCGTTCTCCGTAAAGCGCCCCTGCCCGAAGGCCTCCGTGTCAGAGGGGTAGATCACGCTGTCGAATTCCGTGCCCAATCTCTTGGCCCCCTCCTCCGTGACCGCGTCGCCGGCTGACCACACATAGCAGTGCTCGCCCTCGTATACGCAGGTAAAGGTCTGCAGGATGCGGTTCATGCTGTCGTCGCAGCAGAAGAAATCATACTCCTCGCCCAGGCTGTGAATAGGAGCCATGCCGCCGGCCTTGGCGCCGCTCACGTCCACGCCTTCCAGGTCCAGCCCCTCCGTGAGCTGGCGCTGCGACATCGTGTAGGGAGCGACGTCCTCGTCCAGGCCCGCTCTCGCGATCCCGGTTATGATCTGCCCGGAAAAATCACCCGTCCCCAGGGACGTCAGATATCTGGTGTCCGCGTTGGTCTCATCGAAGATCTTCGGATTGTAGATGAGGACATAGCTGACGTTTTCCAGCACCGTGTCGCCGCCGTTGCCGGCCGTACCGACGCTCATGCCATTGCCGCCCTGCTGCGCGGTCTCCTTGCTCTGCGCGGCCGGCGCCTCCTCTTTGACCTCTTCCGTCACCTCTTCCTTTGCCTGTACGGCAGCGGATTCCTCCTTCTCCTGTGCCGGTGCCGATTCGCTCTCCTGTGCCGGTGCCGATCCGCCGCAGCCGCTGACAAGGCCCGCGAGCATCGCCGCTGTCAGAATAAGCGCTGTTGCCTTCTTCATTCCTTTTCTCCTCTCTTACGTCCCAGAAAACTGTCCACCGGGTCCCTGTCGATATATATGGCGGGCGGCGCGTACTGCGCGCCCATCAGCATCTTCACGATGCCGAAGAAAAACAGAAGCACCAGGATCGGTATCACGCAGGAATTGATGATCATGACGGCCACCGATTCCATAAAGTTGTTGAGCAGCGTCTGCAGCTCCTCGATCTTCTGCCTGGACACCCCTGCCGCGTCCTTGATCGCGTCCGCGGCCGTCTCCGCCATCGAGGAGGGAAGTCCCGTGATCGTATCCCACAGGCTTGGTTTCTCCTCCTCCTGCTGCTGTGCTGCGGCGGCCTGTTCCTGGGCCTCCTGCTGCGCCTCCTCCGCTTCGATCCCTTCGATGGTCTGGTTGGCGGCCTCGATGGTGCCGTCCACGGAGGCGGAATAGGTCTTTTCGATCAGGCCGGTCACAAGATAGCTGGCCGGCATGACCAGAAACAGGACTACCCCCAGAAGGGCTGCCCGCGCGCCGATCCTCTGCATCCCCCGCCACCGCATGATGACCCCTGCGGCGACCAGAAGAAGGGCGATCGGGATCAGGACCCGGAAGGCGATAAAGCCCATGACCGTCACCAGATACTTTTCAAGGTAGATGGCGCAGAGCACGATGAGCAGGTACTGGCTGATGTCCGTCAGCTTCTCCGCAATGGGCGTCGCCGCGTCCCCGGGAAGGAGCGTGATGGCCACCGCAGTGCCCGTGGCGGCCGCCGTCAGTTCCAGGACATCTGCTTTCTTCTGGTCCAGATCCTCCAGGATGGGCGCCTGCATGGCGGGCGACGCGGCCCACGGCCCCACCGCCGCGAAGGATATGAGGGCGGCGAGCACAAGTACCAGGGCCAGCGCCGTCCTGCGGGTAAGAAAAGTCCTTACTTTTTCATTCATTGTTTCATCTCCTGTCGTAATCCCTCTGAAGATCCGCCCGGCGCGTTCCCGCCGGACATAACCGATTATACCATATATGACGCAAAAAAAGAGAGCCATGCGAGGGACATCCGCAAATGTCCTTCGCACGGCTCCCCGTGTCAGAAGATCTCCTCACGCGGCTTTACCACGTGACGGCAATATCCAGCTGGTTGGGATTGCCGGCCGCAAAACCGCCGGTATCCACTACGATGCAGGTGCCGAGGCTGCTCTCCACGAGCGACCCGTAAGGATGAAGGCCGAGATTGGCGGCGCACATGATATAGTCGCCGAACATCTTGCAGCCGTCGTTTCTCACCCAGGCTTCCCCGCTGAAGCCCCTGCGCCACATATTGCGCACGCAGACGCTCATGTTCAGGTTGTAATACGTCTCCTTGCCGGTGGGTCCGTACACGGATCCCTTGCTGCGGGACAGGACCGGTCCGTCCCAGTTGGGGTTGCGGGTCTGGTAGGCGATGTCGTGGCGGCGGTTCTCCTCCACCGCGTCCTGCCATTCCTGTGCCAGATCCTGCGTGCCGGCGCTCAGCTCGGCCTCCTCCGAGGCTTTCAGCTCGGCCTCCTCCTCCACGGCGCGGATGTCGCTCTCACGCATCTGCATGACCTCGTCAAGGTCCGTGGATATGATTCCGCTGTCTATATAGGCGATCTCGCCTTCGTACTCGATCTCCCAGAAGCGCAGCGCGTTGGTGCCGGTGAGATGGATCTCTTCGTATTTCTCCAAAGAGGCGATCTCGTCCGCTCCCTCCTCCGGCTTGTCCAGGACGGCCGCCGCCGCGGTCGTGTAAGCCAGTTCGTCCGCTGCCTCGAACCGGTAATGCTCGTCAAAAGCCGCACCGATGGTGCTCTTGTTCATTTCGGCCTGTTCCCCGCCGGGGACCGCCGCCGGAATGACATCGGCCGCCGCCGCGGTCTCCGCCGCAGGGGCCTCCTCCGGCTGCGCAGCGTCGTTTTCCGCCGCGAAGATGAAGGTATGGCCCATCGAGGCCGCTCCCAGAGAGGCCGTCAGCACCGCCGCAAGGAGCGCGGCGGCGGCTTTTCTCCCGATCCCTTTATGGATATGATTCCTGTCAGAACACTTCAAAACCTGTACCTCAATCTGTTTTTTCGGCTTCTCCGGGCGGAGAACGCCTTTCGTATCGTAACACGGAGGCTCCCCAAAATGGAGAGCCTCCGCTGTTTTTTTACGATATTTTACGAAAATTTAAGAAATTGCGTCGGTTTTTGCAAAAAAATCTCTGTGAATCTCAGCGATCCATATGCACATCCACCTGCGGGAAAGGAATGCTCACGCCCGCCGCGTCGAGCCTTCGCTTGATCTCCTCGTAGATGCTCCTTTTGGCCGCCAGATAATCGGGCGTCGCCGTCCAGGCCACCGCGCCGATATTGACCGCGCTGTCCGCGAGCGCGTCCACATAGACGACGATCTCTTCGTCCTGCAGGATATAGGGGTTGGCCCGGAAGGCCTCCAGGACCGCGTCCTTGGCCGCCTTAAGGTCGGCCCCGTAATCGACTCCCACCGTGACGTCCAGCCGCCGCTTGGGATTGGCCGTCACATTGGTCACCGCCGTGTTGGACAGCTCCCCGTTCGGGATCGTGATCACGCGGTTGTCCGGCGTCTGAATGGAGGTATAGACCATGCCGATCAGGCGCACCGTTCCCTCGCCGTAGGAGGTCTGGATATAATCCCCCAGGCGAAAGGGCCGCATCAGAAGGATCAGGATGCCGCCCGCCACATTGGACAGGCTCCCCTGCAGGGACATCGCCACGGCAAGGCCTGCCGTCCCGAGGATGGTAAAGATCGACGTCGTATTGATGCCGAGCTGGGCCGCGATCATGAACAGCAAAAAGACGTACAGGACCACCCGCAGAAGCGAATGCAGAAAGCGCGCGACCCCCAGGTCCACTTTGGTCTTTGCGAGCGCCTTGTCGAGCATATTCAGGAGCAGCCCGATCAGCCTCGTCCCGACAAAAAAGATGACGGCGCAGACCACCAGGTTCCCCGCCAGCTTTCTGGCGGCGGGAAGCATCGCCTCCAGGATCTGCTGCAGGGGCGATCCCGAGAGGTCCCCGGCATCCATGCCCGCGTACTCCGCGATGGCCTCCGCCGTCTCGTCCACGTCCGTGTCCGCGGCCGCCATGAGGAGCTTCCCGCAAAGACGCATATACTGTTGATTCATCCGGTAAATCCTTCTCCTTCCTCCCAGTCGAACAGGCTGATCTGGCCGCTGAGCGCGCCGTCCGGATCCTGCCCGGAAAGAGCGCCGTCCGCCGTGTTCCGTCCGCTGCCGCCTGCGCCGGCACGTCCCGCCGCGCCCGCACCGCTCCTGGCCTCATCCGTATGCAGCGCCGTAAAATCCTTGCGCAGATAGATCCTGTACGCGTCGGCGGGAATGCCGAATTTGTACAGAAGGCGCTGGATCATCTTCTTGAGGTACCTGGCGCTCACGTGGGTCTCCACATAGACGTCCGCGTCCGGGACCTTTGCGGGCGTATCCAGCCCCTCGCCGTTCCCGCTGAAATAAGGGCGCTTTCTCCCCTGCAGGTCCGGATCCCTCTCCAGACTGGCAAAGAGCATGGGATCCATCCGGTTGAGCAGGGCACAGGTCTGCAACAGCACCTGCTTCCAGCTGCCCGCTTCATACCGCACGCCGTTCAGAGAGAAGGCGGCCGGCTTCTTGTTGGTGATCACGCTGTCCAGAGAATAGGCGACGGTCTCGTCCACCCGGTACTGCTCGTAATCGATCCGCTCCTTTGGCTGGGCCGGTCTGACTGCTTCCGCAGCCGCCTTTCCCGCGGCAAAAACGGCGCGGCACTGCTCGATGCTCTCGATCTCCTTGCGGAGCAGCCGGTAGGCGCGCCTGTATTCCTTTATGGCTTCCGGATCCTTCTCCTTCCGGTACCTGGCCTTCTCCAGCGACGCGAGGACCGCTGTCCCCGTCTCCTCCAGCACCGCAGCAAGCCGGTCCAGTTCCCTGTCCAGCTTCTGTGTCTGCGAAGGCTGCCAGACGTACAGACTGCCGGCGATCTTTTCCAGTTCCATACTCTGCTCCTATCCTATCTTCCGGCCGCGTAGGCTAAAAGGCCGGCCACCGTCTTGGCGTCGCGGATCTGTCCGCGCGCGATCCGGTCCAGCAGGTCCTCCAGCGCAAAGGCTTCTACGCCGATCTCCTCCGCCTCGTCCAAATTCTGGCCCCTGGCGAGGGGACGCAGGTCTTTGGCCAGATACACGTCCGTGCTCTCGTCGCACCAGGCGACGGACGTCTGCAGCCTGACAAGGAGTTCCACGCGGTCACAGGTATACCCCGTCTCCTCCTCCAGCTCCCTCACCACGGTCAGGGCGCTGTCCTCGTCCGGCCCGAGCCTCGCGCCCGCAGGAAGCTCCAGCGTCTCCCGCTCCGCGCAGGGCCTGAACTGCCGCACCAGAAGGATCCGTCCGTCCCTGAGCACCGGCACCGCGCAGGCGCCGCCCGCCCTCTTGTGGTGGACGAACTCCCAGTACTCCCGCTTTCCTCCGGGCAGTTCCATCAAGTCCTTGTAAAAATCCAGGGCAGCGCCTTCGTAGACCAGTTCCCGGCCCACCCTGTGAAGCTCATAATCCATTGCTGTCACCCGTCTCCCGGTTCGTCGGAAACCGGGATCTCAATCATCTGAACACACTCGCCGTATCCGCCGCACAGTGCAGGTTCGGGCACCTGCGGCTCCTGCCCGGGCGCAGCCGCCCCGGGATCCATGGCAAATTCCGCCGCACAGGCATCGCCTTCCCCGCCGCCCGAAGAGGGCGTAAAGTCAGCCGCGCCCACGTAAAGGTTGGCGGGCGCGATCATGGCCGCATAGTGGGAAAAGACGCCTTCTTCCCCGCCGGCATAAGCGCTCTTTTCGGAGTACCAGCCCTCGACGGCGCCCAGAATGCTCCCGTAGCCCCAGGCGAGGGTCTCGTAATTGGCCTGCAGGCCCGGATAGGCCACGTCAAAACAGCTCCCGCCCCAGGGCCGCACATGGTCCTTTGTGACAGTGGCCTCCGCGGCCCGCGTCATCGCGATCCGCTCAAGGTCAGCCGCCCACCGCAGGGGCACATAGTCCTTCTCCGTCAGGGGGTCCCCCGTGGCG
The DNA here is from genome assembly GCA_017405805.1 of Lachnospiraceae bacterium. GTDB lineage: Bacteria > Bacillota > Clostridia > Lachnospirales > Lachnospiraceae > CAG-791. The sequence continues at coordinate 118,467 of JAFQZU010000035.1, forward strand.
GGATTGCGCAGTCCCTCCCTGCAGGCCTCCAGGCGGATTCCGTTCAGCCTGTCCAGGATCTCCTCCGGGGAAGGTTCCTCGAAGGTGCCGCACACCTCCGCAAGCGTACATCCCGCGCGGGCCGTCTCCACGTCCGTCCCCCGCACGGCAGGCGCCGCCTCATCCTCCTGCGCCGTCTGCTGCCCGGGCGCTTTGTCCGCACAGGCACTCAGGGACGCCGCCGCAAGGAGCGCGCTCAGTATGAGCGCTGCCCGGTACATTCTTCCCGCGCGCCGTTTACTTCCCATCCTTTTGCTCCGCCATCTCCTGCGCCCTGCGCACGAAATCCGTCACGACGCGCCGGTAGCGCACCGGGTCGGAGAAAAGGGATCTGGCGTGGGCGGCGCCCGGAAACAGATGCAGCTCCGCGTACCCCTGTGTCGCGCGCCACATGCGCTCACTGTTGGAAGGCTTGATAAAATCGTCCTTCGCCCCGTGTATGAAGCAAAGCGGTACCTGATTCTCAGAGAGGCTGTCGATGGGGCGCTTGTTTCTAAAGCCTTCCCCGTATATGACGCGTGACGCCGCGGAGGCCGGATAGACGAGCGCCTGCGGCAGATGCATGCCCTTCATGCCCACTTTCATCACGTTGATGACGTCCGCAAAGCCGCAGTCGCAGACCGCGAACCGAATGTCCGGCTTATACCTGAGCGCCGTGACCAGCGTGGCCGTTCCCAGGGACTCCCCGTGGAGCCCGAGGAAAATATCCTTTCCCCAGCGGGCGTAGGTGTCCTCGATGATCTTTATCAGATCCTTCGCTTCCCGTCCGCCAAAAGTACACACCTCCCGCCTGTCATTGTCCCCGTGCCCCCGGTGGTCGTAGATCACGCAGTGATACCCCATGTCCATGTAGATCGGCATATATTTGAGCATGGAAAAGCGGTTCATGGTGTAGCCGTGCACGAGGATCACGAAGCGGCGGCTCTGTGCCGGCCCCGCGTAGTACTGCACGTGCAGGGGCGTCCCGTCCGCGCCCGGAACGATGTACCGGGCTGTTCCCTGCAGATTTCCGGCAAGCGGCGCGTACTCCCGCAGTGACGGATAGTCCTGTAAATCATTCTTTATGGTCTCTTCGCCGGAATAGCGGGCGCCGTGAACGGCGAAGGAGGCCAGCGCAGCGCTCCCCGCGCCGAATACGCCGGCGGCAGCAGCTGCAGCCGCTGCCGCCCGGCCGATCGTTCGTTTTTTCATTTCTGCGGCATTCTTTCTGTATTTTTGCGTACAACAGGAAGCCGATGCGTTTCCGACACCGGCTCCCTGAAAACATTATACCATAAAGGCTGTCGTCCCCTTCGAAAAGCGGCTTTTGTCAGTCGAGCTTGATCCCCTTCAGAAGGTCGCCAAGGCTGGTCGTGACGCGCTCGTGAGAGACGTATTTATCCATATCCGGCACGAAATCATCGCTCACGGGAGTCTCCTCAAGAGCCTTCATGCTCAGGCTGACCTTGCCGTCCTTGATCCTGGTAACCTTGACCTTGACAGTCTGGCCTTCCTTGACCACTTCCTCAGGAGTCGCAACGCGCTTGGTGCTCAGCTGCGAGACATGTACCAGTCCGCTGATGCCGTCGCCAAGATCCACGAAGGCGCCGTAAGGCTTGATGGTCTCGACCGTTCCCTCGAGAACGGTGCCGGGCTTGAGCGCCTCGACCTTCTTCGCCTTCTCCTGCTGTCTTTTGCGGAAGATCGCCTCTCTGCCGGAGAGCACGAGACGCTTCTTCTCCCTGTCCGCAGTGATGATGACAACGTCGATCTCCTTGCCGATCCACTCGTTGACATCCTCTACGTAGCTGTTGGTGATCTGGGATGCGGGAATAAAGGCGCGCACGCCGTCAAGGGAAGTAACCAGTCCTGCCTTGACGCTCTCGTCCACGGGAACCGTGATGATCGTTCCCTCTTCCTTCATCTGCTCAAAGCGCTCCCACTTTGCATCCTTTGCACCTGCATCACTGCGGATTTCGTTGTTTTCTGCCATAATCATTTCCCCACTTTCTTGTACCCGTCCGGGCCTGCGCGAATCCGAGCGGACAGGCGGACGAGCCGGATAATAAATCTATTATACCAGTATCTTTCCACTGGTGAAACATTTTCTTGTGTTGTATTATGGGGAGAAAACGGTAGAAAGTCAATTTTTTTGCAGAAAGGAAGTTTTTCATGGACAAAAAAGCGATCTCCGAGATCAAAAAGCTCCTCAAGGGAGACGAATATATAGACCGCATCCGCGGCTGCTACGTAAACGAACAGGGAGAGATCATCCGCGAAGTCAGCGTGAGCCTCTCCTCCCTGGAGAAGGAATCCCTCGACAAATACTGTGAGCTCCTGCGGGCCTGCCTGTCCGGCAAAACAGGCCGCAACCTCTTCAACATGGAATTCCCCCTGGAGGAAGAGGCCCCCGGCCGGCGGCAGAACGAGCTCTGGAACCTGCTGGGGAGCGAACTGAAGGAGGACGCGCGCAACACCGCCTTCTTCGAGGCGCTCGTGGAAAAGCTGCAGATGGACGGCAAGTACCTGATCCTGCTGGCCCACGGTCTATACGACGTCCCCTTCAAGGGAAAGGACCGGGCCGGTCTCGAGGACGCCTCCGATACTGTCTACTCCTTCCTCCTGTGCTGCGTGTGCCCCGTCATCCTCATGAAGGAAGGGCTGTGCTATGACGAGGAGACCTGCACCTTCCTGGACCGCTGCACGGACTGGGCCGTCCAGAAGCCGGCCGCCGGCTTCCTCTACCCCGCCTTCAACGACCGCGCCGCGGACATCCACTCGCTCCTCTACTACAGCCGCAAAGAGGGCGAGCGCCACGAGGAGCTGAGTGCGGATTTTCTCGGCTGCAGCCTGCCCATGCCCGAATCGGACCAGAAGGACCTCTTCCGGTCCATCGTGGAGCAGACCCTGGGCCGCAACTGCGACTTCACCAATGTCCGGGATCTCAATGACGCCGTCGGGGATCTGATCCGCGAGCAGGAAGAGGAGGACGGGGAGCCCGTCCGCATCGAAAAGAACCAGCTGCGCAGGCTCCTTTACGAACACGGGGCGCCGCAGGAGGTGATGGAGGATTTTGACGAGGCCTACGACGAGGCGATCGGAAAGGACGTGCCGCTGATGGCCGAGAACATCACGAATACCAGCCGGCTGGAGGTGAAATCCCCGCACATGAAGATCACCGTGAATGCGGATATGAGTGAGATGCTGACGACGAGGGTCATTGATGGGAGGGAGTATCTGCTTATTCCGGTCGTTGACGAAATAGAAGTGAACGGAATCAGGATCCTGCAGAGTGTGCGGACGGAAGAAACTATTTGAACGTATGAAATGCCATATCATGTACAAACCGCTTTTTGAGAGGGCGTCTAGTCGATCTTAGGGCATTTCCGTGCGTAGGGACGGTCGAGGGTGCGCGGCTCCCGCGCGCCCGAGTGGCCGGATTGTCTGAGGAGGGCGCTCATCGGAGCGCCTGACGAGTTCCGGCCTTGCCGCCCCGCAGCATGGAAATGTCCTTAGAGAGACTTACGGCCTCGATTTGCGGTTTGTACATGATATGGCATTTGTTCTACAGGAGTCTGCGCAGGTCAGGATCTATGCCGAGAGAGAGTATGATGCCCGCAAGCAGGCCCGTAAGCAGACCGCCCACGTGCGCCGCATTGTCGACCGAAGCGCTCTGGGATCCGGAGTAGACGGCGTAGACAAGCATGAAGAGGGCCCGCTGCGGGAGAGACCGCCTGCTGTCATATTTTCTGAAGCCCTTCAGGATCAGCACCGCAAGGGCGCCCATGAGTCCGAACACGGCGCCGCTGCTGCCCACGCACCAGCCGTTCCAGCCGTTCGTCACGGCGTGGAGGACGGAACAGGCGCTGGCACCCGCAAGGCACAAAAAATAGAGCAGCCCGAAGCGGGCGTGCCCCAGATTCTGCTCCACGATATTGCCGATAAAGATCTGCCCCAGGAGATTGCTGAGCAGGTGCGTCAGATCCGCATGCATAAGCATGACAGTAAAGAGGCGCCAGTACTGGTGCCCCTGCAGGACCGCTCCCGCATGCAGGGCAAGGGGCGCGTAAAGCGCCCCTCCCAAAGCCGCATTGAGCAGATAAAAAATCACTTGCAGAACCGCCAGCGTGCAGTTGACCGCCGCATACCTGTACCGGTTCCACACTTCTCTTATATTCTCTGTCACGTTCTCACTCAAACCGGTCCAATCAAACCTGGTACAGTTTTAACAGTTCAGGCCCGCAGGATGTCCATAAAGGCCCTGGTACGGCCCTCGGCGTCATCGCCAAAGACCGCGGAGCCCGCCACGATCAGGTCCGCGCCGGCCTCCAGGATCATCGCGGCGTTGTCGGTTTTTACGCCGCCGTCCACCTGGATCCTGAGCGCAGGGTTCCGTTTCTGTGCCTCCGCCCGCAGCGCCCTGATGCGCTCCGTGGACTCGGGCATATACTTCTGTCCGCCAAAACCGGGCTCCACGGACATGATCAGTACCATCTCCAATTTGTCCAGGAGCGGATAGATCTCCTCGAGAGGCGTCCGGGGCTTGACGGAGATCCCGGCCTTGCACCCCAGCGCGTGCAGACGGTCAATGAGCTCCTCGGAAAGCGCGCAGGCCTTCCCGGGGTCGCGCGGGCCGCCGTAGGCGCCTGCGCCGCCTTCCACGGCTTCGTAGTGGAAGGTAATGCTGTCCGCGCCCGCTTTTACGCAGGCCTCGAAATGATCGCCGGGGTTTGTGACCATCAGGTGTACGTCGACCACCTGGTCCGTCATCTGTCTGACGCTGCGGATAATGGGTTCCCCGAAGGAAATCTCGGGTACAAAATGCCCGTCCATAACGTCGATATGCATATAGGAGGCGCCGCCTTCTCTGGTCGCAAGGACCTGCCCGCGCAGATCTCCGAAATCAGCGGAGAGAATCGATGGTGCAAGTTCATTCATGATCGCCGCTCTCCCTCACTTCCGGACAAAGTCCCTGACCTGTCTGTAGACGCCCTCGCCGTCCAGTTCAAAGTAATGCAGAAGGACTGCGGCGGAAGCGGACTCGCCGAAGCGGTCGCGGATGCCGATGCGGCAGAGCCTTGTGGGGCACTTCTCGCTCAGGCACTCCGCCACTGCGCCGCCCAGGCCGCCCACGATGCTGTGCTCCTCGACCGTCACGACTTTGCCGGTCTTGGAGGCGCTGCGGACCACCAGCTCGTCGTCCAGCGGCTTCACCGTGCACATGTTGATGACCTCCGCGTCGATCCCGTCCTTCTCCAGCATCTGTGCCGCCTCCATGGCGGACGCGACGCACAGGCCGTTCGCGATGATGGTGACGTCCTTTCCCTCGCGCAGGATGGCACCCTTGCCGATCTCGAACTGATGGCCCTCCTCAAAGACGACCGGCACCGCGGCGCGGCCGAAGCGGATATAAACGGGACCTTCATGCTCGATGGCCGCCTTTACGGCCCATCTGCCCTCCACGTCATCGGCGGGGCACATGACCGTCATGCCGGGAATGGTGCGCATGAGGGCGATATCCTCCAGGCACTGGTGGGAGGCGCCGTCCTCGCCTACGCTGATCCCCGCGTGGGTGGCTGCGATCTTCACGTTCAGCTGCGAGTAAGCGACGGAGTTGCGGATCTGCTCATAGGCCCTGCAGACGGCGAACATGGCGAAGGAACTCGCAAAAACAATATTCCCCGCCGCCGCAAGTCCCGCGGCGATGGACATCATGTTGCCCTCCGCGATGCCGCAGTTAAAGTGCCGTTCCGGAAAGGCGTCACGGAAGACGGCCGTCTTGGTGGAACCGGCCAGATCGGCGTCCAGGACCACGAGGTTGGGGATTTTGGCCCCCATCTCCTTCAGGGCCTTGCCATAGCTCTCTCGCGTTGCGATCTTCTTCACGTCACTCATAATGTCTCACCGATCCTTTCCAGATCTGCCATCGCGATCTTGTACTGCTCCTCGTCCGGTGCCTTGCCGTGCCAGGAAACCACGTTTTCCATGAAGGAGACGCCCTTGCCCTTCAAAGTCTTGCATACGATGACCGAAGGTTTTCCCTTGGTCTCCTTCGCCTCCTTAAAGGCTGCCGCAAGCGCTTCAAAGTCGTGGCCGTCCGCGTGGATCACGTGAAAACCGAAGGCCGCGAATTTCTCCCCGATGGGATAAGGGGAGTTGACTTCCTCGAGGGAGCCGTCGATCTGCAGATTGTTGTTGTCGATGATCAGGCACAGGTTATCCAGCTTCTTGGCGCCGGCAAACATGGCTGCCTCCCATACCTGGCCTTCCTCCAGCTCCCCGTCGCCGAGCAGCGTGTAGGTGCGGTAGTCCCTGTGCTGGATCCTGGCGGACAGCGCCATGCCCACCGCGGTGGAGACGCCCTGTCCCAGAGACCCCGTGCTCATATCCAGGCCCGGCAGATAACGCATGCAGGGATGTCCCTGCAGACGGGAGCCCAGGTGCCGGAAGGTCTTGAGTTCCTCCTTGTCAAAATAACCCTTTTCCGCCATCACCGCGTAGAGTCCGGGGCAGGAATGTCCCTTGGAGAGCACGAAGCGGTCCCTGTCGGGATCATCCGGTCTTGCGGGGTTTACATTCATTTCCACCATATAAAGGTATGTATATATTTCCGCCGATGAGAGAGCGCCGCCGGGATGTCCCGCCTTAGCGTAAAAACACGCCGTGACGATTCCCTTTCTGACCTCATTGGCTGTCTTTTTCAGTGCCTGTGCGTCCATGTCTTACCTCCTGCGCGCGACAACGTGATGTCGGTTTTTCTCCATAATATAATAATCTACGAAACAAGAGCACAGGTCAATGGAAATAATGTACAAGTGTCTTGTCGTTTTTTCATGTTTAAGGAAATGATTGTATAAATTCCGGGACTCCCCGCGGCAGCCCGTAAAGTCACAGGATGTCCTGCAGATCGATCGTATACCGGCTCTCGTCCTGCGGGTCGATATGGACCCGGACCTCTTTTCCGATGATTTCTTTCCCCGGATATTTTTCCATCGGCTCGCTTGTAAAAGTCGCCTCTCTACCGCTCACCGGATCCTTGTACCTGCACAGCACATAGTACTGCTCCCGGCCTCCCTCCATGCGAAGGCCCCGTGTGACGCCCAGTACGCACGCCGTCAGTTCCCTCGGCAGCGGCTCTTCCCTGATGGCCAGTTTCCTGCCGTCCCAGCAAAGGCTCCGGGAGAGCATCACTGCTCCGCCGACCGCAAAGACGGATACCGGTATGGAGAGGATCCGGAAGATCAGGGGGTTCTTTAATGAGAGGCTGAGTGCGACCGCCACGGCCAGGAAAGCGATGGCGGCGACTGCGAGCGCTGTGCCGAGCGCGGCTCTTTTTTTGTTGTTCATACTATTTTCCTCACGATCACAATGGCAGCAGGCACTTTGGGGACTTGTATATTTTTATACTTTTCTGCTATTCTATAGGAGTAGCGTCACTGACCCGCTGCAAAAACCATCGAATGATCTTATCATAACATATAAAGGAGTTTGCGATGACTTTTACCTGTACTGACGGAAAACTGACGATTATGCTGGATGAGCGGATCGATTCCATGAATTCCAACGCTTTTGACGACGAACTGGGAAAGATCGTCGGCGGAAACGCACATAAATCCCTTGTCCTCGACGCACAGAACCTCTCCTACATCTCCAGTGCCGGCCTGCGCGTCCTTCTCAAGTACCGCAAGTCCCTGGGCGGACTCGCCCTCAACAATGTCTCGGACGAGATCTATGAGATCTTCGAGGTGACCGGCTTCTCGGACATTCTGGAGATCTCCAGGAAAAGCAAATAAGAGGACCTGTTCCGACAGCACAGGAGCCATGGACCCGGATGCACGCGCTGACATTCCGGAACCATGGCTCTTTCATATGACAACCATTTGGAGAAACAACTCATGCAAAACCCATGCACAGACAAAGACCTCATCTGGACGCCCATCCGTGAAGAGCATCTGATCCGGGACCGCTGGATCGATCTTCGCAGGATGGAATACCGCTTTCCGGACGGCAAGACCTTCGGGCCCTACTACAACTACAGCCGCCGCAGCTATGTGGTGATCCTTGCCTCCGACGAGGAGGGCCGCTTTATCTGCGTGCGCCAGTACCGGCACGGCATAGGACAGGTCACCACGGAATTTCCCGCCGGCGGCATTGAGCGCACGGGCGCGGCCGAATACGTGACGCGGGAGGATGCCCGTTCCACGGCTGAAGACGCTTTCACCGCCGCCAGGAGAGAGCTGGAGGAAGAGACGGGCTACACCAGCAGCGACTGGTCCCACATGATCACCGTTCCCTCCAACGCCACCATTGCGGACAACTACGCCTATATCTACCGGGCGAAGAACTGCCGCAGGACCTGCGCCCCCCACCCCGATGATATCGAGTACCTGCAGATGACGCTGCTGTCCGCGCAGGAGATCGACGAGCTGATCCGGCAGGGCCGCTTCCAGCAGGCCATTCACGTCATGGCCTGGTACATGGACAAATGCGGGCAGTAAAGCCCGGGGCCATTCTTTTTACAGGATCCCGAAGTGCACCAGCGCTTTGTAGAGTCCGTCCTCGTCGATGTCGTCGGTGACATAGTCCGCCGCGCGCTTGACCGCCTCCGAGGCGTTCCCCATCGCGACGCCGATCCCGGCCATCTGCAGCATTTCGATGTCGTTCTCACCGTCGCCGAAGGCGATGATCTCCTCAGGAAGCAGCCCTTCTGCTTCCATGAACCGGCGGATCCCGTTTATTTTGCCGGCGTTCTTCGCGATCAGATCCATTCCCATGGCGTTCCACCTGTCCCGCTTGCAGTGAGGCAGATGGGGCGCGAGCTTTGCTTCCGTCTCCACATCCGCAAAAACAGAGGCCATCAGCAGATCTCCGCCGTCGTAGGTCCCGATGCCCGGCACCTGCCAGGAGGCCCCCCTGCGCAGCTCTTCCACCACATCATCGTAAAAATTGGCATAGATCCTGTCCGGTTCGAAGAAAAAGACCGAAATCTCCTTCCTGTTGAACAGGGTGAGCACTTCCTCGAGTGCCTCCCCCTGCAGCGGACTGGAGCAGACCACCTCGCGGTTTTTGTCCAACGACAGCTGTCCCTCCAGCAGGATATACCCCTCGTACTCGTGATCGAGCACGTCCGGCAGCGTCTGCATCTGGATGTAATGCCTGCCGGTAGCCAGCACGCGCATGATGCCCTTTTCCCCCAGCATGTGCAGCGCTTTCCGGGCGCTGGCGGGGATCGCGTTCTGTGTGTGCGACAAAAGTGTGTTGTCAATATCCATAAAGACGGCTCTGATCTCGCTCATCCTAAGTTCCTTTCCTGAAACAGTCCGCCGGCGTCATCCTCCGGCGCGCCGCTCTCTCCGGCTCAATCCGTATAGGTCGAATACAGGTCCACGTGGTCGTAAATGCAGGTCCAGGGATTGAAGGCCGACGCCGTCACGCAGACAAAATGTCCCCCTTCGTCGGAGACCATATAGCTCGCCGCGCAGTGGCCGGCCGCCGAGACGTACCCTGTTTTGGCGCCGCGCACGTCCCCGTGCGTGTCCTTATCCTCGATCCGGCGAAGGAACCAGTTGGAGAGCTCGATCCCGTCGGGATAGGTGTCCGTGGGCGTCGTGGTATAGGTGCGCGCCCCAAGCACTTCCCTGCACAGATCGTTCTCGACGGCCGCCTTCATGATGACCGCCATGTCCTCCGCGGTACAGTAATGGTCCTCGTCAAAAAGCCCCACGCAGTTCGTGAAATGGGCGGTATCCGAGATCCCGAGCGCCTCTGCCTTTTCGTTCATCCACTCGACAAAAGTCTCCTGCGACCCCGCCGTGTACTCCGCAAGACTCATCGCGGCGTCCGCCCCCGACGGGAGGATGGTCCCGTAGAGCATATCCCGGAGCGTAGGCGTATCGTCGGCCGACCAGCCCACGACCGTGGATTCCTCCGAGTAGGCGAAGTCCGTGATCTCATGCGTGACGGTAAATGTTTCCGTGTCCAGGTGCGCCGCCTGTTCGGGGGTGAAATGTTCCGCCGCCACAAGGAGCGTCAGGATCTTTGTCATGGAGGCGGGGTAAATGGTCTCGTTGAAAGCCCTGCCCGCCAGCACTTTTCCGCTGTCTATATCCACCAGGATGGCGTACTCGCTCTGCAGAAGCTCCTCATCGGGCGCCGCCACTTCTCCCGAGGCGTCAAAAACATACCCCCTGTGGAAGGAAGCCGCCTCTCCCTCCAGCACGGTGGTTCCCGCCTTGGCGCCCTCCGACACCTCTGCCGCCGGCTGCTCCTGGCCCTCCGTCATGACATCGATCTGCTCTTCGCTTCCCTCCGTCACCGCGGGCGGCGTCCACTCGGTCTCCTGCGTCTGCTGCCCGGCGCTCTCCGCGCCGGCCGGCGTCTGCGGCGTCTGTGTCTGCGGCGCCGCGCCCTCTTCCGCCGCCGGAAGGACCGGTGCGGATCTGTCAGTTACCGAAGTTCCCGCATCTGCCGCGGCGGGATCCGCTGCTGCCGCCCCGCCCGCAGTTGTCTGCGCTGCCTGCTCGCCGGCCGCAATCCCGGCATTGATGGCTGCGGTCGCCGGATCCTGCTGCGCGCCGGCCGTCTGCTGCGTATCTGCGGTCTGGCCTGTGCTGTCAGCAGTCGTAGTCTGATCTGCGCCGGCGGCAGTCGTGGACTGCTCTGTCGTGGCAGCATCGGCTTCCTGCTCGGGTGCAGCATCCGCTTCCTGCGCTGTCTGTGCCGTGCTCTCGCTCGCCACCGTCTCAGTCCCGGCGGGTTCCTCCTTGCGGCCCAATCCCTGTACGATCCGGACAACCGCAAAAAGCAGCAGAAGCACTGCCACGATCCCTGCGCCGATCGTGATCATGCGCATTCTCCGCAGCTGTTTCTCCCGCCTGCGCCGCATGGCCTGACGTCGTTTTCTTCTTCTGACAGCTTCCTGATCTGCGGAAGGCTCCTGCCGCGGCGGCTGCCCGGATTGTCCGGATCCGCCGGTCTCCCGGTCTGCCCGCGTCCTTACACCCGTACCGGATGCCTGCCCTGCGCGGCCTCCTCCCAGATCCCACTGTTCAATCTGATCGTTTGCTTCCTGTCTGCCCATAGTTCTCCGGTTTTCTTCTTCAGTAAAGTCCATAAGCCCTTCGTGAGCCCGCTCACTCAAGGACTTATGGACTTTCATCGACCCAGCTATTTGAAATGATTACTCTCTGGCATCCTCTGCCGGCACAAAGGCAGGCATGGGCTCGAGTTTGTGAAGATTGATGCGGTGCAGGCGGTCGATCTTTTCTTTGGTCGCCTGGTCGTCAATTCTGCCGGTCAGGATATACTCATCCAGCGCGGCGTATGTAAAGCCGAGCTTCTGTTCGTCGTCCTGTCCGCTGAGCCCGTCGGAAGGCGTCTTGTGCACCAGTTCACGGGGAAGTCCCATCAGATCGCCGATCTGCCGCACTTCATGCACCAGCAGATGGGAGAGGGGGCTGAAATCCCCTGCGCAGTCACCGAACTTGGTGGAATATCCCACATAATCCTCGGAGGCGTTGCAGGTGTTTACCACGCGCGCGCCGCCGGGCAGCATCTGTCCGACCGCATACAGCGTCGCCATGCGGAGCCTGGGAGGCAGGTTGATCTCCGTGTCCCTGGAGAGGCCGTCGCGGCCGCAGTACTCCAGAAGGTCCTTATTTCCCGTGATCATAGCTTCCATGGCCTTGTAAGCCCCGCCTATATTCAGCTCGAAGCCGACGATCCCGGTGGCTTCCACGAGTTTTCTCGAATCAGAGATATCGCTCTGCACGCTGTTGGGCATCATCACACCGATGACGTTCTCGGGGCCCAGCGCCTCGGCGCAAAGTGCCGCGGCAATGCTGGAATCCTTGCCGCCGGACACGCCGATCACGGCCTTGCAGCCCTTCCCGTTCTCTTCAAAATATTCTTTAATCCACGCGACGATCTCATTTTTGGTCTTTTCAGGATCTCTAAGCATCTCTACGCCCTCTCAATCTAAGATCAGTGCGCCATCTCCTCTGCCAGCTGTGCCAGTGCGGCCCGGCTGTCATCCTTGAGCGCGGATTTGATAGTGACTGTGGTCTCGGCAAAAGTAATGTTCTTGCTCTTCTCGAACATGCCCTTCATCGTCTTGGCCGCCACGGGCGCCCAGGTGCCGTTCTCCACAAGGCCGATCCGGCGGTTCTGGTAGCCGCGCTCGGTCAGGTGATCGATAAATGTGCGCATGAAGGGGAAAATATCATTATTATAGGTGGTCGTCGCCAGGATGAGCCTGTCATAGCGGAAGGCGTCCTCGACACACTCGGCCATGTCGTCGCGGGCCAGATCCGCCACGGAGACCTTCTCGCATCCCTTTTCCTCCAGCATAGCCGCAAGGCTCTCGACCGCTTCCTTCGTGTGGCCGTATACGGAGGTGTAGGCGATGAAGACGCCCTTCGACTCGGGGGTGTAGGAGGACCACTTGTCATACAGATCCAGGTAATAGCCGAGATTTTCCTTCAGAACGGGGCCGTGCAGCGGGCAGATGGTCTGAATGTCCAGGCCGGCTGCCGACTTGAGGAGCTTCTGCGCCTGCAGGCCGTATTTGCCGACGATCCCGAAGTAGTAGCGGCGCGCCTCGCAGGCCCAATCCTCTTCTACGTCCAGTGCGCCGAACTTGCCGAACGCATCCGCAGAAAACAGCACCTTGTCTTTGCTGTCATACGTGACCATGACCTCCGGCCAGTGCACCATGGGCGCAAAAACAAAGGTCAGCTCATGGCTTCCGAGAGAAAGCTTCTCGCCGCTCTTAACAACCATCTTCTTCATGTCGGGATCCAGGTCAAAGAACTGGCCCATCATGGTAAAAGTTTTGCCGTTTCCGATCACGGTAGTATCGGGATAGACCTTCAAAAACTCCATGATATTGGCGGAGTGATCGGGCTCCATGTGCTGCACCACCAGGTAATCGGGCTTTCTTCCGCCCAGCGCCGCCTCGAGGTTGGAGAGCCACTGGTCCCTGAATTTCACTTCCACCGTGTCCATGACGGCGATCTTCTCGTCCAGGATCACATAGGAATTGTAGGCCATGCCGTTGGGAACGATATACTGGCCTTCGAACAGATCCAGCTCGTGATCGTTAACGCCGATGTAGCGAATATCTTTGGTTATTTCCATTTCTTCCTCCATGCTATGTCTGTAAATATGTATCTGCGCCCCGGCAGGGCCGGGAGAGCCTGCCTTTATAAACAATTTCATTATATCTGCGCCGGCACGATTGCGCAACCGGATGTACGCTCAGCAGGAGGACCTGCTGTGAGGTACATCTGAAAACATCGTTCTGCGCTCGCAATAATCACAAAAACGCGGTCATTATTTTGTGCAAATCCATGAAGTTTCAAAAAAATCAACCAGCTCCTTGCACGCTATTGCTATGCGTGCTATTATAAAAGCACATAGGAAACATCATAATTGCACGCATAGATACAAGAGAATGCACGCACCGCAACGCGGTCAAACGGTACGAAGGAGGTACCATGAATTACATCGATTTTGATGAGTCCAGAGAATTTGATCTGATCCTGCTCGGCAGAGTCGCCATCGACTTCAACCCCGCTTACAGTGATGATGTGAAAGAGGACTTCAAGCCTCTTAAGAACGTCCATTACTTCGAGAAATTTGTGGGCGGCTCCCCCGCCAACATCGCGGTGGGCGTGACCCATCACGGCATGAAGGCCGGCTTTATCGGCAAGGTGTCCGACGATCAGTTCGGTGATTTTGTCGTCGATTATTTCAATGAGCAGGGCATCGATACCTCCTGCATCACCCGCTGCCAGCACGGCGAGAAGCTGGGACTTACCTTCACGGAGATGCGTTCCCCCAAGGAGAGCAGCCTTCTCATGTACCGCAACCGCGTCGCTGACCTGCAGCTTCACGTCGACGATATCAAAGAAGACTATATTAAGAGAGCCAAGGCGATCCTGATCTCCGGCACCGCTCTCGCCGAGAGCCCTTCCAGAGAGGCTGCCCTGAAGGCCGTCATGCTGGCAAGAAGGAACGGCACCAAGATCATCTTCGACATCGACTACAGAGAATACAACTGGAAGAACCAGGATGAGATCTCCATCTACTGCTCCATCGTGGCAAAGGAAGCAACCGTGATCATGGGCTCCCGCGAGGAGTTCGACCTCACCGAGAGAGAGCTGCAGCCCGGCATGACCGACGAGGAGAGCGCAAAGCTCTGGCACAACTACCACGCCAGGATCGTCGTCATCAAGCACGGCATGCAGGGTTCCACCGCCTACACCCGCGACGGCCAGAAGTTCAGCATCAAGCCTTTCCCCGTAACCGCCAGAAAGGGCTTCGGCGGCGGCGACGGCTATGCTTCCGGTTTCTTATATGGCCTGTACCAGAACTGGCCCATCATCGACTGCCTGGAGTTCGGCTCCGCAGAGGCTTCCATGATGGTCAAAGCCAACAACTGCTCCGACTCGCTTCCCAACCCCGAGCAGGTGCACGCATTCATCAAGGAAGAGAAGGCGCTTTACGGCGATATGATCGCGAGGGTGTGAGATGCGGAACTGAGCTTCCGATGACTACGATGTTTTATATTTGAAAAGGAGGGGCTGTGAAAAAAGAATGGCCCAAAAAAGAAGGACCGCAGGTTCATAAAGAGCCTGTGGTCCTTCTTTTTGTGTTAAAATTTAACTTGCGATGAAAAATTATAACAAGACTTATTCTAATCCCAAACAGGCAGTTTTG
>JAFQZU010000036.1 GCA_017405805.1 Lachnospiraceae bacterium
CTGCCTGTTTGGGATTAGAATAAGTCTTGTTATAATTTTTCATCGCAAGTTAAATTTTAACACAAAAAGAAGGACCACAGGCTCTTTATGAACCTGCGGTCCTTCTTTTTTGGGCCATTCTTTTTTCACAGCCCCTTTTATACTCAGAATTTACAAAGGATTCCAACCGCCGCGGAGATCGCGATAAAGAGAACCGGGCTCCATTTGAGCTTTCTCTGCGCGATAAAAATGACCGCTCCGAGAAGGATCGCCTTCCAGATGAACAGATCGCCGATCCGGCCGCTGGCTTCAAAGGCGTTCAGGTTGACCAGGGCCACTTTCGCGACATTGATCCCCGCCACGGTGATCATGGCGATGGAAGCCGGGCGCAGGCCGTAGAAAGCACCCTCCACGTACCGGTTGTTCCGGAACTTGTTCAGAAACTTGGCGATGATCAGGATGATGATCACGCAGGGGGCCGCGAGGCCGAGGCTGGCGGCGATGGCGCCGGGAAGTCCGGCGGTCTTAAAGCCGGCGTAGGTTGACATATTGATCCCGATGGCGCCGGGCGTAGATTCCGAGACAGCGATCATGTCCGCGATGTCGGCGTGGGTGAACCAGCCGGTCTTGTCCGACATCTCATACAAAAAGGGCAGCGTCGCAAGGCCGCCTCCCACGGAGAAGAGTCCCGTCTTGAAAAACTCAAAAAAGAGCCGGAAAAGGACCGTCATGCCCCGTCACCCCCTTTCGTGCCGCCGGCCGCATTGTGCAGCGACATAAGGATCCCTGCTGCGCCGGCCAGGATGACCAGGATGGCGGCGGGGATTTTGACCGGCAGGACGCCGCCGAAGGCGTGGAGCACAAAGACGGCGAGATAAAGAAGCAGGGAATACCGGTCCACGACGGAAGTTTTCCACAGCCGCAGGACCGCCTGGATGATCAGGACGCAGACGCATACCCGGATGCCGGCGAAAGCGTGCTGCACCACGGGAAGATGGGCGAAATTCTGCAAAAAGGAAGCAATCACCAGGATGACCGCCACGGGGCCTGTCAGAAAACCCGTCGTGGCGGCCAGGGCACCGGTGACGCCGTGCCGCTTTTCGCCGATGAAGGTGGAGACGTTAAGCGCTATGATGCCGGGCGTGCACTGCCCGATGGAGAAGTAGTCGCGCAGGTCGTCCATGGTGGTCCAGCCCCTTTTGTCGACAAGCTCCCGCTCCAGGATGGGCAGCATGGCGTAGCCCCCGCCAAAAGTGACGCACCCAATTTTTACAAATGTGAGGTATAGTTCCAAAATCTCGTTCATGTAAATATCATAGCGCAAAGGGGGAGGTTTTGTCAGCATTTTGTGGTAGAATAACAGGTACAGTATTTTTTACAGAAGGGAGAAACAGTAAATTGGAACGAGAAAAGCTCGGAAGCCGGCTTGGCTTTATCCTGATCAGCGCGGGGTGCGCGATCGGAATAGGTAATGTTTGGAAGTTTCCGTATCTGTGCGGTCAGAACGGAGGGGGCGCTTTTGTGCTCATCTATCTGTTCTTCCTGATCGTCCTCGGCCTTCCCGTCATGACCATGGAATTTGCGGTGGGACGCGGAGGACAGAAGAGCCCGGCGAGATTTTTCCATGAACTGGAACCGAAGGGGACCAAGTGGCACATTCACGGCTACCTCTGCCTTTTTGGAAACGTCATGCTGATGATGTTCTACACCACGGTCGCAGGGTGGATGATGCAGTACTTCTTCCGCATGGCGGCCGGCGGCTTTGAAGGAATGAACGCCGATGAGGTGGGCGCCGTCTTCGGCGAACAGCTGGGAAATCCCCTCATGCAGGCGGGATTTATGCTGATCGTGGTCATCGTCGGTTTCTGGATCAATTCACAGGGCCTGCAGAGCGGCCTTGAGCGCGTCACCAAATGGATGATGCTCGCCCTGCTTGTCATCATGATCATTCTGGCGGTCAACAGCGTTTTCCTCGACGGCGCAGAAGCCGGGCTCTCCTTCTATCTGAAGCCGAGTCTGGCCAACATGAAGGAAGTCGGCATAGTCAACGTCATTGTGTCCGCCATGAACCAGGCATTCTTCACGCTCAGCCTGGGCATCGGCTCCATGGCCATCTTCGGCAGCTACATCGGCAAGGAGAGAACCCTGATGGGCGAGTCCGTAAACGTGATCCTTCTGGACACCTTTGTGGCGATCTGCTCCGGCCTGATCATCTTCCCGGCGTGCTTCGCCTACGGCGTGCAGCCGGACAGCGGCCCCGGCCTGATCTTTATCACGCTTCCCAATATTTTCAACCACATGCCTCTGGGAAGGCTCTGGGGAGCCCTGTTCTTCGTATTTATGACCTTTGCGGCCTTTTCCACCGTGCTGGCCGTCTTTGAGAATATCATGGCCATGATCATGGATCTGACGGGATGGAGCAGAAAGAAGACCGGTCTTGTCTGCACCGTCGCAATGATCATACTCTCGCTTCCCTGCTCGCTGGGCTTTAATGTCTGGTCCTTTATCCAGCCTCTGGGAGAGGGCAGCGGCATCATGGATCTCGAGGACTACATCGTCAGCAATTTCCTGCTTCCGCTCGGCTCCCTGATCTTTGTGCTCTTCTGCACGAACCGGTACGGCTGGGGATGGGATAATTTCCTCGCGGAGGCGGACACGGGCAAGGGCCTTAAGGTACCCGGCTGGATGCGTCCCTACATGACGTACGTGCTGCCGGTCATCATTCTGATCGTATTTTTGATCGGCGTGATCTGAGCGTTGTTCTGAGCAAGAAAAAAGAGGGTTAAAAATGGCTGACAAAAATGATGTTACGATCCAGGTGGGCGGAAGAGCCTATACGCTGAGCGGCGTGGAGAGTCCTGATTATCTCAAGGAAGTGGCAGCCTATCTGAACGACAAGATGCGCGAGTTCTCCGACGACGCCTCCTTCTGGAAGCTGCCCGTCGAACAGAGAAATGTGATGCTGCAGCTCAATCTTGCGGACGAAGCCTTCAAGGAGAGGAGCAGGGCGGAATCCCTCGAGGAGCGGATCGACAAGATCCGCGTCCAGGCGAGGGAAGACGCCAAAAAAGAACTGGAGAGCCGCACTGCCGCCCTCAAAAAGCAGTTCGGGGATCTGGAACGCGATATAAGGGGAAAGGCTTCCGCGGCAGAGGCCGCACTCAGAGAGCAGTATGAGGAGCGGATCGCTTCCCTGGAGAACCTGCTGCAGGAGAAGGCACCCCTTGCGCAGGAACTGGAGAAGTCCAGAGCCGAGGCCGCAAGGCTCAGCGAGGAGTGCGAGGCGCTGCGGGCGCGGTGCGAAGAGGCGGAGACAGAACAGCTGCGCGTCATGGAGCAGCTGGAGGATGAGCGCGCCGCCCGTAAGAGCGACACAGAGCGCGCCGAGGGCAAAGCACTGGTGGCGGACAAGCAGATCGGAGAGCTCACGGCCAAAGCCGGTTCCCTGGCGCAGGAAGTGGAGAGCCTGCGGGCCCAGGCGGACAAGGCCAAAGACGTCCTGGACCGGCACGAGGAGGTACTGCAGGAGAATACTGCCCGCATGCAGGCGCTGATTGACCAGTCGGAGAAGGAAAAACAGGCCGTGCAGCAGGAACTGTCCCTGGCAGAGGAAGAGATCCTGCGGCGCGCGGAGAGCGCCGTGAAGGCGAAAGAGGCCTTTGAGGAAATGCGCTCGCAGGAGAGCAGACTCGCGGCGCTCATACAGCAGCTCTCGGAGACGATCAGTGCCCTGCAGGGCAGCACAGTGCGATGAACGGTACGGTACAGGGATCCGGACCGACCGGCGCGGGACACGGATCCGGGCCGGTGCCGCAGGGACGGGAGGAAGCGTTTTGTACGGTGGGCCAGTTCCGCGATCTCGGCAAAGGCTATGACAAGCACTGCGGTCCCACGGCCATAACCAACCTGGTGCTGACGCTGGGCGGCGTTCCGTCAGGACGCTCATCCGATCCCAAGGTGCGCACGGCAGCCCTGCAGCAGACATTCCTGACGATCGCCGGGACGGCTTCCCGGTGGCTGGTGTACTGGAATACAGATTTCCTTGGCCGGATCGGCGGGACAAGCGATGTCCTTGTGCGCCCTGTCCTGCATGTCTGTCTTCGAAAATTCGGGATCCGGGGATATGCCGTGCACGGGCCCTTCCCGATGACGGAGAGGAAGATGAAGGCAGAGATCCGCAAGGGCAGTATTCTCTACCTGATGCTGCACGCCAATAAAAAATACGGGAATCACCACCTGCTCTGCTACGGCACGGAGGAACAGGAGGGAAAGAGCGTCTTTCGTGTGGCGGACGGGTGGACGGCCAGGCCGCAGCGGCTTGGTCCGGAAGAGCTCCGGTACGGTTTTTTCTATTCGGTACGGCCGCTCTCTTGAACGCGTAAATGTGCAAAAACATGCGCAGTTTCGGGGATTGTGCGGCCTGTACAGGGCATGATATAATATGAGCGGTCATGAAACCGCTCCGGTGAGGAATACTTCAATGGTCAAAATGCGCTACTGTGTACAGTGCGGCACGAAACTGGAAGAAAAATACCTTATGGGAGAAGGAATGATCCCTTACTGTGAGACCTGCGGTGAGTTCCGGTTTCCCATCTACAATACGGCAGTCAGTATGATCGTCATGAACAAGGCGCTTGACAGGGTCCTCCTGATCAGACAGTACGGGAGGGACGGACATATCCTTGTCGCCGGATACGTGAACAAGGGAGAGGACGCCGAGGACGCCGTGGCAAGGGAGATCCGGGAGGAGATGGGACTGAAGGTCCTGGAGATGCACTTCAACCGCAGTCACTATTTCGCTCCGTCCAATACGCTCATGCTCAATTACATGGCGATCGTCGACGACGGTGAGCCCCGTTCCAACAGCGAGGTGGACGACTGGGCATGGTTCACGGTAGATGAGGCCAGGGAGAAGATCCGGGACGGATCGCTGGCAGAGGCTTTTTTGTGCGGTTTTTTTGACGGCTACTACAAATTTCCGGACTGACGAATACAGCCGGATCAAAAGGGGGAGAATTGACAATGGGGGGAAACAAAGCAAAAGTCATTAAGAGATGGATGATGAAGTTCACCAACTGGATGGAGCTGGTGCTCTCGGTCTTTATGGTCGTCGTTCTTTTGCTGATGATCATAAGGATGGTCCTTCTGGTTACGCCGGAAGCCTGGACCGGCGGGATCACGGTGCAGCACATCCTCGAGGAAGCGCTGGAAATCGCCATCGGCGTTGAGTTTATAAAGATGCTCTGCCTGCATACGCCGGGCACGATCCTGGAAGTGCTGCTGTTCGCGATCGCAAGACACATGATCGTCAAAGAGAACACGGCAGTGGAGACGCTTCTTGGCATCGTCGCGATCGCGGGACTCTTTGCCATCCATAAATTCCTGCTTGTCTCCCACAAGGAGATGGAGCATATGTCCTTCAAGGCTTCGGCGACGGTCGGCTTTGTCAATCTGACCTCCGGCGTGGATATTCATGAGAACAACGACGTGGCGATCGGCGACTATCTGGCAGCCAAGCTCAGAGAGAAGGGCATGGAGGTCAAGGTCGGCGCCAGCGCCTATCGCAGGAATTACATGCTGCGGGTGGAAAAGATGGACGGCGAGAACATCACCCGCGTGGAACTTGTCTACAAGGAGTGACCGTCCGGCTGAAAAAATGCATACGGATAATGAAAGGACTGCTGCCCGGCCGGGCAGCAGTCCTTTATTTTCGAAACGTCAGTTGCTGACGCGCTTTCTGACGGCGCGCGGCGTATCGCCGTAAACCTCCTTGAACATGCGGCTGAACAGTTTGTAGTTGTTAAAGCCGTGCTGCTCGAGCAGTGTGAGGATCGGAACATCGGTCGCGCACAGGTCATGATAAATATGCTGCAGGCGGACCTGGTGCAGGTGCTGCGTGAAGGGAATGCCGATCTTCTTGCGGAACATGCGGCTGAAGTACTCATTGCTCAGGCCGAAGTGTCCGGCGACCTGCTCCATGGAGAGCGGTTCGCGGTAGTGCTCGTTGATATAATCGATGATCTCCTTCATCCTCGTCTGGGCACTGCTGAGCTCCGGCAGATCTTCCTTAAGAAGCGTGATGGAGAAGCTGGAGATTAGCCGGTATAAGATCCGCAGCACGATGGAGTGGGTCGCGATCCGGTAGCCTTTCGGCTGTGTCAGGGACAGGGGCACCAGTTCTTTGAGGTCGTCGCAGATCTCCATGTAATGCGGCAGGAGTTCCTTTGTGAGCTCGGAACGGCTGCATATAATGCGGAAGTCCCGGCGATTGTCCATAAGGCTCTGGATCAGGCGGTCGTCGATCCGAACGATGACCATCATATAGGAGTGTGTGCACTGCGTCTCATGGACCTGGTTCGTATCGATCACCATGAACTCTCCGGGTACGAGTTTGTGTTCCTCCCCCTCCAGGAAGACGCTGGCATTGCCGTTCAGTATGTAGATGAGTTCCAGGGAATCATGCCAGTGGGCAGACAAATAGCGCCCCGTAGTCCTGTACTCCACGGAGATGCCGTCCTGTAAAAGGTCGTATGTCTGTGCGTAAATGCTGTCGCTCAATTTCCTACCTCATTTTCTGCCGTCAGTGCGTTTTTATGAATTTCTATAATGGACCTGCATCGGGGGTGTGTCAAGGGGCTTTACCCTGTTTTTTACAAAGTGACGCTGACAGTCTCCTGTGCCGCGGTATCGCTATAGTCCCTCTCATTATAAATACGGAAAGGGAGCGAGATTTCCTCAACCTGTTCGATCCCCTTCTCCCGCAGGGCCGGCAGGCTCCAGATGACGGAGGAAGCGCTTCTTTTGCCGGCGGCTACCGGCGCTGCCCATGCGGGGTCGGCCATGATCCCGTTGACGGTTACATTTTCCGCGCTGAAGATCAGGTTTTGATCAGAGAAGTTTTCCAGATACAGGCGGGCCGTAAAGCCCCACTCTCCCTCCGTCTCTATCCCCGTCAGCGTGATCCTGCAGCGGTCGTTGGAGAGCAGTACCCGGTCCTTCTCCTGCGGCTCCCGCACCTGTATGCGGGCCGCATCCTCTCCGCGCGGAAAGACGCGGCATTCCTGCCGCAAAAGGGCCGGCGCGGTGTAATCATCGTCATTGAAAACGGTCAGGACGCATTCTGTCTGCGTGATGTCTGTCAGACCGGCCTCCTCAAGCGTGTAGGGAAGCCAGCTGATGGTGAAAGTCTCTTTCCTGCCCGGCGCCGCGGTCTGCGCCCAGTAAGGATCGCACATGACCCCGTCGTGGGAGACCTGGTCAAGAGAAAAGAGCAGGCTGTGCGCACTGCGGTTTTCGATCTCCGCGGTCCAGTGATATCCCTGATCCGGATCATACCCGCATTCCTTCAGAACAAAGAGAAGATCTTCCGTGTCCGCAAGGACCCGGGGAAAGAGGGAAGGATCCGTGCCGAAAGCATCCCGGTCCGGCGCATCCGCCGCAGCGGGGGGCTGTGCAGGGGCAGGCGCATCCCCGGGCGTATCCCCGGACGCCTCGGAAGCGCCGGGCGTCTGTGAAGGAGCATGCTCCGGTTTCTCCTGCCTTTCCTCTGCGGGGGCGGGCTCCTTTTGTGCGCAGCTGCTGAGCGCGAATAAGCAGGGGACTGCAAAGAGAAAGAGTTTTATGGCAACAAAAAAAGCGGTTCTTGTTCTGAACAAATGAAATACCTCCTGTCAAAAATGTTATATGACCTTGGGATCCGTATTTCGCGTCAGAAGGAATATCCGCTCCTTTTTTCCTTCATTATATAGGCAGCAATAAAAATGTCAATCGGCACAACAAATTTCCCCCGCGTACGAAGACGCGTTCTTCGTGCGCGGGGGAAATTTAAACTATGGAATCCTGACAGGATTAATTGTAGGGAATCCGGCCCTTGAACACAAGGGAATATGCGGGAAGTACCTTGATGAAAGCTGACCCCAATTTGAAATTCGTGATCAATCCCTTTTCAGGTCGATCATGCGGTTGATTAAAGTTGAATACTTGTTATAAAAGGCGCTGAGTTCCTCGTGCGTATAGCGCTTGCAGTAATGGCTGTTCTTGAGCCAGTCAAAGAAGTCTGTCATTTGTCCGATCATATCATCGCTGAGGATGGAGTAGAAAAACGGTCCGCAATCATGATGATACCTGTTGGGGTTTTTGATAAATGCCTTACTGCGGTTGCTGAAAACGGACATGTAGAAGAGTTTGTTCTTCTCCTCAAATTTTTCATCATCGATGAGGTAGAAGGCAATGTTCGGGTTCTTGGCCGTAATATTGAGCACATGCTGAATATGGCTTTTCCTCTCCTGCGGCGTCAGGCAGTGCACGACATCGGTAAAAATGATCTCGCCGCTTTCCATATACCGGATCAGGGACGTCTTGAGAACGAAGAAGTCTATGCTCCCATGTTCAAAGATCTCGTCCCACGTAATCTCCAGCCTGCGGACCAGCAGAGCGATCGTTTCATTGTTAAACTGCCGCATGGCAGTGTCGATCACACCCTGCCAGCAGTCCCTGGGCAGCAGATATTCAAATCCGTGCGCCAGAAGGATCTGGAAGTTGTTCTTTGCGTAAAAATCAGTTCTATAGCCTTTCCGGTGAAATTCCAGAGGGTCACTGACATGAAGAAGTATTTCGGAGTGAGTAAAGAGTGACTTTAACTTGCTGTAGATATGCCGGACAGGGATCTGGTCTGTCACAGTGCTCATGGTTATGATCTTGCCTTTGTCATCCTGTGAACAGAGAAGGCATACACGGTTTTGTACCAGTATGATATTTGCCTGCTTTAGCTTTTCATTGCTGCACAGGGAGAACGAGACACTGCTGTGCGTGCTCAGATACATATATAGTTTGGGAAACAGCTGTTCTTTGTCCCGGAACAGTTTCTCCTTATCAACAGCGATGGAAATGTTCACTTCGCGGTCTTTCGGGAGCGGGATATTCGGAAGGACATGCTCCAGGAACAGACATACGTCCAGCGTGCAGAGTATCTCGATCGGTCCCTCCTGTGTATTCACCAGTTCGGGAAAGTCTTTCTGCAGGTAGAGCAGGATGTCGCTGTTGTGGATCAGGATCCCTCCGGATTCAGGTGCTGCGGATTCCGGCTCTTTCTCCTTTTTTCCTTTTATATCGGACTTTTCATAACTGTCCTGCAGGAGTCCGAAGATCACGCTCTCCAGGTCCTCCGCTGCAGCCTGCACGCCAAAAGCGCCGGAGAACTGAACCGGATCCCTGTGCTCCAGGATCTCTTTGCTGAGAAAGGCTGAAAGCTTCTGATTGATCTGCGAAGACGCCTTGACGCTGGGAAGGTAATCTTTGTTGCACCATTTGCTGATATAGGATACGTCGTAACCGACCGTCTCTGCTGCCACATACATTTTTACGCTGGAAAAATCGATCAGTTTTTTAAGCATTTTTCCATATGCACTCATAAAGGTCCTCCTGTAAACTGGAGTTTTTTATTTCTTTTTATCTATCTATTATATTCTCTTTGCGCTTGTCAAACCAATAACAAACGAAAATTCATGAAAATTCAAAGAATTCAATTAATTCAATCAGAATAAAACGAAATATTCAACCAAATGCCATCAGTTGCATGAATATTTCATTGTTTTCAATATTTGCCGTTTCTAAAATGCTCTTATGGAAACGGACATCGTTTCATTTGATGCACAGATAAAGGAGGAAATGTATGGGTAAGGTTAAGGTCATTACAGCACAGGAAGCTGCTGCACTGGTCAAAGACAACGACACCGTAGTGTGCAGCGGATTCATCGCGAGCGGAATCCCGGAGGCCCTTGAGACGGCCGTGGAAGAGCGGTTCGCACAGACAGGAAGTCCCAGAGATCTCACGGTAGTTTATGTCGCGGGGACGGGCAATAAGGATGGAAGTTCCATCGATCACTTCGCGCATGAAGGACTTGTAAAGAGGGTCATCGGCGGTCACTACAACCTGATCCCGAATATGGGAAAACTTCTTAATGAGAACAAGATCGAGGGGTATAACATTCCGCAGGGTGCACTGGCATCCATGATGCGGGACAGTGCCGCACACCGTGTGGGCACGATCACCAATGTGGGCATCGGTACCTTTGCGGATCCGCGCAACGGAGGCGGAAGACTCAGTGAGCGGACGACCGAGGACATCTGCAGGATCATTGAACTGGAGGGAGAAGAGCAGCTCTTCTATCCCAGGCTTCCCATGGATGTCGCGCTGATCCGCGGTACTTATGCAGATGAGAACGGCAACGTTACCAATGAGAAGGAAGTGGCGCCTCTGGATGCCACAGCACAGGCGATGGCGGTCCATAACAACGGCGGTATCGTCATTGTCCAGGTCGAGAAGCTTGTCAACAACGGACAGCTTGATCCTAAGCTCGTCAAGATCCCCGGAATCTATGTCGACTACATCGTAGTCTGCCCCGCGGAGGATCCCAAGCAGGCACAGAGTCTGTACTGCGCTTACAACCCCGCTTATGCAGGCAACAAGATGGAGCCTGTCTCCAGTCTTGAGCCGAAGCCGCTGGATGCCAAGAAGATCATCGGAAGACGTGCAGCCATGGAGCTTCGCAAAAATGTTGCGGTCAACCTTGGTATCGGCGTACCCGAGTGGGTCTCTGCCGTCGCGGCAGAAGAGGGCGTGGCCGACGAGATGACGCTTACGGTCGAGTGCGGCCCCATCGGCGGCATTCCCGGCGGCGGACTTCGTTTTGGCGCCTCATTGAACGCACAGGCTTATGTGGATGAAGCATATCAGTTCGATTTCTATGACGGCGGCGGACTTGACCTTTGCTATCTGGGCCTTGCGGAAGCGGATGCGGAAGGCAATGTCAACGTATCCCGCCTGGGCAGCAGGATCACGGGCAGCGGCGGATTTACGGACATCTCCAGTAATTCCAAGAAAGCTGTTTTCTGCGGCACACTCACCAACGGCGTCAAGATCAAGACGGGCGACGGCAAGCTGACCATCCTGCAGGAGGGCAAGCTCCACAAATTTGTCAAAAAGGTCAACGAGATCACTTTCTCCGGCCCGGTTGCGGCCAGAAAACACAGAAGTGTTCTGTATGTCACGGAAAGGGCTGTTTTTGAACTTCAGGAAGACGGCATGCACCTGATTGAGATCGCGCCCGGCGTGGATCTGAAGAAGGACGTCCTGGATCAGATTGATTTCGAGCCCATCGTCGGTGACGTCAAGCTTATGGACGAGAGAATCTTTAAAGACGAGCCCATGGGACTGATCGTGGAGTAATACGTAACATAAGATTCCCCCCAAGCTTTTCCAAACAAGCTGAACGTTGTGTTTTCAAAAGGAGGAACCACACATGTATGCAATTATCGCTTTTATTCCGATCATTGTCACAGTCATCGTCATGGCGGGCTTTAACTGGCCGGCCAAAAGGGCGCTGCCTCTGGCATGGCTGATCACGGCAGTCATCTGTCTGACCGTCTGGAAAATGGGCTTTGTCATGGTGGCGGCGCATACCGTCAGCGGTATGCTGACTTCGCTTGATACCATTTTCGTTATTTTTGGCGCGATCCTGATCATGAATACGATGAAACAGTCCGGTGCTATGAGCACCATCAACAAAATGTTTACGTCTATCAGCGATGACCCTCGTATTCAGATGATCATTATCGGTTTTATGTTTGGCGCATTCATCGAGGGTGCGGCCGGATTCGGCACGCCGGCTGCGCTCGCGGCGCCGCTCCTCATCAGCGTGGGCTTCCCGCCCCTTTGCGCCGCCATGGTAGCGCTGGTGCTCAACTCCACGCCTGTCGCTTACGGCGCGGTCGGTACGCCGACTTCCACCGCAGTGGCACAGGTGCAGGATCAGGTGACCGGCATGCTTGCCGCAGGCCAGGACTTTGAGGCGTACAAGCTCGGCGTCACGAAGTGGGCTGCCATTCCCAGCGCCATCATCTGTCCCATCATCATTTTTGTGGCTATGTGCATGATGTGCAAGATGTTCGGCAAGGAGAAATCCATCAAGCCCGCATTCGAGTGCATCCCTTACATTCTGATGTCTGCGGTGGTGTTCTGCATTCCTTTCGTCATCTGCGCCGCATTTCTGGGACCGGAATTCCCTTCCCTGATCGCGGGTCTGGTCGCCATGGTCTTCTGTATCGTGACCGCGCAGAAAGGGATCCTTGTACCCAAAACCAAGTTTGAATTCCCTGAAAAGAGCGCATGGGCCGACTACTGGAAATCCAACGCCGAAGTGCAGGACGATAAAGGCAGCTCAGGTGATACGCAGATGTCTCCTGTCCTGGCATGGATGCCTTACATCCTCATTGCGCTGATCCTCGTTGTGACCCGTATCCCTGCCATCGCGATCAAGGGCATTCTCAACGTGACGACTGCGCCCTGGGCGATCAGCATTCCGTCTATTTTTGGCGTCGACGTCAACTATGCCTTTAAGTGGGCCTGGAACCCGGGCATCCTGCCTTTCGTCCTCGTAGCCCTGATCATCATTCCTATGCATAAGATGAGCGGTGAGAAGGTCGCGGCGGCATGGAAGGATACGCTGACCATGCTCTCGGGTGCGGCGATCGCACTGGTATTCGGTATCGCAATGGTACAGCTCTTCCGCAATTCCGGTATTCCGGCTGCAGAAGGTGCGGAACTTGCCTACTACAACAAGACCATGCTCCGCGTCATGGCGGAAGGTATGGCGGCACTGTTCGGCCCCGCATATATCATCGTTTCGCCTCTGATCGGCGTCATCGGCGCATTTATCTCCGGCTCCGCGACGGTATCCTGCACGCTGTTCAGTTCCCTGCAGTTTGATACGGCAGTCCTGCTCAAGCTTCCCACGATGCTGATCGTGGCCATGCAGATCTGCGGCGGCGCCATGGGCAACATGGTATGCGTCAACAACATCGTTTCCGCCTGCGCGACGTGCGGTACGATCGGTGTAGAGGGCAGACTGATGCGGTCCAATGTCATTCCCATGATCATTTACGCAGCACTGACTGTCCTGATCCTCGGCGGCCTCATCATTTCGGGCTTCGACCCCTTCCCGCTCGCGGCGGGGTGAGCCCTTAATATAGCAACAAGCAGCAGTAGAAAGGAGAGTAACTATGGAAAACTTATTTGCAAACACAGGGCTGGGCAAGCACATCATCCGCACCCATCACTGGGGAATCGTTCTGCCTACTGTAGAGAAGGCAGAGGCTTTCATGAAGACCTTCGGCCTGAAGGAAGACTACAGAGGCCACGTTAAGGCGTATGATTCGCACCTGATCTTTACCACACACGGCAACGGCCAGGACGCCATCGAGTTCATTATCCCGCAGTCCGGCGTACTGACTGAGTTCAACAAGGGAAAAGGCGGAATCGCCCATATCGCGTATCTGGTAGATGACATCCGCGCATGCCAGAAGGAAGCGGAAGCAATGGGCATGCAGCTGCTCGAGAGAGAGCCCGTCGAAGGAACGGAAGATATCATCGTCAACTTCATCCGTCCCAAATTTACACAGGGCATTCTCGTAGAACTGATCGAGCAGGTCGCTGACATCAACTACGAGGCAACCTTTACGTCTCGCCACGGCAATCCGGAATAATGGGGGAGAGTGTGAAAACAATTTATACGCTGGGTATCGATATCGGATCGTCCTCCAGTAAAGCGGTCATCCTCAGGGATGGCAGTGATGTTGTCTCACAGGCAGTGATCCAGGTCGGTACCGGTACTTCCGGTCCCGCCAGGGTCCTGGAGAAGGTATTTGAAGGCCAGAAGATAGGCATGGATGACATTGCTTATACAGTGGCTACGGGGTATGGACGGTTTTCCGTCAAAGAAGCTGACAAGCAGATCAGTGAGATCAGCTGTCACGCAAAGGGGATCTATCATAAACATCCGCGCGCAAGAACCATCATTGACATCGGCGGGCAGGACGCAAAAGCCATTCGTCTCAACGACAACGGCAATATCGCCCAGTTCGTCATGAACGATAAGTGTGCGGCGGGTACGGGGAGATTTCTGGACGTGATGTCCAGAGTACTGGAAATACCGCTTCCTGAGATGGGTGAAGTTCATTTTCACGCGACGGAGTGGGCATTCGTGAGCAGTACCTGCACGGTTTTCGCGGAGTCGGAAGTCATTTCCCTCCTCTCCCAGGGCGTGTCCCGGGAAAATATCGTTGCGGGCGTTCACCAGTCTGTGGCGAGCAAGGCATGCTCCCTGGTCTATCGCGTGGGCATGACCGAGGATATCGTGATGTGCGGCGGCGTCGCCCGCAATAAGGGCGCCGTGGACGCAATTGAAAAAGAACTCGGCAAGCATGTCATCGTGGTGGACAGTCCCCAGCTCACAGGAGCGCTCGGCGCTGCCATTTTCGCATACGAAGCAACTGTAAAACCTGAGTGATTCAGGAAGATAAAGAGAGGTATAAAGCATGGATAGCATTAATGTGAATGAAGCTACATCGAAAGAACTGCTTGGATATTTCCAGGCCAAACTGGATGAGGAAGCTTGGGAAGCAAAGAGAAACGGAAAACTCGTATGCTGGTCCGCTTCCGTTGCACCGCCGGAATTCTGTGTGGCGATGGACATCGCGCTCGTATATCCCGAGACCCACGCTGCAGGCGCCGGCGCAAGAAAGGCTTCCATGGATCTTCTGGAAGTGGCCGATCAGAAGGGTTACAACATCGACATCTGCTCCTATGCCCGCACCAACCTCGGCTACATGGAGCTGCTTAAGCAGGAAGCGATGAGCGGCGAGAAGCCAGACAAGCTCAAGAACACCAAGGCTGCTTACGTTCCCCTTCCGGATCTGGTAATCACCTGCAACAACATCTGCAATACGCTGCTCAAGTGGTATGAGAACCTTGCAAAGGAACTGAATATTCCCTGCATCATCATCGACGTTCCCTTCAACCACACCATGCCGGTACAGCGCCACTGCAAGGAGTACATCGCTGATCAGTACCGCGTTGCCATCAAGCAGCTCGAGGAGATCACCGGCCGTGCATTCGATTACGACAAATTCCTGAAGGTCCAGGAGCAGACCCAGCGCACCGTTTACTGGTGGAACAAGATCGCCAGCTATGCTACGCGCAAGCCTTCTCCGCTCAACGGATTTGATCTGTTCAACTACATGGCACTGATCGTCTGCGCACGTTCCAGAGACTACGGTGAGATCACATTCCGCAAATTCTGCGAGGAGCTGGAGGCGAAGGATCAGGCGGGACAGTACGCGTTCGGCCCCGCAGAGGCGGAAAAACACCGCGTCACGTGGGAAGGCATCGCTGTCTGGACGTACCTTGGCGCGACCTTCAAGGGTCTGAAGGCACAGGGTTCGGTCATGACCGGAAGCTGCTATCCCGGCATGTGGAGCCTTGTCTATACGCCCGGCGATCTCGAGTCCATGGCAGAGGCTTACACAAAGGTATACATCAACACCTGCGGCGCAAACCGTTACGAGGAGTTCTACAAGGTAGTTAAGAGCTCCAAGAGCGACGGCATGGTCATGCACCTCAACAGAAGCTGCAAGCTGATGGGACTTCTGAACAATGAAGGCGGCGAGTATGTCAACAAGAAGATGGGCATTCCCTTCGTCAGCTTTGACGGCGACCAGACTGACCCCCGCGTCTTCTCCGAGGCGCAGTATGTCAACCGCGTACAGGCCCTGTCCGAGATGATGGACGCACAGTAATCCGGAGTCTACCGTCAAAATAATCACTGAGCAGAAAAAAGGAGAAACCTATGAGTACAATAAAGGAATTGATCGCACAATTCAGAGAAGTTGCTGATAATCCGAAAAAGGCAATGGACGACTATAAAAAAGAGACCGGCAAGGGCGCAGTAGGCATCATGCCCGTATACTGCCCCGAAGAGATCGTACATGCTGCCGGCTATCTGCCGATGGGCATGTGGGGCGCACAGAAGAAGAACATCTCCAAGGCGAGATCCTTCCTGCCTCCCTTTGCATGTTCCGTTATGCAGTCCGTTATGGAGCTGCAGCTTGACGGCGTCTATGACGAGCTCGATGCGGTGATCTTCTCCGTACCCTGCGACACCCTTAAGTGCATGAGCCAGAAGTGGAAAGGCAAAGCGCCTCAGATCGTCTTCACGCATCCCCAGAACCGCAAGATGGCGATGTCCGCCGCAAACGTGTTCGCACGTGAAGAGTATGCGATCCTGAAACAGAAGCTTGAGGATATCCTGGACGTCAGGATCTCCGTAAAGGCCCTCAAAAACAGTATTGCAGTCTACAACGAGAACCGCGCCGCATGCCGTGAATTCAGCGACCTCGTCGCGGAGAATCCCGGTCTCATCAGCCTCAAGGACCGTCATGCGGTCATCAAGGCTCGCTGGTTCATGGAGAAATCCCGCCACACCGCTATGCTGAAAGAGCTCAATGACCTTATTCGCTCTGCCGACAAGGTTCCTTTCAGCGGCAAGCGCGTCGTAGTCAGCGGCATCCTTCTCGAGCCCGATGAAGTTCTCGATATCTTCGAGGAGTTCGGCTTTGCGATCGTAGCAGACGACCTGGCACAGGAGACCAGAAACTTCCGTCAGGACGTTCCCGAAGACGCAGACCCGCTTATGGCGCTGGCAAAAGCATGGACTGCTTTCGACGGCTGCTCGCTGGCAACGGATGCGGACAAGCCGAAGGGCGATATCCTCATCAACGCAGTGAAGAAGTACAATGCGGACGCAGTTATCGTCTGCATGATGAAGTTCTGCGATCCCGAAGAGTTCGACTATCCTATCCTTCTGCAGCAGTTCGCGGCAGCGGGCGTCAAGAACCTTCAGATCGAGATCGATCAGGAGACTACCTCCTTTGAACAGGTCAGGACCAGACTCCAGACATTCTCTGAAGTCCTGTAATACCATAACCCCTCTATTTAATGCTGCACGGTATTCCCGGCGTTCCCTGCGGACGCCGGGAATACCGGCATTTCTACTGTTTACTTTTTAAAAGTGTTCCCATATAATGGAGTAGTGCCTTGCGCACACGGTCAGCCGGCGTGTCGGAATGGCAGACGAGGCAGACTCAAAATCTGCTGTCCGAGAGGGCGTGTGGGTTCGAGTCCCACCGCCGGCATATAGTTCAAAAAGCCCATAAATGCGGGAAATCCCGTGTTTACGGGCTTTTTTGATGCTCTGGGAAGGAGATAAATAACGGGTTCGCCTTTATGGAGTCGATTAAGATAAAACTAACTGATTATCATGAAATAAATACGTGATGAGAAACATGGAAGCAAATGGTAAAGGAGGCATCTTATGTTTATACTGGATTGTTTCAAACATTGCAACTGGAAGGCAGCCAGGCTGATCGGCTGCGGTGCACTGCTGGGTTCCTATGGAGTCAGGATCCTGTCCAGCAGGGATGCGAAGAAGGTATATACGGAAGGCACGGCAGCGGTCCTTCGCATGAAGGATGAAGTTCTTAAGGATGTCACCACGATCTGCGAGAACTGCAGCGATATCGCGGCGGATGCCAAAGAGATCAACGAGAGGCGTCAGGCAGAGATCGATGCTCAGCAGATCGAGGACGCCAGGGCGGTGCTGGCGGCGGCAGATCACGCAGAGCGCCCCGAGTGAGAACGTTATGAAATGCAGAATACTACATGAATCGGGAGGCCGCATACGCGTCAGAATGGGCCAGCGCCGTATGACCATGGCGCAGGCGGACCGGCTGCAGTATTATCTGTCAGCGCTCCCGGAAGTAGTCAAAGCAACCGTCAGCGACCGGACCATGGATGCGACGATTCTTTTTGACAAGGGTAACAGACAGGCGCGGGAGAATATTATTTCGGCCCTTTCGACGTTTGATTACGCGCATTCCGAGGTCGAGGTGCCGGAGCACACCGGACGTTCGCTCAGCAGGACTTACGAGGACAAGCTTTTCTTCCTTGTGATGGGGCGCGCATTTCGGGCGTTTGTCCTGCCGGATCCGGTGAATCGTGTCTACAACCTGGTCAAGGCGCTCCGTTACATCGGCGAGGGACTGCGGTGCCTTCGCAAGGGAAAACTGGAAGTGCCGGTGCTGGATGCGACGACGATCGCCGTTTCCATTCTGCGGGACGACTATTCCACGGCCGGATCCGTCATGTTCCTTCTGGATGCAGGCGCGCTCCTGGAGGAGTGGACCCACAAGAAATCGGTCGATGACCTGGCCCGGCGCATGTATATTAACGCGGACAAGGCCTGGGTCTGCAGCCGGGACGGAGAGGAGGTCCTGGTCTCCGTGGCAGACGTTAAGCCCGGCGACTATGTAGTGGTCCGGACGGGCAACGTCATCCCGCTCGACGGCATTGTCGAGACCGGAGAGGGAAGTGTCAACCAGGCCTCTATGACGGGAGAATCACTGCCGGTCCGCAAGGATGCGGGCGCTTACGTTTACGCGGGCACTGTCCTGGAAGAGGGAGAGCTGAAATTCCGCGTCGAGAAGGCCTTGGGCAGCGGCCGGTACGATAAGATCGTGTCCATGATCGAAGATTCCGAGAAGCTCAAATCCGCGACCGAGAGCCGGGCGGCGCATCTGGCAGATTCGCTGGTACCCTGGTCTCTGGGCGGCACGCTCCTGACTTACGCCATTACCCGCAATGCGACGCGCGCCCTGTCCTTCCTCATGGTGGATTTCTCCTGCGCGCTCAAGCTGGCCATGCCCATAACGGTTCTGTCAGCCATGCGCGAGTGCAGTGACCATCACATCAATGTCAAGGGAGGCAAGTTCCTGGAAGCCGTCGCGCAGGCGGACTCCATTGTATTCGACAAAACAGGGACCCTGACCAGGTCGACGCCCAGTGTCCGCAGGGTGATCACTTTTGGCGGACGGTCGGAGACCGAGATGCTGCGCCTTGCAGCCTGCCTGGAAGAGCATTTTCCGCATTCCATAGCCAATGCGGTCGTCCGTGAGGCGGAAAAGCGGGGACTGGTCCATGAGGAGCGCCACACGAAGGTAGAGTATGTAGTGGCGCACGGCATCGCAAGTTCCGTGGACGGCGTCCGCGCCCTGATCGGCAGCTATCATTTTATATTTGAAGATGAAAACTGCAGGATCCCGGATACAGAGGAAGACCGTGCCCACTTCGAGGCGCTGCCCGATGACTGCACCCTTCTTTATCTGGCGCTTGGGGAGACGCTTGCCGCAGTGATCTGTATCGAGGATCCCATCCGCCCGGAGGCTGTCCACGTCGTAGGTGACCTGCGGGAGGCTGGCTTCTCCCGCGTCGTTATGATGACCGGAGACAGCCATAAGACAGCAGCCGCAGTCGCATCAAGCCTGGGGATGGATGATTTCTATGCCGAAGTCCTTCCGGAGGACAAGGCCGCTTTCATCCGGAGCGAGCACAAAGCGGGACGCAAGGTCATTATGATCGGCGACGGCATCAATGATTCGCCGGCTCTGTCCGAAGCGGATGCCGGCATTGCCATTGCTTCCGGCGCAGCCATCACCCGGGAGATCGCCGATATTACCATCTCAGCGGACGATCTGCGCGAACTTGTCGTCCTGCGCCGTATCAGCAACGCTCTGATGGACCGGATCGACAGAAACTACCGCCGTATTATGACCTTCAACGGCGCGCTGATCGTCCTGGGTCTTCTGGGGCTTATGCCATCCGCGCGCGCGGCGCTTCTGCACAACGCTTCCACCATCTATTTCAGCGTGGACAGCATGAAACCGCTGCTGTAAAAAAACGAATATCAGTATTACCGTCTTTGTCAGGTGCCGGCGTTTTTGAACTCGTGTCATGAATGCCGGCACTTTTTTTGCAGGACAAATCTGGTATGATAGAGGAGCAAACGCAGAGTTGCCGAGGAAAGCGCAGCAGAGAGGAAAGAAAAAGATGGATCCGGCCGCAATGGAATATTACTTCGCCCCGCTCGAGGGCAACACAGGATATGTCTACCGCAATGTACACTATCGCTTTTTTCCGGAGACGGACAGGTATTATACGCCCTTTGTGGCGCCCAATCACACCTTGCGTTTCCGGACAAAAGAAATGGATGACATTGACCCCGCGCACAACGCGGGCGTTCCCCTCGTGCCGCAGGTCCTGTCCAACCGCTCGCAGGAGTGCCTGTGGGCCATCCGGGAACTTGCGCAGATGGGATATAAGGAAGTGAATTTAAACCTTGGCTGCCCGGTGCCCACGGTCGCCCGCAAGAGGCGCGGATCCGGCATGCTCAAATACACGCAGGAGCTGGATGCCTTTCTGGAGGAGGTATTCGAGGGCGTCGAGGGAACAGGGACCGCCGTCTCCGTCAAAACAAGGCTCGGCACCGACAGCACGGAAGAAGCCGAGGGACTGATCGGAATCTATAACCGCTATCCCATCAGCGAACTGACCGTGCATCCCCGCTCACAGAAAGATATGTACAAAGGGACGCCGGATTACGATGCCTTTGCGGCGGTTCTGTGTAAAAGCCGGATCCCGATCGTCTACAACGGGAATATATTCACCGGAGAAGACAGAGACCGTCTATTGGAACGCTTCCCGCAGGTCCGGAAGATCATGGCCGGAAGAGGCGTGCTGGCAGACCCGGCGCTGATCAGAGTACTCAAGGGAGGACCGGCCCTGCAGAAAGCAGAACTGCGGGCTTTTCACGATGCGCTCCTGGACGCTTACAAAAAGACGCTTCCCGGGACCAATGTCGTGATCGGGAGAATGAAGGAATTCTGGCATTACACAGGAACCCTCTTTCCGGAGGGGGAAAAGCTTCGCAAGGAGATCAGAAAAGCCCGTGACCTCGGGGCTTATGAGGCTGCAGTGAGAGTCCTTATGTCGAGCGTCCCGATGAATGGTTCATACAGCGGGCAATAGGAGCGGTTAAATTTAACTAATTTTTTTCTTGACTTCTCCAGTTAGACGTAATAAACTCTAAGAAGTTAAATGATACTAACTTCTTGGAGATATATGATGGACTTAACGGTTGCCGATGTAGGAAAGGGCGGATGCACTGCAATACAGCAGGAAGTTGCCCTGCAGACGATGGACTATCTGGGACAGCATATCGGAGATAAGGTGACGATCCGTGAAATAGCGAAGACGCTGCATGTGTCCGAGACGCATTTAAAGACAAGCTTTCGCGCCTATTACGGATCGTCGGTGTACGCGTCCTTTAAAAGAATGAAGATGGAAAAGGCGGCCGGAATGCTCGCCTCCACGGACAGGACCGTACTGGCCATAGCTGGCGGCCTCGGATATGAAAACAGCAGCAAGTTCGCAAGTGCGTTTCGCAGTGTGTACAGTGTTTCGCCCAGTGACTACCGGGCGGACACCCGAAACAGGAGAGGGAAGAGCACAAAAGGCTGACCGCGTGTCTTCCGGGAAGAATAATGGGGTGAAAGGGATGCGCCCGCAAGGGCGCAAATCTTTCGGAACATGGTTAGACAAAACTAACGAAGGCGATGGGGGTCTGGGAGAACGGAGGTAAAAATGAGCATAGTAATTCTGGGCGGCAACGAATGTATGGAGAGGCAGTATAAGGATCTGTGCAAGGCGTACCGGTGCAGGGCGAAAATCTTTATCAAGCCCTCCGGGAGCCTGAAGAACAAGCTGGGAAATCCGGATCTTCTGATCTGTTTCACGAGCTGCCTGTCCCACAAAGTGCTGCGCAACGCGCAGAATGAGCTGAAGGGGTGCAGCGCTGCGGTTGAGCATTCCCGCACGGCGTCCATGGCGGCACTCCGTTCCATTCTCGAGAAATATACGGCGGCATAACAAATATATGGCGGTAAAAAGAGATGGCGGACGAACTTTTGGTGCGTTTTGGCGCACCGACACTTGCCGGGATCAAGACCGGAAGTCTTTTTAGTTATGAATACGGAAGCAGGAAAAGACTGGCAGCCGAGCTCCGGGAACTGAACCGGGTCCTGGGTCCCAAGGGACTGCGGATCCTCCCCATGCGGTTTGGAAAAGAACGGGTACTGCTCTATGTATACCGCCCGTTGGATCTGACCAGGGATCTCGGCAGGAAGGATGCACTTTCCATTCTTCACGAGACGGGATACCGTTCCGATGACGCGCAGGGGTGCGTGGCAGAGCTCATGAGCAGGCTTCGCAGCGGAAAACCGTTTCCGCACGAAATCGGATTGTTCCTGAGTTATCCGCCGGAGGATGTGCGAGGGTTTATAGAAAATCACGCAGGCGGATATAAACTGATCGGCGCGTGGAAAGTCTACGGGGACGTGGAAAAAGCCCGCAGGACTTTCGACAGGTATGCCCGGTGCACAGATACTTATTGCAAACAGTGGGCCAGCGGCGTTTCTATCGGGAGACTCGCTGTGGCTGTTTGACATACACAGTCATTACAAATCATTACAGCATGAAAGGAAAGAAAAATGAGCAAAGTGGCAGTAGTTTACTGGAGCGGTACCGGAAATACACAGATCATGGCAGACGCGGTGGAGGAAGGGATCCGCGGCAAGGGCGGCGAAGCTGTCATGATGGGACCGGAGGCTTTCAGCGCGAAGGATGTTGCTTCCTATGACGCGATCGCTTTCGGCTGTCCTGCCATGGGCGCGGAAGTTCTGGAAGAGGCAGAGTATCAGCCCATGTGGGATGACGTGAAAGGATCTCTGTCCGGAAAGAAGATCGCTCTGTTCGGCTCTTACGGCTGGGGGGACGGCGAGTGGATGCGCACATGGGAAGACGAGGCCCGCTCCTGCGGCGCAGATCTGGTCGTGGACTGCGTCATGGCCAACAACGAGCCTGACGACGAGGCGAAGGAAGCCTGCAGAAATCTGGGCGCTGCGCTCGTCTGAGCTGTATATTTTTCTCTGGGGGTGTGTACCGGATGGCTTGTGTGCCATCCGGTTTTTTTTCTTGCAAGGGAAGTTAGATGGTGCTAACATAGATTGATGTTAGAAATCACTAATTTTGACGGAACAGTAAGGCATAAAACAAGATGAGACAGGATCCTTTTTTGGAAATCAGGCAGATCAGAAAATCCTTCGGGACGGGAGAGAACCGCGTGGAAGTGCTGCGCGGGATCGACCTCTCCCTTGATAAAGGGACTTTCTGCGTGCTTCTGGGGCCGTCCGGCTCCGGCAAGTCGACGCTCTTAAATATCGTGGGGGGAATAGACGGGGCGGACAGCGGCGATATCGTGATCAGCGGCGAGAAGATGTCCTCCATGAGCGAGAAAAAGCTTACCCTGTACCGCAGACACCACCTGGGATATATTTTTCAGATGTACAATCTGATCCCGAATCTGACCGTGCGGGAGAATATTGAAGTCGGTGCTTATCTGAGCAAAAACCCGCTGTCCGTGGACGATCTTCTGCACACGCTCGGACTGTGGGAGCACCGGGGCAAAGTGCCCGGCCAGCTTTCCGGCGGACAGCAGCAGAGAACGGCGATCGGACGCGCGGTCGTCAAAAATCCGGATATCCTCCTCTGCGACGAGCCGACAGGCGCGCTGGACTACAAAACCTCCAAGGATATCCTTTCACTCATTGAAAAGGTAAACCGCTTATATGGAAACACGGTGATCATGGTCACGCATAATGACGCGATCCGGAACATGGCGGACGTGGTGGTAAAACTTCGTGACGGCAGTATCTCCAAGATCTACCGGAATGCGGTACGGACGAGAGCGGAGGATCTGGAGTGGTGAGGACTTACAGTGTGCGCAGTCCGCTCTTAAAAAGGCATCTGCGGGAGCTTCGCGGCGATCCGGGCAAATATCTTGTCATCTTTGTCCTTTTGGTCGTCACGATCGGGTTCATCTCGGGATTTCTCGTGGCGGACGGGAGCATGATCAAAGCCTATAACGGCAGCTTTGAAAAGTACAACGTCGAGGATGGAAATTTCCGTTCCCAGAAAAAGCTCAGCCGCGCCCAGCTCCGGGCAGCGGAGAAGCTGGGCGTGACGGTGGAAGAGAACTTTTATGCCGACACCCCGATGGAAAATGGAAGCACCGTCAGGATCTTTAAAATCCGGGAACACGTGAATACAGTCTGCCTGATGGAAGGAAGACTCCCTGAAAGGGAGGGAGAGATCGCTATTGACAGGGCATACGCCAGAAACAATGGGATCCCGGTCGGAGAGGAGATCTGCAGCGCCGACGGGAGACTGCGGCTGACAGTCGTGGGATACGCGGCGCTGCCCGATTACAGCACGATGTTTTCCGACAACAATGACACCATGTTCGACGCCCTCAAATTCGGCGTCAGCGTGGTGACGGCTGAGCAGTTCGCGCAGATACCGGAGAAGAACTTACAGTACTGTTACACATGGCAGTACAACGATCCGCCCGCGAACGAAGAACAGGAAAAGGACAGGGCGGAGGACCTGTCCGGGGACCTGATCAGGGAAGTAAAGCTTGAGAGCTTTATTCCGAGGTTCCAGAATCAGGCCATCAAGTTTACGGGCGAGGATATGGGCAGCGACAAGGCCATGATGGAAGTCCTGTTCTATATCATGATCGCGATCATCGCCTTTGTGTTCGCGGTCACGATCAGCAACACCATCACGCACGAGGCGGCGGTGATCGGGACGCTGCGGGCCTCCGGGTTCACGAGGGGCGAACTCATCCGCCACTACATGTTCCTGCCGGTCGTCGTGACCCTGATCAGCGCGCTCGCCGGAAATCTCCTCGGCTATACCTTTTTCAAGTATATATGCGTGCAGATGTACTACAACAGTTACAGTCTTCCGACCTACGAGACGGTCTGGAGTTCCGAGGCCTTCTGGAAGACGACGCTGATCCCCGTCGTGATGATGATCGTGATCACCTATACCGCGCTCAGGTATAAACTCGGGCTTTCGCCGCTCAAATTCCTCCGCAGGGATCTCAAAAGGCACGGGACAAAGCGGGCGCTTCCGCTGAATCCGCGGATTCCGTTTATGAGCCGCTTCCGCATGCGCGTGCTCTTTCAGAACATTCCGAACTACCTGATCCTGGCGATGGGGATCCTTTTCGCGAACGTTCTGCTCTTGTTCGGTCTCGGACTTCCCAATGTACTTGACCGCTATGAAAAGATCGTTGCGGAGACGCTGCTTGCAAAGTATCAGTACATCCTGCAGGTTCCCATGGAGGCGCTCGACGAAGATCATAAGCTGGAGGGGTTCCTCAATATGGCGCTCTTTGCGGACGCCGTGGAGACCGAAAATCCGACGGCGGAAAAATTCAGCTTCTACTCCCTCCGGACGCCGACGGACACGCCGTACAAAAATGAAGAGGTGATGCTCTACGGAATGAAGGCGGGGAGCCGCTACGTGACGGTTCCGGAGGACGGAACAGTGCTTGTGTCCAAATCCTACGCGCTCAAATATGACCTGGAGCCGGGCAGTGTCATCGAACTGCAGGAGCAGTACGGGACAAAACGCTATGCATTCCGGGTGAGCGGCGTCACGGATTATGAATCGGCCATCTGCGTCTTCATGGAGCAGAAGGCGCTGAACCGGGTCTTTGAGATGGACGACGGGTATTTTGTCGGCTATATGGCCTCGGAGCCCATTACGGATATCGATCCGAAGTATATCGGGACCGTTATCGATGCGGACAGCCTGCTCAAGGTATCGAGGCAGCTGAAAATTTCCATGGGCAGCATGATGTACCTTGTGGACGCGTTTTCGGTTGTCATCTTCATCGTGCTAATCTACCTGCTCTCCAAGGTGATCATCGAAAAAAACGCCCAGTCCATCTCCATGGTGAAGATCCTGGGATATACGGGGGGCGAGATCGGCGGACTGTATATACGCGCGACGACGATCGCCGCTGTTTTGTGCATGGCGGGTACGCTCCCTCTTTGCTATCACTTTTTGAAATACATCATGAAGATCATGATGCGCATGGAGATGACAGGCTGGATCAGCCTGAATATCGACGGGATCGTCTACTTGAAGGTCATAGCGCTGGGCGTGATCAGCTACGCCGTCGTGGCGGTCCTTGAGTATAAGAAAATAGCGTCCGTGCCCATGGATGAGGCACTCAAAAACGTGGAGTAAGGCAGTGTTTGCCGCGGAGTGGCAGAAATGATGAGCAGATTTGACAGGAAGAAAAACAAAGCGGCTGCGGGAAAACGGGCTCTGGCCGGCCCGCTTCTGCTGGCGGTGATACTGGCAGCGGGCGGCTGCGCGGGAGCCGGGACAGCGCCCGCTCCGGAAACGGAAAAGCAACAGGAGACCGGGGAGAATACAAAAAACTGGGAGGCGGCAGAAGAAAACGCCTTTCGTCCCCGGCCCGGTTCACCCACCGTGACGCCCGGCAGAAAAGAGGAGACCGTCAACGTAAAAGCCGATGCGGGCGGGACTCCTTACGAAGTTGTTGTGGAGGCGGAATTGTCCGAAATTGCGGGGCGGGACCCGATCCTGGACCGCTCGGACCTGCGGGACATCCGCAACCGGGAGGGGGGAGAGGCCTTCTATCGTACCGATGACGGCATGCTCTACTGGGAGAACCTCGGGAATGCGGTGAAGTACGAGGGATACAGCGACAGAGAACTCCCTGTGGATGTGCGCGTCACGTATTATCTTGACGGGCAGGAACTGTCCCCCGCGGAGATCGCGGGGAAGAGCGGCGACGTCAGGATCCGCTTCGATTACGATAACCGCACCGTGGAACAGGCATTGCGCCGGGGAGAAGAGGATCCCGTCTGCGTGCCCTTTATGGCGATCTCGACCTTGATCCTTCCAAAGGATATCTTCTCGCAGGTCAGCGTTAAGAATGGGAGGACGACGGCGATGGGGGATAATACCATTGTCATCGGCGCGGCCTTCCCCGGACTGGAGGAGAGCCTGCGGCCGCAGGAGTATGAACCCACGGAGGAGATTGAGATCCCGTCCTATGTAGAGATCAGCGCCCACGCCGAGAAGTTTGCGCTGGATTTTACGGCGACCATGCTCGGCACAGGGCTGTTCAAGGAAATTGAGGAAGAGGACCTGGATGACGCGGACGGCGTGCGCAGCGACATGGATGAGCTCAAGGACGCCTCACGGGAGATGGCGGACGGAGCGGGGGAACTGGCAGACGGCGCAGGGGAGCTCGGAGACTATCTGGACAAGTATTTTTCCGGCGTTTCGGCCCTTAAGGAAGGGGCCGGGAGCATGGAAGAAGGGCTCGGGCTCCTGAGCGAAAAGGCAGCGTCCCTGCAGGAAGGCGCGGACGCAATGCAGACGGGGCTGCAGCAGATCGACACGGCGCTCGGTGCGCTGGATCCGGAGCAGCTGGCCGGCGCGGCAGAGGATCCGCAGCTGAAAGCGGCGGCAGAGGCGGCGGCCTCCCTTGAGGAGGACGGACAAAAACTCACGGCGCTGCTTTCGGACACAAAGAGCGCCCTTGCCGGCTTATCCGAATTCTCAAAGAAGGCAGCCACGCATAATGAGAGCCTGGAGAAGGCAAAGGCGGCGCTCGCAGAGACAGAGACGCCCGGGATCGACCGCGGGAAGCTGGGCGAAGAACTGGCGGCCCAGGTTAACGGTCAAGTCGGAGAAGGCTGGGAAGCGGCACAGGAAGAAGTCCGCGCACAGGCACTGGACGCGGCCCTCCAGGTCATTGAGGAACAGGAGGGACTGGACGACGAGACGAAAGAGTCGCTTAAGAGCGGCGTAACGGAGAGGATCGCTTCCGCCTCGGCACAGTTTCCGGAGATCACACTGGATCTGTCCGAAAGCGAGAGCCTCGATGAGGCGGAGCAGTCGGCAGCGGATGCCGTTTCGGAGGCCAAAGGCGTTCTGGAAGGCGTCAATGCCCTGGAGCTGACGGATCTGGAGGCGCTTGCCTCCCTGGATACGGAGACGATGGGGACCACGGTCGAAAATAT
The DNA here is from genome assembly GCA_017405805.1 of Lachnospiraceae bacterium. Lineage (GTDB taxonomy): Bacteria > Bacillota > Clostridia > Lachnospirales > Lachnospiraceae > CAG-791. The sequence continues at coordinate 27,682 of JAFQZU010000036.1, forward strand.
GGGCAAAAGCCTGGAGACGCTCGCGGCAGGACTGGAGGCGTCGGCCGGGTCGGCGGAGGCTGTGACGGCGCTGCAGGAGCAGCTGGGGACACTCAGAAAGGGTATTGCGCAGCTCACGAAGGGAAGCGAGGGCCTCTCGGAGGGCGTGGCTGCCTTCAGCACCGGGATCGGACAGCTGAAAGCCGGAGCGGAAGCCTTCTCGGAGGGACTGTCGCAGATCGCGGAAGCCGGAGGAGAACTTGGAGATGCGTATTGCGGACTTGCGGAGGGGCTGCAGGCGCTCGCGGACGGAATAGAGAAATTTGACGAGGAGGCCATCGGGGAACTGGCGGATCTTGCGGGAGAAGATCTCACAGGCCTCATCGGCAGAATACGGGCAGTCCGCCGGGCGGATCTGCAGTACTCCAATTTTTCCGGGATCCTGGAAGGCCAGGAAGGAAGCGTCCGCTTCCTGATCGAGACGGATGAGATCAGCGCGGAGAATTGAGAAGGATATTGCAGGAGATCGTAAATACAGGTGTTGACAAAATAAATTGTGTGCAATATAATTTATTAAAACCAAACACAAAACAAGTAAGATCCTAACAGGAGGGAAGGAGCTTTTATGAGTATTTATGATTTCACGCTGCAGGACGGAAAAGGGAATGAAGTTTCGATGAATGATTATCGGGGAAAAGTCCTTCTGATCGTAAACACGGCTACGGGCTGCGGATTTACGCCCCACTATGCACCCATGGAGTCGATGTACGAGAAGTTCCATGACAGAGGCTTTGAGATCATCGACGTCCCCTGCAACCAGTTCGCCGGCCAGGCGCCCGAGAGCGACGAGGAGATCCATCAGTTCTGCACGCTCCGCTACAATACTCAGTTTCCTCAGATGAAGAAGTCGGATGTCAACGGTGAGAACGCGCTTCCGCTCTTTACATACCTGAAGGAGCAGAAGGGTTTCGAGGGCTTCGGGTTCGGGCCCGCTGCGCTTGCCATGAGCGCCATGCTTAAGAAGATCGACAAGGACTATAAGAATAATCCCGACATCAAGTGGAATTTCACGAAATTCGTGGTGGACAGAGAGGGCAACGTAGTGGCGCGTTTTGAACCCACTGCCGACATGAAGAAGGTGGAAGCCTGCGTCGAGAGCCTTCTTTGACCGCTTCCGGGCACCGGTCTGCCGGCCCCTCATTTTTAACAAAGAATACACACAACTGCAAAGTGCCGCATGGTATAATCTTACCGTGCGGCACTTTGCCGCTCCGTAACGAGAGTAGAGCGCCTGAAACAGCGGGATTATATCAATATGAGCGAAAAAATACAGGGACTTACATATCAGCAGGTCGAGGAGCGGCTGGCGAAGGGACAAGGAAACGTCCAGACCGACCGCACCGCCAAGACGACCCAGGACATCATCAAAGAGAATGTATTTACTTACTTCAACCTGATCTTTCTGATCCTGGCGATCCTTCTGGTCGCGGCGGGCGCCTTTACGAGCCTGACTTTCCTGCCGGTCATCGTGGCCAACACCCTGATCGGTATCTTTCAGGAATTGAACGCCAAGAAGGTGCTGGACAACCTGTCGATCCTCAACGAGCCCACCGCGACGGCCATCCGCGACGAGCGGGAGGTCAGCGTGCCCATCGACAAGCTGGTCCTGGGCGATGTGATCCTGCTCAAGGCCGGAAACCAGATCCCTGCGGACGCCGTGGTCCTGAAGGGGGAAGTGGCCGTAAACGAAGCGCTTCTTACCGGTGAAGCGGACGAGATCGTCAAGGGAAAGAACGCGGAGCTGATGTCGGGGAGTTTTGTCGCGTCCGGAGAGTGCTATGCCAGGCTCGTGCGCGTGGGAGAGGCCTCATATATTTCCAGGCTCCTGCTCAAAGCCCGCAATCTCCCCAAGGGAGAGCAGTCGGAGATGGTGCGTTCCATCAACCGGATCGTCATCGCGGCAGGCGTCGCCATCATTCCGATCGGCATCACGCTCTTTGTGCAGAGCTATGTCTATCAGGGCAAGCCTTTTGCCGAGAGCGTTCCCACCATGGTGGCGGCGGTCATCGGCATGATCCCGGAAGGCCTGTACCTTCTTGTGAGCGTGACGCTCGCCCTCAGCACGGTGCAGCTGGCCAGAAGAAAGGTCATGCTCCACGACATGAAGAGCATCGAGACCCTGGCCAGGGTCGACGTCCTGTGCGTCGACAAAACAGGCACCATCACGGACAACAGCATGCTGGTGGCGGACGCCGTGCCGGCGGAGCGTTTCTCCGAGGATGAGATGCGGCGCTATCACAACCTGGTCGCGGAATATGTGAATATCCTGCCCGACGACAATATCACCATGCGCGCGCTGCGGGAGTTCTTCAGGGCGAGAGGAAACAGGCAGGCACTCTCCATGTTCCCGTTCAGCTCCAAGTATAAATACAGCAGCGTGCAGTTCCCCGATTCGACCTACGTCCTAGGCGCACCGGAGTTTGTCCTGTGCGACGACTATGAGCGCTACGCCGACAGGGTGGACGAATTTGCCCAGAAGGGCCTGCGCGTGCTGGTATTCGGGCGCTACATGGGCGAGAGGACCGATGCGGGGACGGGGACAGGCCTGCGCCGCTCGCTCCCCGTACCCAAAAACGGCCTGTTCGGCGCGGAAGTACAGCCCCTGTTCTTCATCCTTCTGCAGAACCCGCTGCGCGAGAACGCCAGGAAGACGTTCGCCTATTTCGCCAGGCAGGGCGTCAGCGTGCGCGTGATCTCGGGAGACAATGTCCTGACGGTGTCGGAGGTGGCCAGGCAGGCCGGGATCCCGGGCTCGGACAAGTATGTGGATGCCTCCTGGCTGCGGAGTGACGAGGAGCTCGAGGAGGCCGCCCGCAAATATGTGGTCTTTGGCCGCGTCACGCCGGAGCAGAAGCAGAGGCTGGTCCTCGCCATGCAGAAGGAGGGGCATACCGTGGCGATGACGGGCGACGGCGTCAACGATATCCTGGCCATGAAAAAGGCGGACTGCAGTGTCGCCATGGCGGCGGGGTCCGACGCGGCAGTGCAGGCGGCACAGGTCGTGCTGCTGGATTCCGACTTCTCCCACATGCCCCAGATCGTGGGAGAGGGACGGCGCACCATCAACAATATCGAGCGGTCGGCGACGCTGTTTCTCGTCAAAAACATCTTCTCCCTCCTGCTTTCGATCTTCTCCATCATCAATGTCCTCGTGTACCCGCTGGAGCCCTCGCAGATCTCCCTGATCAGCGCCTTCAACATCGGGATACCGGCCTTCCTCCTGTCCTTTGAGCCCAATAACCGGCGCATCAAGGGACGGTTTCTCAGGCGGGTCGTGCTGCGGGCTATGCCCGCCGCGCTGACGGACTTTTTCGCCATTGCGGCGCTGGTCGTATTCTGCAATACCTTTAACGTGTCCGGAGCGGACGTCTCGGTGGCGGCGACCTTCCTTCTGGCCATCGTCGGATTCATGATCCTGCTCAAGATCTGTCAGCCCATGAACCGCTACCGCTGGGGCGTTCTGGTCGGCTGCGGCCTAGGGCTGTGCTTCATGGCCTTTTTCTTCAACGAGCTCTTCTCGATCTACTACATTTCGAAGGAATGCATCATGCTGTTCGTACTGTTCGCAATTGCGACCGAGCCGGCCATGCGTTACCTGACGAGACTGTTTGCCATCCTGGATGAAAGGGCGCAGGCGCTCGAGCGGAGCTTTTCCCAGGGGGTGACGGATCCCGAGGAGTTTGAGGAGTAGGAATCATAAAGTACACAATAATGTGCAGTAATTGTGTAGAAAATGTTACCCATAGGTTGTTAATATGTGACAAAAAGATAAAAAAGTATAGGAAATTTTGAAGGAGAATAGTATAATCTAAAAAAAAATCAGAAATGAGAAGTGTTCTATGAAAAATAAGATTATCAGCCTGATCCTCGTCTGTGCCGCCTCTGTTTTTCTGGTGACCGGATGCGGGGCTGCTTCCACGGCAGGTACGGAACAGGAACAGGAGACTGCAGCTGAGGAAGAAGCGCCTGAAGAAGAAGGCCCCCTTCTGCCGGCCGACATGAAGATCGGGATCTGCGTCGCACCTGACTCGGAGGACTACGAGACGGCCTTTTACAGCCGCCTTGACGGGTACCTTATAAAGGCCGGTTTCACAGAGGCAAATATTATGAGGCAGGAATCCGAATGGGGCGGGGAAGCCGCCTGCGCCAAAGCGCTTCTGGATGCGGGATGCGACGTGCTGGTGGCAGACGCCGGCGAGCCTGAAAACGTGGCGCCCATACGCCAGCTGGCCATGCAGAGCGATGTCCCGGTGATCTTTGTGATCACGGAGCCGCCCGCGGAAGAGCTGGAAAAGTGGAAAAACAGCGACTGGAATGCCGTCTACATCGGCGGTGACAGCAGTCTGATCGGAGAGCTGCGGGAGAGCATTCTGGACGGTCTGGATTACGAGACGCTGGACGCCAGCGGGGATCACGTGCTGGGATGTCTTGTCCTGAATGTGCCGGACCAGAGCGCTGAGGGCGTAATGGCCAACAAAACGACGCTCGAAGCGCTGGACAGGGATCACTATAAGAACGAAGTCCTGACGACGGCTGTCTTCAGGGAGTACTCGGAAGAGAGCGACGAGGGCGTGCAGGAATGGAATCTCAGTTCCGACGTGCGGCTCTGTGAATATGAGGACCGCGATGAAATGGCCTCGGAGATCGGAGATCTTCTGGACGAGTTCGGAGAGAGCGTGGAAGTGATCCTGTGCGCTGACGACGAGCTGGCCTGCGCCGCTGCCGACGCCATGCAGGAGCACAGAAAGAGCGTTGAGCACGACGTGCAGATCCTGGGGTGCGAAGCCACGCAGGAGAGTCTGGAACGCACGGCGGCAGAGGAGATCCTGGGCACGATCTTTAACGATTATCTGGCACAGGCAAAAAAGACCTCGGAGACGCTGCTCGCCTTCTGTAAGCAGGAAAAGGTGGAAGTCATCACCTACTGCGACTACGTGAAAGTGACGGTGGACAACGCCAGGGAGATCATCGACATCACGGCTTCCGGAGACGAGGAAGATTCGGATGGCAGTGAGGAAGACCCGGATGGCGGCGAGGAGAGCTCCGACGAGGAGGACGCTGAATAAATGAAAAGTCTGGAAGAGATCAGAAATATTTTCTCCGGCGATATCTATGCAACGGATACGACGGGGATCGTCATTGAGGAAGCGAGACCCGGCTACTGCCGGGTCTCGCTTAAGATTGACCGCCGGCACGGCAATGCGGCGGGAAGAGTCATGGGAGCGGTGTATTTTACCATGGCGGATTTCGCTTTTGCCGTCGCGAACAATGCGGAGCTGACGGAGCCGGTCGCCGTCACGCTCTCGAGCCAGATCAACTTTTTGAGCGGCGCGCGCGGCGGTACGCTCTACGCGGAGGCGAAGGCGGTGAGAAGCGGGAGACACACCGGTTTTTACGATATCACGGTTACGGACGATCTCGGCACGCTGATCGCCACGGTCTCGTCAGTCAGCTACCGCGGCTGAGGCGTCTGACGTCCTGGCAGGCTCCGCCAGGATCGGCACGCCCACGACGACATAGCGGGCGTCCGAGTACTCATAGGAGCAGGTGGACAGTACGATCACGCCGCTGATCTCCGCAAGGGGAACAGTCGAGATATAGCCTTCCGGCTTAAAAGTGGAGCGGGAGGAGGCAAACTCGAGATATCTCGTGAGCTGCGGCCAGTCCGCAAAGATCTCATACACTTCCGCGTCCGCCTCGCCCACATAGCCGGCGAGGAGATCCAGTCTGTAGACCCGCTCCGGGGTCAGATACCACATGAGCGGATGCTCGTCGTAGAATTCCTGCGAACCGTAATCGTGCAGTGAAGCGAACATGGAGCCGTTCTTCATATGATGCCCGTAAATGATCGTGTTGAAGCCGGACAGGTTCGGCGCACACCGGTAATCCATAAAAATGCTGCCGGCGCTGTTTGACTGTCCGCTGACGGTCGTGTGCAGGTAGGTGTCGTTGGTGGCGCCCCGCACGACCGGATAGTTGATGGGTGTTCCCTCGCAGTAGATCCACCCCACGATATCTTCATTCTCTTTTTTCAGCCCGTCAAAATCGACGGAGATCGGGCAGACCAGCCCGTATTTTTCCGCCTCATCCTCCTGCCCCTGCGGGGCACTCTGCATATAGCTCTCCGCAGTGGCGCTGTACTCCTCTTCGCCCTTTTTGTATTCCGAAAGACCCTTCCAGAGATTATAGCCGCTCACGGCCAGAACGATGAGAAGGATCACGATCAGTATATCTGTCAGTCTTTTCTTCATAACCACCTCCGTCTGTCCTATCAAGTATAGGCGAAAAGCCTCCGTTTCTCAAGGGCGCCCGCCTCAAAAGATACGCAACACATGCGCAATCATATCGTCAAGAATATCTCAAAAAAGTCATAAAAATAAGGAAAAACGTTAACGGCGTATTGATTTCAAATGAACTATATTACTGAAATTGGTCGGAAATATGCGGCATAAGTAGTGGTACAATATAGAAGATAAATCAGCTTTATATGCTTTATTTAAGATGCAGCATTGTTCAGTCCGAGGACCGGCGGCGCCGGTGCCGGGGGACTGCGGCCGATGGAAGGAGCGTCATCGGACCGATGCGCAGCCGGATCTTCTTCCGGATCAGCGCGGGATTCAAACGCCCAGATGGTGAAGAACATTGAGGAGAAACAGTAAGAACAAGACCGCGGTATTATGTGCCATACTGGCAGGAACCATGATCGCTTCGTCCGCTCCCGCCATGAGCGGCTTCGCGGCAGTCAGTGCGAGAGATGCGATCAGCGTACAGGCCGAGAAGGGGAGCGGGACGGCCACAGCCTCCAAGGGATCCTGGAAGAAGGACAAGAAGGGCTGGTGGTACCAGAACGCGGACGGTTCCTTCCCCAAGAATACCTGGAGCCAGATCGACGGCAGCTGGTACTATTTCGGAAGCGACGGATACGCCGTGACGGCCGGCTGGAAGGAGATCGACGGCAAATGGTACGCCTTCGACAAGAGCGGTAAGATGGTCACCGGCTGGAAGGAGATCGGCGGGGCCAGATACTATTTCGGCGACGACGGCGTCATGACGAAGGGCTGGAAAAAGATCGGCGGCAAGTATTACTATTTCGACGGCGACGGCGTGATGCAGACCGGCTGGAAGGAGATCGACGGTAAGACCTACGCCTTCAATTCCAAGGGCGTGATGTACTCCGGCATCAGCAAGATCGGCAATAAGTATTACGGTTTTGACGATAGCGGCGCACTGCTTACAGGCTTCCACAAGATCGGCGGCAAGACCTATTACTTCAACAGCAAGGGCGTGATGCAGACCGGCTGGAAGGAAATTGACGGCAAGTGGTACGCGTTCACCTCCAAGGGCGTCATGTATACCGGACTTAAGAAGATCGGCGACAAGTATTACATCTTCGACAAGAACGGCGTGATGCAGACCGGCTGGAAACAGGCGGGCGGCAACTGGTACTACCTGGACAAGGACGGCGCGGCACTGACCGGCTGGGGCAAGATCGGCGGCAAGTGGTATCACATGGACAGCAAGGGCGTGATGCAGACCGGCTGGACACAGATCGACAACAAGTGGTACCTGCTGGGAAGCGACGGCGTCATGTATACCGGCTGGTATAAGCAGGACGGGAACTGGTATTACTTCCTGAGCACATCCGGAGAGATGGCCACCGGCTGGTGGAGGATCGGAGAGAACAAGCTCTACAACTTCGACAGCAACGGCGTGATGATCGCCGAGTGGGAAGCGGTAAACGGAACCTGGCAGAAGAAGTAAGAATTAGGGAAAAGCCTTTATTCATAGTACACAGCAGCGGCTGCACTTCGCGAAGGAGCGAGGTGCAGCCGCTGCTTATTGTTTTTATTAGGATCGCTTTGTTCTTTACGCTTCCTCCTCCTCGAGGGACTGGGACTTGCGAACCGTGACCATCACGTCGTAGCAGGAGAAGATGTCGTCCACGTAATCCTTGTCCATGCGGGGCGTGACCGCGCTCACGATCGGGACCACGATCAGGCCTGCGATCATGGCTGCCGCGCCGGCGTTGATGGGAGAGGCGATGAACTTCAGGAACATGTTGGACACAGTCAGTCCGACGCCGACGATGTAGCTGGCCCACACGGCAGCGGGCGTGACCTTTTTGGAGTACAGCCCGTACATGAAGGGCGCCAGGAACGCGCCTGCCAGAGCGCCCCAGGAGATGCCCATCAGCTGTGCGATGAAGGTGGGCGGGTTCAGTGCCAGGACGACAGAAAGAATGATAAAGAAGGCGATCAGCACGCGCATGATGATCAGCTGCTTTTTGTCGTCCATATCCTTGTATACCGTCTCCTTAAGGAAGTCCAGGGTCAGCGTGGAACTGGAGGTCAGGACCAGCGAGGACAGGGTCGACATGGAGGCGGAGAGGACCAGTACGATCACGATGCCGATCAGCAGGTCGGGGAGCGTGGAGAGCATCTGCGGCACGATGGAGTCAAATGCTACGGTGCCGTCCGGCCTGTAGATGGCAGGCACGTCGAAGAGTCTGCCGAAGCCCCCGAGAAAATAGCATCCGCCCGCGATCACGATGGCGAAGAAGGTGGATACGATGGTGCCTGTCTTGACGGCCTTCTCATCCTTGATGGCGTAGAACTTGTGCACCATCTGCGGCAGTCCCCAGGTGCCCAGGGAGGTGAGGATGACGACGCCGAGAAGTCCTATGGGATCCGGACCGAAGAAGCTGGCGAACAGACCCTGGCTTCCCTGCAGGGCCGGGACGGCCACGTCGTCTGCGGGGATCAGGGAGAGCTCATGCACGGCCTTCAGAAATCCGCCCTGCCCTTTCAGCACGGCCAGGATGACGGCGCAGATGCCGAACAGCATGATGATGCCCTGGATGAAATCATTCAGTGCGGTTGCCATGTAGCCGCCCGCGATCACGTAGACGCCGGTCAGAAGCGCCATGACGATCAGACAGATCTTGTAGTCGATGCTGAAGGCCATGCCGAAAAGGCGTGAAAGGCCGTTGTAGATGGACGATGTGTAGGGAATGAGGAACACGAAGGCAATCGCCGAGCCCGCGATCTGGAGGGCTTTGGACTGAAACCGCTTTCCGAAGTAGTCCGGCATGGTGCGGGAATCCAGCTTCTGGGTCATGATCCTGGTGCGCCGCCCCAGGACGAGCCATGCCAGAAGCGAACCGATAAAGGCATTGCCCAGCCCGATCCAGGTGGAGGCGAGACCGTATTTCCATCCGAACTGTCCTGCGTAGCCGACAAAAACGACGGACGAGAAATAGGAGGTGCCGTACGCGAAAGCGGTCAGCCAGGGACCGACGCCTCGTCCGCCCAGAATGAAGTCGTTTACATTGGTGGCGTGCCTGCGGGAATAGAATCCGACCCAGACCATGACGCCGAAGAATACGAGAAGCAAGAGCAGTTTGATGAGCATGTTTTTTGTTCCTCCTGAGATATATTTTGGCAAGTTTCGCGCGCAAACGCGTTGACGCTTAAACGCGCAAACGCTTTAAAGCCATAAAGCATTATATGGTGTTATTCAGGGCGTGTCAATACAAAACTTGACGGGAACATGGGAATAATCGGAATTAGGAACGACTTATTTGTGAAAAAGTGCGGTGCCCCCGAAACAGACGGTGTGGTATATTCCCGTTTTTGACAGTTCAGAAGGGTAAAAATGCCGAAAAAGCTGATGTTTAAGCCAAAAATTCGACTTTCAGTTTTTTACCCCGATTTCCTAAACTTTCCTAAACCGAGGGATGTGTCAGAGGCTGCAGAATGACACAGA
>JAFQZU010000002.1 GCA_017405805.1 Lachnospiraceae bacterium
ACTGCCTGTTTGGGATTAGAATAAGTCTTGTTATAATTTTTCATCGCAAGTTAAATTTTAACACAAAAAGAAGGACCACAGGCTCTTTATGAACCTGCGGTCCTTCTTTTTTGGGCCATTCTTTTTTCACAGCCCCTTTTTACGTCCTCAGGACAGCGCCGCTGTCCTGTTTCTTATTTCATGCTGCCTGCTTTTCTCTTCTTGTAGTTGCCGATGAACTTGGCCATACCCAGGATGCAGAGGATCGCCAGGACCACATCGATGCCGTACATCAGCTTCTTCCAGCTTGCCATGCCCTCATTGAGGTTGGCCGGATCATACGCGCGGCTGTTGGCCACGACATAGAGGATGTTCTTGGCGGCCGTGCGCATAGCCTGCTGCGCGCCGTTGGTGTCGCGGAAGCGGACATCGTTGGTCTCTGTAGGATAGTTGACCAGCATCAGGTCGGTGCCGTTGCGGATCGCCTGGTCAGCACTCATGTAGCCGTAAACGCCAAAGTAGTCGGTCTCGACAAAGCCCTTGAAGCCCCACTCGTCACGCAGGACAGTCTTGCACAGCGAAGCGCTGCCGCCTGCCCAGCGATTGCCGATGTAGTTGAAGGAGGACATGACTGCCAGGCAGTTCGAATCCTTCACGCATCTCTCGAAAGGCTTCAGATAGATCTCACGGATGGACTGCTCGTTTGCCCATGTGCAGATCATATCGCAGCGGTTGCCTTCCTGATCGTTCAGGGCGAAGTGCTTCATGTAAGCATAGACGCCGTTGTCCTGAGAACCCTGTACTGCCTTCGCCGCGATGTATGCGGAGAGGACCGGATCCTCGGAGTAGTACTCGAAGTTACGGCCGGCAAAAGCGGTCCTGTGGTTGTTCATAGCCGGTGCGTACCAGCCGGAGACATCCATCTCATTGGCCATCTTGCCGATGCTCTCGCCGAACTGATAAGCAAGATCCTTGTTCCAGGTCGCCGCGATGACAACACCGACAGGGAAGCCGATGGAGCCGACGCCCGTGAAGTTGTTGTTGATGGACGCAGGGCCGTCGCAGTCATTGGTGCGGACCTTGCCGATCTTTTCGACGGAGTTGGTCTGGTAGCCGCCCAGGGAGATCACTGCGTTCATGTCATCCAGTGTCATCTGATCCATGAGGGAATCCCACTTGGGATCGTCCTTCTCAAGTCCGCGCATATCCGCGAGCTTGAGGCCGTTGGAGGCGCCTGTCGTCACGGCTGCCGCATTGGGATCTTCGTCCTGTGCGGTCGCTTCCGCGGTCAGGTAGTTGCTGATGTTGTAGAAGGAAGCCTTTGCGTCGGCGCTCATCTCGGTGCTCGCGGGAGCTGCGGTCGCCTCGGCATAGTTTGCAAACTTGTCAGCACGGGACAGATAAGTCACGTCGCCTGCAGCGTAATCAAATACGTTGGTAGCGGTGATCAGGTCGCTGCCGCGCTTGTTGTCGCCGTTGTAGGTCTCAGTGGCCGCCACGGTGAAGACCTTGGAGTCGATCACGTTGTGGGAGTCGCTGTTGATGGAGATCACATAGTCGCCCGCTTCCAGGACATAGCCCTTGGCGTTCTTGTCGTCATAGGACATCAGCTCTTCCTTGCTGACCGTGATCTGGACGGTCTCGGAAGCGCCGGGCTCCAGCATACCGGTCTTCTCGAACTGGACCAGGTTGGCGGAAGCCTTCTCGATGCCGCCGTTGGTGTAAGGAGGATTGGAATACACCTCTACGACATCCTTACCCGCGACGCTGCCGGTGTTGGTGACGTCGACCGTGAAGGAGATGGAATCGCCGTTGTCGGTGATATTGCTCATCTTCTGGCTGAAGGTGGTGTAGGACAGACCGTAGCCGAAAGGATACTGCACGACTTCATCGTAGTTGATGAGGCCTTCCACTGCAGCCGTCTCATAGAAACGATAGCCTACATAGATGCCTTCCACGTAGTTGACGAAGGAAGGAATCGCGGTGGTCTCCGTGCCGGTGAAGCCGACGGAGGTGTACTTGAACTCGTCCATGTTGGTGTAGTTGAAGTCACCGAAGTTGTTCCACCAGGGAGCTGCCTTGAGGTCATAGACCAGCGTGTCGACCGTCTTGGCGGAAGGATTGACCTTACCGGAGACGATCTCGCCCAGTGCCGTCATGCCGATGTGGCCGCCGGGAGCTGCCCAGATCAGACCCTTGATCTGAGGATACTCTTTGACAAAGCCGAACTGGAAAGCGTTGGAGCCGTTGTAGACGACGATAACTTTTTCGAAGTTGTCGCACACCAGCTTGATCATCTCTTCCTCGCGGTTGTCCAGCTGCAGATAGTGGTCGCCGGCATCCCAGTCATTGCCTTCGTTCAGGGTGTCGTCGTAGCTGCATGCCTTGTAGGTCGTGCCGTCCTGATAGGTGCCGTCGATGATGGCCTGCATGTCGTTGGGAAGATCCGCGCCCTCGCCGCCGGGACGGGAGATCACGATCATGGCCGTGTCGGAGTAGGCCTTCGCATTGGTCATGAGTTCTTCGGAATACTGGCTGACGTTGGGCTCAGGCAGTGTCCAGTCCTGTACCCACATGCCTACCACCGGGCGATCCGGCTTGTAGGTCGTGTAGAAGTCGCTCAGCTCGGTATTGGTCTCAATCCCTGCGGAATTCAGGCTCTGCAGCAGGCTGATGGAGTCATAAGCCTCGTTCAGCGCGCCGGAACCGCCGCCGCCCAGCATGGGATTGGTGGAAGCCCAGCCGAAGACGTTGAGCTTGGATCCCTCGGCCAGAGGCAGCACGCCGTCGTTCTCAAGGAGCATGGTGCCTTCCTCGCCGATGGCGACCGCCAGCGCGGAAGCCTCCGCGGAGGTCTCGTCGGTGATCGTGCCGCTTCCGCTCACCAGGTCCAGCATGGTGCTCATGGGGCCCGAGCAGATCATGTTCACGCAGATCGCTACGCCCGCGATGGCCGCGATCAGCGCTGTGCCTCTGATGAGGCGTTTTTCCGGCTTATCCCTCTTTGCGACGACGATCGCGACGACGATCGCGGCAATGATGATAAGACAGATGGCGATCAAGTATGACTTGATCGAATTGATGACGTTCATAACGTCACTCATGTTGATAGACAGCATACTTTTCCCTCCCTTAAAGTAAAGTAAGCATCCGCCCGCGGACGCGGCGTTTCCGAAGATCTTCCATGTCCGGCAGGCACCTTCTGTATGTTCAACGGATCACTGATCCGATGAGACCTTAAGCATTCTTTTTCTTTCCGAAGCCCTCGGCAAAAATAGTCTTGTCGATGGCGAAGATGATCACCATGGATACGCCGCCCGTGACGACCGTCGTCACGATGTTGCGGATCCCGTCCGGTACGTTGAAAGCCGCCGTGACGGGGTTCCAGATGCAGGTGAACAGGTTCATGATGAAGAACACGCCCAGTGCGCCGGCGAAATGGCAGATGATCTGCGGAACGACCGGTCCCTTGCTGCGGAAGGTGACATTTCTCTGCAGCGGGAAGTTGATGCACTCACCGATGATGATCGACGTAAAGTTTGCCAGCGTAAAAGCCAGACCGCCGTCCGCCAGGCTGTTTCCGATGATCGCCAGCGTGAGCGGGACGCCCATCACCGTGACGTTGATACCGGGCCAGGTCCAGGCCACGTCACCCACCATGCCGCGGAAGAAGCCGGGCAGGAAGGTCAGGAGCCCCCACTTCAGAAATGTCACGACATAACTGAAGATCAGGAACAGACCGCCCTCGCGGATCCACTGCGCCGCCTTCGGGTGCTTTTCAGAAAACTTTTCCAGCCACTCTTTCATACTCTTATTCGATCTCCTTTGCCTTCTTCTGTACTTTGCTCTGCTTGAAATAACCGCTGATCAGGCCGCCCAGCCCCTTGAAGAAGCCGCCTGCGTGGCCGTTCACGATCTCCAGTATGCTCTCGCACATCTCCTGGGAGACGGCGCCGCCGGCCATTTTGCCGATCGCGCGGAAAGGCATGTTGTAGATAAAAATGATATTCAGGTCCGGTTTTCCCTTCTCAAAGGACTTATTGAGCATGTCGGTCATGATCTTATAGACCATGCGGGCCTTGAAGCTCTTGGCGTAATAGAGCTGGCAGATCGCGTCGTTCATCTCCAGCGTCCCCGACCAGCTGCCGTCCGGAATAGGATGGCCCAGGAGCTTCTCGAACTCCCCGTCGCCCACCTTCGCGATGCTGCAGGAAGCGTAGGAAGGCACTTCCTCGAGCGTATAGCGCAGGGGCGCATCCGTTCCCTGTACGGTGACCGTTCCGGTGAGGCGGATGTCCGCGGCGCTGGCGCCGATCATGATCTCGTACTCGCCGCCGTCGGTCTCGAACCGGTTCGTCTGATCGTTAAAATAGCGGAAGGCCTTGTCGTCGAGCGCGATCGTGACCTTTTTGCTCTCGCCTGCCTTCAGGAAGACTTTGGCGAAGCCCTTGAGCTCCTTGGCGGGCCTGTAGACCTTCGGTGCTTTCGCGCCCACGTAGAGCTGGGCCACTTCCGCGCCGTCCACGCTGCCCGTGTTGGTGATGGTAAACGATGCTTCCTTGTCGGAGACGGCGAGGTCGCTGTACTCGAAGGTCGTGTAGCTCATGCCGAAGCCGAAGGGGAAGAGGACCGGTTTATGCGCGGTCTCGAAATAGCGGTAGCCCACGTAGAGTCCCTCGCGGTATTCCACGCTCCGCTGCTTAGCGGGAAAATAGGGAGCGGAAGGCGTATCCTCATAGACGACGGGATAGGTCTCGTTCAGCTTTCCGGAAGGATTGACCTGCCCGAGGATGACCTTGAGCACCGCCGAAGCGCCGGCCTGCCCGCACAGATAGCCGTGCACCAGGGCTTTGCACTTGTCCAGCCAGGGCATCTCGACGGAGGAGCCCGCCGACATGACGACGACTACGTTTGCGTTGACTTCCGCGACCGCGTTCAAAAGGTCGATCTGGCTCTGCGGCATCTTCATGTTGGCGCGGTCAAGACCCTCGGATTCGCTGATCTCGTCAAGGCCCAGATACAGAAGGACCACATCCGCCTTCTTCGCCAGTTCCACCGCTGCAGCCTGTTTGGCCGGATCGCCCGCGCCCACGCGGGGATAGCCCTGCTCATACCCCACGACCTCCAGCGGGAAATCCCCGATGACGCCCATGGTGGAATCGAGTTTGGTCGGATTGACGACAGAGGAGCCAGCGCCCTGATAGCGGGGCGTCTTTGCGAAGTCGCCGATCACGGCCACCCTGGTGTTTTCCGCAAGAGGCAGGATCCTGTCCTCGTTCTTCAAAAGGACGATGCTCTCTTCGCAGGCCTTCATGGCCATGGCGTGATGCTGTTCCACGTCAAAGCTCCTGCCCTCATAGGCCTCGATCGTCTTGTGGGTGCGGAGCACGACGTCAAGCAGTTCGTCCACGCGGCGGTCCACCAGCTCCTCGCTGATCTTTCCCTCCGCGATGGATCTCTTGAGGTATTCGGCCGAGTCGCCGCCCGTCGTGGGCATCTCCAGATGGGAGCCCGCGCGCACGCCCTCGACATAGTCGTTGCAGGCGCCCCAGTCGGACACGACAAAACCGTCGAACCCCCACTCGTCGCGCAGGATCTCCTGCAGCAGGTGCTCGTTCTCATTGGCGTAGACGCCGTTGATCATATTATAGGAAGACATGATGCTTCCCGGTTTGCTTTCCTTTACCGTGATCTCGAAACCGGTGAGATAGATCTCCCGGAAGGTCCGCTCATCCAGGACGGAGTCCGAAGCCTGCCTGCGCAGCTCCGTGTTATTGGCCGCAAAATGCTTGGGGCAGGCCGACACGCCGTTCTTCTGGATGCCCCGGACATATCCGGCAGCCATTTTCCCCGCCAGATAGGGGTCCTCGGAAAAATATTCGAAATTCCGTCCGCAGAGCGGGGAGCGCTTGATATTGAGTCCGGGTCCGAGCAGGACCGCCACGCCCTGGCAGGCCGCCTCTTCGCCCAGGCACTCGCCGATCTTCTCGCCCAGCGCCGGATCCCAGGAGTTTGCCACCGTCGCCGCAGTCGGAAAACATGTGGCCGGAACCGATCCGTTGAGTCCCAGCTGGTCTCCTGCCCCCTCCTGTTTGCGCACGCCGTGAGGGCCGTCCGAGAGGCAGATGCTGGGAACACCCTTGGCTTTGACACTGTACGTGTTCCAGAAATCCCTGCCCGAGAGCAGATGGCACTTCTCATCGATGCTTAATGATTTCACGATTTCTTCATGCTTCAGTCCCAATTTAACCTCCTCCGTTTCAATGACAGGAATACCGGTTGTATTCTCGCAAGAAATAAACAAGAAACTTCAGAAAAAAATATAAAATTTATATAAAGTATACCAAAAAAACAGGCAGCTTGCATCTGAGATGACACAAATCGCCTGTTTTTTGACACAAACTGCACAGAATTGCTGTACAGCCTGCATGCTATGTTTCACTTTGGTTGCATCGGGATGAGGATGCGCAGGACAAAGAGGTGTTTTCCCTCGTGCGCGTACTGGATGGTCCCGCCGTATTTGCGGACCGCGTACTGCATGCTCTTGACCCCGTATCCGTGGATCCTGCCGTCCCTGCCTGTGCTGTAGGGCATCCCGTCGCGCAGCGGTATCTCGTTTTCGCAATAATTCGAGATCTCTATGAAGAGAAAATTCTTTTTTCCCGCCACCTTCATGTGGATCATCCGCTTGTGCGGATCGTCCAGAAGCGAAGTGTACTCGATCGCGTTGTCCAGAGCATTCCCGAATATGCTGCAGACGTCCGACACATGCATGAAGGAGAGGAGGGATCCGTCCGCCACACAGGTCAGTGAGATCCCGTTTTTTTTGCACTGGGCGGTCTTGCCTGCCAGGATGGCGTCCAGGACAAGGGACCCCGTCTGCTGCTCCGGCCGGTATTCCTCCAGTTCCTTTTCCATGGCCTCCAGCGCGTCGGACCGCTGCTTGGGATCCGCCGTGCTGCGCAGCCCGGCCAGCTGATGCTTGAGGTCGTGGTACTTGAAATTGATCAGGTCGATGCTCTCCTGATAGTTCCTGTAGTTCTCATACTGTGACGCCATGACGGTCTGTATGCGCTCGAGCTCCCTCTCCGCCTGCAGTTTTCCGGTCCGGCTCTGAAAGGCGTAAAGGATCATCAGGCCGCCGAGGTCCGCCAGCGTCCTGACCATGAAGATATCCCTGTCGACGGTGGCGGAAAACGGCGTATTATGCATAAGGAAACTGAGATTGCTGAAGGCAAAGGTCCCCGCCGCCACGAGCGCCGCGGCAAGCGCGTCCTGGGTCCCGTAGGACTGGGCCGCGCCTTCTCCCCCGATCGACTTTTCCACGAAGGCGGCCGCGCTGAAGACCGCCGCGTACACGATCAGCATATGGACGATGGAGAGGCAGAACAGTGCAGGCGTCAGAACGGGCGTGCCAAAGAAAAAGAAGTGCAGCTGCCACTCCAGAGAGGCCGCGAACTCCGCGAGGATAATGGCGCGCATGGTATAGTAGACGGCGTTGATCAGGTTCTGCCTCCCGATATATCTTATAAAGGCGAACATGGAGGCGAAGGCGGCCAGCATACAGGGCAGCCACAGGAGCCTTGACACGTCATCCGTCATGACCAGAAAGGCCGTGAGCACAAAAAGAAACAGCGCGCTCCACGCTGCCATCTTTTTTCCTCTGATCCCGCCCGGCAGGATCAGGCAGTACATCATACAGGCGCACCACTCGGCCAGCGCCGTGGAAAACCTGGGGATATCCGGCATTTTTTCCTTTCTGCCCGCCTCAGTTCTCTGCAATATACGCGGCGAGCGTCTCCATGAGCGGCGTCTTCCTGCCCCGGCTGATGAGGAGCCTGTGCTCACCGATCACGCACCAGCCGTCCTGTATGCCGTCGACGTACCGCAGATTGACAAGATACCCTTTGTTGCAGCGGAAGAAATGCTCGCTCCGGAGCCTGTCCTCCAGCGACTGCATCTTCTCCCTGATCCTTTTGATCCCGCCCGTCGTATGAAAAGCCAGCACATGCCCCTCGCTCTCCACAAAGAGGATGTCCTTCACACTCATCCGGATCAGGCCGTTCCTTGTGCTGTAGGTGAGCACGGTGCTGCCGGGCTTCCGGATCCTTGTCAGGGCGCGCGTCATTTTCTGCGCGAAAAAAAAGTAGTCCACCGGCTTGACGATATAGTCCAGGGCGTCCACTTCATATCCCCGGATCGCATAATCCGCCCGGTTGGTGATGAACATGATGACAACGTCCTGATCCGTCTCACGGATCCTGTGCGCCGCGGCCATCCCGTCCATGCCTTCCATCTGGATGTCCATCAGTATGATGTCATAGACGGGCGCATATCCGTTCACGATCTCCTCGCCGCTGCCAAAGACGGAGACGGATATCCCGGCGCCGCTCTCCTCGCAAAAGCGCGACAGATATTCCTGCAGCGTCCCGATATAGTTTATTTCGTCCTCAACGATCGCCAGCCGAATCATTTTCCGATGTCACCTCGAAGAATTGTTTGAAGACCTGCGAAAAGGCCGGCGTCCCTGTGACGCTCCCCTCCCGCAGAAGGCCGATCGATCCGAACAGCTTTCTGTTCAGGTCATAGTCAATGGTCGAAGTGTAGCTGTCAAAGCGCTCCTCAAAACCGGTCCCCGCGCTTTTATAGACCTTATGGGCGAGCTGGTATTCCTCGAACATCTTCGCCAGCTCCTCCTCCGTAATCCGCAGATAGCCGCTCTCCTCTTCCGTGATGTGTGACAGGTAATAGGCGGCGGCCTCCTCTGCCCGGCTCTCTTCCGCTGTCGTAAGCATGATATTGTCCTGGATGGCGAGGAGCAGCACGACCTTGACCCGGGAGGACTGGGACAGGGCCTTCTCCCGTATCATTTCGTCCAGGCTCTCGCCTATGGGCGTCTCCCATATCCCGGTGCCGAACAGGAGCTCACACCGCTTCTGCATATCCAGCAGGTAGACCCTGTATTCCGCCGCGCTGCAGGAAGTGTTTCCTATGCGCATCAGCTCATTGTGCCCGAACCCCGTCGTCAGGATGACGCGCCGCCCGCAGCCGGAGACGGGCGTAAGGAGCGCAAGGCACAGCAGTAAAACCGCTATGCCCCGTATAGAATGTATTCTCTTCATTAACCGTTTTTCTTTCTCTCATACCGTACAAACGTGTACGGTACGTCAAAATAGGTGAACTCGTCGCTCTCCCCCGTGATCTCCCACGCCGGATCCGCGTCCAGATCCGGGAAAAAGGCGTCCGCCTCATACGCGTAGTCCAGTTTGGTCACATGCGCCGTATCGCAGTACGGCAGGAGCTGCCTGTATATGCTTGCCCCGCCGATCACGTAGAGATCCTCCTGTGGATAATCCTTGATCTTCTCAAGAAGCTCCGGAATGCTGTGCACGACCTGTGCGCCGCGCACCTCATAGGAGGGGTTGGCGGAGAGGATGATATTCTCCCTCTGGTCAAGCGGCTGGGCGAGCGGAAATGTCTCCAGCGTCTTTCTCCCGTAGATGATGACTTTGCCCAATGTCTCCTGACGGAACATCTTGTGATCCGCGGGTATTCTCACGAGGAGCTGCCCCTTGTTGCCGATCCCCCAGTTGCGGTCCACCGCGACGATAAGATTCATGCTTCCTCCATCCCTGAATTATCTTCTGTACTTCTCCATGATCCGTTCCAGATCCCTTGCAAAGCGCTCCAGATCCCTGTTGGGGAAGCCCTTTGCCGCCTTGATCATATCCTCCAGCCTGCTGCTGACGTCCTTCAGCTTTCCATAGGATTCGGAGACACGGCGCTCGCCCTCTGCCCTCGCGATCGGGATCCCTTTCGTCATCTCGATGAACTTTCCGCTTGCCAGGTCATATCTCGTCCCGCTGTAGGGCGCCATGGCGTTCAGCCCGAACTTCTCATGGACCTGCTCCGCGAAAATATCCGTCACCTTATCTTCCCCGTGGACCACGAAGACCTGCTTGGGTTTTTCCGTAAACGAACCGATCCACTGCAGAAGACCTTCCCTGTCCGCGTGTCCGGACAGCCCCGTCATCTGGTGGATCTGCGCCCTGACGGCCACGTCCTCGCCAAAAAGCTTAATGCTGTCCGCCCCGTCCACGATCTTTCTGCCGGGACTCCCCTCGGCCTGGTAGCCGACGAAGAGGACCGTGCACTCCTCTCTCCAGAGATTGTGCTTTAAGTGGTGCTTGACCCGGCCGGCGTCGCACATGCCCGACGCGCTGATGATCACCTTCGGCTCGTCGTCGAGGTTGATCGCCTTCGATTCATCGGTGGAAATGGTCAGGTGCAGGCCCTGGAAACTGATGGGATTGATTCCCTTATTGACAAGTGCCAGCGCCTCCTCGTCGTAGCACTCCCTGCCGCGCTCATAGAAAATCTCCGTGGCTTCCACTGCCAGCGGACTGTCTACGTAGACCGGGAAATCCGGCATGTCCGGGATCATTTCGTCTGCCTTGATCTGCCGGATATAGTACAGGATCACCTGGGTGCGCCCCACCGCGAAGGAGGGAATGACCACGTTGCCGCCTCTGCGCAGCGTGGCGCTGATAATGGCTGCCAGCTCTTCGATGTTATCGGCGTCGGTCAGCTCGTGGCTCCTGTCCCCGTAAGTGGATTCCACCACCACATAGTCCGCGGCTTCCGTGTAGGCGGGATCCCGCAGGAGCGGCTGGTTTTTGTTGCCGATATCCCCCGAAAAGACGATCTTTTTCTCGTTTCCGCCCTCACTCAGCCAGAGCTCGATGCTGGAAGAACCGAGGAGATGACCGATGTCCGTGAAACGGAACTGGATCCCGTCGCAGAGGGTAAACTTTTTATCGTATGGGTAGGACTTGAAAAGCTTCATGACGCCGATCGCGTCCTCCATCGTATACAGGAGCTGAAAACTGCTTTTTTCTCCCCGGCGGTCAGCCTTCTTCTCTCTCCATTCCGCCTCCATGGTCTGGATGTGGGCGGCGTCTCGCAGCATGATGCTGCACAGGCCCTCCGTGGCGGGCGTGCAGATCACTTCCCCGCGGAACCCGTTGTGATAGAGCGCCGGGAGCATGCCGGAGTGATCGATGTGGGCATGGGTGAGAAAGACATAGTCGATCTCCGACGGTTTGACCGGGAGATCCTCGTTCTCATACAGATCCCTTCCCTGTTCCATTCCGTAGTCGACCAGGATCTTCTTGCTGCCGACCTGCAGATAATGGCAGCTTCCCGTCACTTCGTGGTCCGCACCTATAAAAATCAGTTCCATTTACGCCCTCCAAAATGATTTATGACCCCAGGACCGCAAGGCGGATCAGCCAGATCAGCAGAAGGTGCCCCGGATAAAAGAAATAGAAAAAATATTTGTTCTGTTTGCCTCTGAGCCCATTATAGCACAGGAGAAGGCCAAAACCGACAATTGAGAGAAGTTCGTAGGAATTATAGTAAGAGAGCCAGCACCAGGTCAGAAGGAGCGACGCGGCCCTGTGGCGGTACAGAACGTACAGGATCACAACGGCGAGCACGCCCCCGTAGGAGTAATCGCTGTGGATCATCCTGGCAGCATAGCAGCAGACCGCCGTCACCGCGACTCCGCCGGCAGCAAGGACCGCGATCCGGACCGGCTGCCACTTTGCGGGAGGATCGATGTTCTCGCCCTCCCTGGCCAGAACATGCGTCCGCACCGGAAGGAGGCGCCTTTTCACCTTCAGGACTGCCGCGAGCTCGTCGATTGCCCAGATGGCCGCCATTCCCAGAGACAGCGTGAACAGCGTATTGCACCGAAGGCCCGCCGCGCCCGGAAAGACCAGCCTTTTAAAGGGCAGATAGGCAAGCGCGGCAAAGACAAGGAGCAGTCCCAGATACTTCTTCCTGCTCCTCGTGTGCAGATATCCCTCCACGAGAAAAAACAGGAAGATGGGGAAGGCCGTCCGCCCGACGGAGCGCCCGAGAGAGTCCCAGAAGCCCGCTCCCGGGACGATATCCATGAGCCGCTGCCCGCCCTGCGTGCGCCCCACTTCCAGTATCCCGCAGGTGATATGGTCGATCAGCATGGTCACAGCCGCGATGTATTTGATCGCAGCCTCGTCCAGCTTTCTGCCCTGAAATAATTGTGCTGTATCCATTCCGCAAATGCTTTCGTCAGACTTCTATGTGTGAAAAGACTTCCCCTATGCTCTCCCGGAAAGTCAGGTCCGCCGATCCCTCCTGCCCGGTTGAATCCCGGTTTACGATGATCAGGTATTTCCCCCTGTATCCCCTGACCAGGGAAGCTGCCGGGTACACCGTGAGGGAAGTGCCGCCCACGATCAGGCAGTCCGCCCGGTCGATCAGCCGGTCGGATTCCTCCCAGGCGCGCATGGGGAGCGATTCTCCGTAGAGAGTGACGTCGGGCCGGATCATGCCGCCGCAGTCGCAGTGGGGCACGGGCTCCGTACTCGTAAAAATATAGTCGGCCGGATACTTTTTCCCGCACCGGTCGCAGTAGTTGCGCAGCGTGGAACCGTGGATCTCCCAGACCTTTTCGCTGCCGGCCAGCTGATGGAGGCCGTCTATATTCTGCGTGATCACGCCGTCCAGCTTTCCCGCCTTCTCCATGCGCGCCAGCATCTTGTGGGCGCGGTTGGGCTCGATCCCCCGCACGTCCATCTTCTGCCTGTAGAACTCAAAGAAGACTTTGGAGTTGTCGTAAAGGCAGCTGCTGCTCAGCAGATACTCCGGCGTGAAGCGGTCGAACTGCACGTCGTGCTGGTTGTAAAGACCGTCCTTGCTGCGAAAGTCCGGGATCCCGCTCTCCGTGGAAACACCGGCGCCCCCGAAAAAGGCAATATGCTTGGACACCTGAATGATCTCGTTGAGCGCCTCATACTTCTCCTCTCCCTTCAGAGAGCGCAGGTAGGACGCCTCCTGCCGTCTGTCCGCAAATTTCCCGATATGCTTCATACTTTACCTCCCTCCTTCTGTCACCTTCCTGTATTTTCAACGTTTCCCGTACAACGCTTTTTTTGTCAGTCCATCTTCCGCAGCTCCGACACCGCCAGCGGAATGACCAGCATGGCGGAGAGCACGTCCGCGCAGGGCTGCGTGATCTCGACGCCTGTAAGCCCGAACAGCCCGGGCAGGATCAGGATCAGCGGGATAAAGAACAGCCCGTTCCTGGCGGAGGACGAGATCGAGGCCTTCACGCCCCTTCCTATGGACTGCAGCATCATGTTGGTCATGACGATGACGCCCATCAGGGGGAGCGCCGCCGCCTGCCAGCGAAGCGCCGCGGCCCCCACCGCGATGACCTCCGGATCATCCCGGAAGACGCTCACGACCTGCGGCGCGAAAATACCGCAAACAAGGGAGACGGCCGCGAGAAACAGCACGCTGTAGCGGACGCAGAAATAATATCCTTCCTTTACCCTGGAAGTCAGATTGGCCCCGTAATTGAAGGAACAGACCGGCTGATACCCCTGCCCGAAGCCGATGACCGCGGAGCAGACTAGCATGGTGATCCTCGTGACGACCGACATGCCGGCGATAGCCGCGTCGCCGCCCAGGCGCCCCGCCGCGGTATTGAGCAGGAGGGTCGACACCGCCGCCATGCCCTGGCGGAATAAGGACGGCGCGCCCCCGTTGGTGATCTCATACAGATAGTGCCTGTTCAGGCGCACGTTCCGGGGCCGGAGCCGTATATTTTCCCCCTTCATGGAGCCGGCCAGTAGGACAAGGAAGCTCACAATCTGTCCCGCCACCGTCGCGATGGCCGCGCCGGCCACGCCCATGTGAAAGCCCAGGATCAGGAGCGGGTCCAGCACCATGTTGAGGACGGCGCCGCACAGAAGGCCGACCATGGCAAAGGAAGCGCTTCCCTGGAATCGAAGCTGGTTGTTGACCACGAACTGCGCCATCATAAAGGGGCCGCCCAACAGGATGATCCGCATATAGGTGACCGTGTCCTGCATGGTCGTCTGCGTGGCGCCGATCATGAGGGCGATCCGCTCCAGATTGCATATTCCGATGACCGCCACCAGGATCCCGATGATGAAGGAGAGCGCAAATCCGGTCGCCGCCGTCTCCTCGGCCTCCTGCATCCTGCCCGCGCCGAGCATCCTCGACAGATAGTTGCCGGAGCCGTGCCCGCAAAAAAAGCCAAGCGCCTGGATGATCGCCATGACCGAGAACACAAGGCCCACCGCCGCGGTGGCCTGGGTGGAGATCCTCCCCACGAAAAATGTATCGGCCGTATTGTAGATTCCCGTCACCAGCATACTGATGATGGTCGGCACCGCCATCTTCATGATCAGCTGCGGGACCGGGGTAGTTGTCAGATAGATGAACCGGGGATTTTTATCCTTTGCGCCGGCTTCGTCGTTTATGATCGCACTGCTGCTCATGTTCCACCTCGGGTTGCCATTCTTTTCCCGTCAATTATAACGCAATCGGGGCGAAAACGGAACAAGGCTCCGGCGGCCGCATGCGCTCTCGCGCACACGGCCGCCGGTGCCCTGTTCTCTGTAACGATATGTCTTTGCAGCAGACTTTATTTGTACTCGAACACGCCTCTGTTCAGGACAGGCTTGCCTGTATTGCAGTTCACGAACTGGAAGTACGCCTTGTGATCGTCGATCTTCCATCCCCTGAGCTGCACGGGCGTTCCGGGAAGGAGCGGGCTGCTCATCTGGGCTGCCATACGTGCGGCTCTCTCGGGCTCGCCGGGAATGAGCTGCTCGATCAGCATCCTGCAGGAGAAGCCGAAGGAGCACAGGCCCTGCATGATGGGCTCGTCGAACTTCATGTTCTTGGCGTAGTCGGGATCCACGTGGATCAGGTTCGTGTCGCCGGTCAGACGGTACAGGAGGTTCTGCGTCTCGCTGACATAGTCGTCCTGGACGAAATCGGGCTCTCTGTCCGGGATCACCACATCGCTCTTGGGCATGGGCTTTCCGCCGAAGCCGCCCGCTTCATGGAAGAAGGTGGTGGAATAGTTGGTGCAGACCGGCTGGCCGGCTTCGTCGCGGACGAGGACCTTTGTTTTGACGACGGCGCCTTTGCCCTCGCCTCTGTCATAGACGTCCGTGACTTCGTCCTGCCACTGGAAGGTTCCCTTGATCGGATCGATGGGTTTATGCCAGATGATTTCGTGATCCATGTTCAGGAAAGCGATGGTGGGTTTGATGATCTCATCCGCCAGCATGGAGGCCGGAAGGGGCATCCACTGATAGGGCTTCACATTGACGGTTCCCCAGTACGGGATCGTGCCGTAGGTAGGGATCGCCTTCAGATATTTCTCATAGGTGTAGCAGAGGTCTTTTTTCTTGGCGCCCACAGCCAGTGCGTAGAGTGCGATGTCTCTCCAGTTGTACTCCATGTACCTGGGCTCCATTTTCTTACCGACAAGCAGCTTGTCCAGATCCTTGATTACCATACTTTCCTCCTTTTGAATACTCTCCGACATAGGTCATTATGCTGTTGAAGTACTATAATCAGCATACCATATTTTATAAGTTTTTACCAATTCTTCTGGACTGATCAGCCCTTGAGCACCTCTCTGGAGATGACGAGCTTCTGCTCCCCGCGTATCATCTGCGCAGTCCTTTCGGATAATGGTTCTTGAGCATGCCTCCCGTCGTCTTGCCCCAGCCGAGACTGAACCCGTCTGTCGTCACCAGCGTCCATCCCGCAGGCGTACCGGGCGGGACAGGGATGCTCTCCCCCCGCAGATAAGCGGCAGCCTCCGGACTCCCGGACGCAATATCATAAACCCGCTTTGCCTGTCCGCCTCCGATCGCAAGGGCCAGGGCGTGGGCCGGCTCGAAGCGGTTCCTGCGGAATTCTCCGAGGCAGAGCCCCGCGCGCAGGACTTTGAGGCCGCCCAGGTCCATGGGGACAGGCATCAGCCAGAGCGCCTCTCCGAAGAGGACCGGATACCCTTCCGGGATCTCCTGCAGCGCGTCGGCCGCGAAAGCCAGCCACGCCTCCCTCTTTTCTCTGTCCGCGAGGGCGTCCGTCACGGGCCGCCCGCCTCTCTCCTTCCGTTCGGGCGCGGCAGCGCCCTCCCTTCGCAGGACCGCCATGAAGTGCCCTTCGCCGTCCAGTCTGTGAGGCCACAGCCGCAGCGCTCCCTTCTCCTGGCTGCGCGCGGCTTCCTCTCCCGCGGTCCACTCCGGGTGTCCCGCGTCGAGTCCCCATTCCCGCATCCTTTCCGCACCGATCCGCGCGGGGAGATCCTCCGCCGCAAAGTCGGGATGTCTTTGCAGGAACCGCTGCAGCGACCCCTCGTCCTCCTGCGGCGCGAAGGTGCAGGTGGAGTAGACGATGGCGCCTCCGGGCCTCGTCATCTGCGCGGCGCAGTCCAGGATCTCATCCTGCCTCGCGGCGCACATCTCCACGTTCTCCGGGCTCCAGTTGGGGATCGCCTGCTCCTCCTTGCGGAACATCCCCTCCCCGGAACAGGGAGCGTCCACGACGACGCGGTCAAACAGCCCGTACATGCGCTCCGCAAGACGCTGCGGCGTCTCGCCCAGCACCACGGCGTTCCTTATCCCCATCCGCTCTATGTTCTGCGACAGGATCCTGGCCCTGGCGGGGTGGATCTCGTTGGATACCAGAAAGCCCCTGCCGCCCGTCATCGCTGCCAGATGCGTGCTTTTGCCGCCCGGCGCCGCACACAGGTCCAGGACCGCCTCCCCCGGTCTTAAACCGGACAGGGCCGCCACTGCCATGGCGCTCGGCTCCTGCATATAGTAGAGCCCCGCCTCGTGAAGCGGACTCTTTCCAGGTCTCTCTCCCTCACCGTAATAAAAGCCGTGCGGTGCCCAGGGCACCGGCTGCAGCGCAAAGACGGGAGCCGCCTCGAAGCGCTCCCATCCCTCTTTAAGCGTATTGATGCGCAGTGCCTGTCTGGGGGGCCGTTTCATCGCCTCCGCAAACAGGATATACTGCTCTTCCCCCAGCATTTCTTTCATCCGCTCCGCAAAGGCGGCCGGCAGTTCCCGTGAAGTTTCCTGCTGAGGTACCTTTTTCTTCTTTTTCTTCAAGCCTTACCGGTCTTCCTTTCTGAAATGCTCCTTTGTGGCGTCGATGACCGTACCGGACAGAAGCAGGAGCGCCACAAGGTTAGGCAGCGCCATCAGGCCGTTGAGCGCATCGCCGATATCCCACACGATGTCCAGTCCCATGAGAGATCCGATCACCAGCACGACGCAGAACAGGACCTTGTAGACCTTGGTCGCGATCGGAGAAGCTTTGCCAAACAGGAACTCGCAGCAGCGCGTGCCGTACAGGGACCAGCTCAGGATCGTGGACAGCGCGAACAGGCTCAGTCCGACGGCGATGATGATGGCAGCCAGCTTGCCGCCGAAAATGCCGGAGAAGGCGGTCACTACCATCTCGGAGCCGTGGCTGACGCCCCACTCGATCCCGTCGATGCCGAACTGTCCCGAAAGCCCCATCAGGAGCGCAAGGCTCGTCAGCGTGCAGATGACGATGGAATCCATGAAAACTTCAAAAATACCGTAGATGCCCTGCTTGACAGGATCCGTCTCGGAGGTCGCCGCATGTGCGATCGGGGCAGAACCAAGACCTGCCTCGTTGGAGAAAACGCCGCGCGCGATGCCCTTCTGGATCGTCGTCATGATCCCTACGCCGAGCGCGCCGCCCGCGATCGCCCTGGGACTGAAAGCACCCACGAAGATGGCACTCAGAACGGCGCCGATCTGCCCGATGTTGCCTATGATGACGATCAGGGAAGCGAGGATGTAAACAACGGCCATAAAAGGAACCAGCTTCTCCGTCACGGCGCCGATCCGCTTGATCCCGCCCAGGATGACCGCCGCGGCAAAAACCGCCACGATCACGCCGATGACGATCCTGAAGGCCGTGCTGCCCGCGTCGCCGCCGAAGGCGGAGACCGCCGTGCCGATGGCGGTGGCAATGGAATCCACCTGTGTCGTATTGCCGATTCCGAAGGAGGCGACCATCGCGAAGAAGGCAAAGATATAAGCCAGCCAGGTCCAGTTCCTGCCAAGACCGTTCTTGATGTAGTACATGGGGCCGCCGACCCAGTCGCCGTGCGCGTTGCGCTCACGGTATTTGACCGCCAGTACGACCTCCGAATACTTGGTGACCATGCCGACCAGGGCCGACAGCCACAGCCAGAAAACGGCGCCGGGACCGCCGATAAAAATGGCGCCGGTGACGCCCGCAATGTTTCCCGTTCCGACCGTACCCGCAAGAGCCGTGGTCATCGCCTGGAAGGGCGTAACTTCACCGTGCCCGGCCTCCTGTTTGTTGAAGATCTTGCCCAGCGTATTCTTCATGGCATAGCCGAACCTGGTAAACTGCATAAAGCCCATCCGGATGCTCAGATACAGACCTGTGCCCACCAGCAGGATCAGCATAACCGGTCCCCAGGCAAAATCGTCAACAATTTTTACTATTTCCGCAAATGTCATATGGTATTTCCCCCTGTATGAAGCAATGTTTTTAGAAGCTGCATGCTTCAAATTGTGTAAAGTTTACCATATTCGCTTTAATGGCGCAATGCTTCAGTGCGTTGGAGCGCAGGAGGACAAAAAAACTGCGTGCGGGAAAATAGTTTTTTCCCCGCACGCAGCCTTTGAACCCGTTTTCTTTTTACTTCAGGATATTTTTGCCGTACATGGCATCCTGCTCTTTTCTGAGCTTGTAGATGAGGGTGCTGGTATCCAGATCCACCATGTCGTAGGTGATCAGGGTTCCCTTGGCCACGTCGCACTTCATGACGGCGTTCTTGTTGATC
>JAFQZU010000037.1 GCA_017405805.1 Lachnospiraceae bacterium
GAAATCGATGGCCGCATAAAATATCAGCAATGCTGATCTTATGGGGTAGGGGGCTTTTGCCCATTTTTAACCTGAATGAGCAAAATTTTCAAACACAAAAAGGGCGTGTGAAAAACGATTTCTCATTTTTCACACGCCCTTATTATGTATGTCGATATTTTTGTTGTGCCGATCAGTTGAGCGGGTAGAAATTCTTTCCGTTGTTATTGGCATATCTCTCCGCAGCCGTTCCGGTGTACCCGTAGATCGTCTCATACATATCCAGCGCATCTGCTTCGATGGAGGTTACGCTTGAAGGGATCACGATGTTGTCGCAGTATCCCGCAGCCATAGCCCACGGCACCGCGCCGTCTCCCATACCTACGTAGAAGTTTTTCACAGCGGTAAAACCTGAATCCAGAACGACGGTATCGATCGTATATTTCTCCCAGGGATAGCCCGTTCCGTAGTATCCGCCGCGGTCGGTGGCAAACTTTGCAAATCTATCCCCGCTGAACACGCCGCCGCCCTTGAAGTGCAGCTCTGTTCCGGACATGTACCACTGCATCGTCCCGCTCGTGGAGCCGGAGCTGCTGCTCTTCTGCTCGGAGCGCACGTAGACGCCGTCCGAGTCAAACAGGTGCCGCTGGCCGCCGATCGTCACCCATCCGGTCACCATCTGGCCGTTGCCCTTGAAATAGTAGAGATCGCCGTTAATCCTTCTCCAGCCGGTCTGCATGATGCCGCCGGAACTGAAGTAATACCAGTGGCCGCCCTGATACAGCCAGCCCGTGTTGAGGACGCCCCATTCGTCGGCAAAATACCAGTGCCCGTTCTGCTTCTTAAAGCCGCCCTTCTGCATGACGCCCCAGGAATTGAGCAGGTAGAGGTCGCCCATATACTTGATGACGCGGTTCTTCTGCATGATGCCGTAGGCGTTGACAAAGTGCCAGCCGTCCCTGTTCTTCACAAAGCGGTGCGTGACCATGGCGCCCTTGCGGCCGGGGCTGAGATAGTACCAGTTCTTCCCGACCTGGGTCCAGCCGGTCTGCACGGCGCCGGAGCTGTTGGAGTGATACCAGCTCTTGCCGATCTGCACCCAGACGCCTCTGCGCAGCGCCGCGTTGTTGGGGTCAAACAGATAATAGCGGCTGCCCACTTTGGCGATGCCCTTTTTTAGGACGCCCCAGCTGTCGGCATAGTAGCGCCTGCCGTTCTGGTTGTACCAGCCGCCGTGCACCATGACGCCCCAGGAATTGAGGAGATAGAGCTTGCCGCTATGCCGGATGACGCGGTTCTTCTGCATAATGCCGTAGGCGTTGACGAAGTGCCAGCCGTCCTTGTTCTTCACAAAGCGGCTCTTGACCATTGCGCCGTGGCGGCTGGGACTGAGATAGTACCAGTCTTTGCCGACCTGGGTCCAGCCGGTCTGTACGATGCCGGCGCCGTTGGAGTGATACCAGCTCTTGCCGATCTGAAGCCATCCGTTAACGGTCATGGCGCCGGTGCTCGGGTGCAGGAGATAGCGCTTGCCGTTAATGACAGCCAGGCTTCTTGCGACGGCGCCCCTCTTGGCGGGGATGCCGTAGTACCACCTGCCGCTCAGTTTGAACCAGCCCCTTTTGATGCGGCCGTATCCGTCGGCGTAATGGCGGTTTCCGTTCAGCGTGAACCATCGGCCGGTCACCATGTGGCCGCTGCTGTTAAAGTAGTAAAGCTGCGAATCTATGGTCTTGAAGCCGGTGACCATCTTGCCACCCTGGGAGGGATCGAGATAGTACCAATAGCCGCCGTCCTTGAGCCATCCCGTCATGAGGAGGCCGCTGCTGCGGTTGAAGAAATAGGGGATATCATCGATATACCACCAGCCGGTAAGCCGCTCGCCGTTCTCATCCAGGAAATAGCGCCTGCCGCCGGAAGTGGTGTTCCAGCCGTAGGTAAAACTTGCGGTTGCGGCAGCGGCAGCTGCACCAGCTTCGCTCTGCAGGACCTTGGCATCGGCGGGCTGCTGCGCGGCGGCTGCGGATTCTTCCGCATCGGCTGTTTCAGTCTCCGCCTCAGGCGCCGCGGACTCTTCGCCGGCAGGTGCTTCTTTTTTTTCTTCAGGCGCTTCTTCAGCCGATTCTTCGGTCAATCCATCTTCTGATCCATTTGTGATGCCTTCCGTGTCAGTGTCAGCGTTCTCACCGTCGGAAACCGCCGCCTCTGTATCCGCGCCAGCTTCAGCGGGATCCTGTGCGTCCGCCTCTTCCTGTACAGACGGTTCTTCCGGCAGGTTAGTCTTTTCTGCGGCTTCCTGCGCCTCGCCGTCAGCTGTGTCGGGATCTTCGCCGTCAGCTGTGTCGGGATCTTCGCCGTCAGCTGTGTCGGCGTCTTCCTCAGCGTTCGTCTCAACATTTGCGCTGCTCTCTGTGTCTGCATCTTTTGCAGCTGCATCATCTTCTGCATCTTCTGCAGCCGAATCGTCTTCCGCAGCAACTGCGGCAGCTTCGATGGCTGCGGAAGGTTCCATCTGGGCGGCTGCGGCGCCTAGTGAGGGGAGACTGCCCACAAACAGGACTGCAGTGAGCATCCATGCCAGTCGTCTTTTCATTTTGTCCTCCGGAGTGTGTGGTAAAGAGGGTGAACTGTGCCTTATTTTGATTGTATCTTTATGCATTTGTGTTGTCCAGAGGTATGTTGGGGGAGGAGGAATTTTCACTCTTCTTACAGAAAATGTGCAAACAGAAAATGTTCAAATCATTTCGTTCACTTATACATTCCATAATATGAAACAATGAGCCATGTAACGAAATAAATTGTACAATGGTTATATCTAAAAAAGGGAATCTTTATATGCAATAGATTTTTTGAAAGGAGTAACGAGATGGGTTATCAGTTGACGGAAGAGCAGAGAGACATTGTTGAACTGGCAAAGGATTTTGCGGAGAAGACCTTGAAGCCTGTCGTCGCAGAGTGTGACCGCACAGGCGAGATCCCGCTGGATATCTATGAGAAAGCTTTCGACATAGGCTTCCAGACGATGGAGATCCCTGAGGAGTACGGCGGTATGGGCCTTTCCTACTACGCGATCTATCCCGCGATGGAAGAGATCGCAAAAGTGGATGCGGGCTTTGCGACCGGTATTGCAGCGTCCTCTCTTGCACTTAAACCTGTCCTGATCGCAGGAAATGAGGAGCAAAAGAAGATGTTCGCCCAGTACATCACCAGAGAGAACGAGAAGGGCAACGGCTTTGCGGCATTCTGCCTGACTGAGCCCGAAGCAGGGAGCGATGCGGCGGCAGGCAAGACAGTCGCCGTAAAGGAAGGCGATGAATATGTGATCAACGGAACCAAGTGCTTCATCACCAACGGCGGTCTGGCACAGGTCTTTGTCGTATTTGCCATCACCGACAAGACTAAGGGAGTGAAGGGTATCTCCGCCTTTATCGTCGAACGCGACAGGGCCGGTATCTCGATCGGCAAGGAAGAGGATAAGATGGGCATCCGTCTCTCCAACACGGCAGAGGTTGTATTTGACAACGTCCGCATCCCCGCAGATCACCTTCTGGGCCAGGAGGGCAAAGGCTTTACATACGCGATGAAGACACTGGATCTCGCACGTCCGCTCATCGGCGCACTGGCCTGCGGCATCGCACAGAGAGCGATCGACGAGGCAGTTGCCTACGCCAAGACAAGAGTGACCTTCGGCAAGCCCATCATCCGTCATCAGGCGATCGCCTTCAAGCTTGCGGATATGGATATTATGACCGAGTCGGCAAGGAGTACCGTCATCAACGCTCTGAACAAGTACTACTCCGGCGAGCCCTACTCCAGAGAGGCGGCTATCGCCAAGTGCTATGCAAGCGACATCTCCGTGCAGGTGGCGCTGGATGCCATCCAGATCCTCGGCGGCTACGGCTATTCAAGGGAGTACCCGGTGGAGAAACTGTTGCGTGACGCCAAGATCATGCAGATTTTCGAGGGAACGAACGAAGTGCAGAGAATCGTCATTTCAAGTGCACTTTAATGATTAACTGACGACAGAAGTCTTTGCGCAAAGAGCATCGCAGGATGCATCTTTGCGCAAAGCGCTTTTATATGGAGGTAAAGATGACAGATTATCAGGAGCAGTACCGGTTAAAGCTCACAACGGCGCAGGAAGCTGTAAAGTGCGTCAAATCCGGTGACTGGGTGGATTACGGGCACTGTGTGGGAATGCCGGTGGCGCTTGACAAGGCTTTGGCGGCGCGCAGTGAGGAATTATACGATGTCAATGTCAGAGGCAGCATCTGCCTCTGGATCCCCGAGATCATGAAGACAAAGGATGCGGCGTCCCATTTCACCTGGAACAGCTGGCATTTCACAGGATACGGGAGGAAGATGGCACAGATGGGCCTCGCGTATTACATGCCCATCCGCTACTCGGAGATCCCGCGCTACTACCGCGACGGGAATGCGTCCCCGGTCAACGTCGCAATGTTCCAGGTGACGCCGATGGATGCAAACGGCAATTTTAATTTTGGCCCCAGCCCGTCCCATATGATGGCCGTCTGCGAGACAGCAGATGTGATCATCGTCGAGGTCAACAAGAACATGCCCAGATGCCTGGGCGGCGCGGAGTGTGATATCCCGATTTCCATGGTGGACATGATTGTGGAGGGGGAGAACCCTCCGATCGCGGAGATGCCGTCTGCCGGCGAACCGTCTGAAATTGACCGGAAGGTGGCGGAACTGATCGTGGAGGAGATCCCGGACGGCGCCTGCCTTCAGCTGGGAATCGGCGGCATGCCCAACGCCGTCGGCGCGCTGATCGCACAGTCGGATTTAAAGGATCTGGGCGTGCATACCGAGATGCTGGTCGACAGCTATGTGGATATGTTCGAAGCCGGTAAAATCACGGGTGCAAAGAAGCAGATCGACCGCTTCCGGATGACGTACACCTTTGCGGCGGGAAGCAAGAAGCTGTATGACTTCTTGGACAACAACCCGACATGCATGGGCGCACCGGTGGATTACACCAACGATGACCGGGTCATCTCGAAACTGGACAATTTCATCTCGATCAACAACGTGGTCGACGTCGACCTCTTCGCCCAGATCGGGGCAGAATCTGCCGGATACAGACAGATCTCGGGTGCCGGCGGACAGCTGGATTTCGTGCTGGGTGCCTACATGTCCAGAGGTGGAAAGAGCTTTCTGTGCATGTCCTCGACCTTCCGTGATAAAGACGGTACGATCCGGAGCCGGATCAAGCCCACGCTGGATCCCGGAACGATCGTGACGGATACAAGAGCAAATGTGCACTTTCTTGTCACAGAGTTTGGCAAGGTCAATCTCAAAGGTCTGTCCACCTGGCAGAAGGCGGAGCGAATCATCAGCATCGCACACCCGGATTTCAGGGACGAACTGATTCGCAGCGCGGAAAAAATGAACATCTGGCGCCGATCGAACAAACGGTGAAAGAGTGAGGAGAAAAATCTTGAGAGAGCAGGAAATCTTTGACAATGTGTTTGCAAAATATGAGAAGAACACATTTGCCAGACACAACGGAATTGTCCTCAAAAGCGTGGGAAAAGACTGTGCTCAGGCTTCTATGAAGATCGGTCCGAATTCATGCAACCCCTATGGCTATGTCCATGGGGGTGCGTATTGTACACTGGCGGACATGTGCTGCGGCAGTGCAGCACGCTCCGACGGGCGGGAATATGTCACGCAGAACAGCAGTATGACTTTCATTAAAGCGGTAAAAGAAGGAGAACTGCATGCCTCTGCAAAAGTATTCCATCGCGGAAAGAAGGTTTGCTCCGTCGAAGCATGGATACACAACGAAGAAGAGCAATTGGTCTTTCAGGGGATATTCAACTTCTTCTGCATAACAGACTGAAAGATGACAGGGAGGATGATTGAATGCAGTACGCAGAGCTGGGACATTCCGGCATCAAGGTATCACGCGTCTGTGCGGGATGCATGAGTTACGGAAAAAGAAATGAGAACTATCCGTGGATCCTCGAAAAGGAGGATACAGAACAGATCGTGAAGAGAGCACTGGATCTCGGCATCAATTTTTTTGACACGGCAAATGTATACGCGAACGGGACCAGCGAGGAGTATCTCGGAAGTGCACTCAGGAACAATGCCGCAAGGGATCAGGTCGTCGTTGCCACAAAGGTGTTCTACAACAAGGGGCATCTCTCAAAGCAGGCGATCGAGAGAGAAATCGACGCCTCTTTAAAGCGGCTCGGGATGGATTACATCGATCTGTATATTATACACAGGTTTGACAAGAGGACACCGGTGGAGGAGACAATGGAGGCACTGGACGGCCTCATTAAAGCCGGAAAGGTCCGCGCGATCGGCGCGTCATCCATGTACGCCTACCAGTTCTATAAGATGCAGATCGCGGCGAAGGAAAACGGATGGACACAGTTCACGGCCATGGAGGACCACTACAATCTTCTATACAGGGAAGAGGAGCGGGAGATGATTCCGCTTTGCAGGGAGATGAACGTCGCGCTCATGCCCTACAGTTCCCTGGCCGGAGGACGTCTCACTAAGGCGGGCTGGGCAAAGGAAACGCTCCGTTCCCAGACGGACAGCGCCGCGCGAATGAAGTACGACGGGACGAGGGACACGGATATCGTGATCGTCGACCGTGTGGAGGAGCTCGCAAAGAAATACGGATGCAAGATGTCCCAGATCGCGCTTGCATGGCATTTTGCAAAGGGTATCACGAGCCCTATCGTCGGCGCCACAAAGCCCGTGTATTTCGAGGATGCTGACGCCGCACTTGAGATCGCTCTGACGGAAGAAGACGTGAATTATCTGGAAGAGGCTTATCTTCCACACAAAGTCTTCGGGCCGGTGTGAGAAAGCAGATCACAGGAAAAAACAAGGCGGCGTTGAATACGGCTGCGGATCGGGGGCTGAAGGATGGAAAAAGAACTTGCATTTGAACTCGCGGAGTACGCGGAAGCGTTTTCGTTCGATCAGACAGGCAGTGCACTGTCGATTACGAAGGCAGATATTTTTGACTGCCTTTCGGTCGCTGCCGCCGGCGCCTCCTGGCACAGGATCGAAGATCTTCTGGAACTGGCCGATCGCTGGGGAGGCACGAGGGAGGCTTCTGTCCTTGTCTATGGGAAAAAATATCCCGCGCAGATCGCTGGCATGATCAATGCCGCGATGATTCACGCCTATGATTTTGACGACACATATGATCCGGCGCTCCTGCACACGGGCGTTGTGGTCGTGCCGGCGGCCCTTGCGGCTGCGGAGCGCGCGGGAAATGTGTCAGGAAAAGATTTTTTGACGGCAGTCGCCCTGGGGCTCGATATTCACTGCAGGCTCGCCCGGGCTGCTACGATCGGAATCGTGGAGGGCGGCTGGAATTATACGACTATGTTCGGAATCTTCGGAGCAGCGGTCGCCGCGGGAAAGATCATGCAGTTCACAGCGGAACAGTTCGTCAATGCGTTTGGCATGGCATACAGCCATATGTCCGGCAACTATCAAGCCGTCACAGATTCGGCGGAGAGCAAACGCCTGCAGCCGGGGTTTATGGTGAAGGCGGCCATTGAATCCGCTGAACTTGCTGCGTGCGGGATTCGGGGCATACAGCACACCTTCGAGGGGCTGTACGGGCTCTATCATGTCTATCTGCACGACCGGTACGACCCCGCCGCAGCCAGGGAAGGACTCGGGACGAGACTCGCACAAAATGAGCTGGGACTGAAGCCGTGGCCGTGCGCCAGGCCGATCCATCCGCCGGTCAACGCGGCACTCGAGGCGAGGGAGCTTTTTCAGCCGGATCCGGAAGAGATCGAGCACGTGCGCATCTATATGAACCGGCATCTCTACGTTTGTGCATGCGTCCCGGAGGAGGTAAGGCATCATCCCCGAACCGTCGTCGATGCACAGTTCAGCATACCTTACAGCGTTGCGTGTGCGCTGACAGAAGGCACTCTGACGCTCTCTGACTTTACGGAGGAACGCATCGCCAGGAAGAATGTGCAGAGACTGACTGCAAAGGTGGACGGGATCGTGGATCCTGCATTGGAAAAACAGTATCACGGAAAGGTTTGCCCTGTCAGGATCGTTATAGACATGAGAGACGGGACTGTCTACGAGCACACGCTCACACAGACACTGGGCAGTCCGGAAAAACCGATGCGGCAGAGGGACATGCTGGCCAAGGCGGAGGGATGTATACAGTTTTCGGGAAAACAGCTCCCGAGAGAGCTCCCGGAGCGCCTGCAGAGAGTGGTTTATGAACTGGAAAATCTTCCGGATGTGGGAGAGATCGTCCGGATCATGCAGGCGGAAGAGGCCGGGGAAGATAGCTGACGTTTATCAGGCGGATAAATATTAACAATTTGATGCCTGGCGTCAAGGTACTCTACAATGTTTCTTGTACAGAACAGTTTGTGTGTATAGGCAGAGCAATCTGTATGCAGGAGGACAGTATGGACATTGAAGGCCTTAAGAGCTATATCGGCAAAACAGTGGGCTCCCGCAAAATCGACTACACATGGCGCGACCTTGTGATCTACGCACTCGGTGTTGGTGCGAAAGCGGATGAGTTGGAGTATACCTATGAGAAGGACATGAAGACGCTCCCCACGTATCTCTCGAGCGTGTACTGGAACGGACAGTTCGGCGTCACCCCACAGAGTACGGGACCGTACTGTCCCTATTCGGATCTGATCGCTTTTTCAGAGAATGACCTTGGAAAGTGGCCCGGTGGAACGCACATGGATCACGAGCTTGAGATCATTCGTCCGATCGACCCGATCAAGGGAACGCTCCTTCTGAAGGACAAGGTCAAAAATATCTTTGACCGCGGAGAGGGAAAGGGCGTCGCAGTGCGCACAGAGGTCGAAGTTTATGATGAGGCGGGACGGCTTGTCGCGGTCAACCGCGGCACGCATCTGCTCTCTGCTTACGGCGGCTTCGGCGGAGAACCGCTCCCGAAGAGCACGGTCACTATTCCGGAGGACCGGAAGCCGGATTATGTCTTTGAGGACAGCATCAGCGAAACACAGAACCTTCTGTATCGCCTGACAAGTGATACCCTCCCCGCGCACGTGGACAGAGAGTACGCAAAGTCACGCGGTTTTAAAGCTCCGATCATGCAGGGCCTATGCAGTCTTGGATATGCGGCAAGATGGGGAATCAAGGCATGTGCGCCGGGTCATCCGGAGCGCATGAAGAAGATCTCCGCTCAGATGCGCAGCTTCTGCTATCCGGGAGACAGCCTCGTCTTCATGGGATGGAAAAAGGAGAACGGCATCGTCTTCCGCCTTGTCAACGCACAGAGCGGCGATAAGATCCTGGATCGGGGATTCATAGATTTTATTGAGGAAGCCTGACAACGAAGTAAGAATACTGTATCGAAAAGGAGAGAAAGAATGGAACTGGAAGTCAGTTATAAGCTTGCCACAGAAGAACAGAAAGACCTGGCTCTCAACGCCCGCAGAATCCTCGAGAAGGAACTGACATGGGAGAAGATCCAGGAGTATGAAGCCGCTGACGGCGGCAAGGGATGCTATCCCATGGATGTCCACCAGGTGATGGTCGACGCCGGCTACTATGCAATGAGTATTCCGGAGGAGTACGGCGGACTTGGTTTTGACCCCAAGACGATCGCAATCATCCACGAGGAGATGGCAAGGGTTGAAGCGGGCTTTACCTTCAGCTTCAATTCCAACGGCTCTCACTTCGGCTACATTCTGGCGACTTCCAT
The DNA here is from genome assembly GCA_017405805.1 of Lachnospiraceae bacterium. Taxonomy (GTDB): domain Bacteria; phylum Bacillota; class Clostridia; order Lachnospirales; family Lachnospiraceae; genus CAG-791. The sequence goes on from JAFQZU010000037.1 coordinate 9,704, forward strand.
GCCTGAAGAGAAGAAGCGTGAGTGGGCAGAGATTTATCTCGCCGGCAAGACTCTCGGCTGCTTCGCACTGACCGAGCCCGACGCAGGCTCAGATGCTGCTGCGATGCGCACGACTGCTGTGAAGAAGGGCGATGAGTACGTCATCAACGGCACGAAGTGCTTCATCACCAATGCGGCAGAGTACGCGGATCACTTCTGCGTCGCTGCATGGACAGACAAGACAAAGAGCGCACGCGAAGGCGTGACCTTCTTCTTCGTAGAGAAGGACCGCGGCGTGCAGATCGGCAAACACGAGGACAAGATGGGCATGAAGCTCTCCCCTACCGGCGAGCTGATCTTTGAGGACGTCGTAGTTCCCGCGGATCATGTCATCGGTGAAGTCGGCGGAGGTTTCGGCGCTTCCATGAACCATATCCAGATGTGGGGACGTCCGGGCGGAAGTGCGATCTATCTCGGTCTTGCACAGGCATGCTTCGATGAGGCGGTTGCGTATGCAAAGGTCAGGAGACAGTTTGGCAAGCGCATCATCGACCACCAGGGCGTCGGCTTCAAGATTGCCCGGATGCAGGAGAGACTGTATGCAGCGCGCAGTTATCTGTACACGACTTTCGATACACTGGCAGCAGGTTACGAGGACAGGAACATGACCGCAGGCCTCAAGAAGTTCGTCACGGATGTGGCTTATCAGAACGCCTACGATGCGATGCAGATCTTCGGCGGATACGGATATATGCACGAGTACCGCATTGAGAAGCTGTTCCGTGATTCCCGAATCTTCCCTATCTTCGGCGGCACGAACGAGATCCAGCTCAAGAATATGGCCAAGGCCATTGCAGGCAGAGATCCCGAGAAAAAGAAATAAAAAATACCAAAATATGAATATTTATACAGCAAGGAGGTGTGGGTTTTTGTGCCCTGCCTCCTTGCTGTTTTTTGTTTCGGTAATAAAACATCATTATCGGGGGCATCACTATAGACAATTTGAGCGGGAAAGAAGACGTTTGCTATCATTACTTCCGTGGAATAAAAATGCGTCAAATTGAATATAGGAGAGGTTATTACCATGGAGACAAAAGAAGTAGTGATTGTCAGTGCCTGCCGCACCCCGATCGGAAAATTTCTTGGGCAGTTCAAGAGTGTCAGCGCGCGTGATCTCGCGATCATCGCGGGGACGGAGGCCATCCGTCGCGCGGGAATCAAACCGGAACAGATTCAGGACGTCGCAATGGGTGAGGTTTTTGCGGGGATGCAGGGATCCCTTCCCGCGAGACAGGTCAGCTACCGGATTGGCTGCCCCGCTTCCTCCAATGCGGTCAACGTCAACCAGAACTGCGGTTCCGGCATGAGAGCGCTGGAGATCATCTGTAATGACATCCAGCTCGGCAAAGCCGAGATCGGCCTTGTCATCGGCACAGAGAGCATGTCCAATGCGCCGTACCTTCTTCCCAAGGCAAGAGACGGATACAGAATGGGACCCGGCTCCATAGAGGACAGCATGCTGCATGACGGCCTCGTCGACGAGCTCTCCAACGGCCATATGGGCGTGACGGCGGAAAATGTCGCAGAGCTCTACGGAATCACCCGTGAAGAGTGTGACGAGATCGCGGTCCGCTCCCATCAGAACGCCTGCAAAGCAATCGAAGAGGGCAAGTTCAAGGACGAGATCATCCCTGTAACCATTAAGAGCCGCAAGGGTGACGTCGTCATCGATACAGATGAGCATCCGATCCGCAACTGCACCATGGAGAGCATCTCCAAGCTGAAGCCGGTGTTCAAGAAGGACGGCGTGGTCACGGCGGCCAATGCTTCCGGCCTGAATGACGCCGCCTGCGCCGTGGTCGTCATGAGCAAGGACAAGGCGGAAGAGCTCGGGATCAAGCCCCTTGTGAAGATGCTGCACATCTGCGGCGAGGGCGTGGAGCCCCGCGTCATGGGCCTCGGCCCCGCGGTGGCCATTCCGAAGTGCCTCGACAGGGCTGGCATCAAGTTTGAGGATGTCGATTATTTTGAGGTCAACGAGGCTTTTGCGGCGCAGGTCATCGGTGTCATCCGCAAGCTCAAGGATGATTACGGCTATGAACTGCCCATGGACAGGACCAACGTCAACGGCTCCGGCATCGCGCTCGGACATCCGGTGGGCTGCAGCGCACTGCGCATTATTGTCAGCATGATCTATGAGATGCAGCGCAACGACTACAAGATCGGCTGTGCGTCTCTCTGCGTGGGCGGCGGCCCCGCGATGGCTTCCCTGTGGACCAGAGAAATCTGACAGAGAGAAAATGATAAAGGCAGAACCTGGCAGGAGATCAGGTTCTGCCTTTCACTATCCCTATATAGAATACGTCAATGGATGGAATAAATAATCGCAATTTCCATTCAGAAAGCGTCAAAGCTACAATATTAATTATAGAAGAAAACTGTTTTTTCAGAAAGCTTCCTGTATAGTTTAAATCGTGGTGGACGTTGAAAAGAAAAAATACCTCAGAGTAGAATAAGATTTACTGACTTGGCGGTTGGTAAAAATCTTATATAACAAAGAGGTATTTCAAATGAAGTCTAACACGCAGA
>JAFQZU010000003.1 GCA_017405805.1 Lachnospiraceae bacterium
ATCTTATGGGGTAGGGGGCTTTTGCCCATTTTTAACCTGAATGAGCAAAATTTTCAAACACAAAAAGGGCGTGTGAAAAACGATTTCTCATTTTTCACACGCCCTTCTGATATTTTACTTCAAGAATCCATTTATGATCTGCTCTTCCGCCTCAGCCTCCGTAAGCCCCAGTGTCATCAGCTTGATGATCTGATCGCCGGCGATCTTGCCGATGGCCGCCTCGTGCACCAGCGCAGCATCCACGCTGTTGGCTTCAAGGCCGGGAACCGCAAGGATCCTGCCGTTGTCCATAATGATGGAATCGCACTCGGTGTGGCCGGAGCAGGCGGCGCTTCCGACGAGCTTAGCGTCGAATTTCTGGTAGGAGTTGTCCCTGGCCACGGAGCGGGACACCACGTCGGCGCTGCTTCCCTCGCCGTTGAGGTTGACGACATAGTTGCTGATGGCGCGCTGCTCGCCGTGTGTCATCAGGCGCTCACGGACCACAAGCCTTGCGCCGGCCGCCAGCTCTGCGGTGGTCGTGCGGACCGTGTCGTCGACGCCCTTGATCTGGACCATCTCCATCTCCACGGAGCTGCCCTCTTCCTGATAGACCTCGGTCCCGGGATTGAGGATCCTTTTGCCGGTTCCGGTGCCGGAGCCGTAGTGCTTCTCCACGTAGCGGATCTTGGCGTTTTTGCCGACGTAGAAGCGGTGGATGCCGTCGTGCTGGGAATCCTGCTGGCCGCAGTTGTCGATGCCGCAGCCCGCGACGATGGTCACGTCCGAATCCTCGCCGATATAAAAGTCGTTGTAGACCACTTCCTTAAGGCCGCTCTCCGTCAGGACAACGGGGATATGCACACTCTGGTTCTTGGTGCCGGGCTTAATGCGGATGTCCAGGCCGCTCCCGCCTTCCTTGGGGATGATCTCAATATTGTAGGTGGAGGCCCTGCCGGCCGACTGGCCGTTGGCGCGGATATTGTAGGCGCCCTCCGGCACCTTGTGCAGGTCCGCGACCTCCATGATCAGGCGCTTCTGGATCTCGTCGAGTTCTTTTACTTTCAGCATAATCACTTGCCTCCCTTCGAGGGGCCGCTCATCCGGCACTCCGCCACGGCCGAAGTCGTTCCGATCAGGTGCGGGAGGATCGTCTCCTTATCTCCCTGGCTCTCCACTCTGCCGTCCTTAATGACGATGATCTCGTCCGCGATGTTCAGGATCCTCTCCTGATGCGAGATGATCAGGATGGAACTCCCTTTGATGCTCTTGCGCATGCCCTCGAACACTTCGATCAGGTTGCGGAAGCTCCACAGATCGATTCCGGCCTCCGGCTCGTCAAAAACAGACACCGCCGCCCCCCTGGCCAGCACGGTCGCGATCTCGATCCTCTTGAGCTCGCCGCCGGACAAAGAGCTGTTCACTTCTCTCTCAATATAGTCCAGCGCGCACAGCCCGACTTTTGCGAGATATTCGCAGGCGTCCGCCATGGACAGGCGTTTTCCCGCGGCGATCTTCAGAAGGTCAAAGACACTGATGCCCTTGAACTTGACGGGCTGCTGAAACGCAAAGCCGATGCCGCGCCTTGCGCGGTCCGTAATGGACATGTCCGTGATGTCTTCGCCGTTCAGGAATATCTGACCGCTCGTGGGCTTTTCGATACCGGCGATCAGACGGGCAAGCGTGGATTTGCCGCCGCCGTTAGGACCCGTGACGACGACCATTTTGTCGTCCGGGATCGTGAGGCTGATGTCGCGGATGATCTCTACCTGCTGATTATCCTCTTCCACGCCGAATGATATATTTTTTACTTCCAGCATTCTCGGTCTACCTCCGGGTACTGTTATACCGATATGATTGTATTATTAGATGCATACTTCGGAATTATTACATATAAATGAAGGAATATCAAGACTTCCTGTTTTCACATACATTTCATTTTTCTTTTTGACAAAAAGCGCTATAATACCTCCAAGGAAGCCGGGAGGAGCCTCCCGGGCAAAAAAAGCGCCGCTTCCGGCGGCAGATTGGAGACTATTATGGAAAATTCAGCAAACAGCTTTAAAGAACAGCGCCTGTACAATTACACCGGCGTAAGCGTTTCGGAAAAGACCTACAACATGACCATCGGCCTGACCCTGCTCTGGGGCGCGCTGATCAACATCGTGATGTCCCTCTTTTTCACGCCGGTGATCCTGCAGATGAATTATCTGCTTATCGTCGTCCTGTATTTTGCCGGGACCATCGGCTGCTCGATGGTCGTGCACAAGTCCTCGAATCCGGCGGTCAGCTTCGCCGGCTTTACCGGAATGGCCGCTTTTATGGGACTTCTGCTCACCTACTACGTGTACTTCTTCACCGCGACCTCCGTGGCCTACGCCTTCATCGCGACAGGCCTCGTGACCTTCATCATGGTGATCCTGTCCATGCTGTACCCCGCCTTCTTCCAGGGCCTTGGCAGGACGCTTTTCGTCTCGCTGATCGGCTGCATCGTGGTGGAACTGGTCCTGGGCTTCATCCTGGGCATCAATCCGACCATCATCGATTTTGCGGTAGCCCTCATCTTCTGCGGCTACATCGGCTACGACTGGAACCGGGCGCAGCAGTATCCCAAGACGCTGGACAACGCGGTGGACTCGGCGGCGGACATCTATCTCGACTGCGTGAACCTCTTCGTCCGCATCCTTTCCATTACCGGAAAGCGCCGCAACTGAGATCCGCCGCAAGGCGCCCCGCAAAAAAAGAAAACTGCAAGAGGGACAGGTGCCTGGCACCTGTCCCTCTTTTTGTCTGTGTTATGATCTGCCCGCGCCGGAGCGCGTCTTCCGGACCGGTCAGGCCTGATAGCAGACCTTGCCGGGATTCAGGATCAGGTTCGGATCGAAGACGTTCTTGATGCCGCGCATCAGTTCCATGTTGGTCTCGCCGACGGATTCGACCAGATATTTGACCTTGCCGCGTCCGATGCCGTGCTCGCCGGAGACGAGGCCACCGCAGTCCACTGCTTCCTTGTACAGTCTCTGGAAGTAGGTGTCTACGCGCTTCTCGAACTCTTCCTTCTCGAGATCGTTGCTGCACTGATAGATGTGCAGGTTGCCATCGCCGGCATGGCCGAAGCTCTTGATCTCCAGGCCGCACTCCTCGCCGACCTTCTTTGCGAAGGTGAGGAATCTCGCGATCTCCTTGATCGGAACGACGACGTCGCACTCGTCAAGAAGCTTGGTCTCTTCCATGATCGCCTCGAGGAAGCTGGAGCGGGTCGCCCATGCGTCGCGGAGCTTCTGCGGGTTGTCGACGACCATGACGTCAACCGCGCCTTCCTCCAGAAGGAGCTCGGCAGCTTTCTCAACGCGGGTCATCAGCTCGTCCTCATTGTCGCCGTCCAGAGTGATCATCAGATATGCGCCGATATCGATGCCTTCCACCTGTTTCGGGAATACTTCACGTCCCACATAACGCTCGGATGCGAGGATGATCTCTCTCTCCATGAACTCCAGCGCCTGCGGATCCATGTTGGCCATCTTTACCTTCGGAACGGTGGAGATAGCGGTCTCCAGATCCGGGAAGGGAACGATCAGGGAAATGGTGTTCTTGGGAGCGGGGATGAGCTTGAGCGTCAGCTCAACTACGATGCCCAGCGTTCCCTCGGAACCGATGATCAGGTTCAGGAGGCTGTAGCCCGAGCTGGTCTTGGAGACCTTTGCGCCAAAACTCGTGATCTCGCCGCTGGGAAGGACCACCTTCATCGCCAGCACGTAATCTCTGGTCGTGCCGTATTTGACGGCGCGCATGCCGCCTGCGTTGGTGGATACGTTGCCGCCGACCGTAGCCAGCTTCTCGCCCGGATCCGGGGGATACATCATACCCTTCGTGAGAGCGTCCTCTGCAAGATCCTTGAGCAGTACGCCGGGCTCGATCGTCACGCTGAAGTTCTCCAGATCGTAGCCGAGGATCTTGTTCATTTTGATGGTCTCAATGACAATACCGCCATAGACCGGCACACATCCGCCTACAAGACCGGTGCCTGCACCTCTGGTGGTAACAGGAATCTTATTCTCGTTGCAGATCTTTACCACTGCAGCGATCTCTTCCGCCGATGTGGCCTGCAGAACCGCTTCCGGCATATTCTCGCCGTAGATCGGCATCTCGTCGCGACCATAGTCAGCACTGATATCTTCGCCTGTCACAATGTGGCCGGGTGCTGCAGCCTTTAATTGTTCAATGATTTCCGGTGTCACCTTGTTATACTCGGTCATGTCTTCGCCTCCCGTTTATCCGTAGGTCTGCTTCCCGCAGTATTCATTACTACATCCTTTATTATACTGTAGTACTTGCACAAGCGCAATCTGAACAGATTGTATTTTTTTATGCGCTTTGACTACGGTTTTGAATAATGCAGGAAAATTTTTTGTCAAAATTTCAAGCTCCGCCTCCGGCACCGCGAAAAAAGACGCCCCGTGCCGCAGCTGCGGCGCGGGGCGTCCTTATAAGCAGGGGTCTCCCTGAAAATCATTTCAGGATATTTTTGCCGTACATGGCATCCTGCTCTTTTCTGAGCTTGTAGATGAGGGTGCTGGTATCCAGATCCACCATGTCGTAGGTGATCAGGGTTCCCTTGGCCACGTCGCACTTCATGACGGCGTTCTTGTTGATC